>CAUZIB010000006.1:0-98345 GCA_963579735.1 Vicinamibacteria bacterium | reverse complement strand
TGCAATGCCTCCCCGACAACCTGGGAGACCGTCGATACTATCGGCCGACAGAGCGGGGCCTGGAGAAAACCATCGCTGAGCGATTGTCGGCCACGCGCTCGGTCCGCAGCTCTCGACCACCCGACCCAAAGTGAGCAACGATTTCATCATGCCCGGATTCATCTATTACATCGGCCGGTTCCTTCAGCTTCTTGCGATGTCGCTTCTATTGATGGCGATCGTTACGGCGGGGCCGCTCGGTCCGAGCCCTCGAATTTTTGGGGCCGGCGTCTTTGCCTTTGTCGTCGGGTGGCTGATTGTGCGACAACGGGTTGGACCGTCCTGAAACTAGAGTTCACGCGGGTGAGGGCCCTCGGCGCGAGACGCGAAGAGGCGGGTCAGTGTCTGGAGAAAGTGCTGGGCCCGCCGCGGGCTCACACATGGGTCCACGCATAGGCCACGCATGGGTCCGCAATCGAGGACAACGCTGCCCTCGTCGGTTAGAACACGTCGATACGGTCAACGCGACATGAAGGCGTGGGGTGACCCGCGACGAGGACCGGCGTCGAGCACAATGTATGATCGCCCTGAGAAACGGGTACTCCCGGAACTAATCGATATTTTCGGACGCGGCCTCAGACTCCGGTGTCCATGTTATGCGCATGGTCGACTCTTCAAGACACTGTTCCAATTGAACGACCAGTGTGCGGCCTGTGGCGAACGGTTTGAGCGAGAACCCGGGCAGTGGTTTGGAGCCGTGTATGTGAACATCCTCTTGACGTGCGTCCTCACGTTTACCGGTTTCACGATAACGCGGACCTTCACTTCAATAGCGATGACTCACCAACTCTGGATCTGGATCCCCGTGGCGGTGCTGGCGCCGGTCGCGCTCCACCGACACTCGCACGGACTCTGGGCCAGCATCGTCTTTCTTGGCGAAGGGCTGTATATTCCGTGGCCGAACCGCTAAACGACCCTTCCGAAACCTCCGCTGCCGACCCAGACTTACCGAGCCCGAGTTCGGCCGGGGTTCGCGTCGTGCGACGACTGGCGGCCGCGTTCGCCTATCCAAATTTTAGAAACCTCTGGCTCGCCGCGTTCACTTCTGCGGTGGGCACCTGGACTCAGCGCTTTGCCCAGCAATGGCTGATTCTGACTCTGACCGGCTCCGCCTTTTATCTGGGGCTCAACGTGTTTATCGGTGAGCTGCCGCTTCTGCTCTTCACGCTCATTGGGGGCGTGGTCGCTGACCGACACGACCGTCGGCATCTTCTGATCGCGTCCCAAGTGCTCCAAATGATGTGCGCCCTGGTCCTGACAGCCGTAGTTTTTTTCGAGGTCGTCGAGATTCGCCACATTCTGGTGTTGTCGTTTCTAACCGGTCTCGCTCAAGCGTTTGGAGGACCCGCATTTCAATCGATGATTCCGTCGATGGTTCCTCGAAAGACGCTCCCCAACGCGATCGCGCTCAACTCCATCCAATTCAATCTGGCACAGATGGTGGGTCCGCTCATTGGTGGAGCCGTGCTTGTGTCGCTCGGCATGGTGGCCTGCTTTGGGCTCAACTCGTTGTCCTTCCTCGCGGTCATCGTCGTGTTGAGTCTGATGCAACTCCCCCTTCCCCCGGCCAAGCCGAGTCAAAAGATGCTTGTCGCGATCAAGGGTGGGCTATCCTACGTCAAAAACGAACCGACCCTACTGGCATTGACCGTGCTGGCGTTGGCCACAACATCGCTGGGGCTGCCGATCCGCTCGTTTCTGCCCGTGTTCGCCGAAGATGCGGCCCATCTGAGCCGGCTCATGACGGCAGTCGGGGCCGGTGCCGTCGCGGGGGCGCTGAGTGTGGCCTGGCTGGGCACCTTTCGGAACATGGGCCGCACGCTGCTCTCGGTCCAGATCGCGTTCGCCGGGTGCGTGGTGGCGTTCGCGGTCCTCCCGTTTACGATCTTTAGCTACGTGATTTTGTTTGGAGTGGGCGCGACTTTACTCGTCGTGTTCGCCCTCATCAGCTCGTTGGTCCAGCTCACGGTGCCCAACGAGCTGCGCGGCCGAGTGCTGAGTATCTATTTGGTCGCGTTTCGCGGTGGCACGCCCATCGGCAGCCTCATCAGCGGCTACTTCATCGGCCTGTCATCAGCCTCCACAGTCCTCGCGGTCAACGGCCTCCTGCTGGCTGCCGTTGCCGCGTTGTTTCTGATCCGAAGCCGAGAACTGCAAGAGCTCTAGTGCCCGGCAGCAGCTAGTCTCTAATGAGTCCTCTCCACTCAAAGTCCCAACTCATCGGGACCTCGACTGGCACATAGCAAATCGCGTCATCGCACGCCTGGTATTCCAGCACACCGTTGACGGTGAGTGTTGCGCCGGGTTCGCTTGCGAGCGCCGCGACCTCCCGACTCATAGGTATCGTCGCATCTTGGACCAGACGAAACGACTCCTCGTAGACGGCCACGGTCTCGTCGAGCGGCGCAAAGTGATAGGTTCCCGACGGCGGGTACTCTGGCTCATGCAACTGCACGAAATCCGGCGTCTCAATCCGGAGCCGAATTACCTGATACGTGTGGTCGCCCGGCGCATAGACGTGCATCCCGGCCTGGGGCGTCACGTCAACCAGTAGTGAGAAACGGTTACCCGGAGCGACGACCGAATCGCTCGCGTAGGAGATGGCCTGGATATGGTCGGTCTCGACTTGCACCGCATCGCGATCGGCACCGGTCACGGGGTCCGCGAGGCTTGTCAAGATGCTGGACGCCGTAAAACGTTCCTGATAGCGAGCTTCAAAAAACCGCGCCGTGACCCGGCCCGATGCATCCAGGATAAATATTCCCGGATACGGGATGCCGTAGACACGGCTACCCACTTCGGTCTCCCGGTTTAGCAGGTCGTAGGCTTGAATCACCTCTGACCCGACGTCCGACAGGACCGGGAACTCGATTCCCCGAGAGGTCGTAAACGCCGAAATCGTTTCGGGCGGGTCATACAGGACGGACGCCAGCCCCAAGCCCCGAGCCTGGATCTCCGACTGCCGACTTTGCAGCTCCACGAGCTGCGTTTTACAGTACGGTCACCAGTCAGCCGAACGGCTAAAGACCAGCATCAGCCCCTCTGGGCCCATCAGCGACGCGAGGTCGCGCGACGTTCCTGACTGGTCAACCAACGAGAAATCCGGCACCGGCTGCCCCACTTGAGGGCCAAAGCGGTCAACATCCGGCAGCGTATCCTGCGCCATCGCCGGCCCCGACACCAAGAGGCTCAGGGCAACAACTGAAAGTATTCGCATGCACACAATCCTTTGAGACGCGTTACAGAGTCCGGGCGTTTCAGTTCATCCCCGTCGACACCAACCAAGATCCAATCAGCGGCACGGTGCGACTCGCTGGTCGTCAGCGTCGCTGCCGGAGGTAGAGAATAGTCTTTTCCCGGCTATTCGACTCGCGTCCAGTTTCCCGAAATCCGCTCTGCCTCGCCGCCGGGAGCCCAGATCACGACCGCCCGCGCCGATTCGCCGTTTGGGTCTACCCGGTGATTGACCAGGTCGGGCGGGCTGACATGCCCAAGCATCCCGGGGGTGAGCAGATGACTCTCACCGTTGACCACGTGCTCGAGCTCTCCTTCGAGCACGTAGAAAATCTCTGTGACGCCGTGCGGATGGTTACCCGAGTCCGTCCCGGGCGGAAATGTCAGCACCCCGACGTCCACGGGTGCACCCATGGACGGCCCGTCGAAGAGAACCTCGAGCCGCGCGCCCGCGGCGCTCTCGAACATTGGCCCGTTCGATGTGGACTGGGCGACCAGACCGGCCGCGAAAGAAAGCCCGCTCACGACGATGAGAATCGCCCCAAGCGTGGCAACGCGGGGAACGGTGTGACGCATGGTCATCTCCTTCGGCTGTGTGCGGCCGTTCATGGGTTGATCCGCAGACCCACGACACGGCTCCGCACGAGTGTGCGACCGATGCTACCATGCGACGTTTTGAGAGAGCTGGCGACGCTGTTTCTTCGCCTGGGGATCACCGCGTTTGGGGGACCCGCCGCGCATATTGCAATGATGCGAGACGAGGTCGTCCACCGACATCACTGGCTGACTGACACAGAGTTCCTGGATCTTCTGGCGGCCACCCATTTGATTCCCGGCCCCAACTCGACAGAGCTGGCCATCCATCTGGGATACAAGCGGTGCGGTTGGCCTGGTCTCATCGCCGCCGGTGTCTGCTTTATCCTGCCCGCCTGCCTCATCGTCATGGCTATTGCCTGGGGCTACACGCGCTACGGCGACACGCCACAGCTCGAAGGCGTGATGTATGGCATAGGTCCGGTGATCGTGACAATCATCCTTCATGCCGTCTGGAAGCTTGGTCAGACGGCTGTGACCAGCGCGCTGGCTGCGATGATCGGCGTGGCGGCGATGAGCCTGTCTCTCGCCGGTGTCAACGAGCTTCTTATTCTTGCCGCCGGCGCGCTGCTCGCGTTGATGGTTCGGGTCGCGCGTCGTCCCCCCCGACCGCCCCGGGCTGGGCCATCAACCGCCCCGACCGCGGCGGCGGTCGCCGTCGCCGGCGCGACATCTTTCACGGCAGTATCCGCCGCGGCCCTGGCGATGACATCCACGGCGGTGCCGGTCACCTTGACCCGGTTGACACTCTTTTTCCTCAAGGTGGGGTCGGTCCTCTTTGGGAGCGGCTATGTGTTGGTCGCGTTTCTACGCGCAGATTTGACCGAACGATGGGGTTGGCTCACCGACCAGCAGCTCATCGATGCCATCACGGTCGGACAGGTAACGCCCGGTCCGGTGTTCACAACCGCAACGTTTATTGGCTATCTGTTGGGGGGGTGGGCAGGTGCGCTCCTCGCGACCGCTGCGATTTTTCTCCCAGGCTTTGTCTTTGTCGCGCTTACTCAGCCCCTGATTCCGACGCTCCGCGCGTCACCGAGCGCCAGCGGGCTCCTGGACGGAATCGTCGCGGCGTCACTCGGCCTGATGGCCGCGGTGACATGGCATGTCGCGAGGTCCGCCGTTGTCGACCTCTGGACGGTCGGGTTTTTTGTCGTGACGGCGGCGGTCGTACTCCGATGGCAACCGCAGTCGACGTGGCTGATCGTCGCCGGATCGATCGTCGGCTGGATCGTGCATGAATGACCCGCCTCGTGAATCGGAGTCACGCGCGTGTCGGGCGCCACGAGCCCTCACCGAGTCCCTATAATGCGGTAGGTTTGGAGCCCGACCTCTCGGACGATCGCCGCGCAAGGGGAATACCGGGGCAAGCTCGTCTTATGCCCACGAGGAGACCGGTGACGTCCTGGAGCGTTTGGCGCGGACGTGACCACCGGACTCGACCGGAGAAGGATCGGTAGGTAGACCGTGCGCATCGCGGCCATCGACATCGGCACCAATTCGATCCACATGATCGTGGTGCAGCTGCGCGCCGATCAGTCGTTTGAAGTCGTCGACCGCGAGAAAGAGATGGTGCGGCTCGGGGAGGGCGGCCTCGGGGGACGGGCGCTAACAGAAGCGTCAATGATGGCGACCCTGCAGATGTTGTCAAAATTCCGCCGGCTCGCCGAGTCGCACGATGTGGACGAAATCGTGGCGGCGGCGACCAGCGCGGTCCGGGAAGCGGAAAACGGCCGAGAATTCCTGACGGCCGTGCGCCAACGCACCGGTATCCGGGTCCGCGTGATCTCGGGAACGATTGAGGCCCGCTTGATCCACCGGGCGGCGGTCTACGGGGTAGATGTCGCGGCCGGGGCGGCGGTGGTCATCGATATCGGAGGAGGCAGTGTCGAGCTCACGCGTGGCACGTCCACAAAGGTACAGGTTGCCAGCAGCGCAAAGATTGGCGTCATCCGGCTCACGGAACGCTTTGTGGGAACCGACCCGCTCGCGATTCGAGATGAACGTCGCCTGACCAAGTGCATCGAGAACGAGACCTCCCAGAGCGTCGAACAGATCCTCAAGCTTGGCTTTGATCGGGACATCGGGCACCATCCTGAGCCTCGGGCAGCTCGCGGCAAGCGAATCCGGGGTGGTCGGTTCCGACGACCTCCGCCATCGCCGGATCAGCGCCAAACAATTCAGACGGGTCCGACGAGACCTCACCCGCATGACGTTGTCAGAACGTCTTCGGCTGCCCGGGCTCGACCCGCGGCGCGCCGATTTGGCCGTGGCGGGTTCGATTCTCCTCGATAGCATTTTGCGGGCGCTGGGCGCCAAAGAGCTCACGCTCTGTGACCTGGCGCTACGAGAGGGGCTCGCCCTCGACTATATCCAAAAGAACCAGGCGAGGATCGCGCACGTCGAGAAGTATCCAGACATCTGCCGTCGGAGCGTGGTCGAGCTTGCAGAACGTTGCGATTACGAGTCGGAACACGCACACCAAGTGGCACGTCTCGGTCTGGCCCTTTTTGACCAGACGCAGCCCGCCCACGGGATGGGCGACCGTGAACGTGAGTGGCTGGAATACGCGGCCGTACTGCACGACATCGGGATGCACATCAGCTATGGCCGCCATCATACACACTCGTACTATCTCGTCAAAAATGGCGGTCTCCGGGGCTTTGAGCCGCAAGAGGTCGAGGTCATCGCGTGACGGCCCGGTATCATCGGCGAGGCCTCCCAAAACGGTCCCACGACGGCTATGGGGGGCTGCCCGTGGAGCTCCGTCGCACCGTTAAGGCGCTCGCCGCCCTCCTCCGTGTCGCCGAGAATCTCGACCGGAGCCACGAGCAGAATGTTACGGCACTCGAGATTGTGCCGGGTGGAAAGGACTACCTGCTCAGAATCCGGTCCACTGGCGATGCTGAGCTCGAGCTCTGGTCGGCTCAACGTAGCGTCACGCCCCTCGAAAAGGTGTTACGCCGCATCGTGCGATTCGAGGTCGACCGTCCACTGACCCGGCCTTCGCCGACCCGCCTCTCGTCCCGGCGCATCGAATCCGCCCGCCAGTCGACGACCGACTCGCCAAGCCGCACCCCGACCGCGCGAGCACCGCGTCGTCCCCGCTGATAGAATTACGCTCCTGGCAGACCAGCAAGACACTCAGCGTGCGCCGACCTGCGTCTACTGTCGTCGTCGGCCCCAGTGTCATGCCTGGCGTCCATTCTGCAGTGAACGCTGTAAGCTTCTCGACCTCCAGAATTGGGTGGACGGAAACTACCGCGTGGCGGGCGAACCGACCTCGTTGATTGATAACGACAACGACTCGGCGGACCCCACTGAAAACGACTGAACGCTCGAGGAGCCGAGACAAGTATGGCTGACACGTTGACGATCACCGACAACCGGACGGGTACACAATACGAGGTCCCGATCGCGGACGGCACCATCCGTGCCCTTGACCTTCGACAAATCAAGGTGGACCCGAACGAATTCGGTCTAATGACCTATGATCCCGCCTTTCAGAACACGGCGTCATGCAAGAGCCGGATTACGTTCATTGACGGCGACAAGGGCATCCTCCGCTACCGCGGTTACCCGATCGAACAACTGGCCGAGCACAGCAGTTACACCGAAACATCGTATTTGCTGCTCCACGGTGAGCTTCCAAACGCCACTCAGCTTTCCACCTGGAACACCGACCTTCAGCAGCACGCGATGCTGCACGAAAACCTCAAGAAATTCATGGAGGGGTTCCGCTACGACGCCCATCCCATGGGCATCTTTCTGAGCACCGTCGGTGCACTCTCGACGTTCTATCCGGACGCCAAGGAGGTATTCAACGACGAGGCTCGCCACACCCAGGTCGCCCGGCTGATCGCAAAAATGCCCAGCGTCGCTGGCTACGCCTACCGGCATAGCATCGGCCAGCCCTATGTCTACCCCGACCCCGACCTGAGTTTTATCGGCAACTTCCTGAGCATGCTGTTCAGAAAGGTCGAGCCCCGTTACAAGCCCGACCCGGTGCTCGAGCGCGCGCTCGACGTGTTGTTTATCCTGCACGCCGACCACGAACAGAACTGCAGCACCAGCGCCATGCGCGGAATTGGAAGCTCGCAGGCCGACCCGTATGCCGCACTCGCCGGAGCCGCGGCCGCGCTCTACGGTCCGCTGCATGGCGGGGCCAATGAAGCGGTGCTGCGGATGCTGCTCGAGATCGGCACGATCAACAACATCCCGGCATTTATAAAAAAAGTGAAGGATGGCGAATCGCGTCTCATGGGTTTTGGGCACCGGGTCTACAAGTCCTACGACCCGCGGGCCAAGGTGATCAAAGAGACCGCGTATCAGGTATTCGAGGTCACGAGGAAGAACCCGCTACTCGATGTCGCGCTCGAACTCGAGCGGATCGCCCTGCAAGACGAGTATTTCGTCTCGCGGCGACTGTATCCGAACGTGGACTTCTACTCAGGACTCATCTACGAGGCGATGGGCTTTCGTCCTTCGATGTTCCCGGTGCTTTTTGCTATCGGTCGCACGGTCGGGTGGATCGCGCAGTGGGAAGAGATGCTTCAGGACAAAGACCAAAAAATCACGCGACCCCGGCAGATCTATCTTGGACCAGACGCTCGCGACTTTGTCCCGATGGACCAGCGATAGTCCCGGACGGTCCTACCCCTCCGCGTTGGGCGGACTGCGATAGCCAACGACCATCGCGGTTACGTCGTCGTTCTGGGCGGCGCCCGCGGTAAACGTCGAGACGCCGCCGAACACGTGCTTGAGCTGCGGCTCGACGTCGGTCACCTGCATGTCCGCGAGGCTGCTGAGAATGCCTTCGTCGCCATACTCTTCGTCCGCCGCGTTCATCGCTTCGGAAACGCCATCGCTGAACGTGAGCAAGAAATCGCCGGCTTCCAGATATACGGTGTCTTCGGTAAACGGTGTCCCGTCAAAGAGGCCGATAACCATACCGCCCGTTTCGAGACGTTCGACCCCAGCCCGTTTGGTCACCAGCATCGGCGGGTTGTGACCGGCGTTGCAGTACACGAGCCGGCCATCCTGGAAGAGAATTCCGTAAAACAGCGTCACAAATCGACCCTGAATTCCGCGTCTCACGAGCGCTGTGTTGACGGCTGCCATCGTCGTGGCAGGCCCCGTGCTGGACAGGGCCTTCGCGGCCAATGACCCCTGGAGCATCGCGCCCAACAAGGCGGCTGGCGGCCCCTTCCCCGCGACGTCGCCCAGCGCAAAACCAAACGCGCCATTTGGAAGGTCGATGTAGTCAAAGAAATCCCCACCAATCGATCGACACGGCATGGTTTCGGCGGACGCGACAAAAAAAGCGCCGGTGCGCTGACCCGCCGGGAGCAACGCCTGCTGGATGTCCGCGGCGGTCTGCATCTCCTGCTCCATCTTCGCCTTCTCGAGCGCCGTACGATATAACTTTGCGTTTTCGATCGCCACCGCGGCTTCGTTCGCGAGCGTCTCCAACGCCCCGGCCGTCTGGGCCGATAGTAGCGTCCCTCGTTCGCGGCTGTCGAGATAGAGCACGCCGATGAGCCGGTCCTCGGACGAGACGGCTTCCTGGTTGTCGGCGTAGCGCACGAGGTGGAGTGGCACACACAACACGTTGCGAATCCCCAAGGCGATCGTGCCTTGATGCTTCGCGGCCAAATCGCCGTCGAGCAGGTCCGCTTCGATCCGAGATTCGCCAGTCTGAAACACTTCTTCGGGGATCTTGCGACTCGTCTCAAACCCGCTACCAGGCAGCGTTTGGCGGTCACGGGAGCGAGCAACCGTAAACTCGAGCTCGCCCGCATCATTGGCCAGCATGATGAATCCCCGCTCGGCCCCGCTGACGGCGATCGCCGCATCCATGACCAGTGACAAGACATCGTCGAGCACTCGCGCCGAGCTCAGCGCACGAAGCCCTTCGAGGAGCGTTGCTAACTGTCTGATGTCACCGACGACCGCGGCGCCACGGTCAGCCGGCTTGTCGTCGGCGGACGCGAGAAACACGATCTCGACCCCGCCGTTTCGCCCCAACCGTATACGGTCGCCATGGGCGAGCGACTGCTCCTTTACCTCGTCGTCGTTGACAAAGGTTCCGTATCGCGACCCCCGGTCGGTGATCGAATAGCCATCGCCGACACCTACAATCTCGGCGTGGTCGCGAGAAATTTCGCCGCTCGGCAAGTGCAGATCACTACCGACCCGGCGACCAATGAGAAACGGCAGTTTCTCGATATGGACAATCCGACGTCCCAACGAATCGGTCACTTCGAGTCGTGGCTCTCCCAAAAGTGCGCTGTCTCTCTTCATGTTGTGCGTCCGAAATACGAGGGATCACGACACTGAAGACCCTGGTCGAAACAAGTATGCCATTCTGGGCCGTCGAAGCGCCCGGCCGGCAAGCCGCGAGGAGCGCGCCGCCGGCCAAGATGTTTCGGCAACCACGATGGGATGCTATGTCAACGAGCGTTCTAGTAGTGTTTCCTTTGATTCGGGTGGTTGTCGGTGAGTCATCGTTGTTCCCGGCCAGGCGGGAGGAGCGCGCAATGGGGCCGATTGCAAGCGACGAGCAACGCAGCCGGGAGCGACGAGGACCAGCGCCAACCACCTGAATCAAAGGTGACACGCCACTAACGTCGCAATCGAATGGCGAGTAATACGCCCGCCGCAGCCAGCATCAACCAGGCGGACGGAGCGACCTCGCGTCCACCGGCGGCCTGCCATCCAAAGAACCCGGCCGTGAGCACAAACAAGACCGTCAACGCGATCGGCGCCCATCGGCGATTGGGCCGCGTGTCACTCGCTGGCTCGTGCACGCGTTCTTGCGTGGCCGTCCCACACCGATAACAAATGAGCGCATTGTCGGCGATCTCGGTGTCGCAGTCTTTACACAGCATTGCTGATTCGTAGTGCCCTCGTGAACCTCGTATGAAACGGGTCAGCTCCCGTCGTGCTGGCGAATCTCTCGAGAGACCCGCGCCAGTTCTATCAGAAGCGCCTCGAGCCGACGCCGGTACTCGCCGACGATCTCGTCGGTAGACGCGCCAGACTCGACGTGTCGGCTTCGCAATTCCGCCACCCGAGCAACCAGACCATCCCTCCGCCGGACCAAAGGCGCGAGAGAAGGGTCCGCGAAGGGGGTCGTCGGAATCCCGGCCCCCACAAACACGCCGTCGGCAATTATCCCATCGCCACCCACGTCGTCGGCTTCACGGCCACGCCCATCACCGGTATCGTCCAAAATCGCTCGTTCCGTCGCGAGGCGGCCCCGTCGTTGGAACCATCGACGCACCTCGGCACTGGCAAACGTGAATGCCTCCCACACGGAGACACGACCGTCTTTGTCGAGGTCCCCCTGGTTGCTCATGAGCGCGGCCGTGAAGAACTCGGGAAAGATCGTGTCATATTGCTGCGACATCGAGGAGGTCGCCGCGATGACGACCCGACGTTCAGCCGCGAGCCGGGAAACGAACGGAAAACTCGCGGCCGCCGTGTTGACAAACACCGCTCGTCCCGGCAGCGTGTCGAGCAGACCGGCCCACTCGCGCGCCTCGAGGTCCGGCCCCACCAGGTTGAACTTCGCGTCGAGGTCGTCAAAGGTGCCATGTCCAAGCAGCACGACGAGGAGCACCGAATCATTGCCCATACGTTCGCGCAGCTGCGCGAACGTCCTGGCGACGACGTCTCTCGACGCCAAACCAGCGCCGCCCCCGGCGCGTTCGGCCAACACGAACAGATGCTGGTCGCGAAACCCGTCTTGCGTGCGAAGCGCCGTCACCAGGCCTTGGCGCCACCGGGCATAGGTATCGGTATAGTCCGGTCCGCCGGAGGCGCCGGAAATGATCAATGCGAAGGTGTCCGCCGCAAAGACGGAAACCGGAGCGAGCGTGATGAGGCTGGTAAGGGTCGTGACGATGGCGACCACCGTGATCCTCAGCACGGCCTTCCCCATGCTCTGGCCCAGCGAACGCAAGGTCCCCATTCAGTCAACCAGGATCGCTGTCCCTTGCCCCTCCGGTCGCGGTCCCATCGGCCTCTGCCGGCCATCGCGCTATCGCATCCCCCATGCGCGGCGCAGCGACCACTCTGCGATGAGGACCGCCACGACCAGCAGGAACGGCCAGACCCCGTGCCACAGCTCACGTTGCACCGGCGAGGAAAAACCGCCACGGTTGGCGACACTTTGGCGAAGTAGTGCGGGAAGCTCCTGGATGTCATCGGACGACAACAGCCGCCCACCGCTCGCCTGTGCGACCCGTTGCAACAGATCCGCATCCACCCGCGAATCGGATAGCTCCGGGTCGAAACCGCCCGCGAGCACCCAGTCGGTCGCTGTCTGGGTGCCGGCCGTCGGTGTCGCGACCGTCGTCTCGACACGGTAGAGCCCGGCGCTTTCCGCAACAAAACCGGCCGTATAGCCTCCGGAACCAGAAGGACTCCCACGCTCTGTCGTCGCCCGCCCATTCGGGTCTTGGATTCGTATCAACGGCCTCAAGCCAGAGAGCGAGCGAAACTCGTCGTCGTGTGCCTTAATCTCAATTTCGACGCGCTCTCCGACGACGACGCCGTCCGCGACCGTCACGGACAAAGGGTCAGAGGCGTCGGCCGTGAGCCACCGTGCGGCTTGCCCCCACACCCGCTCATACGTGCGGTCGTCGGACGGGAGATTCATCTGCCAACGCCACGCCGACTCACCGGTAAACACCATCGTGCGGCCCCGCCCAAATCGTTGCACGGCCAGTAGCGGCCGCACGTCGCCTCCGGGCGCCGCGATGACGGCCAGCACAGAAGCGCCCGGACGAGCCGGACCGAGCGCGACGCTGCCGCCCAAGCGGGGCAACTCCGCCCATCGTTCGTCCGTCTCCTGGGGGCTCGCGCCGAGCTGGGTGACGGCGTGATGTCTCCCGTCCTCGGTCAGCATCGGCAGGTCGGGCTCGCGCCTCGCAGCTACGGCCGACGACCGGTCAAGCCACGCGAGTGCCTGCCGATCACCGACCGACCGTCCCCGGCTGGACAGCTCGACGGGAAGTGCCGTCTCCAACGGTGACCCCTGAAGACCGGGTCCGGTCAATGATGCGGAGCCGGTCAACAAAAGACCGCCACCGCGAACCTCGACGAAATCTGCCGTCATCGCCAATTGATCAGGGCGAAACGCGGCGCTCTCTATGTTTGCGAAAACCACTCCGTCGTATTGGAACAGTTCGGAGCGTTCTTGGGGAAATCCCGTGCGCAGTGCCTCGCCTCGGCCCCCATCGGCTTGAATATAGAAGGTGTGTTGGCCAAGATCGTTCTGCCCCTTTCGCACGACCGCGTCGAGTTCGATCCCCGGGTCGGCGAGCCAGACCCTCTTGAGGAAGCTGTGGTCAAAGCCAGGTGCGCCCTCGACCATGAGCAGCCGTCGAGGTCGACCCGGCGGCGGGACCACGACATCTCGGCGGTTGTTCTCGACGAGTAATTCTCCCGACGCGGCGGGGATCTCCACGGAGTAGACGGTCGCGGCGTCAGGCTCGGGAACGACCTGAAACCGCACGCTCACCGCAACATCGTCGCCGGGCGTGGTGACCCGACGAACATCGACGAGCTGGCCATCTGTGAGGAGACGGACATCCATCACTTCTTCCACGTCTTCGCCGCGACCGCGAGCCACGACCGAGACGTCGATGTCGACCAGCGACCCGGCGACAACCGCGGTCCCCGACACGACCGACGTGACCGCCACATCGAGGGCTGGATCACTGCCAACCGCGAACGCGAACACTGGTGCGTCTAGACCGCGAGCCGCGACGCGGGGGTCAATGCCACTCGAGTCGCTTCCGTCCGACAGGAGTATGACCCCGGCGATCGGCGACCTGGCGTATCGCTCCTGCACCCGTGACAACGCGCCGCCAAGGTGTGTGCGTCGTCCCCCCGGGTCAACGCCCCTCAGATCGCTGGCGACCGAGAGCAGGACGACCTCGTCTCCAAACGTCAGCACGTCGACCGCAAACGTCACATCGCGGCTCGAGGGCGGCGTGTCCACGAATTGCGGCATGATCCGCTCCAACACGAGCGCGCGGGCCTCGTCTAGACGCCGTGCATCGAGCGGCAGCTCCTGATTCCCACCGCGTATCCCCATGCTGCGTGAGGTGTCCACAAGAATCGGGACGACAACATCGACACTCTGCGCGGGATTCGTGACGACCGGTCGTAGCGCCGCCAGCGTGACACACGCGAACGCCGTCAGCCGGAGCCCCCCCAACAGGAACCGTCGTGGCGTCTGGAGCGGGAGAGGCACGCGCCAATAAGCGGCACAGGTGATGGCGATAACCGCCAGCCCCAGCGCCAACAGGACCCACCACGTGGGGTCCGTCGCAAACGTCACGCGTGAGTCGGCGAAAAGGCCAGGCACTAGTGCACCACACCGGCGCGGGACCGGGGGGTGGCGATTGAACGATAGTAACTTTCCACAAGACGACGATACGCGTCCGGTATCTCGGCGGTTGGTCCCACCGTCACCCGGTCAGCCGTTTTCAAGGCTTGACGGGCCAGAGCATGTTCGGCTTCGAGTCGCTCGAGGGCGATCCGCACATCGACCCTGAGATTCTCCCACGCTGCAAGATCCTGCTTGAAGGCCTCGGTGCCGGGGGCCGCGCCGGTCTTCCAATGCCGCACCCACTCGTCCAGGTCCTCACGAGCAGTGGGACGCAGACCCTCGAGATATTCCAAGACGCCCGGCGTCTCCGCCAGGTCACGCGCAAAGTCTTCACGCGCGGCGCCAGGCGAGCCTCCGCCCGGCATCTGGCCCTGTGCCAGCCGGTCGAGCCGATCTTCTAGCTCATTTATACCGGCAAGCTGCCCGGCCAACGCGGCATCCTCGGCGGAAGACTCTCCACTGGCGACGGAGAGCTGTCGCGCTACACGCTGGAGCGCTTCGGCCAGCTCCTCCGCGCTCGCTGCAATCTGGGTCGCATCGTCAACGCTCCCGGCATCGTTACCCTCCGCCGTATCATCGACCGCGTCCTGACGCTCCGCGACGCCAGCGCCGTCATTCTGCTGCCCCTCCGCAACGCGCGCACCGTCGCTCTCTTCCGCGCTGCCCGACGAGCCCGCGGGTCGTCGCAACCGGCGAGCCAACTCTCGGGTCCGCGCCGCAACATCTGAGGTCTCCAGCTCTCGAGACGCCGTCTCGAGCGCCTCCTGGCCATGCTCAACCTCAGACCGCGCGCCCTCCACGCCTCTATCCAGAGCGTCAACACGGTCCGCCAACGCCTCGCCACGACGGCTCAGTTCCCGTCGCGCCGGCCCGGTCATCTCTGACTCTCTCACCTCTGAGGCAAGCTGTCGCTCGTCGTCCGCCAACTGCTCGGCTTCGCGCTGCAAACGACCCACCCGTTCGTCGTTGCTCTCCGGAGTGCCCGACTGGCCGCCCAGCTGTCGTCCCAGTGCGCGCAACCGGCGTGCCGCGTCTTGCCCCCGGGCCGCAGCCTGATCGGGGTCACCGCGTCGCAGGTCATTCGCCGCGCGTCGCATCTCCTCCGTAATCTGTGCCGAATCAGATGCCGAGTTCGATTCGTCCGTCGGATTTCGATCCAGCCGACGCGCGACCTCTTCCAGCTCCTGCCTCAGCTGGTTCTGCTCTCGGGTCAATCGCTCCAGCTGCCGTTTCCGCTCGTCGTCGTCCGAGTCCGGCTCGCCGTCGTCGTCGCCCTTCGCGCCCAACTGCTCCTGCTCCTGTACTAAACGCTCCTGGCGGGCGGCCAACTCCTCTAGCCGACGTTGGGTATCGGTCACGTCATCGGCATCTTCGCTGCGTGGTGCCGCAGTCGAGGGCCGGTCTTCGTAGTTTGTCTGCTGATCACGACGCAACTCGTCGTCGAACAGCGCTGACAGATCCTCCTGCGCGGCACCACCGCCGCCCTGGCCCCCACCCCTGCCATTCTCGGGCCGGCGAACCTGATGTTTCCGGATCTCAGCCTCCGCGCGAAGCAGTTGGTTGAGGGCTTCTTTCTCCTGCGTGATAGCCACCGCCGTGCCGTCCTCTCGAAGCCTGGCTTCAGCTTCCCGCATCGCTTCGATGGCGTCACGCATCGCCTCCATCTCGACACCCGTCGTCCGCCCAGCATTTCCCGCGTTTGGCCGCCCCGCCGCCAGAATTTTTTGCGCCGCCCGCTCCGCGGCCCACCGCAACTCCCCTTGCGCATCCGCCACCGCGGCGACATCGATGGCTCGGTTGTCGCTCGCGGGTTGACCGTCGACTCTCCAGGTGGCGATGATGATCTGTTTCTCGACCTCGGCCAGGTCTTCGATCTCCCCGGCCTCCCGGCCGCTGGTCGACTGACTTTGCGCCTCCTCGAACTCGCGGTCAAATGGCCGCACCTCGAGAAAATACAGGTCGCTTCGCACGTATCCGGCGCCGGTCCCCGTGTTCGTGTCGAGCGCCCGCACGTAATAGCTGATGAAGTCTCCAGGCGCGACATCCAGCTGCTCCGCGTAGAGCGTGCGTGCTCCGGATGCCTGTCGCTGACCGGGCTCCGACAATAAACTGACGTGACGATCCGGTCGCCCCTCGACCGCCCAGACGAGCTCGAAACGCTCGAGACCAAAGTCGTCCGCGGCCGTCGCCTCGATCACGATTTCTTCGAGCGGAGTAATTTCGCGGTCGTCCGCGGGTCGCACGACGTCTACAACGGGTGGTCGGTCGACCACCGCGCGAACAAAATAGTCGAGACCGGAGGGAGTGGAGAGCCCATCGGTATCGACGACCCGCACGCGATAGGTGTCGTCCGCGACCACCTCGAAAGAGGCCTCGGCGACGTACTCGGATACCCGCCGGAGCGCCAGGTCGGAACCGCCGGCAAACTGTACCTCGCCCTCCCGAACCGGTTTGTCACTGTGAATAGACACCGTCACCTGCGTCCCGGCCGGGGCATAGATATCGCCCCCGTCACGTTCGACTCGGAGAGGCAAGTTGGCGAATGCTGGATACTCAAACCACACATCGATTCGCTCGATGTGTGGTGGATGGAAGGCGGTGACTGAAAAGCGATCCGACCGCAGTGTGGCCACTCCCACCTGGTAGTCAAAGCTTTCGTCGACCGCCGGGAGGACCGTCTCAAACTCCACGCGTGTGGAGTCGCCGTCGATCCGAGCCCCGTCGATGCGAGCCATGGACACGACACGGGTCTCGCCGCGCTCATCCGTCAGGGTCAGCGCCGGGAGCGTGCGTATGAACACACCGTTCATTCCTTCGAGCAGCGCCCTCACCACGACCGGCTCACCCGCAAGTACCCGCGTATCACCTGGCTCGACGACCAGCACCGCCGACGCCGGGAAGGCGTAGAGCCACGCGACACGCGCGATACGCTGGAGAGTCTGGCTGCCGGTGACCGAGACGACCACAAAGGCCAGGACCGCCACGCTGGTACGCAGAATCGCGCTTCGGACATGGGAGCGTGACACGACGCGGTCGAGATCGATGGTCCGGGCCCGCCGGGTGGCGTCCCCGACGACGAGCTGGGAGAGGTCAGTCCCCGGGGTGTCGTGGCCACGCCCGACGCGATGGTCCCTCATCCGTCCCAACACATCCGCCGCACTAGTCAGACGCTCTTCAAGGCCCGGACAGGACTCTTCGATATACCGAGCGACCTGCCGGTCACTGGGGATACGTCGCAGCGGCCAGAGCAAACGGACGGCAAACCAGAGAGCCGCCATCAAGGCCACCACGGCCAGGGCTGTAATGACCAGATCCGCGGGACGAACGTATCGATCCGTGACAAGCACGACCGACATCAGACACAGCGCGCCCACAGCCGTTCGACCGACGGCATGCAGAGATACGGCCGTCCGCCAGCGACGCCGAACGTCCGCCAGAACGCGGCGCAGGTCGCGACCGGGGTCGGTGGTCGCCGCCCGGGAGGAGAACACGATGCTGCGATTGTCTCATGCGGGCGGCAGGGCGACAACGGCCTGGAGGCGCGCACCTGGGCGGAAGAGGCTCGAGAACGGTGTCGAGGGTCCTCGAGACCGGAGGTCGCCAGCGTCTTTAGGACCTCGGTCGAAATCAATGTGCCATCTTTGCACCGACGCACCCCGGCTGCCGGCGCTAGACAGCGCGACGGCCAATCGCGGACTCCGCGACGAGCACGACACCCAGAGCCAGCAGGGCAAACCACCAGTAACTCTGGGTTGCTTCCAGTTCCTCGGCGTCCAGCGTCCGACTCGCCTCGCTTCCGCCCGCAGGCGGACGCTCACTCGTGACGATATGGGCGGCAAACGCCTCCGGAGTCTCCGGAGTCAAGAGCGATTCGGCTGGGTCGAGGTTGACCTCGTCATCCTGACCCTCGTTCGCAGTTGTGATCCGGTCGGCCGCGAGATAGGTCATCAGCTCTCGGACAAACGGCACAAACGCTGGCTGGCGAGGAAAGTCGTTCCACTCGTTATTTAGGTCGGAGGCAAACACCAGTACCCGTCCGAGGCCAGTCGGCACCTCGACCAGGGCGGCCCGCCCGGTGTCGAACCGGGCCAGCACTTGCATGGGCGGCGTCTCGACGATGCGGACCGCGTCACGAACACGGACCTGACGTAGCGAATCGACAAGACCACCGAGCCGCAGGAAAACCGGATGCCGGCCATTGGTCACAGACAGACTGACAGGGGAACTCGAGTCATCGGCCGCGAACTCCAGTGACTCCTCGGCGCCAAGCACATCGGCGACCAACGCCGGGTCGACCCGAGGGCCGCCGAGAACGAGCAGTCCGCCACCAGCTACCACAAAACGCGCAATGGCGGCGCGGCCGCGCCGGTGGAGCCCGGCGGTGTCCATCACCGCGAGCACGCCGCGCTCTGAGAGGTCCTCGGAGGCAAGCGCGTCTGGATCGAGAAACTCGACGACAAACCCAGCGTCGTCTTCGCCAGCCTTCAACGCGCGCTCCAAGAAGAACGCACCAGACGCCGCGCGCTCGCCCTCGCCAATCAGGCCAATCCGTATCGAACCCGCCGTCTCGGTATCGAGACGCACCGTTCGCTGGTTGTCCGCGGGTAGTCCGTTTGGATCCTCAACCGAGACTGTCACGAGTCCCGCCGCCGTCCCGCTGTCAGTCTCTGCCGGCCCGACAGCCAGGTCGATGTCGACGACGGTGGTCCCAGGTGGCAGCTCCGCGGTGGTAAAACGTGACTGCCCACGCCGGGTCGCCGTCACGGCGACCGGTCTCGGCGGACCGGTATTCAGAAGCACCGCTTTCACACCTGATGCCGTGACCTCAACGCTGGTAACAGCCAGGTTGTCACGGACGGGTGTCACCGTTTTCACCTCGACCTCGACCCCCGTCGGAATGTTGGCCATTGTCTCGAGGCTCCATCCCGTCGCCTGACGGTCGGTGACCAGCACAATGCGGCCCTGACGCGGCCCCATGAGGTCCACGGCGGTGGCGAGCCCCGTGGCGAAACGAGTCCCCGTCCGACCTGGCTCGACGGCGGTGGCCACCGACTGAGCGGAGCGTCGGTCGGCGGTCAGGTCGTGCGCGACCTCCGCGACCAGGTCAAAAACGACAATGCCAACCAGATGATTGGATGGCGCCTCCGCGATCGCGCGCACGGCAAGTGCTTGTGCATCCGCAAAGGTCTGCGGCGCCCCCATACTGGCGGAACGGTCGAGGACGACAATCGACGCGGGCTGATCCGCGGGCGCTGTGCTGTCCAGATACGGACGAGCGAACGCGACGGTAAGAAGCAGCAGTGCCGTCACACGCAACGCGAGCAAGAGAAGCTCCCGCAACCGGCGGCGCCGGGCGTGAACGGTGGTGGTACGGCGCAAGAACCGGAGGTCGCTAAACGGAAGTCGTGGCATCCGCTCGCGTCTCATCAGATGGAGCACGATGGGCACCGCAACCGCAGCCGCCCCGACAAGAAATAGCGGAAAGAGAAAAGACATCAGAACCCCGACACCACGGTTTCGCTCTGTGTGACGCACGCACTCGCGTGAAGCCCGAGGCGCCCACCACGACGTCTTGTCAAAGTCATTGCCTCAGACTCCGCGCTGTCGACTCCGCGCATCCAAATACGATCGAAGCGCAAAGTCCAGCGGCCTGGATGTATCAACCAAGCAGTAGTCGATACCTACGAGCTTGAGCGCCTTCTCATAGCGCGCGACAAGCCCCTTGATGTCGCGAAGATAGTGCGCCCGAATCTCTGCGGGCACCACGGTCATTTCCTCGTCAGTCTCGAGGTCCTGGAAGCGCGTGGCACGCTCGAACGGAAACGCGAGTTCTGCGGGATCCAGCAGATGAAAGACGACGACATCAGTGCCTCGACACCGAAGATGTCGTAGTCCCGCAATGACCTGCTCAGGGTCATCTAGGAGGTCCGACATCAGCACAACCATGCCTCTACGAGACAAGGCTTCGGCCAGTTGACTGAGCGGGCGGGACACGCTCGAACGGTCCCGAGGTTCCAGCCGATCCAACTCCAGAAGGAGCCGACGCAAGTGGTCGGCCCGCGCGCTCGGCGGATGATGCGTCACCACCTGGTCCGCAAACGCCATCAAACCGACGGCGTCGTGTTGGCGGTTCATCAAGTATGCCAGCGACGCAGCGAGGAACGACCCATACTCGTGCTTTGTCACGCCGGTCGAACGAAACCCCATCGAACCTGACACGTCCAGTAGCAGGTGGCACTCGAGGTTGGTTTCCTCGTCAAACTTCTTTACGTAATACCTGTCACTCCGGGCATAGACCTTCCAGTCGATGAGCGACACGGCATCGCCGGGTATGTACTGGCGGTATTCGGAGAACTCGACGCTCACGCCTTTGTAAGGACTTCGGTGAAGGCCGATCAGAAACCCCTCGACAACCGTGCGCGCGCGGAGCTCCATCGAGCCGATCCGCGCAACGACGACCGGGTCGAGATACCGGAGCTCGTTCGCCCGGGGGAAGCCCTGCCCATGCCCCATACCCATGGATTACATGCCGCTCTGCGGCTCGGGCACGGTCTCCAGTAGTCGGGACACGATAGCCTCGATATCGACACCCTCGGACTCCGCAAAAAAATTGGTGACGATACGATGCCGGAGCGTGGGCACGGCGAGCGCCCGGACATCGCCGACCGACACGTGGTAACGCCCCCGCATCAACGCTCGGGCCTTACCCCCCAGGATCAACGCTTGCGATGCTCGGAGCCCCGCTCCCCAGCGGACCCACTGGGTGACAAAGTCAGGCGTATGTTCTCGTCCTGGGCGCGAGGCATCAACGAGGCGTACGGCATACCGCGCGACGTCGTCCGAGACGACAACCTGCCGTACCAGTCGCTGGAACTCCAAGATATCGCCCCCGTCGAAGACGGTCGACGGCGACCCGGTCTCGTTGGACGTCGTAGAGGTGACAACGCGGACTTCGTCGTCTTCCGAGAGATAGGACATCACGATGTTGAACATAAAGCGCGACAGCTGCGCCTCTGGGAGTGGATACGTGCCCTCGAGCTCGATCGGATTTTGGGTCGCAAGCACCAGAAACGGTTGGTCGAGCTCGTAGCTGACCCCGGCCGCCGTCACGTGATACTCCTGCATGGCCTCAAGCAGAGCCGCCTGGGTTTTTGGTGGCGTGCGGTTGATTTCGTCGGCCAGCAAGATTTGCGCAAAGACCGGGCCCTTGACAAACCGCAGCGTGCGACGGCCATCGTCGTTGTCCAGCACGTCGGTGCCGGTAATGTCGGCCGGCATCAGATCCGGTGTGAACTGAATGCGCTTAAAGGTCAGATGGAGGACTTGGGCCAGGGTCTTGACCAGCAAAGTCTTAGCCAAACCAGGCACACCGGTGATCAAACAGTGTCCACCCGTAAACAGGGCGACCAGCACGAGGTCGATCGCATCGTCCTGGCCGACGATCACTTTCCGAATTTCGGCGAGCACCTGGTCTCGCCCCGCGGTCACGCGTTGAGCCACGTCCTCAGTGTCAGTAGGGTTCGTTGTCTCGGTCACGTCTTGGTCCGATTCGAATCAACAAGCGGCCGGTGGCGGCTACGCTCCCTTTCGTGCCTTGCCAGCCAGGCGCCGCGCTCCGGGACTTATGCAAGACATGACGGTTAAGGGGACTAGCGGACTAGTGTGTGAGCGCGTAGACGATCTCGTTGATCATCATGCGATACGACTGCGCGGTGTATTGGATGTATGACGGATACTCTTCCGCGTTTGACCATTCCCATCCGTCACCCATATCCGTATTGAAGTTTGCGAGCACCATCGCCCGCCCATCATCGTCGAGGATGGCGTGGAGCTGCGACTCAAACCCACCCTTCTCCCAGGTGACGCCATTAAAGAATGAGCCCAGCCCGGGAATCTGCGGATAGGCATCCAACTCGTAGAAGCAATGAAACACTGCATGGCCCGTGGGCAAGCGGACAAGGTCGCGGTCGGGAAAGACACGACGCAGCTGTCGCTGGACAAGGTCAAACTCGACAGGCCCATGAAAGTCATCAAGAGTAACCGTGCCCCCACGCAGGAGAAATTCGCGGAGCGTCGCGGCTTCTTCGTCTGACCATTCGATATTCGACGGTTCAACGAAGTAGATCCACGGATGCTCCCACAACCGAGGATCGGTGAGCTCGAGAATAATCGGCTCCGTGACTTTGATCGACGTGACTCTGCCCATCCGCCGCGACAGATTCTGCTCGGCCGCTGGACCGTCAATCGACCACGGATCACTCCAATACGTCCGACGGAATTGGGCAAGACGATTGGCCTCTGATCGATAGCGGATGCGCACAAACGTCCACTTGAGTCCTGCGAAAAGATCGTTGTCGCCGAATCGGGGTGGGGCGAGCGAGGAACGGTCTTGCGCGCGCGGCGCGAGCGACGTCAGGCCGGCGACTATCACCACCATCGCCAGGCGGCGCACCCATGCCGCCCGTCGTGCACGGCGGTCTGCGTTCGACCGGCAAGGCATCCGGGCGGTTACGGCTGCTCCTCAATGACACGCAGAAGCAGCTCTTGCGCGCGCTCGTAGGTAGGGGCCATCTCCAGCGCGTTGAGCGCCTCGACTTTGGCGGCGTCGAAGTCTCCCGCGTTGAGATAGCTCTCGGCCAGATCACTATGTGTCCCCACGCGGTCCACGGGTCCCGCGGCCAAGGCGATCCGGAGCTCGCGTATCGCCGTCTCCATCTCTCCTCGCTGCATGGCCATCCGGCCAATCGCTTGATGGGCCACCGGGTCAAAGGGGTCGATGCCTATCAAACGGTCATACGCCAGCGCTAGGCGACGTTCGTCACCGGCTTCTTCGGCCAGGGCCGCCAGATCACGCACTGCATCGAGCGAAGTCGCGTCGTAAATCAGGAGTCGCTCGAGCTCGACCATCGCCCGCTCATTGTCACCGATCGCGTGGGCGATGGAGGCCATGACCCCTCTGGGACTTCGGATTCCGGTGGCGGCCGGCGCGAGCTCGGCCGCGCGCTCCAGCACGGTAAGCGCCTCGTCGAATTCGCCCACGGCACGCAGCGCCATCCCAAGCGCAAACTGCACCTGATATCGGTCCGGATTGGCGTCGGCGACCGCGCGAAGCGAATCGATATCGTCGCCCGGGTCACTATCGCGGTCGGCCCCCAAAATCTCGATGTGCGGACCGTCGGAGTCGTCGTCAACGGCGGCGGTGGCAGCGCCGTCTCCCGTGCCGACCGGTTGCAGGGCACGTCGCAACGCCCCAAACTCTTCGTCGACGGCCGCGTCAAAACTCGCCTGCAGTACATCGAAATCGAGGTCGATCCGTTGCAACGCCCCCTCGGTGTCGAGACCGTCGGCGTATGAGCGAACCAGGGTTCTCAGAGCCTCCTCCCCATAGGCATCCACGATATGCTCAACGAGGACGGAGGCCTGGAAATAGGACATCGAAATCGCGTCAGGCCGCGAAAAACCACTATTGAGCTCACGAAGGGGAAGGATCGCGTCGTCATTTAGCGCTCGCGCGAAGCTCAGTACCTCATCTCGTCCCCACTCCAGTCGTTTTCTCTTTTCCTCGTAGGTGGAGATTCCTTCGCTCAGCCAGCGTGGGAGACGCTGTTCTGACATTTGCAGTGTCACAACATGCGCCATCTCGTGCCACAAGGTCGCACGCCAGTTGAAATCTCCAGGCGGGAGCGCACGCGGCGAATCCAGCGTGACCACGCTGCCAAAACACGCTCCAAGGGCACCGAGAAACCCCGGCAACCCGAGAGTGCGAACCGCAAAATCGTCATGCGTCGGAAACATCTCAACAAGAATCGGAGGGCGTACCTCCATTTGATAGCGCTCCGACAACTCGTCGAGCGCCTCTTGCGCCATGGTCAGCACATACTCGCCCAGAACGCCGGCCTCGTCCGGGTGCAACCGAACAATTACATCTCCACGCTCGAACGTCTCGAACTCGTCGAGCGTGTCCATCAAGCTCAGTAAGTTATAGGTGACGAGATCAAACGGGTCATCAGCGAAAGAACGCTCGAGTGCCACCCGTGCGCCGGGTTCGTCACCGGTGCGCAATAGATGCATACCAAGCTCAGCGTGCGCCCGCACGTTGTCTGGATCAAGCTCGAGCGCGCGTCGAACCAGCGTCACCGCTTCGGGAAACCGATACGCGCGTGCGACGTGGTTACCGGCCACGCGATAAATGTCGCCATAGGCCGGATTGATCTGCAAGGCGGACGCAACCTCAGCATCAAAGTCCTCAATCCGGTCTTCCAGATAGGCCATCGCCGCCGACATCGCGCGAGCTTCGAGGCTGTTCGGATTGACCACGAGGGCGCGCTCGAGCGCCGCCCGAGCGGCCTCCGTATTACGGTCGCCGAGCTCGAGCTCGGCGATAAACAGATGCGCGGCTACGAAATTCGGGTCGATCTCCAAGGCCCGGTCAGCCGAGCTCCGCGCAAGCGGCGGGTTGTCATTGGTCAGCGCGCGGGCCAACCCGAGATGGGCCGGGGCCCATTCCTCGTCGCTTTCCAGCGCCTGATTGAAAGATTGAAGCGCGTCGGCCTGGTTGTATTTCTCCAGGAACAACTCGCCCCACGCCGTCTGCATGGCAGGGTCGCTCTCGGAAGCCAATGCCGCGCCTCGCAAGAGTGTGTTTGCGTCGCGATAGCGGCCCAAAGCGCTCGCGGCAAGCCCTGCCCGAAAAAGGTCAAGCGCCTGCCGGGAGACCGTTCCTACATCTGCCACCGCCCGAAAATACGGCACGGCTTGGTCGCGGCGGCCGGTGGCCGCAAGCAACTGCGCGTATTCAAGACCTGCCGCGCTGAACGGTTGCGCTTCGGCGACCTGGGCAATCAGCGTCTCCGCGCCATCTAGCTCACCTGTCAGAACCAACAGACGGGCTCGAACCGCGGCCGCCGAGGGATCGTCGTCTGCCCTGGCTCCGGCGAGCTCGCTCGCCTCGTCGTAGTCACCGTGCGCAATCGCGGCCGAGGTCGCCTCGTGAAATTCTTGTTCTTGAGTCCGGGTGTAGCGCGTCTGCGCTCCGGGGGTGGACGCGGCGGTCAGGCCGATACCGACGGCCACGATCGCGATTCGGCGGACGGATGATGACCACATCCAGAACACAACCGCGATTATAGCGCTCGGTGATGCGGGGACAAGGGCGCGCTCCTGGGGACCGCCTCTGCGGGGGGCGGGAGCGCCTCTTTGCGAAAGACGACCAAAGACCAAAGCTTCGGAAGCGCGAGCTTCTCGATCGAGATTGGCTCGAGCTGCGCTTGTTCGAGAAAACCCGGCAGGTCAAGGTCGGAACGAAAACCGATGTGGACCGTGAGTGGGGAGATCATTCGTTCAGCCAAGGCCGCGACGCGATTCGTACTCCGAAAATGGTTCAGCAGAACCACATAGCCACCGACTCGACACACACGATACATCTCGCGGATGACGGCGACAGGGTTGGGGACGACGCTAATCACATACGGGGCGTAGACCACGTCAAACGCCCCGTCTTCGAACATCATATCCATGGCATCCATCTTGGCCAGACAGACGTTCGTGACCCGATTCGTATCGAGCCGGCGACGGGCTTTTGCCAGCATGGACGCGGAGAAATCGACACCCGTGACCCGGCAATCCTTCCGGTAAAGGAGCGCGTTGATGCCCGTCCCAACGCCAACCTCCAAGACTTCGTCCCCCCGTCCAATCGGGACTTTTGGCATGGCCGCAAGACGTCCGGCGTGGAGCGTTGGCCCAAAAAGAATGTCATACCAGGATGAGAGTCCCGAGTAGACGTCTTCGACGAAGTCGTTCTCGACCGCGATAACCGACAACGGGGGTTGCCCGGTTTCAGAGGGGGCCAGCATGGCGGCGCCGCGCCCAGAATCGCTGTGATCGAAAAGCGAAATCAAATGGTGTCTTGTCCCTTCGCTCGGTGGACTATAGCGTGTCGACCCGCGACCAACAAGAAGACGTCTCGGAAGAAGATTCCTTCCATGCCCGAGCGCCTTCGGCCGCCGGCCGTTTCCACATAGCCCATAACTGCTTTATTTATAACAAGTTGTAGACGTTTTCTGCCTTGACACACACTATTCACGCAGCTATAGTGGCGCTACCCGCGTGCCCGAAGAAGCCAGGTTTCTAACCGCGGCCCAATTTCTCATCTCGACGCTTGTCATCAAGCTTGCCGTGGTCGCCACTTTGGCGACGATGCTGGTGCGGTTCTACCAGTTCCGACGGATCCTTCTGACGGAGCAGCGAGCCTGGCGAGAGCGTCTGGTGTTTGCCGGGAGTCTCGGGTTCCCCTTGACAGTCGGTGTGGCAGCGCGGGTCCTGCTGGGCTACGACGCCGGCGACCTTTCTCTCTCGGGGCCGTTCTTGGCCGGTCTGATCGCGGGACCGTATGCCGGGGCCATCGTCGGCGCGCTGGTCGGCGCCCCGGCGCTGCTGGGTGGCGAAGTCATCGCGATGCCGTTTGCGGTGGGATGCGGGTTCGCTGGAGGAGGGCTCCGGGAGGTGTGTCCAAAACCCGCCATCTGGCAGTTCTCACCCTTGTTTTTTATAGACCTCCATCGCTACGGCTGGCGCATGCTCCGCCTCCAATGGGAGTGGCCGATGATTCTGATTGCCGCGCCGGTGGGGCTCGAGTTGCTGCGCCAGGCGCTCGGAGCTCGGTTTGGCGATCACTTGTTCTATATGGCGCCGCCCAATATATGGATGGGTGCTCTGGTCGTGCTCGCCACCGTCTTGTGTGTCGCCATCCCGATCAAGATCTGGAACACTGCGCGTATCGAGCATCGACTCCGGGAGCAAGAAACCCTGCTTATGACAGCCCGGGTGGAAGCCCTGACGAACCAAATCAACCCACACTTTCTGTTCAACACCCTCACGTCTATCTCCTCTCTGATTCGCTCTCAACCGGAGACGGCGCGCACGCTGATTGTGAAGCTCTCCGGATTACTGCGACGTCTGCTCCGGAGCCAGGAGCAGTTTGTCACCCTCCGGGAAGAGCTCGAATCCATCGACGAATACCTCGATATCGAAACGATTCGGTTTGGACCAACCCTTGTGGTCGAGAAGAGCATCAGTGAGGAAAGCCTTGACCTTGTGATGCCAAGCATGCTGCTGCAACCGCTCGTGGAGAATGCGATCAAACACGGAATCGGGAACAAAGTGGGGGGCGGACGTATCATGATCCGAAGCCGCCGCGAAGACCGTCTGGCCATTATCGAGATTGCGGATAACGGCGACGGTATGCCGCAAGACGAGCTCGAGCCGAGCCGGTCTCGAGGCATCGGTCTCCGAAATGTCGACGAGCGTCTCCGAGTCATTTACGGCGAGCACTACCACTTGCGGATACAGAGTACCCGTGGCGAAGGGACATGCGCTCGGATCGAAATTCCGGAGCTTGTCGTGCCGCAGCGAGCCCCCGCGTAGAGTCGACCGTTGGAGACTGACTCCAGGGTGATGAGCAGCATACGGGCAGTGGTCGTGGACGATGAACGTCCGGCCCGGAACGAGCTGTGTTTCCTGCTTGAACAGGTCGACGGGGTCGAGGTCGTGGGGCAGGCCGCGAATGGCGTTGAAGCTATGTCGGTCATCCGCGAACAAAAGCCGGACCTCGTCATGCTCGACATCCAGATGCCAGGTCAGTCGGGGTTCGAGGTCGCCCGCGAGCTCCTTGTCCGCGAGGTCGACACACGTCTGGTGTTTGTCACGGCGTTCGACGAGTATGCGATCGACGCATTCGAAGTGAACGCCGTGGACTATCTCCTCAAACCGGTGGAGACGGATCGTCTGCTACAGACGATCGAACGGGTACGAGAGCGGATGACATCGGGGCGGGGCGACGGCGACGAGACCATGCCGGACGCGCGCTTGGAAAAAGTCCTCCGCCAGGTCACTCATCGGCCGACGTGGCGTCAACGGGTTGCTTTGAGAATTGGAGAGCGTTTCCAGTTGATACCATCAGAAGATATCATCTATGCGTCGTTGGTCAACGAGGTCATCACAGTTGTGGCCGGGCGGTTGACGGGAACGTCGAACTTCCGGACACTGGATGATTTGCAGTCGAATCTCGATCCCGAGATCTTCTGGAGGGTGCATCGCTCGCACCTGGTGAATATCAACAAAGTCAAGGAGATCGTGCCGTGGTTCAGTCGGAACTACATCCTGAAAATGAAAGACCCGAAGGGTACCGAGATCCCAGTGAGCCGGGCGCAGACCAAGCGTCTGCGAGAATATCTGAGCCTCTAGGCGACGACCCTTCCTCTGATCCGAACGCCGATCTGTTTCGCGCGCCGGGCGAGCTCGACCAAGAACGCGCCGCAAAGCGTACCCAGTTTCTCGCCCGCGCGGGTGAGGAGCTGCTCGCGTGGCTCAAGACGTTTGCGTCGGCCGCGGTCTACGCCACGCTCATCGTCACCTTCGGCGTCCAGGTGGCTCGGGTCGAAGGCAAGAGTATGGAGCCAACGCTCCAGGACCAGGATCGTCTAATCGTCAACAAGGCGGCCTATCGATTCTTCGGGATGCCACAGCCCGGAGACATCGTGATGCTCTATTACCCCCGGGACCCCGACAAATCTTTTGTGAAGCGCGTTGTCGCAGAAGCCGGAGATAGCGTACGCATCGAGAACGGCAGCGTATACGTAAACGAAGAGCTGCAACCGGACCTCTTCGTGCCGCCGGAGTTTCGTAGTCACGAGAACCTTGGTCCCGAGACGGTGCAGGAGTCGTACTACTTCGTCATGGGCGACCACCGGAACAACAGCTCCGATAGTCGGCACTGGGGCCAGGTCCCGCGCAAATACATCATCGGCCGGGTACAGCTGAGGTGGTGGCCGCTCAGCGAGGCGCGTCTTTTCTAACCACGGAACTCAGCTCGCGTTGGCGGCATCTAGCAGCGGGCTGGGCGAGGTGCGAAGTTTGGGGTGCCCCTCGATCGATCAAGAGGGTCAGGGCCGAGTGTATAGGGCGTCGATCGTGTCCTTCCAACGCTCGGCGACGACCTGACGCTTGACCTTCATCGTCGGGGTCAGCTCTCCCCCGGCCTGGGTGAGCTCTGTGGCCACCAACGCAAACTTCTTCAGCTGAGCGTAGGCCGGGAGGTCGGTGTTGACGGCGTTGACGACCGTTTCGAAGAGCGTGCGCACATCGTCCCGCCCCACGAGGCTCGCGCGGTCGGCATCCGTCACGCCCATCCGCGCGCCAAGGCTCGCGAAATCTGGGACGATCACCGCCGCCACGAACGGCCGGGCGTCTCCAAGCAACATCGCCTCGGACACCAACGCGTGCTGCTTCAGCTTTTCTTCGATCGGCTGCGGCGCCACATTCTCTCCACCAGCGGTGACGAGGATCGCCTTCTTACGGTCGGTGATGGACAGATATCCGTCGTCGTCCAGCCGACCAATGTCACCAGTGTGAAACCAACCGTCTCGCACTACTTCAGCCGTCGCGTCCGCTCGTTTGTAGTAGCCCAGCATGAGGCTCGGTCCACGCGCCAGAATCTCTCCGTCGTCCGCGACGCGGAGCTCGACCCTCGGCAAGGCCTTGCCGACCGTGCCTATGCGAGGCGCGGCAAGTGGGTTGACTGTCAGCACGGGAGCGGTTTCCGTCAAGCCGTATCCCTCGAGCACAGGAATCCCGACCGCAAAGAGAAACCCGGCAACCGTGGACGAAAGCGGAGCCCCACCGGAGACGACGAAGCGCAACCGCCCTCCGAGGCGTTCGCGCACCTTGGAAAGCACCAGACGGTCGGCGACACGGTGCTGGAGCCGCACCGCCAGCGTTGACTGCCGCCCGTCCAGCTCCGCCGACGCCTTGGCCTCTCCCACCCGGAGCGCCCATTGGAATAACCGTTGGCGAAAACGTGATGACTCCGCAACAGCTTCCAGAACGCGCGCACGCAGCTTGTCAAAGACGCGGGGGACACCCGTCATGATGGTCGGCTTCACCCGCATCATGTCCCGCGGTACGGTATCGAGCGACTCCGCGAAGGTCACCCTCGCGCCCTTGTAGAGATAGAGGTAGACGGCCATGCGTTCCAACGCATGACACAGCGGAAGAAACGAGAGGGCGTCGTCTCTTTCGTTGGGGGGCGCCATCTGGTCGGCATCAACGAGGTTCGCCACGATTGCGCCGTGGGTCAGCATGACGCCCTTCGGGGGACCAGTGGTTCCAGATGTGTACATGATCGTCGCCAGTTGGTCGCTGGCGACGGCAGCGACGGCCTCTTTAAACTCCCGGGCGAGACCGTTCTCATGCATGAGACGCTGATGACCCCGCTGAGCGACTTGCGCCAGACTGACTTCCAAGCACTTTGAGGGATTCGGGTCGCCACTGTTGTCCGGCTCCGCGCGGACCGTTGTCGGTCGAGGTGCTCCGCCCGGCTCCACCACGACGATATTCCTGAGCTGGGGCACCTCGCCCTGGACCTGACGAACTTTGTCGGCTTGCTCCTCGTCAGAGGCAATCACCGTCTCGACGCCGGCATCCTTCAGGATGAACCCGACCAAGCTTGGCGGGAGCGTTGGGTAGATCGGCACGGCGACAGCCCCGGCGCAGAGGGTGCCCAGATCGGCCAGCAACCACTCCGGACGAGTTTCACAAATAAGGGCGACGCGGTCGCCGGGACACACGCCCAACGCAGCCAGCCCGAGGCTCACGTCACGGATCTGTTCAAAAAACTCCAGGCCCGACATTTCGTCATACGCGTCGGGAGTACACCGTCTCACCGATGTCCCGGGAAATCTGCCCGCAACGTGCGAGGGCAGTTGAGCCAATGTGGCAATCTGTGATTCAACCACTGCGTCCGTCATCCTTGCCACCACTAGCTTTGCGTGAACCGACCAGAGCGTCCGCCGCTCTTTTCCACCAGCCTGATATTACCGATCCGCATCGAGCGGTCAACGGCCTTGACCATGTCGTAGATGGTGAGCGCCGCGGCCGAGACCGCAGTCAGTGCCTCCATCTCAACTCCCGTGGGCCCGGTAGTGGCGACCCGTGCTTCGATCTCGTAGCCGTCGTCTCGCCCGGTCAGGTCAACGTCGATGCCTGTCAACGGAATCGGGTGACATAGAGGAATGATCTCGGCGGTTCGCTTCGCCGCCAAGATACCGGCAATCCGCGCCACCTGTAACGGGTCGCCTTTCTTGATGTTGCCAGCTCGTATCAGCGCCAGCGCGTCAGGTGCGACCTGGATGAAACCGCGGGCCACTGCCTCTCGCACCGTCGCCGGTTTACCGCTCACGTCGACCATTCGCACGCGTCCCTCGCGGTCGACATGGGACAACGTTGGCGGGGAACTGTCGTCACTCATGGGTTTAGGTCTTCATTGGCCTCGCGCCTGGTCGCAGCGAGGAAAAACGACAAACTCTCGAGCGAGACGGTCAGGTCGACACTTTTCACTTTGACACCCGAAGGCGCCCGGAGCGAACCCGGGGAGAAATTGAGCACGGCCTTGATACCGGCGGCCACGACCGCGTCTACGACCTCTTGAGCCGATGGCCCTGGGACGGCAATCATCGCGATCATGATACCTTCGCGAGTCGTGACGAGAGACAGATCGCGTATGTGATACGTCTCGACGCCGGTGCGGGAGACACAGCCTACCTTACTCTTCTGCGCGTCAAACAACGCGACAATTCGAAATCCTTCTTTGCGAAAACCTGGATAATCGGCCAGCGCGAGACCGAGGTTCCCAGCCCCTATGATCGCGACCCCAAGTCGTCGGTCCAATCCGAGAATGGACCGCAATTCTCGCCGGAGATCATCGACAACATAACCGACCCCCCGCACGCCGAGTGCCCCAAAATTCGCCAGGTCCTTTCTGATGAGCGCAGCGTTCAAGCCGAACTGCTCGGCGAACACGCGTGACGACACGGCGCGCACGCCCTTTGCGTTGAGCTCGTCAAGGCGTCGCAGATACAGCGAAAGCCGATTGGTCGTCAGCTCCGAGACCGGCTCTCGCATGGGGTATTTTACTTGGTCTCCCAACCCTCAAGGGACCACGAGTGCACGTGCTAATATGCGGGCGTGCGCGGTCTGACGTTGCTCGTTGTTATGGGTTTGGCCTGGGGTGCGCCCAACGGTGCCGACGCGCAACGCGTTGGGCGACGGGTGGCCACGCTCGACACGCTCGCCGAGCACACCAGGTTCTTTCATCTCGACGAAGTAGTCATTCGCGCCGACGCGGTCGGTGAGAACGTCTTGACCTATCTGGTCGACGAGGATAATCGTCTATTGGTGCTCGACGTGCCGCCGCCGCTGGACGGAACCCGCGAGCACATGGAAGTGATCGGCAGGTTTTACGACATCGGTCGACTCCAACCGGACGACCCTCGCACCACCGGTCTTCCGATCGAGCGTCTGTCGCAGTCGCTGCTCAACAAGCCGTGGCCGAGTGTAGGGGAGTTGCCTCTCCTCGTCGCGACCTCATCCGTTCCAGTCACAACCACCGGGTCTGCCTCGCTTCGCACCGTCGCGCTGAATCCGAACGCCTATCTCGACGACGGGGTGAGCCTGACGGGACGCTTCCGCGGTCGGAACCTCTACGGCGATCTGCCCGATTCACCGGGCGAGAGCCGTTACGACTTCGTCCTGGCATCGGCAGATGCCGCCGTCTGGGTGGTGGGGATGGAGCCCAAGGGTGACGGGTTCGAGCTTGACGTCCAAGCACGGATAGACACCGGGCGATGGCTCGAAGTCACCGGCACCGTGCGTGTGCATGAAGGCATGGTGGTTCTGGATGCGGGGACGATCCGGCTAGCCGAACCGGACGAAAGCCAAACACCTCCGCCCGCGACTCGAGTGGCGCGTCAACCGGGCGCCCCCCCCGAGGTCATTTTCAGCACACCCTTCGAGGGTGATACCAACATCCCTACCGATACCCGCGTCAGGATTCAGTTTTCGCGTGACATGAGCGCCGACTCGTTCGAAGGACGCGTCGACGTGGCATATTCAGGTGCCGGCGCTCCGGCAGTGACTGGTCAGGGCGCGAACAGCGGCGCAATCGAATTCAGCGTCGAATACCGAGGCCGCAACCGAGTGCTCGACATCCAGTTCGCGGAACCGCTCGAGGCGTTTACCCGGCTCACGGTCACACTGCTCGACGGAGTCACGGCACGCGATGGGGCCCCGCTCCCTTCCTATTCCCTATCGTTTTTCTCCGGTCCCTAGCCGACTGTCGCAGAGAAGAATTGACCATGCTCCGGCCGGGACGCTCTGCAAACGACTAGTGCACCGGACCTTCATCCAGCAAGGCTTGGACGGCGCTGTGGGTACGGGCGATTAAGTCATCTCGGTCCGACACCGTGAGCGCGTGCGTCTCGATTGGCGCACCAAGTCTCACGCTGACCGTCACCGGTCGGATCACCGGGCTACCCTTCCGCATGGCCGCCGAGGTTCCCTGAATGGCGACGGGGACGACGGCGGCACGGCCCTTGATCGCCATAATGAACCCGCCCTTCTTGAACGGCAACAGTCGACCGGTGCGACTGCGCGTACCTTCCGGAAAAATCAAAAACGAGTTCCCGGCCTGCAACGCGGCGGCAGCATCTTCGATAGCCTCCATACTTTGCTTGCGATTCCTTCGTTCGATTGGGACAAACCCGACCACATCGAACGCGTTCGAAAGCACCGGGAGCGCCTTTCGAAGCTCGGCCTTGTAGAGGACCCGGAGCCGCGGGTGCAAGGCGGATAGGACCATGAACAACATGGGCGGCTCAATATTGCTCGCGTGGTTGACGCAATAGACCGCGGCACGCCCCTGCTGAACGTGCTCCAGGCCTTCCGTGCGATACGTGATCCCGACCGTCGCGAGCCCCAACCGAACGCCGCCACGCGCGAGCCAGTAGAGAAGAAACGGCCAACGAAAGAGGATGGCGACGAGCATACCGGGCGGCGCCACGAGCAACACGTAGGCGGCCACGCTCACATAGGCCGTGAGGGATCGCACACTAGCGAGGGCTGTCGCAAGAAGATCAGACACAATCCGTCTCAGGCCACAAAGCAGATAGAGAGAAAGACCGGCTGGCGCCGTCCCGATTCAGCGATCTCCTCAGAGCGTCATTGGGTCGTGCGAGGGTCTCGACGGATTGTCGAGACCACCCGACACGTGCTACGAAGCCCGCGCTGAACGCTTCGTTGTCTTCTTGACTTTGGCGACTTTTGATACCTTTGTCGCCTTCACTGCGCTGGGGGCTTTCGTCGCCCGAACATCTTTTGCGTCTTTTGTCGTCGGGGCGGGTGCGACTCTTGCTGTCTTCCTGGAGGTCTTTGCGGTCTTGGCTTTTTCCAACAGACGGAGTCGGTTCACGAGGCAGCGCTCAAGCGCTTTCTCCACCTTGTCGTCTATGACGTCACCTTCTTCTTCCAAGACCTCGGAAATCTCTGAGACGACAAGAAATTTCGCTCGGTCAAGCATTCGTTTTTCACGGAAGGACAGGTTCTTGGATTTGCTGAGAAAATTGAGGCTCTTGAGCACGTCGATCACGTCACAGATCGACCCGGTGCGCATCTTGTCCGAGTTGTCCTTGAAACGACCCTTCCAGTTCTGGTGATTGTCGATCTTGCCGTTACCCAGCTGAGTAAACAGCTTCTTCACCTCGGTGTCTAAAATCGCGTGTCGCAACCCGACACCTTCGACGTTGTCGAGCGGCACCAGAACCGTGGTCTCACTCGCGCTCATGCGCAGCGAGTAGAAACCACACGTGGTACCAAGGATCGTCTTCTCTTCGATTTTCTTGACGACACCAAGGCCGTGATTCGGGTAAATGACCTTATCGCCTACTTCAAATACCAACATTTCCCCCCTAGATCAGGCGAAGGAGTGGGAGTTCGACGCGCGAAGATCTTTAATTTTACCGCGTTTCGGATGCCCATACAACCAGAACCCTCGTAGAATGAAGAGTTCGGCCTCCTCTCGCGGTTTGGCAACCCTGCGGAGCAGCAATCAACGCCTCTGGTCGCTCAGGGCCACGTATGACCAAACGCAGCGTTGGCCAAGGGCGTTAAGTCATCTGTCCGTGGTGAGTTATGGGAAAACACAAGACAATCGCGTGTCGCAAATTGCGGGTTTCCGTGACGTCTCCCTCGGTCAAAAGAGCAACCTGTTGTAGAGTAACGGTCGATTGAAATTCACGGCGAAATACATCAAAATGATCCAGTTGCGAGCCACCATGCAGAACGGTAGCGCGGTTTGGCCACGTGCACGGACGGCTGGAGCCGCGGTCGCAGCCGTCGTGATGCTGATACCCATGCCCTGGGTAGACGCCGTCGCGACACAAACGCCGACAAGCCTCGCACCATTTGTGCCCACACCCCAGGATGTCGTCGACCGCATGCTCTCTCTGGCCAACATTTCGGAACAAGACGTCGTGTATGACCTCGGTTCTGGCGACGGCCGTATTGTGATCACCGCGGCTGAGCGATATGGAGCCCATGGCGTCGGGGTCGACATCGACCCGCAGAGGATTGCCGAGTCGACCGCAAACGCTGAGCGAGCTGGCGTGTCAGAACTCGTGCGGTTCATCCAGCAGGACGCGCTTGAGGTCGATCTCTCCGAAGCGACCGTCGTGACGCTCTATCTTCTGTCGTCCTCGAATATGAAGCTGCGCCCGGTCCTGACCGAGCAGCTTCCCACCGGCGCCAGAATTGTGTCCCACGCGTTTAGCATGGGTAACTGGGACGCCGACCTGGTCGAGCGTTTTACCGATTCTCGCGGAAACACCCGCACGTTGTATCTCTGGACGCACGACGGCACAGTCAGACCCTGACTCGTTTTCGTCGTCGACCACCTTCAGGGCCGGAGTGGCGAAACTGGCAGACGCGCTGGATTCAAAATCCAGTTAGGTTCACCCCTAGTGGGGGTTCGACTCCCCCCTCCGGCACCATAAACACTGGGGCTGGCGAGGAACTCGACGGGTGTTGTCAAGCGGACATCGGTAGCCGTGATAGCTCGGCGCGCCAACGCTCATCCGCCAACTCTCTCATGGACGACCTCAACCTGACAAAACCCGCCGATGTGATCTGACACTGCTTCGCAAGAGAGGAAGCGGGGTTGCCCAGGTTGTGACTAAACGCAACCGTGAACTGTCGCGTGGACGCTCCGGAGGGCAACCCCGATGACCGTCTGAGCCAAAGCTACTCGACGTCAATCCGAGTCAAGTCGGCCCTGCCACTGAGCGCGGCCACCACAGTCCCGCCGGCATCGACAAATTCCGACGTAAACGTGCCGGCGGCCGTATCTCCGCCGCGATTGAGCGTGATCGAGCCACGTACATCTTATGGTCGTTCTCGGTGGAAAGTCGGGATTGTCCGAGGGGACCATGGTTAAGAATCTCGTAGAGAACTCCCTGTTTGTAGCCCGCTGCCATGCACCGTGACCGCTGCCGAACACTGGATCTGAGTTCATGACCACGCCTCCTGTATGAATCGAGACAAGATTCGCGAAGGGTGGCGGACCCGGCTGGTCAGGAGTGACCACAACAACCCACGATCCGACAAGGCTGTTCCTGGTTTTTTGCGCGGCCTCGGGCTCGAGACCCATCGCACCGACAACGAGCACAAGAACTGCGACGACGCCGAGTTTGGCAAGAATGTTTTGTTTACCTCATTTCATTCCCTCTCTCTATTTGGTTAGGTCAAGTCTCGAACCTAGGTGACCGCTGGTGGCTCCCAGCAGCCATCGCCGGACAGTAACAACGAACCCGCCGAGCGTCCGGATAGTCAGGCGCCGCCGGCACGAGAAGCCGCCATCCGAGCCACTCCGGCATATGATTCCAGCCGGGGACGCGGGACAGTCCAGATGAGCCAAGAGATCAACACGGACCTGCACTGTGCTTCTTGACGGGCGGGGGAACGGTGACCAACAACCGCCGGAGGAGCTGACCCGCACGCCCGGACCCACGCGGGGCGCTCATCTATGACAACCAATCACTGGCACGACGCCCACCGCATCTTTCAGGACGCGCTCGATCGCGAGGCCGCGGAACGTTCTGCTTTCGTGCTGGACGCGTGTCACGGAGATCAAGGCCTTCGTCGCGAGGTCGAGACTCTGTTAGCCGCGCACACGCAAGCCGGAGACTTCCTGCAGTCTCCCGGGCCAGGGATCACCAGCGCCGAAGAAGAGGTCTCGGCGGTGATTGAGCCGGGGACGAGCTTTGGCCCGTATCAGGTCGTCGAACAGATCGGCAGCGGCGACGTCTTCGTACCTCCGCTAGCCCGGTATCGGACCGACGCCTTGGCGGCCCTGAAACAGTCCCGCCCGTGGGATGTCGAGTACGACCAGCCCGCGGTCCACGAGTAGGCGCTCGACCTCCTCCAGATCAAGTGCCGGCACACAGAGGTCGGCGTCCACCGTTGGGTTGATTGCTCTCCATGTAGTCGCTATGACCACATGGCACTCTTTTCGGCAACGGGTGTCGGACGTCGCTCTTCGCCGTTGACCAGATGCTCGTCAACCTGTTCGGCCATGGGAGGGGACGGGTGTGACACAGAAGCTCTGGAGGCTGTTGCAAAACAGCCGACGACTGTGGCAGCTGTGCGTGCTGGGCGGATGTCCACCGCCCCCTTCCGCTGGGTTCAGAACTCCGACTGCCCAGCGGTTACGATCGAGCGGTTTCCTTGCTTCGACCACCCAGCGGTTAGGATCCAGCGGCTTCCTTTGCCGCTTGCCCCGCTCGCCGACGCTGCGCTGTCAGATGCGGCTCGATACCAAGCAGGCGCTGCACGACCATGAGCTGTCCACGGTGGTGCATTTCATGCTCCTTGACCGAGAGCAGCATGTCGAAACGGGTCTTACTGGACGGGGTCGCCCCGGGTGGCATCGTGAACGGCTGGGCCAGAAACTCTTCCGACGCCGCGGTCAGAAAACTGGCCCATGTTTCCCCCTCGGTCCGCAGCAGGTCCATGACCTCAGCTTTGGTTCGATCCCGTGCCTCCTCCTTAGCGGCCGCCGTCAGGATCGCGAACAGGTCAAGCCCCTCGAAGCTGGATCGGCGACCGCCGTCATGGAAGGTCAGCTGGAGCTTCGGCGAGAGCGCGATGTGGGCGAGGAGCTCAGTCACGCTTCGCGCCCCGTCCGCCGGGACGAACCCGTATCGATCGTCGGGAATGTCCGCCGCCACCTGGAGGGTGTTCTTGCGAACCGTCCGGAAGCTGTCCACCATATGTGTCGCGCCGTAATATTTCATTGATGTCTCCCGGAACGACCGCATGCTCGTGCAGAAAGTCGTCCTTCAACCCGTAAGTGGGAAGGTATCCACCCGCACCCTGGGAACCAGCTGTACATTATGCTGACCGATGGCCAGTCGACCATCCGCTATGGCGACGAAGAGACCACCTCGGCCTCTCGGGCCGGTTCGGTTGGCTGGCAGCGTGCCGTCGATCTCAGCGAGGAGCATAAGTCCGGCAATACCGGCGACTCACCGATCGAGTTTCTCTGGGTGAATTTGAAACAGTAGACAAAGCTCAACGACACACGGCAGCGTCGGTCTCGTCGTTCTGCTCTCAGTAAATCGCAGCGGGTGCAACGGTCGATCCCGTCGCTCCCTGTATCTTCAATGGCTGCATGACGAACGCGAACTCATAGACTTCCAGCGCGGCGAGCTCCTCCAGATTCATTCTCTCGAGCAGGTGGATCCCGTTGACGGCGAGCATGATCTGATGAATGGGTAAGGAGATCTCCGGATCAGGGTTCGGTTGAATCTCCACGGGCTGGTTATCGGCTCCCACCAACATTGGGTCCTGCGTGACGAGCCATTCGGCGGCGGGTACGCCGATACCCGGGGCTGGGCCGAGGAAACGCTCGACATCGCGTGTCCAGAGTCGTCCCCAACCGGTATTGATAATCACCGCATCGCCAGGTTCAAGGGCCAAGTTCACGTTGGCCAAAGCTTCCTGCAAATCTTCTATCGTGATTTCATAGTCCGCGGGCAGCATGTCGACACCTTTGAGCTTGGCGATATCGAGAAGCACGCCACGCGTCATGAGCATGCCCACGTTCTCTATGCCCAGGTGCGTGAAGCCCGCCCGCGTCATCGTCTCGCTGACGCGGAAGCAGTTGTACATCGTGTCACCGATAGTTTGATGACTGAAGCCATCGAACTGCGTGCCGACCTGGCCTAGTTCCGTTGCGACTAGCTCCTCGTTCGAGCCTCTACGGTTACTTTGGGGGTTCATTGAGCTGGGCTTGGAGTAAATGTCAAAATGGCGATCACCGAGAGGTATCGATCCGTGCAGCACGTGGCCCAGCTCGACCACTTCGCCTTCGCGTATCAGTTGCGTGGCCCGCAGAACGGTGGCGGAACCCATATGGTTCGCAGACCCGCGCTCGTCGCCAGCGCCCCACTTGGACGGGCAGCGATCGTCTTCGGCCGGAGGACGCCAAGATTGCGCGTTCGCCAGGGATATCATGCAAAAAGACGCCAGAAACGCAACTATTGCTATTCGGTTCATTCCTCTACCCTCCGTTCGTCAATCAAGACAATAGCGCGTCCACGAAATGACGATTGCACAAAATGACCCCGGCCTCTTGTACATAGATCTTACGGGTGGGTCGCCATCTGCTTCATGCTGATCATCGTTACTCGTTGTGCATACGGACATTCACCAAATGGAATGCGGTGACGCGTGTCCCTTGACCGGCAAGAATAGTTGACGTCGATCACCCGAGGCCTCTGTGGCGAGAATCCGGATGCCTCCGACAAGGAGACGTCGCCGTCGGGAGGGATACTCTGCGAGCTGGAGGGTGCCCATCGGCGACAATGACTCAACAACTGACCGTTCGTGCGCCATCACGCGCCACTGTCAGACACACCTATGGATACAGCAAGCAAGACGCTCATCATCGGTGGCCTGCTCAACCTACTCTATGGGTTGGCAACCGGCTTCCCGCTCGGTCGCATCCGCGAGTCGCAAGCCGAAGCACCCAAGTATTTAGTACTGGCACACATGGGACCGCTCATGTGGGGGCCGATCCTTCTCGGTTGCGTTGCGGCTGTTCAGCTCTCTACGTTGTCGGCGGCTGTTGAGACCACCGCCGCCGTTTCACTCGTCGCCTCGTCGGCTCTGCTCGGACTGAAAGATACCTTGCATTGGGTGAGAGGCACCCAGGATGAATTTGTTGAGAAGCCAGCCGCGTTCTATCTCGCAATACCGATGGCGCTGCTGGCTTTCGGAGGCCTGGGCATCTTGCTTGTTGAAGCCATCCTGGGGTCGCAGGGGCTCTCGAACGAGAACCTACGGTTTCGGCTGCGAGGGTGAGGCCACCGCGCCCCCGCAGCTTCTCCCACCACTTCAACAGATCGGAGCGACGTCTGCTCACGCCTGGGCATCGGTTCGCCCGCCGAAGTCCTCCGGCACCCATTGCAGCGGCTTTAGTCCTCTACCCGTGACACGCCACACGCCAGGTGGTTTATCGCCGGCGCTGACCTCAAGGACCGCGTCGCCGACATCGGCTGCGGTCACCATCGGTTCATGGATGATGTATTTCCGCGCCGTGTCTTCGTCGATTCCATGCCCGCGATCTCGGTTGAGACCGGCGAAACGGTATGGGTCTACGAGCAGCACGCCGCCACCATGTCGCTCATGGCCACCGCCGGCGATCTTGTCTTTGGCGGCGACACGAACGGCCGCTTCAGGGCGTTCGACCAGGAGACGGGAGAGGTTCTGTGGGAGATCAACCTCGGCTCAGGGGTGACCGGCTTCCCGGTGACCTATGCGGTCGACGGCACGCGACACGTGGCCGTGAGCACCGGCACGAGCATCACGACCGCCGCCTTTGGGATGCTGACCCCGGAGCTCCGTCCGAGCGCGGGCAATAACCTCTTCGTGTTCGCGCTGCCGTGAGTCACAGCGCGTTGGCCAGTGCGCCCTGCGGCCCGGACCGCAGGGCGGAGCTGTGGCGAAGGACAGAAATGTCACGGTCAGGGCGGGCGCCCATCGCTTTCGTCCTTGTCTCCGGGCCTCGGGGCGTCTAATGTTCTATGAGGAGAATCCCGATGCTTAAGAAATATGTCACCACCTGGTTTGTCCTGAGCGTTGCGCTCACCGTCGCCGCGCCGGCGATCGCCCAGTCATCTGACCCCACGACGCCGATACGCACGCCCGACGGGCAACCGCACATTTCCGGCACTTTCACCTTCCGAACCATCACGCCCTTTCAGCGACCGAGTCAATTCGAAGGTCTGGAAACGCTGGACGCGGAGACGGCTGCGGCCTTCGAGGCCTCTGAGCGAACCCGTCAGAATCGCGACCTGTTCGACCCGGAAAAAGGCTCTGGCGGCTACGCGCCACGAGCAGAGGGCGGCGTACTCTCCTATAACGAGTTCTGGTACGAACGCGGGGTCGAGCTGACCAGGGACAAGCGCACGTCGCTTATCGTCGATCCGCCGAACGGAAGGCTACCCGACCGTACCGAAGCCGCCCAGATGGCCGCCCGCGAGCGATCCGCCCATCTAGAAGAGCACCGATACGACTCGCATCTGGACCGCAGCTCTGGTGACCGCTGCCTCATGGGCTTCAACGCCGGTCCCCCTATGCGGTCAAGTGCATATAACAACAACGTGATGATCTTTCAGACTCCCGGGTATGTGACCATACTCAACGAGATGGTGCACAACGCTCGCATCATCCCGATCGACGACGACGCGGAGCTACCGTTCACCCAATACAGCGGTGTCTCACGAGCCCACTGGGAAGGCGAGACGATGGTGATCGAGACCAAGCAGTTTCGCGGCGGGAGCAGCGGCCTGACCTCGACCAGCATGCACCTGATTGAACGCCTGACGCGGCTTGATCCCGATACGCTCACCTACGAATACACCGTCACTGATCCGACGGTCTATACGGCGCCATACTCGGTCATGATGCCGCTCCGTCGCACCGACGGCCCGCTCTTCGAGTACGCGTGCCACGAAGGCAACATCGGCCTTCATGGCATCCTGGCCGGCGCACGCGCGCAGGAGGCCCAAGGTATCCCGCTGCGTCCGTAGCCATTCCGAAAGCACCTTCTCCCCGGCGCCGCGCCGCGCCGCCGGGGAGAAGCGTGCATTGTCCGACCATCGCGACGCCGGTGCACGAATCCCGTGTTCGCGATGCCGGAGTCGGTCCCTTCCTGTGACTTGGCGGTGCTTCAAGGCGTGGAGCCAAGCTCTAGCGCTGGCGCCGGCCAGACAAGGACGCTGTTCACCCGACCGTTCGCGGGACTTGGCATCCTCTCTCGTTCCCGCGCAGAGACCGACGTCGTCACCCAACTCATCGTAGTCACCGAAGTCATGGACGACCGTCTCGGCCATCCTGACGATGATGTCTTCCTCGTTGTCGCCGTTTTGCGCTGATTGGCCCTTGCGATCTACGACGCTTTGAAACACGCATAGTTCTGGGCCGCTGTCGGCGAATCGAGCTCTTCCTCCAGCACGGTCACACACTCGGCCTTCTCGAACCCTACCCGCCGTAGCATCTTGAGGTGAGTACCGACTTCAAAGCGGCCGCGCTCATACTCGTAAACGGACCCGTCGGGCTTTATGAAATCGCCGTTCAACAGGATGCCGCCGTCGTCAAGAGCCTGGGCACACCCGGCGTACACCGCCTCTACGTTCTCCTGGCTGCCAAGATCGTGCAGCGCCCAGGTTGACACCACCGCATGGGTTGGCCGCTCCACGTCGGCCCACCACGGAGTCTTGACGAGATCAGCGTGCAGATACGTGACACGCGGCGCATACGCCCGCAGTCTCTTTGCGGCGAGGCCAAGCATGGGGCGAGAGAAATCGATACCGCAATACCGGATATCCGGCATGGCAGCGAGGAGATGCGCGGCGAGATACCCCGGCCCGATACCAAGTTCCACGACCCGGGCCTGCGTTGGAACGTTGGTTTGTAGCTCGGCCAAAATGAGGTTGAACAGCTTGCGACGGTCCGGTGTGGGTTCAAACCGTTTGGCCCATCCTTGGACATACTCCGCGTCGTGAAACTGATGTGTCGCGCCCACGAACTGTCTCACCATTGCCTCCTCACGTCGAACGTAATCGGCGCGGGACCGAAAAACAAGGTGCGGCGGGCACGGCCTTGCTGGAAGGTCAGAGATGACCATTGGCGACCGCCGGGGTCAAATGGAGAGAGAACACTTGTCGGAGGAGAGACGATGGCAAGACACACTGAATTCCACACCCGCACTGCAATCCGGCCGCTCGGCCGACGGTCGGAGATCAACATCACGCCATTCATCGACGTTCTGCTGGTGCTCATCGTGATTTTTCTGGCGGCGCTCCCCATCGGCCAACAAGGAACAGATGTCGACCTTCCGCAGCAAACCCAGCAGAGCGCGGCGCCTGCGCGGTCTGACGAGATCGTGCTGGAGTACTTCGGCAACGGCCGAGTCTCGATCAACACGGAAGAGGTCAGTGTTCGCGCGCTGGCGTCGCGGCTCCGGTCCATTTTTGGCCCACGACGGGACAAGACGCTGTTTATTGCCGGCTCAGGCTCTCTCCGGTATGGCGACATCGTGCAGGTCATCGACATTGCAAAAGGCGCTAGCGTCACAAGGATTGGCGTCATCACCGATGGAATGCGACGCGCTGCCGACCTACCGCCCATCGGCTGAAGGCGCCAAGCGGTTGCCCCTCCGCGAATGTGAATTCGAGTTTTGGCGACGGACGGGACTATGATGCTCCGTCACCAACACTGAAGGAGGAATCCATGGCAAAAAGGCTTCTGGTTCTCGTCGCGTTCGGCGTCCTGCTGGCGACGCCATCCGCCGCCCAAGACGTTGCAAGCGTCCTTACGGCCGCGGCCGAGGCAATGGGCGACCCGCAAACGCTGAGTTCCATCGAGTATGCCGGCACGGGCTGGGTGGCGAACGTCGGCCAGAGCTACACCCCGACCGACGACTGGCCCCGGTTCGAAATCAGCAAGTACACCCGAACGCTCGACTACGACGCCCGGTCGTCGACCGAAACGTATACGCGTCGTCAGGGCGACTATCCGGCGCGGGGTGGTGGCTCGCCGATTCAAGGCGAACAACAGCGTGTCCTCCTGACGAACGGCGGGCACAGCTGGACGATGAACGGCTCCAATCCCGTGCCACAGCCCGCCACCGCGGGTCTTCGTCAGCTCGACATCTGGATGTCGCCGCACGGGTTTTTGAAGGCGGCGGCGGAGGCCGATGACGTCTCAGCCGTTGCCTTAGTGCTAGAAGGTCGCCCCCTGACCATCGTCTCGTTCACCGCGATGGGCATGTATCAGGTCAACGGCACGATCAACGAAGACCACCTGGTCGAGCGTGTGCAGACGTGGGTGCCCAATCCTATCTTCGGCGACATGATCTACGACCATCGCTACACTGAATACCAGGACTTTGACGGCGTGATGTTTCCAGTGGTGCTGCACTCCCACCAGGGTGACCCCCGAATTCACCCGGGACACAATTTGATGGAGATTCGGGTGACAGCCCTGACCGCGAACGTCAGCCCGGACCCGCTCCCCATACCGGACTCCGTGCAGCAGGCAACGATGCCCTCCGTCGTGGTCCGGTCCACGGAGATCGCGGATGGCGTCTGGCGAATTGCGGGCGGGAGCCATCACAGCGTCGCGGTTGAGTTCGACGATTTTGTGGCCGTCGTCGAAGCGCCTCAGGACGAGGCACGGTCGCTGGCCGTGATCGGCGAAGTGCGCCGAGTCGTTCCGGATAAACCGATTCGCTACATTGTCAACACGCATCATCACGTCGACCACGTGGGTGGTCTCCGTACCTACGTTGCCCAAAGCGCAACGGTAATCACCCACGAAGCAAACCGGGATTTCTACATGGACGTCGTCCTCCACCCGGGCACTCGCGCATTGACGCCAGACATCTTGTCCCAGCGTATGCCATGGTTTGCGTCAAATCGCGTACCTGCCCTCGAGCTGGTCAGCGAGAAACACACCGTGACCGACGGCGAACGCGTGATGGACATCTATCCAGTGCTGCGGCTCGGACATTCCGGCACGATGCTGATCGTCCATCTCCCGGCAGAGCGGATTCTCATCAATGCCGACCTCTACTCCCCGCCCGCACCGGGGTCGGACCCACCGGGGGCAAATGCCAGCATGCGGAGTCTGGCTCACAACGTCGAGCAGCTCGATCTGGACGTAGCGCGCCATGTGGGTATCCACGGGCTGGTCGGAGCGCACGTCGACTTCATGCGGGTCGTCGAGGGCGAGTAGCATCGGTCGACAGCCGCAATTGTTGTCGAAGAGAAAAGCATCGTCGGGGCGCCGCGCTTCACGCCGACGCGCCAGCCACGCTCGTGCACGGACGTCCTCGCGCGCTATTTTTCGTTGACGATCTGGTCATAAAAGCCGACGAAGTCCTCACGGCCCTCGCCGGCCCGAAACTCGATCGCCGCGCGTGGATGGAGATTCATTTGCCCGGTGATGTTGTACGGCACCAGAGGCCCCCACTCGACCGTCTTGCGGATCTCTGGCATCTGCTCTTGAAGCAATCGAATCACCGGTCGCAGCTTGAACTTTGGGTTCCGCAAGAAGCCAAGTAGGAGCTCCATAGGACAGTTCCCAGCGCCGCGTCCAAGTCCACCCATGGTGGCGTCAGCACGATTCGAGCCGAGGACGATAGCCTCGATCGTGTTCGCAAATGCCAGCTGCATGTTGTTGTGGGCGTGGATCCCGATCTCTTTCCCGGCGTCTCGCATGGCGTCGGCGTATTTGTGGTACAGCCGATCGATCTGTTCCCGATAGAGATGACCAAAGCTATCCACGATCACCATCGTGCTGGCGGGTGTCGAGGCAATGGCTTCGAGCACCTTGCTAATCTCTTCCTCGGTGATATTCGACACGGCCATCAGGTTGGCCATCGTCTCGTAGCCTTGCTCGTGCGCGTGTTGGATCATGTCCGCCGCCTCGGACACCTGGTGGGCATAGAATGCCACGCGGATCATCCCGAGCACGCTGTCGCTGGCCGGTCCGATGGACGTCTTCCAGTCACTCTTTCCAGCATCGGCCATTGCGGACAGTTTCAATCCGGTGCTCTCGGCATCATGGTCGCCGACGACACGCCGCATATCCGCTTCGTTACAGTGTCGCCACGCACCGAACTGATCTTTCGGAAACAAACGCTCAGAGTTCTTGTAGCCGATTTCCATCGTATCCACGCCCGCGGCGAGACAGGTGTCATAGACGGCGCGGACGAACTCATCAGTGAACTTGTGGTCGTTGATCAAGCCGCCGTCGCGGACCGTACAATCCAAGACCTTCAACTCGGGGCGATAAGTGATCCAGGGGGCCTTGTCGGCCGAACTCTTGTCAGTACTCATGATGTCCTTTTTTTCGTTGTGCCTCGCCAAACCGCGCATCAGCCGCCCGGCGCTCCTGGCCGAAGTGCCCGCGGCTCGCGCGGTTTCCACGGGTCCTGTCTTGGGCGAGCTCGAGCTTGAAATAGTGGTCTCGGCTTGGCGGGCGGCCCCTGCGAACGCCGATGGTGCCCGTCACAGCAACGGGCCGGCTCTTTACGCACACTGAGCGGACGTGTTCGCGTCGCGACCCGGCACCGTCCCCCCGGAGGGCGCGAGCATCAGGCCGACGGCCAGGAAGGGAAATCTATAATAGATCGACTCAGCACTCGCGGTCCGCGCCAATGGTCACACGAGAGCCAACCCGGCCACCCAAGCGGGTACTCCGTTACGGCGAATTATTCTCATACCACTTCAAATTCGCCGTCCCGCCTCCAATACACACCAAATCGATTCGTGAGTCGGCATCGAGGTCCGCGACGGCGCAACCCGACGCCGACATGTCGCCGTCGTCAAGGACCTGGCGTGACCACGTGTCGCCGTCTGGATCAGTCGCGGCGTAGATATACAGACTTCGAGTGTCACCACGGTCGCCGGTCACGACCTCGTCCCGTCCGTCCCCGTCGAAGTCCGCGGTCACGATCGTGTGTCCGCTGTCGATACTGCCGATAACCTGCCGCGTCCACGCGCCTTGCTCCTCCCGGTAGACAACGACCTGATCCCCGTGCCACGGTTCGATTGTCGCAACAAAAGTTCTATTCCCAAGCTGCCCGACCTCAACTTCACTCGAGCCGCTCTGGGGCCAATCCGCCGGGTCTCCCGCAGTGATGAGGCTCCGATGCCACTGGCCGTCGATAAACCGATGGACTTGCACGCCGGCAAAACTCGCACTGAACACAGCGTCGCGTTCCGGGTCATCCCACGGCTTTACCAACAGTCCGTGCACCACCCCCTGACCGGATTCGGTCACAACCTGCCGAGACCAATCATCCGGTCGATACCAGAAGATTGGAACCGAATCCCGATATTCTGGCGCCAAAGCCGCCGCACCCGACAATGGTGCCGTCACGAGCACGTAGCGACCGGTCCCATCGATATCGGCCCACCGCACGCGGTGCACGGTCGGCGTCCGGTCGAGCTCACGCGCGTGCCACAGACCGGTCGGGTCCCCCTGATGAGTCAGCAACGTCAAGATACCCAGACTGTTCCCGTGCGTTGTCCCGAACTCGTGGGCAACTACTATTTCGGGAATCCCGTCATCATCGAGATCCTGGGCGGCCAGATTTATGGCCCGGCTCAACCCGGTCGTGAGGACATGCCGTTCCCAGCCAGGGTTTTCATACCAGGCCAACTCGGCCAACCGGGTCGACAACCCGATTACATCCGGTCTCCCGTCACGATTCAAATCCGCGACGACCGGTTGATATCCGCCGGTCAAACCAGTGGCGATCGTGTGCGGGGTGAATCGATGGCCGCCAGCTGTCTCGTCCTGCAGCGCACGACCCGGTGACACCTGGCCGGCGGCCGACGAGGAGGACAGGATGATCACCGCGACGCCAGCCGCCCATACCGTGGTCCAGATGCGGTCCCGGTCTGTCATCTCATCCTCCTCGCAGTGTCCTCTGACGCGTGGTCACAGCTGCGCCAGGCTATTTCGCCTCCGCAGCATCGTCGGCGCGCCCGCCGCTCAAAATACCCTCCATCCCGACATTGCCTTCGTGACAGGCATACTCGTAGAGCAGGTAGGATGCGGCCTCAAAGGGAAAAGCAACCGTCCAGGGCCGCGTATACATTTGGGGATCGTTGACTTCGACCTCATATTCGAGCGTGTCGGCATCGGTGCGGGTGAAACGCTCCACGAGCGTCAGGCCCTCACCGGAGCCGCTGGCCGAATTGAAGATCGACCACGGTTGGAGCGCGCTCACCCGATGATCAAGATTCCGTGTCTCGACCACCAGCGTGTTGCCGTCCCAATGACCTCGTGAATCTCCGTTCCACTGGCCGATGCTCTCCCGAAGGACGGGACGCTCGTCCAACGGCACGATACGCACCTCATGGACTTGCTCGATTAGCAGCGCGACAACCCCCGGAGCCTGAAAGATCTGGACGTTGTTGTTGTACGAACGGGGAAACATCGCATTCGGCATCCCGCCCCGTGTCACACAACGCTCCCAAATGTGTCGGTCCTCCCACGTGTCGTCGCCCCTGGGTCGACCTGTCATCGCCGCTTCTCCTTCCGGTGTCAGCGGCGGAAACCGACCATCGGGCGGGTCCACGATCATCGAGGTCCGGTTCGACCGAGCGCCCCGATCCATCCAAAAATTGTTATAAGCACCCACGTTTCCCCCGGCCTGAGTCCGCTGGGCAGACGCGGCCAAAAGCTCCTCGTCGCGGGCGGAGGACGCGGCGCGCGCCAGGGCTACCTCTTCGTCGCTGAGCCTTTCCCGACCTTGATACTCATCAGGTCGCTCCATTGGGGTAGCCCCCGACGACGCCCAGGTTCCCTGCAGGTCTGGGTCGCCCCAAGCCGTGGCGGGGACGCCCCCATGCCCAGCGGCAGCGTCGCCGGATTGTGCCGCGGCAGGCGGCGTGGCAAATGCCAGGGTGACGAGCGCCGCGACAGGAACCGCGAGAAAATAGAGACGTCTATAACTCATCAAAAAACTCCTTGCGGGTCGATGGCCCCCGTCGGGAGCCAACATCCTCCGCCGTAGACTGAGTCGGATTAGCTTCAGGGTATTCTACGCCTTCTGGGCAGCAGTTTACGTCGTCGGAAAGAGAGACGGTCGGCGGCGATCACAGAGGGCCTGTCTGGCGAAGTACTGCGTCGCGGCCTCAGACGCTGGATGATGGCCTGCCTGGAAGACGTCCACTCGAGGACAGTCGCCGAGAAGAGTTATACGGACTGAGGTTGTTGCCACACGCCGCTGCGAAGCCGCAATGAGGGAGCACACCAGCGATTTGTGACCTAGGTGCAACGCCGCCGATGGACGCGGCCCGACCTGACGACGGTAACTCTTCGCCCGACAGTCCGCTAACGGCACTGTCTGGAGCTACCCGCCCAGATGCACGGCTCAGACCCACGGTGTGGACGCACCGCTGTGCTGTCGTCTCGGACCGTTTATGATCAGTAGTGACACAACGGAACGACGAAAAAGTATAAGTTGTCGTGTTCCTGACCATGAATGGTCCGGGATAGCGGGTTCTTACGACCTCGTCTCCCCTACATGACCCGACGAAGATCGATCATAGCCATCCTGGTGCTCTTTGGCCCAACTGCCCCCCTTCCCGAGGGACCGCTGGCTCAGGAGATCGCGCCGACCCTCGCTGCCCAAGCGTCGCCCCCGAGCGGGGTCTCGACCCAGCAGGAGGCTGGGGCAAGTCGCGACGCCAGGGCCGAAGCGACCGATCCCAACGGTCCGCCAGATACCATCCGCAGCCACGTGACGAGTTTCTCAAACGTTGGCGAGTCGCCGGCAGACGCCTGGATCGGCGCCGGCATCGCGGAGACGCTTCGATCTGACCTGGCCAGCCTGATCGGATTCTCGGTAGTGGGAACACCCGGCGCGCCGGAGGCGGCATGGATCGTGAGCGGTGACTACCGGCGGATCGACGACAACATCGTCATCGCGGCCAGCATCACGGACGCGCGGACCCAGACCATTCTCGACACAGTCCGCATCAATGGGCCGATTACCTCTCTTTTCGCTCTGCAAGACCAGTTGTCGCGTCAGGTCCTCGGCGCCCTTGTGCGGGTACTGCAGGCGCGGAGCGACTACCTTCTGGCCGCGTCGCGTGGGGCACCCGCGATGGACAGCGGCGTCGAGGCACGGCCCACAGGCGAAGTCCCCACGACCGAACCCGCTCCGGGGCGGCCGCCGACCGCCACTCCCCCGGCTTCTCCGACGTCGACTGGGTCGGAACGCGAGCCGGCGGTCCGCACGGCGGTTGAGTCGGTGACGGAAGGACCAACCGTCGGTGGTTTCAACGCGACACCTACCGTCGGTATCGACGGCCCGCCGCCGCCCGAACCGCCGGCAACGATACGGCGAAACGCTGCCGGCCAGGCAACCGTGCGGGCGGTGCCGATTTCCGCTCCGATTCAGCTGGACGGAAACCTGAATGAAGAGATCTATGGGGTCGTTCCGCCAGTCTCAAACTTTGTCCAACAAGAGCCAAACTCGGGCGAACCGGCCACCGAGCGGACAGAGGCCTGGGTCTTTTTCGACGAGCAAAACGTCTACGTGTCGGCGAGACTCTGGGACTCGGCACCCGAATCAGAGTGGATCGCCAATGAAATGCAACGCGACTCATTTCAGCTGATCAACAACGATACATTCAGCTTTGCATTTGATACGTTCTACGACCGCCGAAACGGCGTGGCGTTCATGGTCAATCCCATCGGGGGGTTCTTTGACTTTCAGCTCACCGACGAAGGGAACCCCAACAGCGACTGGAACCCCATTTGGGATTCGAGAACCGGCCGCTTTGAGGGGGGATGGACGGTGGAAGCGCAGGTCCCCTTCAAGTCGCTCCGCTTTGACCCCGGTGCCACACAGTTGTGGGGCCTGCAGCTCGGGCGACGCATCCGATGGAAGAACGAGCAGGTCTATCTCACGCCAGTCCCGATCTCCGGGGGTCCGGGACTCTTCCGGTTGTCGGCCGCCGGTACCCTCTCGGGCATACAGGTTCCGCCGGGCAACCGAACGTTTGAAATCAAACCGTATGCGATTGGCTCGGTGGCCACCGACAACATCGCGGTGCCCAAGGTCTCAAACGCGCGGGACGGCGACTTCGGTGTCGACGTCAAGTATGGCGTGACCGAAAACCTCACCGTCGACTTTACCTACAACACGGACTTTGCGCAGGTCGAGGTCGACGAGCAGCAGGTCAATCTCACCCGCTTCAGCCTCTTCTTTCCCGAGAAGCGCGAGTTTTTTCTGGAAGGCCGAGGCATCTTTGACTTTGCCCGGGGCGTGAGTTTTGGAGGGATGGGAGGCCCGGGGGGCGGAGGACGTCGCGCAGGCGGTCTCACCGGCGGTGGCGACGTCCCAACGATCTTTTTTAGTCGGCAGATCGGCCTCAGCGCCGGCCAAACCATCCCGATTCTTGGTGGTGGCCGACTCAACGGTAAGGTCGGTCAGTTTAGCGTCGGGGCGCTCAGCATCCAGACCGACGACAAGTTGGTGGGCGCGGAGTCATCCACAAATTTCACGGTCCTCCGTGTCAGCCGTGACATCTTGCGGCGGAGTCGCATCGGCGCCATTTTCACGGGACGTTCGGTCGCCACTGCGGCAGATGCGGGGGTTGGTTCGAATCAGGTCTACGGGCTTGACGCGGCGTTCTCTTTCTACGACAACGTGAACGTGAACGGGTACTGGGCAAAATCGCAGACGCCTGATTTAAAGGGTAAGGATCAGAGCTACCAAGCGGCGTTCACCTACAACGGCGACCTCTACGCCCTCCAGGTCGACCATGCGCTGGTCGGTGACAACTTCAATCCAGAAGTGGGATTTCTTCGGCGCGATAATTTCCGGCGCACATTTGTCGCCGGCAAATACAGCCCCCGTCCCGGAGGAATCAAGGCCGTGCGCCAGTTTACGTGGGGAGGAAATCTCGACTATATCGAGAGCGGCGAAGGCCACCTGGAAACACGTCTGGCGCAAGCTAACTTTCTGACGAGTTTTGAGAATAGCGACCAGTTGAGCATGGACGTCCAGCAAAGCTATGAGCTACTGGTGGATCCCTTCAACATCGCGACCGACGTGGCAATCCCGACAGGTGGCTACGACTTCCTGGACTTCTTCACCTCCTACTCGATGGGGGCCCAGCGAAGAGTCTCTGGCACGGTGACGTTTCAACGCGGTGGATTCTTTAGCGGGGACATTACCGCGGTCGGATACCGGACAGGGCGCATCGAGGTAACCCCACAGCTATCAGTAGAGCCTGGATTCTCGGTCAACCGGATCGAGCTGCCGGAAGGCCTGTTTACCGCGAAACTCACGACCGCGCGTGTCACCTATAGCCTCACCCCGCGGACGTTTTTTTCTGGCCTGCTGCAATATAACTCGAGTAGAAACTCGCTCAGCTCGAATCTCCGGCTGCGGTGGGAATATCGACCCGGGAGCGAACTCTTCGTGGTCTACAACGACCAACGAGATACTGAATTCCGCGGCGCCCCGCTCCTCGAGAACCGCGCGTTCGTCATCAAATTCACTCGCCTGTTTCGGTACTAGTGGACGAGCGTCCGCAACGCTCTTCGTGCTAATCGCCGCGCGCCCGCCCTCATTGCCGCCGCGGACCGTGAGGGTTGACGGGTGCCCCACGGGGCCGGTACTCTGATTCGCTTACCGTACTTTCACACTTTTTCGGAGTCATATCATGTACAAACTCACGACGGTTGCCGCTCTCGGGATGATGACCTTGGCCCCAACGCTCGCCCAAAGCCAGGTCATATCTTCTTTGGCAACCCTACACGGCGTGACGGAACAAGCAATCACGGCGACCGCTGAGATGGTCTCAGAGGAGCTCTACAGCTTCCAGCCTACCGAGGAGGTGCGCACCCTCGGTCAAATCCTGGCCCACGTCGCTGACGGAAACTACTCGATCTGCTCCGCCGCATCCGGCCAAGAGAACCCCGCCAGCGCCGAGAGCATCGAACAGACACGCACCTCGAAACCGGATATCCAACAGGCGTTGGCGGAGGCGTTCGCCTACTGCAGGGCCGTCTACGAAAGCATGTCCGACGAAACGGGTGCCGAGACGGTACCGTTTTTTGGTGGGGAAATGGCCCGGGCGGCGATTCTGGCGTTCAATTCGGGACACAGCTACGAGCACTACGGCAACCTCGTCACGTATATGCGTCTCAACGGGATCATCCCACCCACCTCCATGCCCCAGCAGTAGGGAATTGACAGAAGGACACGACGTGTTGGGTATATCCGAACCGCGCACCGACCTCTGGGCTACACGTATGACGGGGCTTTTTCTGCTCGTCTTCGGATGTATCGTGGTCGCTACTCCTGCGGCCAGTCAAGAGCACGTCTGGGATCAGTTCAGAGGCTCGGACGCGAGCGGGGTTGTCTCCGACAACCCCGCTTTGCCAGAATCGTGGAGTCGGACCGAGAATATCGCCTGGCGGACACCGATATCCGGCGTCGGCTGGAGCTCTCCCGTTGTCGCGAACGGCCTGGTCGTTGTCACAACAGTCGTGAGTGACGGCGACGTCGAAACACCAGAGGGCGGTTGGTATGGGGGCGGTGAGCGCGACGTGCCCACCGACATCCACCATTGGCTAGTGTCTGGTCTCGATTTCGACACCGGTGCCACACGCTGGAGCACCGAGGTCCATGCTGACACGCCCAAGTCGTCGCACCATCTCAAGAACACGTTCGCATCGGAGACACCAGTTACCGACGGAGAGCTGGTGTATGTGCTCTTTGGTAACGTCGGTCTCTATGCGCTCGACTTTGACGGCAACCTTCGCTGGTCACGCGAGTTGCCGGCTGCCCGTACTCGGAACGGATGGGGCACGGCGTCGTCACCCACGCTCTATGACGGCCGCGTGCATCTCGTGGTCGACAATGAAGAACAGTCGTATCTCACCGCGTTGAGCGCCGAGACCGGCGCGGAGGTGTGGCGGACCGAACGGGATGAAGGCTCAAACTGGTCGTCACCCTATGTGTGGGAAAACGAGCAGCGGACAGAGATCATCACGACCGGCACCGGTAAGACACGCTCGTATGACCTAGCCGGTGAGCTGCTCTGGGAGTTGAGTGGGATGTCGACGATCGTCATCCCGACCCCGGTGTCCGCACACGGGTTGCTGTTTATCGAGTCGGGCTATCTTGGTGATTTTCACCGTCCGGTCTATGCCATTCGGCCCAGCGCATCCGGCGACATTTCACTGGCGGACGGCGAATCATCCAACGAGTACATCGCGTGGTCACTCACCCAGGGTGGGTCATATCACCCTTCACCGCTCGTCTACGGCGACTACTACTACACCTTGCTCGACCGCGGCTTGATGACGAGTCACGACGCTCGGACCGGGACCGAAGTATATGGTCGTCAGCGGATTACCGTCGGCGAAGGATTTACCGCGTCACCCTGGGCCTACAACGGAAAAATCTTTGCACTGAGCGAGGAAGGCACAACCTACGTCATAAACGCGGGCTCCGAGTTTCAGATCGTCGGCGAGAACCACCTCGACGAATTCACGATGGCCACCCCGGCGATTGTCGACGACAGTCTGATCATCCGCACGACCGAGGCGGTCTACCGAATCGCCACACAGTAGTTCACCCGCGTCTCTACCGGCAGCTTCGGGGTTCTGGTTCACTGTAGCAGTGATTTCGGCCCCGAGATCCGAGCCGCGACGCCCCCCACCGTTTCCGAAGTTCTAGCGTGCGGACCGCTGGAAGATCAGCACTTCGTTCGTAGTGGCGACGAACACCAGGGACGCGTTGACGGTAATCTGAGTCGCCACAGCGCCCAGGTCATGCGTGGTCACGCGAACGGGAACCCCCGGGTCTGAAATATTCCAAACTTCGAGCAGTTCGCCCGAGGCGACAAAGACAGACGCTGCCCACATCGCCACGGCGCGGGGATACTCCGGCGTTGGAATCGCGGAAAGTATCGTCGGTGAGCCCGGGTCTACCGCGCTCACAAGTTGAAGCCCCTGCCTGAGACTCACGATGGACACAATCCGCTGGGCAAACGAGTCCGCCACGGACTCGAGAGGTGGCACAAAAACCCTCTGGATGGGATCGTTGCCAAGCGACAATGTCCCCACCACGACGGGTGTTTCCCTCTCGGACACATCTACGACCACGAGACCCGCTGGCTGGTCGGCCACGAGCACCAGGGCCCCTGACGCCGCAATGCCCCTCGGAAAACCCTCGCCAAGATACTCTCCGACTCGGACGAGCTCCGCGTCCGAAGCGACGACATCAAAGCCGAGTGAGTTGTCGGCCACGTAAATAGCGTCACCCGACCTGGCTACGCCGACCGCTTGCCCCCTCGTTGGCATCCGACCCGACACCAGGATGCTGTCGGGGTCAGACAGGTCGAGACGCAGGAGCCCATCGTGACTCGTCGCGACAAATGCGCTGTCACCCTCGAGCGTAAGTCCCAGAATAGGCTGTGAGAGGTTAAAGCTTCCAACGACGGTGGAGTTCTCGGGAACGGATACGTCAAAGACGCGCAGGGTTGTACCCTGGGCCACCAGTAGCACCCCGTCGTCGACCGCCATCGCGGCGCCGCCACCGCCACCAGGCACGGTTGCCACCCTCGTCAACCCAGCTTCGACCGTCTGTGCGAGCGGGCTGCGCTGCCCGCCGGCTACGAGAAACACGACCCAAAGAGCCGTCCAGACGAGTGGGCTGCCGAAAAGAGCCTGGAACCGTTTCATGTCGTGGTGTCCTCGTCAGCCGTTGGTTGTCGCCAGTCGTCCCTATCAAGGAACTCCACTCGTCCCGAGTCGAGACGATACTCCGCACCAACAATGACGAGCCCATCGTCGGCGACTGCGCGTCGTAGCAGGGATGATTCGCGTTGCAGGCGTTCCACGACATAGCGGATGTTGGCGCGTACGGCGCGGGCCACCAATCCGACCCGGCTTGCGTCCGCGTCGCTGGCGCTGGCGTCGAGCACCGACTGCACGGGTGGTCGCAACTGGTCAATGACCGCGGCAAGCGGGCCGGTCGGCGAGACCTCCGGTGACCGCACCGCATCCAAGGTTGCCATGACCCCGCCACATTGAGTGTGACCAAGCACGACAACCAAGCGGAGACCAAAACTCGCCACCGCATACTCGACGCTGCCAATCTCAGTGGGTGCGGCGACGTTACCCGCCACCCGCACCACAAATAGATCGCCGGCGCTCTGGTCGAACACGGCTTCGACGGGCACCCGTGAATCGGCACACCCAAGGACGGCCGCGAACGGATGCTGGCCTTGGGCCAGAATGGCGAGTTGGGAGGCATCCATCCCAGCCGATGCGAGAGGCTGGTTGGTCACCGCGCGGCGATTGCCGGCCCGGAGTCGATCGAACGCAGCGAAAGCCTCGGGGGCGGTCAACATGAAAAAGTGGACGGCCGACGGGGAGACCGAAGAAACGGCAACCCGGGCACCAGTACCGGGACGATACGACCGGACAGACGTATGCCGCGCAGGGTCATACGTCACCAGCCCGGTCGAACCGTCCCACGATGGCTATGCAATCAGTGGGTCAAGCGGCAAGCGACCGGTCGAATAGCCCAACGTCTCGACGGGAATGCCGATTTTGTCCAGCAGACTGAGATGCAAATTCGACAACGGCGTATCAGCTGGATAGCGGACGTGGCGGCCTCCGGTGCCGGCACCCCCGCCGGCGAGCAGAATCGGGAGGTCGCTGGAACCGTGGGCATTGCTGTCCGCCATCCCCGCGCCGTAGACGATCATCGAGCTGTCCAGCAGCGTGCCGTCCCCATCTGGTGTCGCCGCCAACCGACCGACGAACTCCGAAAACAGCGTGGCGTGATACGTGTTAATCATCGCGAGCTTCTCGAGTTTCGCCGGGTCTCTCTGATGGTGCGAAATCGGATGGTGCGCGTCGGAAACCCCAATTTCCGCGTAGGTGCGACCGGTGATCTCCCGTCCCATCATGAACGTGGCAACTCGTGTCAGGTCGGTCTCGTAGGCGAGGGCCAACAAGTCGAACATCAACCGGGCATGCTCACCAAAGGTCCCGGGAATCCCCACGGGCCGGTCGATGACGGGAAGCTCGCGGTCGCTCTGGGCTTCGGCCATTTGAATCCGCCGCTCAATATCCCGCACTGCGTCGAGATACTGACTCAGCTTTGCCTGGTCAGATGCACCGAGCTCTCGGGCCAGGTCCGCGGCGCGCTCTGTCACGGAGTCGAGCAGGCTGGCATCCTTCGCAAGCCTGGCCTTCCGCACGGACGGGTCTGTGCTTCCAGCGTCTCCAAACAAACGCTCGAACACCACCCGCGGATTGTTCTCCATCGGGAGCGGTGTCGTCTCGTTCGCCCAGGCGATCGTGTTGGTGTAGGCACAGCTAAATCCATCGTCGCAAGACCCGGCAAAGTCGCGGCCATCAATCGCCAGCTCCAACGTGGCCAACTGAGTTTCTTGCCCAAGCACGCGCCCCGCGATCTGATCCATCGAGACGGCGGCACGGAGGTTTGACCCGTTGTCCGGATTCGCGGTCACGCCAGTCAGAAATCGTGTCGCCGAACGAGCGTGGGGGCCTTCACCGTCGACGCCATACATACCCGAGAGCACCTGGACAGAGTCACGATACGGCGTCAGAGCTTCCAGAATCCGCGGGAACTCAAACTGGCGTCCTTCCGTGGAAGGAGTCCAGTGATCCATCATGATTCCGTTTGGCACATAGATGACGGCCAGACGCTTCGCCGATAGGGCTGCGGTCTTTCGCGTGCCGGCGAACGCAGGCACCATCCCATCCAGCAACGGCAGGGCAAGGGAGGCGCCAAGGCCCCGGAGCACTGTTCGACGAGGAATCGCCTTGTTAGTGATGATCATGACTTCGTCCTCCGCATTGTGAACGGGGTGCTCTTTACGATACCGGTGATGATCGACGACCATCGATAGTCGTCCAACGCCGCGTCGCGAATGATAGACCGCACGGTCGGCCGGTCAAAGTGCTCTGGGCCCCGACCGATGGCATACGACAGTAGCTTCTCAGTGATAGTGCTGACGAACTGCTCCTGCCGTTCCAAGAGTAAGGTGCGCAACCCCGTCGGCCCGACAAATGCGCTCCCGTCGGGGAGATTCCCGGAGGCGTCTATCGGGAGCCCCGCCTCGCCAGTGGTACGCCAGCTTCCAATCGCGTCGTAGTTCTCGAGCGCCAGCCCCAGCGGGTCCATCGGGGCGTGACAGACCGAGCAGGCCGGGCTTTCCCGGTGCCGGGCCAGTCGGTCCCGCACGGTAGCCGCCCGACCATCCTCACCGCGGTCAGGGAGGTCCGGCACGTCGGCCGGAGGCGGCGGGGGCGGCGCGCCGAGCACATTCGTCAGTATCCATTTTCCGCGTAGCACGGGCGATGTCCGGTTCGGATACGACGTCGCCGTCAGCAGGCTCCCGTGTCCAAAGATGCCGCCACGACGCTCGGCCAACTCTGGCTCGAGCGGCACCCGGCGAAACCTCGGGCCATACACGTCTTGAATCCCGTAGTGGGTCGCCAGACGCTCGTTGACAAAGGTGTAGTCGGCACCCAACAGATCCAGCACGCCGCGATCGTCGCGGATCAGGCTGTCGACAAATAGCAGCGTCTCCTGACGAAACGCGTCACGCAGGTTTTCATCAAAATCTGGGAACGTCAGGGCGTCGGGAACAACCCCTTGGAGGTTGCGCAGATACAGCCATTGACCGACAAAATTCTCGACCAACTGGCGCGACCGAGGGTCCGCCAACATACGCCGGGTCTGCCGTTCGAGCTCACCAGGTTTGCGAAGCTCGCCTCTTTCTGCCACGGCCAACAATTCGTCATCCGGAAGACTGCTCCAGAGAAAGAACGAAAGGCGCGACGCCAACTCCAGGTCGTTCAACGCATAGACTTGGTTTGCGGCTGCTTCCGCGGGGTCGCGTTCGACTCTGAAGAGGAAGTCGGGCGAGATGAGCACCCGCTCGAGCGCCAACTGAATGCCAGCGTCGAAACTGTCGGCGTCGTCGTACCCGCGCCTACCGGCGTGGTAGAAATCTAGTAACGTCTCGACATCGTTCGCGTCCAGGGGACGCCGATACGCCCGACGCGCCAGCGAAGAGAGGATGGCTGTAGCGCAGGCAAGGTCCCCTGCTGCATCCGGTTCGGGGCCCAGCGTATCTTCGCCCGCAGGCGACCCGGCGTGCGGGTGGCACGAGAAGATCGCGCGACGGCTCGGCGTGTCTCCGGGGCCATCGCTCGAATACGGCCCGCTCACCACGACGTGCTCGACCGCCGCATTCCCGTCCCGAGTTTCGTTGACCGCCGCCGCAAACGCGCTTTGCCGGGGCTGAAGAACGCCTTCCGGCTCGGTAAACTTCCGCACAAATGAGACGCCGACCACTCGGGGTCCCGCTTTGGCCGCAAAGCGCACCCGCATCTCGCGGTCCGCAAAGAGCATGTACTCTTCCCACACGGGGTCGCCAAAGAGGTTGCCCGCGTAGCTGGCCGGCGCCTGAATCCCTGGAGGTTCCTCGCCGCCAAAGACAAACGTCTCGACCCGCGTTCCATCGAGCCGAACCTCTAGGTCCTGACGCGACCCCATTCCTCGCACATAGTTGACGTAATTCCGGTGGAGCCGAATCGACACCTCATACGCCCCGTCCACCGGGAAGTGATGACGAATACCGATCCCGCCACGAGAACCAAAGGGTAGGTCTTCGCTCATACGGTCGTCCTGCATGAGCAGGATCGGAACCGGGTAGGTCTCGCTGACGGGTCCAAACGGAGTTTCGCCGACCGCCGCCCGAGCGATCTTTCGGGCAGCCGATAGATACCGCTCCATTAACACCGGCGACACGGTGAGGACCTCGGCCATGTTGTCAAAACCATGCTCGTCAATGTCGTCGGCTGGTAACAGCGCGGCAGCATCGACATCGAGGGCGAGCAGGTCGCGAATGGCGTTCGCGTATTCGGCCCGATTTAGACGATGAAACGCTTCCGTGCGACCAGGATCAGGTTCCACCGCAGCGAATCGATCAAGGGCGAATTCGAGACGTACGGCAAGCCCATCGTAAGTGTCATCGTCGGGTCGAGGCCGGCCGGCGGGCGGCATAGTCCTCGTCCGGAGTTTATGTAAGACCTTCTCCCACACGTCAGCGTGCTCGCCAACCCGGTCCTCATCGATGTGAGTCGCCAGACCCTCAAGCGACAGATCAGCGATGCGCAGCCGATCGCTATGACACGTGATGCAGTATTGACGGAGGGTCGTTTCGGCGAGATCGGCGCCACCCGGCGCCTGGGCAAAGACCGGTGCTGCCGACCAAGACAACGGCACAAGCAACCACGCGAAAACGGCAACGGCCAACGCTGCGGTGTCGGAGAGGTTCGGCCTAAGACGTCGACGGACAATGAGAGTTTTGATGAGCGGCACCATTTTTCGCGTAGCTCAAGTGTCACCCAACGACGCAGGACTGTCAAACCCAGAAACCATGCGGTAGCATAGGATGCTCGCCGCGGATGACGCGTCACTTGACGAGGCCCACCATGAATAAAAATTCCCGTTTTCTGCTGTCGTCCGGCATATCGCTGATGGCCACTCTGGCCGTCGGGCTCCCCGACACGAGCGCCGCTACCGGCCCGGAGATACTGGAGGCGGTCAAGGCGAGCGACCACCACACCCTGAGCGCGCTCATCGCCACGGGCGCGGACGTCGATGCCCCCCAGGGAGACGGCGCGACGGCGCTACATTGGGCCGCCTATCGGACTGACGGCGTCGCAGTCGATCTGCTCCTCAATGCCGGCGCGTCTGTCAACGTTCAAAACGACCTCGGCGCGACCGCTCTCTGGCTCGCTGCCAGCGGCGGAGACGCCACCATCGTCACGCGCCTCATCGAGGCGGGTGCCGACCCCGGTCTGGCGCTGCACACGGGAGAGACCTCTCTGATGGCTGCCTCCCGCGCCGGGGCAACACGCGCGGTGCGACGGCTTCTAGACAACGGCGCCGCCGTCAACGCCCGCGAACATGAGCGCGGGCAGACCGCCTTGATGTGGGCGGCCGCCCAACGCCACAGCGATGTCGCACGGCTTCTCCTGGCCTACGGAGCAGACCCTCATGCTCGGTCATCGGTGTGGTCACAACTCGAAAACACCGCCGGCAACACCAATGGCTCTGGCAATTTTGAGATGGCGCATGGCGGGTCGTCTCCGGTGCTGTTCTCCGCGCGGAACGGCGACGTCGAGACGGCGGCCGTGCTTTTCGAGTTTGGCGCGGACGTGGACAGCACGGCGGCGTCCGGCACCAGCGCTCTCGTGGTCGCGACGCATAGCGGTCATACGGACCTTGCGGTGTATCTTCTCGAGCAAGGCGCCGATCCGAACGCCGCGGACGCGGGGTATACCGCGCTCCACGCCGCTATCCTCCGTGGGGATCTGCCACTGGTTGTGGCGCTTCTCGACCACGGCGCCACACCCGATACACCGATTGCGCGTGGCACACCCGGACGGCGTTTTAGCGCGGACTACAGCATCCGCCATCAGGCCGTGGGCGCGGGCGCGCTGTGGCTCGCCGCAAAATACGGAGAGCTCGAGATGGTTCGGTTACTCGCCAAACGAGGCGCGAGCGCGCACGTGGTGCCGTATAGCGGCGAATCGTCACTCCAGGCCGCGATGGGATCGCCTCGGATCTCTCAGGAAAACCGACGCAATCGCGTCGGGGCTCCATTTACCGACCAAGATCAGGAAGAGGCAGACGCGCTGGAGATGGCCCGACTCCTCCGAGAGCTCGGTGTGGACATGAGCGCCGCCAACGATCAGGGCAACACGGCGCTCCACGACGCCGTCCGCCGCGGCTTCAAAACGCTTGTGGTCTATCTGGCGGAACAGGGTGCGGAGCTCAACGTGACCAACCAGCGCGGCCAAACACCCCTGGCCTTGGCCGAGAGTCCGCAGCCGGTCTATGGCACAAACGGTTTACGCACGACCCGTCCCGAGATCGCCACGTTTTTGCGAGGCCTCGGGGCATCCAACTAAAAGGGTCTGAAGAGACCCAACCGCTCCGTCTACGTTCAGATCTACGGGAGGTCCACATGCGACGCACTCACCCCACCAGCACCATGCCACGGCTCTTCACCCTCGGAGCCGTGCTCACCCTTGGAGCATGGTCCATTGGCACGACCGCACAGCAGAGCTTGTCCCAGGCCGCTCTCGACGCCACTCAGATTGAGCAGGTCAAAGACAACTTGTATGTCATTACGGGCTCCGGCCTCGCCAACCGCGACGCATTTAGCGGCGGCAACGTCGGTGTGTTTGTCACCGAAGAGGGCGTCACGATCGTCGACACAAAACTCCCCGGCTGGGGGCAGGCGATTCTGGACCGGATTCGGACCGTGACGGACCAACCGGTCATCCGCATCATCAACACGCATACCCACGGTGACCACACGGGAAGCAATGAGTTTTTCCCTGCCGCCGTCGAGATCGTCGCTCACGCGAACACCAAGACAAATATGGAAGCAATGGAGGCGTTCCAAGGCGCCAACGCCGCGTTTCTACCCGACGAGACCTACGAGAGTCAGCTGAGCTTGGGCTCGGGCGACAATCAGATAGACCTGTATCACTTCGGGGCGGGTCACACCAATGGAGACACGTTTATCGTCTATCCGAGTCTGCAAGTCCTGCAGACCGGCGACATGTTCCCGTGGCGGGATGCACCGTTCTTGGACCGAAGTAACGGCGGAAGCGGTGTCTCGTTCCCCGCGACCTTGGCAGCTCTGCTCGAGGCGATCGAGGGCATCGACATCGTGGTGCCGGGTCACGTCCCGGTCACCGATTGGGCCAACCTGGAAGAATATCAGCGCTACACAGCTGACCTGCTGATGGCGGCTCAAAGTGCCATCGCCGCTGGACAAGACGCCGACCAGGCGGTGGCGTCGATCGACCTGAGTGGCGACTATCCCGGTTACGACTCAAACCGTGTCGAGGCAGCCATTCGAGCCATTTACGACGAGCTCGAGTAAAACGTCGGGATTCTGGCCGAGATTGTGGTGTGACGCTGTCCCGCCCTCGACCCCGAGACTGGGGCGTGCACGGTGTATCCGTGGCGCCCTATTGCGTGTCGGACGCACGGTCCGCCGGTCAGCGGCGAGGCGGCACCGCTGTGCACGCATTGTGGAATGCTGAGACAGGAACCGGGCCCTAAGCAATAGACGGTGATCGTAGACTCGCCCGGCGTGACGGCCAACTCTGCACCGCTGGGAGTCAAGCTCCTCGTGCTTGCGGGCAGCGGCTGGCGACGTGTCTGCTGGTTGAGTTAGGGCTGCGCGCACTCGGTATCGGCTAAGGCGGAGTGCATCTGGCCCCGTCGCATCTCCTTCACCACGAGCATCCGACAAACTACCGATTTGTGTCGTATCACCCCTCGGGTGAGTTTGGCGGTCATGTCATCTACTACGACGAAGAAGGGAGACGAGCCAATCCTTCTCGGGCCGCGGTGCGCGCACCGAACAACGGATCGTCCGCGACCGTCGCCATTATGGGTGACTCGTTTGTCGAGGCTCTGCAAGTTGCGTACGAAGACACTTTTGCGGGTCGGCTTGGAAGCGTAGCCTCCACGGTCTCTGTCCAGAACTACGGCACATCGAGCTACTCGCCACTTCTCTACCTCCTCCAGTGGCGATATCACGTGAGACATTACGCACCGACCATGTGTTTCTTCTGCTCTTCGGAAACGACATCCGCGATGACATCGCGATGACCGCGCTCGCAGACGTTGACGACTTGCAGGGGTCATTGGCTCACCGGACCGGAGCCGACGCCGTTCGCCCGACTGGCGCGGCTCAGCTACTTTGGCCGATTGATCCGAAAAGTTCAGCTGCAGCTCTCATGGCGATGGGATCACCGCCACGACAACGCGGGTACACCTGAGTTTCCGAGCACCGACTTTGGCTTTGTCGAGGAAAACCCCGTGATCACCCGGCTCACCGACCTGTATCTCAGCCAGCTGACGCGCGCGATACGCGCTACCGGTGCTGAACTCGTGCTCATGGCGGTGCCGTCCCGAGACTATTCACTCCGCGGAGAGGCGCGTCCCCCCGGACTCTTTCATGACGAGGTGCAAAACGGTGGGCCGCCCGCGCCGGCGTACCCTTTCTCGACTTGGCTGGACCGTTTGCCGCGACGGCTGCGACCGACCAGCTATTCTTCCGCCGCGACATCCACTTCACTGAAGCCGGGCACGCGGTCGTCACGGCAGCGATACTCGACGCCCATCCTCACGTGTTCCGGGAGTAGCTGGTTTCAGGGACGCGCTCCAGGGTCTTGCGCGTACTGGCGATCTCTTAGTCGAACTCAGGAAGGAGGGTGGCGCTGATGCTCATATCCTTTCTCCTCAACTTTCTCACGTCGAATTGTCGCTGCTACCGCAACCGGCCAGGTCTCGACCGCAGTTTCGCGCAGTCACCAATATCCTGCATGTTCGCGTGTCTCCGCGTAGCCGCAAACGCGCGACACGGTGGCGGGAACGTCCCAGTCAGGCGAGCTGTCGCACGATGACGAGGATTCCGGAGATGGCCGCCACCAGAAGCACGGCGACCCTCGTCCGCCCGCGGTCGACAAGCCTTTTGGTCCACTGTGAGATGACATAGCCAAGCATCATACTCGGGACCAACAACAACGTGAGGCGCACCTCGTACGCCCCAAAGCGTCCGACCGCCCGTAGCGCGACCAGCGACATGATCGTGCCGATCCAAAAGAAGCTCGACAGCGTCGCCCGCAGTCGCGTCCCTTTCGCATCCTGATAGACCATCGCGACCGGAAGACCGCCGATCGACGCGATCGTCCCCATGATGCCGGACAGCGCGCCTGCCACGACTAGCACCGACCACACCGGACGAAACCGGAGCCCTGACACACTCATGAGCACCGCGACCAAAACCAGCCCAGCGCAGACAGTCGCGGTCCAGTCTCGAGGCAGCACGGCCAGCACCGAGGCCGCAGCCAGCGTACCGACGACCCGTCCGGACAGCCCACCCTAAGCCACGCACGTCTACCGAGTGTCGCTCACGCCACGCCAGAAAGGTCGTGAGAATCAGCGTCGACAACAAGACGGGACCGGGGACAAATCGTGGTTCAATGAGAATCAGGATCGGTGCCCCGAGCAGACCCATCCCAAACCCTATGGACCCCTGGAGCGTCGCGCCGACACACATCGTCACGCTGGCGACGAGGACCTCCAGCCACGTCAAAAACTGCGCTCGTAACGCCAGCCACCGGCAACCATCCACAGACGGTGCCGCGAACCCGCCTCGTCGAGCTCGCCTGTCTCATAGGCGCGGTCTTGCGCATAGGTCACAACCCGGCCTCCCTCCACGTCGTAGACGCGCCCCATCAACCGCTCGCGCGGCCACTCGGCGACGGCCGACAACGCTGCGCTGACACTCGGAAACGCGGCAAACCGCGTGGTGAGAGCGAATGTCGGAGCCGCAAGCTTGATAGCGCCTCGGGCGTGGCGCCGCAGGGCGTCCGAGGGCGTGAGCCATCGAAAATCGTGGATCTCTTCGCCGTCCACCTCGACGGTGTCAGCCTGTGTCTCCGCCACAAAGAACCAGGTGGCGAATCGGATCGGGTTCGCGGTAGGCGTCGTCCAGTGAATCGCAAAGACGAGCTGGCTGGGACGAACCTCTATCCCAGCTTCCTCTCGCGCCTCTCGTGCCGCCGCGCACGCGGCGGCATGCTCTTCGTCACGCTCATTGGGTGTTCCCGTGGAATAGTCGGCATCGTCGATCCGACCTCCCGGAAACACCCAGTAGTCGCCGTGAAACTTCAGGGCAGGATTGCGCAGCAGATAAAGGAGCTCCGGCCCCTGTTTGCCAGACCGAAGCACGATGACCGACGCCGACGCCCGGGCCTCGACCGGGGTCGTCGAGGAGCCGCTCACCTCTCAATTGTTCCGTACATCAAACCCTCGAACTCGCCATGCTGCCAGCTGCCAGCATACCGATCGTCATAGAACATGACGCGGACGGTAAACGTGCCGAGGGTCGGAATCGTGAAGTCAGTAATCGAGATCACCGGTGTATCCCCTGCCCACTCGATGGGTACCCTGACCGGCAGGGTGACGTCTGTGGACCCGTAGATGATACGAGCGTCAAAGCGCCACGAGTTGTCGTCGACCTTGACCACCCGCTCGATCTCATACCGCTCGGGATGCTCGCCGCTGCTTTCGCGGCCATCGATCGTGAACTGCCCGACCAACGCGACGTTTTGCATGCGTTCCGCAAAGGCACGCTCGCGGTCCTCCAATGACGCGGGGTCGACCGCCTGACCGATACCAGTCGAGCCAAAGAGCATTCCGGCCACGAACACAACCACCACCACTACCAAGCCACTGACGAGTTTGAACCAACTGCGCATGGGCGTCTCCTCACAAACGAGTGCACGGTCGTCGAGATGTAGTCACTACCTCGCGCCTTAGGCGATCAATTATAGGTCGACACGGTGCCCGGACCGCTTTATACACGCGCGGATAGCGACCGCAACCAGTGGTCGGCGATGACCAAGGCCACCATCGCTTCGGCCATCGGCACGAACCGCGGCAATAAGCAGGGGTCGTGTCGGCCCTTCGTGCTGACACTTGTTGGCTCGCCCTGACGAGTCACCGTCTCCTGTTCGAGCGAGAGAGAACTGGTGGGCTTCACCGCGGCCCGCCAGACAAGCGGCATACCGGTGGAGATCCCGCCCAACATCCCGCCATGACGGTTCGAGCGCGTGGCCACGCGGCGATGCTCGCCCGTCCCCTCCATGACAAAAAGGTCGTTGTTGTCCGTGCCCCGGAGGGTCGCACAGCCAAAACCGATTCCGTATTCAACCCCGAGCACGGCCGGAAGACTGAACAAGGCTTTGCCGATGTCGGCCTTGAGCTTGTCGAAAACCGGCTCGCCAAGTCCGGCGGGAACACCGGTGGCCACGACCTCTGCGATACCGCCGATCGAGTTCTGAGCGCTTCGCGCCGCCTCCACGACCCTCAACATCTCACGGGCCTTCTCCGGGTCGGGGCACCGCACGAGATTGGGGTTCCCGTCTGGCAGCGTCTCGACCTGGTCGAGGGTCACCGAAGACGGATCCTCTATGACCGCCGCCACCTCCCCGATCTGTGTCACGTATCCGATGACGCTCCCCCCCCAGCGATCGCCGATCAGCTTCTTGGCGACGGCCCCGGCGGCCACCCGCACCGATGTTTCCCGAGCGCTCGAACGCCCCCCACCCCGGTAGTCACGAAAGCCAAACTTTGCATCAAAGCTGTAGTCGGCGTGACCGGGGCGATAGACATCTTTGATGTCGGCGTAGTCGCGGCTTCGCTGGTCTCGATTTCTGATGAGGATCGCAAGGCTCGTCCCGGTCGTTCTGCCTTCGAACACGCCGGAGAGGATCTCCGGTTCATCCGCCTCGTCGCGCTGGGTCACGATGGCGCTTTGACCCGGTCGACGCCGGGCCAGGTCGCCAACCAAGTCGCTTTCGGTCAGAGCCAATCCGGCGGGGCAACCGTCAATAATGACGACGTTGCCTGGTCCATGCGATTCACCGGCCGTGGTGACCCGAAACGCCTGGCCAAAGCTGTTACCGGCCACGTTTTTTCCAGCGGGCGAGAAACAGGGTCATCGCCCCGAGGAGGACTTCGTCGAGAAGCGGGATCGGATCAGGCACGACCAGATCGAAAATCAGCAACGCCGCGCTAAGAGCCAATAAATGCCACGACCGCAGGTCGTCAAGGTATTTCCACACACCACGGCCCCCCGACAGGGAATCAGCAATAGTCCACTAGTGTAGATGGAGGGAGAAAAACTGGAGCATGCGCTCCCAGCACTGTTTTGCATACGCCGCGTGAAAGACCTCGTGGCGTGTGTCGTTGAAGAACGCGTGGTCGGCCAATCCCCACCACTCTTGGATCACGATGACACCAGGACCGCTCCCCGTCGCCGGGGCGGCCAGATATCCTGCGGCTGTCGTTCCGTTGCTTGGGTATCGGATCATCAGTTCTGGGGGTGCGGCCTCCCGTTGGAAAGGCCGGGCCAGAATAGCACAGCGGTCCTGCCCGTCGCGCGCCACAGGCGGTGCCTACCGGCCGGTTGGAAACGACTGGAGGACGTCACCGTCAAGATCGAGAAACGTGAGACTTGGGCGCCCATTGTCCGCGACCCCGGCCACAAAACGCGGCTGTTCGGCGTCTGACAAATTGATCAGGGACGTACCTTGAGTCACGCCTAGGGTGGCGCGGGCGCGACCTCGCTCGTAGAGCGTCACAAAGGACGAATCGGCGGAATCCACCACCATCGACGCAGCTTGCTGACCCTGGCTGTCATACATTCCGAGAAACGGCGCGCCACCCGCGTCAAGCTGTAGACGCAGCCGCGCACGGTTACCTTCCCCGAGACTCACGACCGGGCGGCCCTCCACTGAGCCGACCAACGCAGCGCTGGCGTCCTGGTCTCCGGCAACCAACAAGGCGTCATCGCGCTGGACTGTCGCCACGAGACGACTTTCGCCGGCGTCGGTCATCATCCGCATGATCGGCGAGCCAGTCTCATCGAGCCCGAATATGGCCCGCACTCGACCCGCGGGGTCGTAGAAGGCAACCGCCGCCATCGCTCGCTCGTCTCGACCGGTCAACGTCGCGCGTAGTTGCCCGGACGCATCCACAATGTTGACTTGGGTGGTCGTGACAACACCGGCACCTTGGGCGCCAACTCGGGCATCCATCAACATGCCCCCCACCGCACCGCCCACCAAGGACGCGAGCAGCATGCCTCCTGTCACACACATCTGGTGATACCGCATTGGTTCATTCTATGACCGCTCGTCCCCCATATGAATGAGGAAGCTGCCAACCAGGCCGTCGCGTTCATGAAGTCGCTGGCCTCGCGCCGCACAAAGGGAGTTCGTGGGCGCAGTTGGATGCGCGACCATTTGCATATCGAACGAATCGGTCGATGGCCAAAGTCCTAATCGATACAAACATTCTCGTCTACGCACATCAACCGGCCGAAAACGCCAAGTATTCACGAGCACTTGATGCAATCGCGATGCTGGTCGACTCTCGTCAGGGACGCGTGAGTGCGCAGATCCTGGGCGAATTCATGAGCGCCACAACGCGGGGGAGGAATCCGATTCTGGGCATGGACGACGCCCGTGCGCAAGTGACCCGGCTGGCCGATGCCATGCCAGTGCTCGACGTGACGCGTCTGATCGTGCTCGACGCCGCACGCGGCGTGAGCGAGCACCAACTGAGCTACTACGACGCGCAGATCTGGGCTACCGCCCGGCTCAATCAGGTATCGACTATCTTCACTGAGGATTTCCCGGAAGGGCAACGTCTGGAAGGCATCAGTTTCGTGAATCCGTTGCTGCCGAGATTCGACCTCGAGCCTTGGATCTGAACCGCGACTCGCTGCTTTCTCACGTCGGGACAACGACGGTCAGCCGTCATCCTGCGCGAGAAACTGTCGTCCGCGGGTCTCTGGTCCCAGCCATATCATGACCGCCACTAGCACGCCGGACGTCACGATGCATACCTGCATGGCACCGACCAGCGTCATCCCGCCGTCTTGTAGCCGACCCACCACAAACGGGGTCATCGAGCCGATCGCCGCCCCCACGTGATAGGACAGACCCGGACCGACTCCCCGAACCGAGGTCGGGAACCGCTCCGTAAGATACGAGGGAGCCATCCCCCAGATACCGCCTCCCATTGCCCCCATCAGCAACGCGCCGACTCCGAGCAGGGTCGTATCCTCCACGGCGAGAAACAGCGGCACGGAGCAGACCCCAATGAGCGCCGCGAGCGACACGGCGCCGCGTCGTCCGATGGTGGTCTCCGAGAGCCGCCCCCACGACGCCGTCCCGATGATCGCACCCGCATTGAACGCGATCAGATACCCCAACGGATTTCGTCCCGCCTCGAGAAGAAAAGTGGGATACCAGAACGAGAGCGAGTAGTAGGAAAACATGAACGCGCCCATCAAGAGCGATGTGTGAACGGTCACGCCTATCAAATCCGGACGCAGCAAACGGACAAACGACGCCTGATCGTCAAGATGTTGATAGCCCGCGGAAGAATCTGGCGAGGAGCTTGCGGCTTGTGGCTGAGACGGCGTTTGTTCTTGATCCCGCCGACGGGCTTCTTGCTGATGTCGCTGGCGGGCGTCTTTTAGATGTCGCTGGCGCTCTAGCCACACGGGGCTTTCCCCGACCCCGCGCCTGATCCAGAAGACCAAGAGGGCGGGCACGACCCCGGTCCAAAACATGACGCGCCAGGCGAGCGTGGCGCCGGGCGCGTCACTCAACGGGTCTGGAAACGCTGTGAACAGCGGATAGACGAAGTGAAACGTCAGCGCTGAGAGGATGAACCCCCAATACCACCCACCCTGGAGCAGGCCAGAGGCGATGCCGCGATAGCGGGTCGGCCAGTGCTCGAGCGCCAAGGGCATTCCGGCGGCCCACTCCCCGCCCATGCCGATCCCAAAGAGCGCACGAAATCCAAAGAGCATCGCGTAGGAGGTGGAAAACCCGCTCAGAAAGGCAAAGAGCGAGAACCATAGGATCGACAGCATCAGAGGCAGCTTTCGCCCCCAACGGTCCGCCATCATTCCAGCACCCAACCCGCCGACCAGCCGAAACAGCAGGGTGACGGTGCCCAGCGCCCCTGCCAACCCTCGATCGACCGTAAAGCTGTTCTGCAGGTCGATCAGGATGAAGGTCATGATCGTGAAATCAAACCCATCCAACAGCCATCCGAGAAAAGTGGCGAAAAAGGCTTTCCACTGTTCGCGTGAGACCTGCCGAAACCACGGCCGCATGTCTTGTTCAGTCATAGTACGAGTGACAAACGCCACAAAGAGCAGCGGCGACGACGACGTGTCGACTGCGGCGCGTGAGGTCCGATACGCCGCAATGGTAGGCGCGGGGCGCCGTCGCGACACCCCGACTCTGGCACGGGTTACATCGGTATCGACATGTGCAGCGGCTCATCGGCGCGCGCCGTTGCGTTCAGATCGGTCTGATGGCGCGCCCTCTCGGCGTAGACGAGGGCGACACTCAGCACATAGCGTCTCGTCAGTTTCCCCCGGCGTCGGCAGCGCGATCCCCCACGGTGGCAGGGTGGTGGTGTTCGACATACAGATACCCACGATACACGCCGACCCGGACACGCGCCGCGTTCTGGTCACGGACATGAATCGAGAGCGCGCGCGGGGCCTTGGCCTCATAGCAGTTCCCGCGCGTGCTCGTCGAGAGGTGTCGAAAGAGCATGCGCTGTTCTGGGGTCTTACGAAACGTGAAACGGTCGTCCGACCCGACATCCGTGTAGGCGCCCCCAAACCAGTGGTCAAATGGTGTTGGCCGATGGCCGACTCCCCGCACCCAGCGGTCCAGAGCGCCACGGCTCCTCGACGAACGATTCCCGGCGGACCTCTCGATCTCACGGTCAAGAGCCTCGGCAATGGCCGTCACATCTCGGCAGCCGGTCAGCGTGCACTCGTCATGCTCGTCCACTGTATCCACTGCGTGGGACGACGGCAGCCCCAGCTGACGCTGGAGATCGGTCATGGCAGGCGTGACGGAACCAAAACGCGCGACACCTGCCGCCCGTTGCACCCGATAGCAATCGTTGGGATGAAGCATCGCCACGTCAACGCCGGCCTCGTCCACCGGGAGTACCCAGTGATACAGGTCGGGCGGACGGCGCGGCGGTGGCGTCTGGGCGGGCATGCTCGTGCCAAGCGCGCCGAGGCAGGCTATGGTGCCCATGATTAGGGCTCGGCTCGCACTCGGCGTTCGCACCCGCATCCCGGGTCATTGTAAGTAAACTTACGGTTATGCGGAACCGGTGTGATTATTCGAAATTCTGGGCGGTCGGCCTGTCGTGCCTGCTCATTGGGATGTTGACATCGGTCGGCCGGGCACAGCAGGGCGCGCCTGAGAACGGGGAATGGCCGACGTATGGGGGTGACCTGGGTGGCACAAAATACTCGCCGCTCGACCAGATCACCGCCGACAATTTTGGCGACCTCGAGGTTGCGTGGGCCTGGCGATCCGCCGACGGATTCTTGAGTATCTCCAATGAGGGAACAGGCGAATGGTGGGCCAGCTCGGACGTCATTTTTGAGGAGCTGAACCGCCGGGACCCGGATCGCTGGCGTGACGCCCTGCCCCCGACGATCACCAATCTGAAAGCGACACCGCTCATGGTGGGTGGGCGTCTCTACATCAATCTCCCCACCTCGTCCGGTGCGGCCATCGACGCCCGGACCGGCGAGACCCTCTGGGTCTACAACCCGAAAAGCTACGAAGAAGGCACCACCACTATGACCGCGCGCTGGAATCAGCGAGGGGTTGCGTATTGGTCGAGTGGTCCAGACCGCGCCGAAGAGCGGATTCTTTGGGGCACCGGCAATGGCTACCTGATTTGCGTGGACGCCCAGACCGGAGTGCCGTGTGACGATTTTGGCGACGGCGGTCGCGTCGACCTCATGCGGGACATCCCGCGGGCGACGCGCGGTGACCGCGACTGGCTGAACGCATTGCTCTACTCGGTCCAATCGCCACCGTTGGTCGTCGGAAACACGATCATCACGCCAAGCTCAATCTCGTCATACAACATCACCCGGGAAGCCCCTCCCGGATGGATGCGCGGATTCGATGTGCGAACCGGCACCACCAAATGGACCTTTCACACCATTCCTCAAGGCGACGAGTTTGGGAACGATTCGTGGCAAGGGGACTCATGGCGGCACACCGGCAAAGTCGGCGTGTGGTCACTCATGAGCGCCGACCCCGAGCTGGGTCTCATCTATCTGCCCCTGAATACGCCGGCGCCCGACTACTATGGCGGCCATCGGTTGGGAAGCAACCTGTTCGCCGAGAGTCTTGTCGCGCTCGATATCGAGACCGGCGAGCGCGCCTGGCACTACCAGTTTGTGCACCACGGGCTATGGGACTATGACCTGCCGGCCGCACCGAACTTGCTGGATGTGACCGTTGACGGGCGACGGGTCAAAGCCGTCGCTCAGATCACGAAGCAGGGTTTTGTCTTCGCATTTGACAGGGCCACTGGCGAACCGTTGTGGCCCATCGAGGAGCGCCCCGTGCCCGCTGACACGGATCTGGACGGAGAGGTGCCCTGGCCGACTCAGCCCTTCCCCACCAAGCCCGAACCATTCGAAGACCAAGGCGTCAGCATCGACCAGCTCGTCGACTTCACCCCGGAGATCCGCGCGTTGGCGGTCAACGCGGTGGAGCCGTTTCGGATTGGACCGCTCTACACGCCGCAAAGCCAGCGTGGCACAATATTTCGTCCGAGCGCTGGGGGAGGAGGTAATTGGTCGGGTGCCGCGGTTGACCCGGAGACAGGCATGCTATATGTGCCGTCCTTTAACGCGTTTTCGGTGATGCAGTATCGTCGCCCGGAACCCGACGAAGGTTCCACGCTGCGCTGGGTCGAGCGCCGGGGCGCTGGTGTCACGCGTCCGGAGATGCCCCAAGGATTGCCCCTCTTCAAGCCACCCTATTCTCGTATGACGGCGATCGACATGAACACTGGTGACCACGCGTGGATGATCCCCACCGGAGACGGAAGCAGATTCCGAAACAACCCGAGACTTCGCGACTTAGACCTCCCGCCTCTCGGCGGCGATGCCAGTCGGAGTGGCCCACTGCTCACCAAAACATTGCTGATCTATTCGCTGACCGCGGGGGGCACCAACGACGGACCGCGTCTGGTTGCCTACGACAAGGCCACTGGGAACGAAGTTGCGTCTGTCGATCTGCCCGGGGGCGCGATCGGAACTCCGATGACATACATGCTTGACGGTCGCCAATATCTTGCCGTCACGGTGGGTGGAGCGCGGGTGCCCTCACTCATCGCCCTGGCGCTGCCAGAACAACCTCGGCCGCAGGAGTAAACCCCGTGTCGACCCTACCTCGGCCCAACGCCCTGGCGCCACCGTTCGAGCTTCCGTCTCTCGAGACCGGCACCCTTGGATTTTCAAAGAGCCCGCCGGGGACAACCACCCTGCTCTTTTTTTTTAAACACGATTGTGCGACATGCGGCTTGGTCGGCCCCTTAGTAGAACGACTGCATCAGGAACTTGGGTCCGAAGGGCTGCGGACCGTAGCAGTGTCGCAAAGCGCCGCCGATGAAAGCCGGGCGATTGCCAAAGAGTACGGCCTCACGACGCCCATTGCCCTGGATCGGGACCTCGATATCTCCGACCAATATGGCTTTGATGCGGTGCCGGCCCTGGTTCTGTCGACGCCCACCGGGCACGTGCTGGCGAGCTTCGAAGGGTGGGATAAGCACGACTGGCGCAATCTCGTCGTGTCGGCCGAGACCGCATGCGGCTCGGGTGCTTCGATAGCAGACCTCGAAAAGGCCGTCGACGCACTTCCCGACAGCCGTCCTGGCTGCGGTTCGCGTGCGCACGACCCTGACGTCGCGCGCCGGCTCGCGGTAGCGCGGGGATCATCCGCCTTGGCCGCGCGCCGAGTCAGTATCCCGGCCGACGACGATCCCTTCGAGTTTCTCGATACGCAGGAACTCACGGACGGCTTGCCGGTCGTGCCACCCACCGAGGCCAGGGTGATACGTATGCTGGCTGGCACCGCTCGCAAAAGTAGCGAGGTAGTGGCACACATCCCGCCGAATCTTGCCCCGGCGACTATCGAAAAAATCGCCGTCAATGCGGTCATGGCGGGGTGCCGACCGGAGTATCTGCCGGTTGTCATCGCAGCGGTCGAAGCGGCGTGCACGGATACGTTCAATCTGCACGGAGTGTTGGCCACGACCTACTTTGTAGGTCCGGTGATTGTGGTCAACGGGCCCATTCGGCACGACATCGGATTGAACTGCGGACGAAACGTGTTTGGCCAAGGCTTCAGAGCCAACCTCACCATCGGACGGGCACTCCAGCTCGTCGTGCGAAACGTCGGGGGTGGACGACCCGACCAGGTCGACATGTCGACCCTGGGGCAGCCTGGCAAGGTTGGCCTGTGTATCGGCGAAAACGAAGAAGCGAGCTGCTGGGAGCCGTTGCATGTGGAGCGCGGATTCGACCCCCTCGACAGTACCGTGACCGTCTTTGCCGGCGAAGCCCCCCGGGCCATCCGCGACCAGCTGTCCCGCAGCGCCCGGTCACTCGCGGCGAGTATGGGCCTTTCGTTGGAGGCGGTCGCGCATGTGAAGCTCCATGCGATGGGTGAAGCCATGCTCGTGGTCTCGCCCGAGCACATTCGCACTTTCAAACGGGATGGCTTTACAAAAGCGGACCTCCGGGCTCGGATCCAGGAGGTCACCGCGCGGCCGTTGCGCGAATTGGTCCCCAACGCCGAGTGTGAGAAGGGCACGGTGGCGCGGGGACTACCGGCCTCGTGGCTGGGGCCGGACGGTCAACCAACCCCGGAGGCGCTGGACCGGCCACTTCCCAAGTTCAACCGGCCCGAGGACATCATGGTCGTCGTGGCCGGCGGCACCGCCGGCAAGTTCTCAGCGGTTGTGGGCGGCTGGGCATCGGGGGGCAAGAGCTCGACCGCGGTCACTAGAAAGGTCGGGCACTAGACCAGTATTAAGGTCCGCAAACGCGCGCGAGACCCTGACTGGTGGTGATACAGTGCGTCGACACTGAACCAGGAGCTTTTATGGCCACCACCCGGGACCCACTCATCTTTCTCGACCCAACCGACGAAAGGGAACCAATTGGGAGACGCCCCGCACATCGACCGGCAGCGTTGGCGGGCACCATCGGCCTCGTCGATATCTCCAAGCCCCGTGGCGATGTTTTTCTGGACGAGGTGGAGCGTCTCATACATTCGCGTCATCCGGAACTCAGAGTCGCGCGTTTCAGCAAACCGACCTTTACCAAGCCGACCCCCGACGATCTGCGGGAGGAGGTCTCGGAAGGGTGTACTGCCGTCATCCAAGCCTTAGCGGATTGAGGCTCGTGCACGTCGTGCAGTGTGCACGACCTTCTGGAGTATGAAACACGCGGCATCCCCACCGTGATGGTCGCCTCCTCGGAGTTCGTCCAGGCTGCCCGGCACCAGGCCTCAGCGCTGGGGATGGAGGCCATCGCTGAGAACGCCGTTTTTGTGCCGCACCCGATACAGGACGCGACAGACGACGAAATGCACGACCGAGCCAGGAAAGCGGTCGATGCCATCCTCCGCGCGCTGACATCGTCGGCCTAGGTCTTGTCTGGCCAACCCCGGCGCGCGCGGCGGCCAGGCGTCGTGCGGCGTTCCGACGACCGACTGGAGCCACTGAGATCTCCGCGCAGCGCGTCTTGAGTGACAACCGGGCCGCGGGACCGCTTTCTTCGAAGGGGCAGCAGAGGCGCCGGGTTTGAGCCGAGGCACGACCAGAGAACGACAAGTGGTGTAGGCTCTCGTCCCTGAATACATGGCCGCCCAGGTTACTCTGACCAGAGTCGACAACGTCGGCATCATCACCCTCGACAACCCCCCCGTCAATGGACTCAGCTTCGCGGTGCGACGGGGGCTTGCCGACACCATTGACGCGGCCCTCTCGGACGACACAATCGAAGCCATTGTCATCACCGGGGCCGGCGCGATGTTTTGCGGCGGAGCGGATATTCGTCAATTTGGCCACCCGCCACCGCCCAACGCCGCGAACCTTCCCCAGGTGATCGATCACATGGAGGCGGGGGGGAAACCGGTTGTCGCCGCGATTCATGGCGTCGCGGCGGGGGGCGGGCTGGAAGTGGCGCTGGGTTGCCATCACCGATTGGCGACCACGAATACGCGGGTGGGCCTCCCTGAAGTCACCCTCGGATTTGTCCCGGGGGCGGGGGGCACCGTCCGCCTACCTCGATTGATTGGTGTGCAAAAGGCCCTCGAGGTCATTGTCACCGGTAGATTGTTGCCGTCAAAGGAAGCGGAGACCCTCGGCATTCTCGACCGGCTCGTGGACGGGACAGCGGAGGATGTCAGAGACGCAGCCGTCGCGTTCGCCCGGACCCTGGTCCGGAATCCAGATGCCATCCGACGGGTCTCCGACCAAGAGGACGGCCTCCGCGAGGCCCGTGACAACCCGCGTCTTTTTGATGAATTTCGCGTTTCAATCGCAAAACGAGCCCGCGGCTATCGGGCACCCTATGCCTGTATCGAATGTGTCGAACGAACGGTAGCACTCCCGTTTGCCGAAGCGGTTCGCAAAGAGCGCGAGACGTTCCTGGGCCTGGTCGCATCGGACGAGTCCATGTCGCTTCGCCACGCGTTCTTTGCCGAACGCGAGGCAAGCAAGATCTCGGACGTTCCCCGAGACACGCCGACTCGTCCCATCGAGACCGCGGCCGTTCTCGGATGCGGCACGATGGGTGGCGGTATCGCCATGAGTTTCGCCAACGCCGGCATCCCGGTAACAATTTTTGACAACTCCCAAGAGGCGCTCGACCGGGGCATCACGGTCGTAAGGAGAAACTACGCGGCCACGGTGACAAAGGGCCGGATGTCGCAGTCCGTGATGGATCAGCGCATGGCCCTCATCGCGCCCACCCTGAACCAGGCCGACGTCGCCACTACCGATATCGTCGTGGAAGCCGTGTTCGAGGATCTGGATCTCAAGCAGGAGGTCTTCCGCGCACTGGACGCCATCTGTAAGCCGGCGACAATTCTGGCGACAAACACCTCGACCCTTGATGTCAACGCCCTCGCGGCCGCGACCACCCGTCCCCAGCACGTCATGGGCACTCACTTCTTTAGCCCGGCAAATGTGATGCGACTGGTCGAATGCGTGCGCGGTGAGGCGACGTCCGTCGAAACGCTGGCCAGTGTTCGACAGCTAGCAAAACGTCTTGGCAAAGTGGGCGTCTTTGTGGGCGTGGGTGACGGGTTCGTCGGCAACCGGATGCTCTACGCGTATCGGCGCCAGGCCGAGTTTCTGCTGGAGGAAGGCGCGCTCCCACAGGACGTCGACCGAGTGCTCGTCGAGTTCGGATTCCCGATGGGCCCTTTCCAAATTGCTGACCTCGCCGGACTAGATGTCGGGTGGCGTGTCAGACGGCGACAGGCCACCAGTCGCCCCCCGCACCTCCGTTACTCACCCATCGCCGACCGTCTCTGTGAGCGCGGTCGGTTCGGTCAGAAAACCGGCGCTGGTTGGTATCGTTACGAGTCCGGGCACCGTGCACCAATCCCCGACCCGGTCGTCGAGGACTTGATCGTCGACGTCGCGACCGAGCAAGGTGTCCAACGCCAACCGATCCCGGACAGCGACATCGTCCCTCGGTGTCTGTATCCACTTGTCAACGAAGGCGCCAAGATTCTCTCCGAGGGTCTGGCGGCGCGATCCAGCGATATCGATGTCATTTGGCTCCATGGCTACGGTTTTCCGCGCTACCGCGGCGGCCCCATGTTTTGGGCCGACCAGGTCGGTCTGAGCACGGTGTACGACACGATGAGTCGGCTGGCCGAGCAACACGGCGAGTGGCTAGAGCCGGCACCTTTGTTGGCCGAGCTCGCGACCGCCGGCCGACGATTTCGCGACCTCTAGCCTCACGCCACGCGTGTTCACGTCCGGCGGCGACCCCGTATCCTCTTGCTCCACCTCTCGACCTAGGCCACAATGCCGGCCTAGTGGACCGTCACACTAACCGTGTAGGTCATGTCTGACGAGCCCTCGAGCATGTCCGTGTCAGTAAATTCGTACGGTGGTAACACGTGGGCTACAACCGAAGGAGTGACGTCATGACGATGCGAAATGTGACCGTTTTCCCGTTCCTACTCGTTTCCTTGGTGTCCGTGTCTATGATAGGAGCCTGCACGTCGTATACGCCGGAGATGCAGTTCATCCGTGACGTGGGGGACGCCCTGGGCGGCGCCGACGATATCGCCGATGCCCAGAATCTCTTCTTGGAAGGCACGGGCCAGGAATTTCGTATGGGCCAAAATCTTCGACCAAGCGCCGACCTCACCTACTGGGATCTCGACGAGTATCGCCGCGAAGTTGACCTGGAGGGCTACCGCTGGCGGGTCTTCCAAACGAGAACATCGCGTTACCTGACGGGCAACCCGGTGCTCCGCGAACGGCAGACCATCGGGCTGGACGGCGATGTCGCCTACGACATCTCGGAAGATGGCGATGTGAGTCGCGGAACTGCCCAGGCGGCACTCGATAGGCGGATCGCCATGTTCCATCACCCGATGACACTGATTCGGCTCGCGATGGACGAGACGTCGACGATTGGCAGTGTTCGTCAGGAAGACGGACAAGACGTCGTCGATGTGACGTCAGGCGATGGTGAGACGTTCTCGATGTATGTCGACCCTGAGACCCAGACGCCCACGCAAATTGTCTCGCTCAGTGCCCACCCAAACCTTGGCGACGTCACGCTGACCACCGCGTTCGACAACTATGAGGAGACGGGCGGCCTCGGGGGGTTCCAGTCTCGTCTGCTGTTGCCCCGACGTATCACGTCGACGGTCGACGACCACGTGGTCCTCGAGATCACAATATCGAGTGACTACGACCGCGAGCTGGACGACTTTGCCGCACCGGAGTCCGCACAGGCCGCCGCGGCGCCCGCGTTTCAGGCCAGCGTCGAGGTCATCGAAGTCGCGGACGGGGTCTGGCAGCTGGGTGGTCAGTCACACCACAGCGTGTTGGTCGAGTTTGACGAATTCCTCGCCCTGATCGAGGCGCCTCAACACGATGCCCGCACGCTCGCGGTGATCCAGGCGGCACGTGAGATCCAACCTGAGAAACCGCTTCAGTATCTTGTGAACACCCACCACCACTTCGACCACTCGGGTGGCATCCGAGCTGCGGTCTCGGAGGGCCTGACGATCGTCACCCACGAGATCAACGAGACGTTCTTTCAAGACATCGTGGCCCGTGCCCATTCCCGTCAGCCAGATGCACTGCAGGGCAACCCGCAACCTCTGACGATGGAGCTGGTCCAGGGCGACGACGTCTACGAAATCACGAGCGGTCGGCGGACCCTCGAAGTCGCACGCATCACCGACGATCCACATAGCGCGTCAAATCTGGTGGCGTATTTGCCGCGAGAGCGACTGTTGGTCCAGGCAGACGCCTTCAACCCAGGCTCTTTGATGTCGCCGTTTGCGGAAAATCTGCTAGCGGTCGTCAACGATCGCGAGTGGCGGGTCGAACAGATCGTGCCGATTCACGGCGCGGTTTTCGAGATGTCCGTCCTCGAAGAATTGGTGGGGGAATAGTCCGGATGAGGGTGTCGTGATTGCGAATACGCCGGTCGAGCCGGTGGCCCAGACGGACTTGGTCGAGTGGTACTTCGAGCAGGGGTGGACAGACGGCTTGCCAGTCGTGCCGCCGACCCCGGAGAAAATCGAGGCTGTGGTCGCGGCCCTTGGGGGGGCACCCGACCATTGTGAAGCTCGGGTGCCCCCCCGCTGGGGGAACCTCACTCGTGAGGTGCTGGCGGTCAACTTGGTGTTGGCGGGGTGTCGTCCCGAATATGCAGGGGTCGTACGAGCCGCCCTGGTCGCGATGTGCGACCCTCATTTCAATATCAACGGGATCCAAGCCACCACCCATGTCGCGGCCCCCCTCGTGGTCGTCAACGGACCGATCCGAGAGACGCTCGGCATGAACAGCGGGTGGGGCGTTTTTGGCCCGGGAAACCGGGCCAACGCCACCATCGGCCGAGCCATCCGGCTCGTGCTCATGAACGTCGGCGGGGGGATCCCGGGCGATCTCGATAAGAGCACACTGGGCCACCCTGGCAAGTACAGCTTCTGTATTGCCGAAGATGAAGAGGCCAGCCCGTGGGCGCCGTATCACGTCGAGCAGGGCTACCGGGCGGAGGATAGCACCGTCTTCTGCATTGCAACGGAGGCTCCTCACAGCGTCACGAACCATGTAGCGAACGACCCCGAGGGGATCCTCGATTCTATTGCCTCCGCCATGAGTACGATTGCCCACAACAATGCGGTAAGCAGCGGCTCGTGCGCCGTCGTCCTCGGTCCTGAGCACGCCCGAACGATCGCTGCTCGCCAGTGGACGCGCCAAGATGTGAGGCGCTATCTCTGGTCCAATACGACCGTCACCTTTGCAGACATCAGCTTTGGGGGTCGGTATGGCAAGATCTACAATCGCAACTTGCCGAAATGGTATCGTCGGGAACCAGACGCGAGAATCCCGGTCGTGCCGAGCCCGGAGGACATTCATCTGTTTGTCGCGGGCGGGGCGGCTGGGCGTTTTTCTGCCTTCTTGCCCGGGTGGGGACATATGACGGCTCCGGTGTTGCGAGCGATTGACGGCCGGGCACCCGTCGCGGCTACCTCGTGCACGGATGGGACCTGCGAACTCTAGTGAACTATCGCGCACAAAAACTAGGCATGAGTCGACTTTTACCTCGGGCTGCGCATTGACGCGGAGAGGCCCCGTATGGCGACAGACCCACAGACGCAACACGACCCAACCCACCGGGTGCTCTCCACGGGAGAACACGTCTTCGACCCGCGGGGCACAGTAACCGCAGAACTCGTGCCCCGCGCCCCGCGACTCGTCACGCTTAGCGGAGTCCGGTTGGCCGTGCTCGACAACTCGAAATGGAACGCGTCTCGATTGCTTCGTCAAACCGTAAGCCATCTCAGTGAGGCGCACGGGATTGGGGAAGTCACGACGTTTACAAAGGAGAGTTTTTCTCGTGTAGCACCCGCCGCACTGATTCAGGAGATAGTGAGTCGGGCTGACGCCGTCGTCACCGCGATCGGAGATTGAGGATCTTGCACGTCGTGCATTTTGCACGACACGGTCCTGCTCGAATCCGCCGGTCTTCCGACCGCGGCCATCATCACTGCCGCGTTTGTCAACGAAGCGCACACGCAGCGGGTGGCTCTTGGTGCCGCCGACCTCGAGCCCGTCGTGATCACCCACCCGCTGAGCACGCTGACCGACGAGGAGATCAACGACCGGGCCCTGGAAGCCGCGCGTCAAGTCGTCGAGGTTCTGACGTCATGAGAGTCGAGCTAGCCTATGGACGGGGCAGGCTCCCAATCGAGGTGCCAGACGCCGTAACGACCGTGCTCGAACCCACCTACGTGACCGGCCTCCCAGACGAAACCGCGGCCGTGCGAGCGGCGCTCCGACACCCCCTGAACACACGGCCGCTTCGCGAGCATGTGACACCGGGGGACACGGTTGCGATCTCTATCTGTGACAGCACCCGGCCGATGCCGAGTCACACCGTGCTGCCAGTGGTGCTCGACGAGCTCTCACACATACCACCTGGTGACATCGTTGTGCTCGTGGCCACCGGAACCCATCGCCCCACGACCGACAACGAGCTTCGCGAGATGCTCGGGACCGAGCTTCTTGACCGGTGCGATGTCGTAAATCACAGTGCCTTTGACGAGACCGAACTGAGACGACTACCCGATGTCGAGCCCCGGGTGCCAGTGTGGCTCAACCGGCGTTGGCTCGACGCAGACGTTCGCATCACCACCGGCTTCGTTGAACCTCATTTCTTCGCAGGGTTCAGCGGTGGTCCGAAAATGGTCGCGCCCGGCCTCGCCGGGCTCGAGACGACGATGCGTCTCCACGACGCCGAGATGATCGGCAGCCCGCAGGCACGATGGGGTGTCACCGACGGCAACCCCATTCACGATGCCATTCGCCGTATCGCGAGACAGTGCGGCGTCGATTTCAGTGTGGATGTTGCCATCAACCGCGACCGACATATCACCGAGGTCGCGGCCGGCGAGCTATTCACTGTCCATGCGAAAATCCGCGACATCGTACGGCGTTCCGCCATGCAGCGATTTTCGTCTCCGTTTGACGTCGTGGTGACGACAAACAGCGGATATCCCCTTGACCAGAACCTGTATCAGACCGTCAAAGGACTGTCCGCTGCGGCGCAGGTCGTCAAGGAGGGCGGTATCATACTTTGTGCCTCCGAGTGTACGGATGGCCTACCTTCGCATGGAGAATACGAGGGCATCCTGGGCGAGAGGGACACTCCGCGAGAGCTACTCGAGATGATTTGCGCGCCCGGACACCGCCGGCATGACCAGTGGGAAGTCCAGGTGCAGGCGCAAATTCAAAGACGGGCCGATGTGTATCTGAAGACCGATGGACTGAGCGACGCGCAGGTCCGAGGGGCGCACCTGACCCCTATCAACGACATCAGCGCCGCCACCCGTGACGGCCTGTCCCGTCACGGTCCCGCAGCGACGCTGTGTGTGCTCCCCGAGGGTCCCCAGACGATTCCATATCTCGACAACCGAGAGGACGCGTCGTGAGCGAGCCATCTTCGTCGGAGGTCACCCAGCTCCTCAAAGCCTGGGGTGACGGTGACAAGGAGGCACTCGACCGCCTGATACCGGTCGTCTATCGGGAAATCCATCGACTGGCGCACAGCTACCTGCGCAAGGAGGGCTCGGGCCGACGGCTGCAAACGACAGAGCTCGTCAACGAAGCGTATATGCAGCTGAGTCAGCAGACGCGAGTCCGCTGGCAAAGCCGGGCCCATTTTTTTGGGATCGCCGCCCAAATCATGCGACGGATCTTGGCCGAACAGGCCCGCCGTAGAAAAGCACAAAAACGCGGTCTCGGCGTTGAGCCGATCTCCTTGGAAGTGGCACCCAACCTGCCGGCAGCGCCTGAAGTTGATGTCGCCGATCTGGACGAAGCGTTGAAGCGGTTGACACTACTCGACGCGCGCCAGGCGCAAATGGTCGAGCTGCGCTACTTTGCGGGGCTGACGATCCAGGAAACGGCCGAGGTCGTGGGCGTGTCCGAAGCAACAGTCAAACGCGAGTGGCGTTCGGCCATCGCCTGGCTTCACCGAGAGTTGACCCGAAGGCCGGGGACAACTAGCGAGAGTCCCTTGGCAACCCGTGGGACACCTGCGCACTAGTCTCCGGTCATCACCTCGACCGAGCGCACACGACTCGTGATCACCTGACGGACTCCCATTTTGAGTCGGAGTTCCTGCCCTACCGACACCACGCCATCTCCGAGAAGTTGGGCGCGGGTGGCCGCCGCAAAACGTGTTCCTCCCTGGACGAGCAGCTCACTTTCAAACGGCGTGATCACCGTCAACAAATAATCGCTCGAACCGGTCTTGACCCGGAGGCGAGTGTATGGCGCGAGGTCGACAACCCTGAGCCTGTGGATGACGGTGTCACCGCTGTCGTCGTCCTCGCCGCGCGGCGGAGAGGCCGGGGAAAAGGCATCGGCTGGCAGCGAGGGACGCCCCACAATTGGCTCGCCGAGAAACCCTTCGAGCTCGTCAGAGCTCACCGTCAGAAACGACTCTACCTCTCCCCGGAGCGGCGCGTCATTGCCGCAAGCGATGTCCAGATGGTTCGACCAGGACTCCTCCGGTCGCGCGAAGGCGTCCGCGAGAATCTGCTTGATCTGCTTCCAGCGCTCAGGTGTCACAATCCGTTCCCGGTTGACGGGTTCCCCTGCGCAGCACCACGCTGCTATGAACAATCGCTAGCGATCTTGACGCCAATGGTACAAGTGCACGACGCGGCCAGAATGGGTCATGATTGGCCCTTGAGCTTGCCACACCTTGCCCCCTCGGACAGAGTCCAATCGCTCTACGACCGGTTGACGGCGTTCATGTCGCGGGTGGTCTACCCGAACGAGCGTACGTATACCGACCAACTCTCGGCATCGCCAGAGCGGTGGACGTCTCCACCGATCATGAACGACATGAAGACCCAGGCGCGGACCGCTGGCCTCTGGAACTTGTTTCGTCCGCGTCACGAACACAATAATGGACTGACCAACCTCGAGTACGCCCCCCTCTGTGAGCAGATGGGCCGTTCCCCCATCGCGCCCGAGGTATTCAACTGTAGTGCGCCCGACACCGGGAACATGGAGACGCTTGAACGATACGGAACAGACTCGCAAAAACGCGAATGGCTGGAACCGCTTCTCGCTGGGGAGATCCGCTCGGCGTTCGCGATGACCGAGCCCGAGGTGGCGTCCTCCGATGCCACGAATATCAGTGCGCGGATCGAGTCTGACGGCGACGACTACGTTGTCAATGGTCACAAATGGTGGATCTCAGGAGGCGGTGATCCACGCTGTCGCGTTTTCATCTTCTTGGGTCGGACCGACCCGTTGGCCGAACCATACAAGCAACATTCGCTCGTGCTCGTCCCACGCGACACCCCAGGAGTGACAGTTGTGCGGCCGCTCTCGGTGTTCGGGTACGACCACGCGCCCTCTGGCCACTGGGAACTGACGTTCGACAATGTGCGGGTCCCTAAAACGAACTTGCTTCTTGGCCAAGGCCGCGGGTTTGAGGCGGCCCAAGCGCGTCTCGGCCCTGGTCGTATTCATCATTGCATGCGGATGATCGGGTTGGCGGAACGATCCCTCGAGGCGATGTGCGAACGAGCCAGAACCCGGATCGCATTTGGAAAACCACTCGCGGAGCAGGGCGTGGTCATGGAAGCCATCGCCAACTCTCGTATCGAGATCGACCAGGCCAGACTCATGACCCTCAACGCCGCGCACCAAATGGACACGGTGGGGAACAAGGCCGCCCAGGCCGACATCGCCATGATCAAGGTTGTTGCTCCAGCGATGACGCAACGGGTCATTGACCGGGCAGTCCAGATACACGGCGGCGCCGGTGTCTCCGGAGACTTCGGACTCGCCGAAGGATGGGCACAAGCGCGAGCCACCCGATTGTTTGACGGCCCGGATGAAGTGCACCGGCGGGCGGTGGCCCGGATCGAACTCAGAAAGACCGCCCGGTGACCAGACCCGCATACACACCAAGAAGCGGCGACCCTCTGCCGACGCCTGAGCCGCTATTGGCGGCGACTCACGGCCGGCGATCGGCTCTCTGCCTGGCAAACATGAGAGCGACGCTTCTCAGGGGCGGCCCTTTTACGCGTACGCAAGGGCTACGGTTTCCGCGACGCACGCTGGTCTCTTGAGCCCCTCTCCCTCGATGACCATCGAACTCGTCATGCGGACAATGTTCGAATTTGTGCGCTCTGTCGCGAGGAGCGTTTGCGTACCTCGCAGGCGCGTGCCGACCGGTACCGGCGTGATAAACCGCGCACGGTTGAGACCATAGTTGATGAACTTGCTGACACCGTGAATCTCGGCGATTTCATTCCGAAATCTAATGATCAAGGAGAGCGTCAGTAGGCCCTGCACGATCGGGCCCCCGACCTCCAGCTCACGCGTAGCGCGCTCCACATCGAGGTGGATCCACTGATGGTCCGTCGTGACATCTGAGAACGTGTTGACCATGTCCTGCGTCACGGTGACCCACTCGCTCGTTCCAAGCGTCGTGCCGGCGAGTGTCTCCAATTCGTCCAGCCCATTGATGATTCGCATTGGCGTCGACCTCCAGGGGTTACCTTTCCCGTCGCCTTTTGGTGTTCCGACACAAGACTTGGGCCGACGCGGAGCGGCGGCCGCCATGAGCGTGGGCCAGGCCAATGTTCAGTCCAAGCCGCATCTGGACACCGGCGGGTCTGAGACGCGACACTACCTCCCGTGACCCGCGACCCAGAGCTCTCCCCCATCCGTCAAGACGAGCAACTCGACCTCACCAGATTGGAACCGTGGCTTCGCACCCATTTACCGGTCGGCGATACACCGCTCAGTATCGGCCAGTTTGGGGGTGGGCACGCCAATCTCACGTATCTACTGACATTTGGGGGGACGCAGTACGTGCTTCGGCGGCCGCCGCTTGGCCCGATCGCGCCACGTTCCCACGATATGGCCCGCGAATATCGGGTCTTGTCCTGTCTGGGTGCCGCATTTCCACTCGCGCCGACAAGCTTGGCCCTCTGCACGGACGCGGCGATCATTGGCGTCGACTTTCATGTAATGGAGCGACGGCACGGGCGGGTCATTCGGGACGAGCTCCCGCTCCAACTCGCGGTGGACCGCGACGCGGTCCACCGCCTTAGCGAAATGATCGTCGACACGCTCGCGGACTTGCATGGTGTCGACCCCGCCGCGGTGGGACTGGGCGAACTCGGGCGACCCCAGGGGTTTGTCACGCGTCAGCTCAGCAGCTGGATCGCGCGGTGGCACGCGGCCAAGGACCACGATGTGCAGGCGGCCAATACCCTCATCGCGTGGCTCGAGCGGGAAGTGCCAGACGCGGACGCGACCGCGCTCCTACACAACGACTACAAGCTCGACAACCTGCTACTCGATGCCCGCGACCCGACGATCGCCACGGCAGTCCTCGATTGGGACATGTGCACACGCGGCCATCCCCTCATGGACCTTGGCTATCTACTCAATGTTTGGGTCGAGGCCGGCGACGACCCGGCTGAGCGAATCACGACGGCGATGCCCAGCCATCACCGTGGGTTTCTGACCCGGCAAGACGTCGTTCAGCGGTATGCAAACCGTAGTGGCTTTGCGGTCGACGAGGTGCGGTGGTTTTATGCCTTTGGCGTCTTTAAGCTGATGGTCATCCTGCAGCAGATATATATTCGGTATCTTCGTCGGCAGACGCAGGACCCTCGTTTCCGAGACCTCGGTCACCGCGTGAATGTCTTGGCCACGAAAGGCCGACGCGTCACCACTCAGGCCACTCCGGTGTAGACGTCCCTCGTCGTACCACCCGCCGTCGCGCCCTCGGATTGCCTGTCAGGGCGACGAAGCCCTCCGCGGCCGATCGCTACACAAATGACCGCTGAAGGCCACTAGCGGACTGTCAACTAGAACGGCTTGAGCACCGCCATCCCGACGGCCAGAAACACCGCACCCACCGTGAGCAACCGTAACAAGTGGCTCTGTGCGGGTCTTCGGAATGCCAGCCCCGGGAGCGCCGCCAGCCCGAGCCAGCACACGAGCTTCACCACGACCCAGCCTTGAAATCCGAACCCACCACGACTGAGTAAACCAAAACCGGTCACGAACACAACGAGACCGAGGATTCCCGAGAACATCATCGTGCGGCGACGTTCGTCTGGGTTTGGCGCGGCCAACGCTCCGAAAACGATACCGACGAGAAGCATTGCCGCAAACAGATGTGCCAGTAGATACAGTTGGGTGCCCATTATTTCTCCGTGACCAAAGATGACATCGAGGATACTGGTTGTAGAGCGTCCTGGAGATTATCGGGACGGCTCACTGGTATAGCTCAGCTCCGCGTCGTAACGTAACACGGTCCGCTCAACCGATGACACGACACCGGCCAGCTCTGCCGTCACCGCGTCCGCATCTTCGCCAAAAGCCCGACCGATGATGCTAGTTTCATTGAGCTCGGTAAAACTCTGGTAGTTCTCGACAAGCTGCCAGGCAGTTGGTCCCGGACCAAACAAACGCTGGTAGACCCCAAAGACGACGTCCGCGCCTCGAAAACGTGGAAGATTTCGTTCGAGAAAGGACGTCCACGACGCGCCAAGTCCCGGCGCCACTTCGATCGTCGTCAACCGGGCCAGAAATAGGCCGCTCGACTCCGCGGATTCCACACTCAACTCTGGCCGATACTGCACGGCGTAGCTTCGCCGCGACACTGTCGACCGGCGCAACCGGTCGGCCAGCCGCGCGACCCGATCGGGGGGCAGCGCCCTCGCCAACGGGCCACCGGTGTCATAGTCGGACAAGTCCCCGAGGGGTGTCACAAACTGCATCTCGTAGCTATTCCCGAATTCGGCGGTTCGCCAGACCGATCGCCACGGCACGCCAGCTTTCTGCAACGCCGGGTTGACCTCCTTGAGCTGCAGCTCGACATAGTCCTCGAGACGTTCTGGTACGACGTTCACGATGTTGACACGTAGCCAATCGGGTGCCCCGCGGTCTTGGGCGTCGACGGCGCCCGAGAACAAGGCGACGCAGGCGGCCAGACTGGCACCGAGCAAGACAAACGCACGTGGGTAGTTGTGGTGTCGCATGACTAGGTCTTTCCGAACGACAAGACGTTCTACGTCATCCGGCTCTACTCTATCACCGGATGTCCGGCCCTTCTCCAGGGGCTCTTTCCTCTGCCCCGGCCCGGATCCCCTCCTCCTCATTGACGGTCGAAAGAAGGACGCCGCCGACCAGAAGGAACATCAGGACACTCGCGACGCCAACCCGCTGGGAATAGATATCGCTGAGAATTCCTAGACAGAGAGGACCAAAGAACGCGGTGGCTTTACCCGAGAGGGCAAAAAAGCCGAAGAACTCAGCTGTGCGCTCGCGCGGAGCAAATCGCGCAAGCAGCGACCGACTAGCCGACTGATTCGGCCCGAGAAAAAAACCGAGCAGCAGACCCGCGCCCCAGAACCACACCCGGTTCGGCGCCAGCACCGCCATCAGCGTCGCCACTGACAAGAATAGGAGGCTGATGAGAACGGTGCGTTTCCCCCCGATGGCATCGTCGACATAGCCAAATAGCCATGCGCCAATACCGGCCACCACATTCAGGGCAATCGCGAACACGATGACCTCCGATTGCGTGAAGCCAAACGTCCCGTACGCATAGATACCGCCAAACGCGAAAATCGTGATCAGACCATCGTTGTAAATCATGCGGGCGATGAGAAACCGCACGACTTGCCGATACTGTCGCACCTGCGTGATCGTGTGTCGGAGCTCTGAAATCACCCGCCTCATATCAAGCGACGACGGCGGTCGATGGCTGGAACGGGCATAAAGCAGCAGCGGGACGCTAAAGAGCAAGTACCACCCGGCCACGACGAGGTTTGTCGTGCGGATATTGAATCCTGCCTCGGTACTGATACCGAACGGGGGCTGATTCACAGTGAGGGGCAATGCCAGGACGAGACACAGGATCGCGCCCGCATAACCCAGGCCCCAGCCGTACCCAGACACGCGACCGATACGGTCGGCGGTGGCAATCGTGGGAAGGATCGCGTTGTAAAAGACCAGACCTAGTTCGTATGCCACGTTTGCCACGACGAAGACCGTCAGCGCGAGCCAGACCGCCCCAGGCGGCCCAGGTCGGACGAATGTCAAGAGCGCGGTCAGCCCGCAACAGGTTATGGTGCACGCGGTCAGATACCGGCTGCGATCGCCCCGGTCAGCCACTACTCCGGCGAACGGAGCCAGGACGGCGATGAGAATCGCGCTGAGCGCAACGCCGCGCGACCACAGCGCAGTGCCACGTCCGGGATCATCCACAAACGTTGCAGCAAAGAACGTCGAATACACGAAGGTCACGACCAGTGTCGTGAACGCCGAGTTTGCCCAGTCGTAGAGACACCACGCGGCGACAACCTTCCGATCGGCGGATGGCGCGAGATTCACGCGACTCATCCTGACATACAATCCCCCGACTTCATGCAGTCGATCCTCTTGGTGCGTCATGCGGAGACAACGCTGAACGCAACGCGGACCGTCCAATACCCGGACACGCCACTCAGCACGCGGGGGCACTGGCAAGCCAAGCAACTAGCCAATCGTCTTCGGGTGGAGGGAGTGGCGCAGGTCGCGTCGTCTGACTACGCGCGGGCAGAGGACACGGCTCGCGCAATCTGCGAGGCCACCAAAGCCTCTTTGACCATCGAGCCCATGCTGCGTGAACGACACTTGGGCACCCTGCGCGGCCAACCCTATCAGGAGGTTGGAGGTCTCGTGTTCTCCGAGACTGTCGACCCGGAGGCTGGCGAACGCTGGGTAGACTTTGTCGAACGCATCGACCGCCTATGGGCGTGGGTCCTAGACCGAGCCCAACAGACGCCCGGAGTGCTTGTCGTGGTGACCCACGGGCTGGTCTGTCGCGCGCTCGCGCTGCGTCATCTCACTCTCCCGCCGGGCGATGCGCCGCCCCGCTTTCCCAACGCGTCGGTCACTGTCATCGAGCCTCGCCGCCCGTGGCGGGTGACGATGCTCGCCAGCGACGACGGACACGCAGTCGCCGAAGAATGACAAGACAATGTGGTAGAGCCGCGACAGGAACAGTTCAGACGTTCGTGGTGATGCAAGAGGATGTGGCGGATCTCTACGTGGCTCGCCGCCGCCGCCCACGGTCAACGCGCGATGTTAGGCAATCGATCAAATCCCCGGTCAGGTTGCACTCCTAGAGAGTTGAGCGCCATCGCGGTCATGCGATAGCTCGCGGCTGTCAGAAGCATGTCGATCATCTGCGCCTCCTCAAACCCCGCCGCAAGCGTTGCCCAGGTTGCGTCAGAAATGACGTCATCGTAAAAGAGCTCGTCCACCGCCCGCAGGAGCGCGGCCTCCAATGGCTTCCATGCAGGGTCGGTCGGGCCCACCGCGATCGAACGGACCTCACGAGCCGACAACCCCTCGACCTTACCGATGGGCACATGTTCGCCCCACCCGTACTCTGCCTCAGACAGCCAACCCATCCTCAAGATCAACAGCTCTCTGACCCGACCGGAGAGCGTCGAATCGCTGCGAATGTATTGCGCTTGGGTGGCGTGTGCCCGATACAACGCCGGGTGCCGAACCAGGGTTGCAAGAGCCGTCTCGCGGCGGCCCGTCCGGTCGCTCTCGATCGCCTCCCGCTGTCGAGACGTCCACTCGTCTCTCGGCAGCGGAGAGAGTCGGGCCGTGTCCAGCCGAACCGCGGCCGGCCGCGTGAGCGGCCCCACCCTCGATACGCCGACCGGCCAGCGATCCGAAGGATGTGTATCGACGGCCGGTCGCACTCCGAGACTATTGGCCAGCATCGACTGCATACTGTATTGGGCCCCGGTAAAGATGAGGTCAATGAGCTGCTGCGCGTTATACCGGCGGGCTAGCGTGCTCCAGCTCGCCTCGCTCAATACGGTGTCGTAGTACAACTCGTCCGCGGCCCGGAGGACCGTCGCATCCCGAGGACTCCACCCCGCGCCCGGCCCCGCCGCCACTTGCGCAAGCTCGGCGTCGCTCAACCCGAACTCGCGAGCCACCGCCACCTGATCAATCCACACCGCTTCGGAACGAGATAGCCAAGCAATCCTGAGCCCCATGAGCACCTGGTCAACAGCCGTCGCCATCGCGCCACGTCGTATGTATCGCGCCAGAGGAGCCATGGCAACAAGCACCGGCGGATGACGGGCGAGGGTGCGAAGGAGCGGACTCGGTTCGTCGGCGTTGTCGCCAAACGCGAGGATGGCGATGCTGAGGTCAGCGGACCATACGCTCGGGGGAGTCGCGATGGGCATCACCCGTGGAAGGTCCGACCGTCCGTGACTCCCCGGGACGGTGAGCGCACCCCACAGCAGGACCGACAACACCGCGACCGCGCACCGGCGGTGGGATCGGGTCGGCCTGAAATGAACTCTTCGAACTGGGTCCGCCATGCCTCGATCGTAGCAGGCTGACGGCACGATCATGACGGTCCGGCCGTCTTCTGTCGACTACCGCCACCCGTCACCGCCCGCGCACGAATGTCGACCGGGGTCCCGAGAGCCACTAGAATGGTCCAAATCGGGAAGGCATGGACGTCGCCACACTATTTTCGCTTCGAGAAAAGACCGCGCTCGTAACCGGGGGGTCGCGGGGTATTGGCCGTATGATCGCCGAGGCATATCTACGAGCCGGAGCAACGGTCTTTATCTCAGCCCGCAAGCCGGACGCGTGTGAACGCGCCGCAGACGAGCTCGGCGCGCTGGGACCATGCGTGCCCCTCCCGGCGGACGTGTCGCAAGAAAGCGGACGCGCGGCACTCGTCGCCACCATCCGAAACTATACGTCGCAACTGGACATTCTTGTGAACAACGCGGGCACAAACTGGGCCGCGCCTTACGCAGAGTATCCAGTCGACGGATTTCGCAAGGTCCTTGATCTCAACGTCAGCGCGGTCTTCTTTATGACCCGCGAGTTGACCGCGCTCCTGGAAGCTTCCGCACGCGAGGGCGACCCGGGACGCGTCATCAACGTTGGTTCTATGGACGGTTTGCAGGTGCCGACCATCCTGCCCGGTGGGACATTCGCATACTCTGCCAGCAAGGCGGCCGTGCATCACCTCACCCGGACGTTGGCGGTGGAGCTGGCCCCAAAACGGATCACCGTCAACGCGATCGCGCCTGGTTACTTTGAGAGCAACATGACGGCGCACGTCCTCCGAGACCATCGCGAGACGATAGAAAGCGCCTGTCCCCTTCGTCGAATCGGCGCACCGGAGGACATGGCCGGAGTGGCTATTTATCTGGCCTCCCGGGCGGGCGCCTTTACGACCGGTACCGTGATCCCGATCGATGGGGGCACGTCTCTGACGTAGCACTCGGCGTTGCTATGATTTATCGGAGCCCGCACCCCCGCGTCACGATTCCCGAGTGTCCGCTCCCGGAATATCTTTTCGAGCACGCTCAGGGCTGGTCGACGAAGCCGGCGCTCATTGACGGTCCGACCGGTCGCACCCTGACGTATGGGGAGCTGGCGGCGTCAACCCGTCGCTTGGCGGCGGGACTTGCGGCGCGTGGATTCCGCAAAGGGGATACGGTCGCCATTTTCAGCCCGAACATACCCGAATATGCGATCGCGTTCCTCGGCGTCGCGACCGCCGGCGGAATAAACACAACGATCAATCCACTCTCCAGCGTCGGCGAGCTCAGACGATATCTCGAACTCTCCGCCGCCAAGTATCTTATAGTCGCTCCCCTGCTTCTCGACACGGCGCGGGAAGCGACAAAAGGGACGGCGGTCAGCGAGCTTTTTGTCCTTGGCGAATCCGAGGAGGCGACGCCGTTTACGGATCTTCTGGCTGACACCGGTCAAGACTTCCCGCCGATTGATATCGACGCCCGGGAGGATCTGGTCGCGCTCCCCTTCTCGAGCGGCACGACGGGTCTCGCGAAAGGCGTCATGCTGACCCATCACAACTTGGTGGCAAACCTGACCCAGATCGATCTCGTCGAGCAACTCGCCGAAGGAGAGGTGCTCATCGGGTTTCTGCCGTTCTACCACATCTATGGAATGGTAGTACTCATGTGCGCGGCGCTCCGCAAGGGCGCGTCCATCGTGACCATGCCGCGATTCGATCTGGAGGAGTTTTTGGGTCTCATCCAGACGTATCGCATCACCACGGCGTATCTCGTCCCGCCGGTTGTGTTGGCACTGGCCAAACACCCGGCCGTCGACCAATACGACCTCTCCAGCCTCAACAACATCATGTCGGGAGCGGCCCCGCTGCCCGAATCTGTGGCCACTCTGTGCGCAACACGTAACGATATCCGGGTCAGACAAGGATACGGTTTGACGGAATCCAGCCCGGTGACAAACACCAATCCCCGTTACGGCGAGATCAAGATCACGTCGGTCGGTCCTGCTTTGCCAAACACCGAGTTCAGAATCGTCGATTCGACCACGTCAAACGACGTGCCGACCAGTGAACTGGGTGAGATCTGGGTACGCGGACCGCAGGTCATGAAAGGGTATTTTCACAACGAGGAGGCCACCCGAGAAATGATCGACGAGGACGGATGGCTGCACACCGGCGACGTCGGACGAGCCGACAGCGACGGGTTTCTCTACGTCGTCGATCGGCTGAAAGAGTTGATCAAATACAAGGGATTTCAGGTCGCACCGGCCGAGCTGGAAGCTATCCTGCTGTCCCACCCGGATGTGTCCGACGTCGCCGTCATCCCGAGCCCCGATGATGAAGCCGGAGAGGTGCCAAAAGCCTTTGTCGTGCGTCGGCCAGCGGCAACCGTCTCGGCTGAGATCCTCATGGCGTTCGTCGCGGAACGCTTGAGCCCCCAGAAGAAAGTGCGTCGGGTCGAGTTCATCGACACTATTCCCAAGAGTGGGAGCGGCAAGATTCTCCGACGGGAACTCGTCGAGCGCGATCGGGCGGCGACCGCCGCGAGCACTAACCCGGTCCGTCCGATACCATAGCTCGCCCACCACGATCGCGCCGCAGCAGTGGAAAGCGAACCCGAAACCACTGCGCGACCTCCGAGTGACGACATCAAAGCCCTGGGGCCTGGGTGCGGGGAAGTTTCCCCGCACTCCCACTTCCGGCGGTCTTTCCTACGTCGGTTCTTCCCTCTGTGTCCTTACGGCATCGGCCCAGGAATGACACCTTCGGTGGCCAAGCGGATCCGATAGAGCCCGGTCCGGGCAGTCATATACAGCGTCCGCCCATCATCGCCCCAGCCGACATTGGCGGGCACTTCCTCGGGCTGAATGGTGCCCAGATGCGTTCCGTCCGGGGCAAACACCCACACTCCCCCCGGACCCGTGCAAAACAGATTACCTGCCGCGTCGACCTTCATGCCATCGGGAGCTCCCTCGGCCTCGACGTCGGTTACGTCGTAAAACACCCGGGGATTGGAGACGCCGTCAGCGCCAAGGTCATAGGCCATCCAGACCGCCTGGTTTCCATCCGAATTCGCCACGTATAAAGTGGACTCGTCTGGTGACAGCGCGATCCCGTTGGGACGACTCTGTTCCGAGTACAAGAGCTCGAGGTCCTCGCCGGGCGCCAATCGATAGATCCCGTTAAAGTCGAGTTCACGGAGCGACGGCTCCTCGGCCTCGGCAAGGCCATACGGCGGATCCGTAAAATACAATGTGCCATCCTGGCCGAAAACGACATCGTTCGGGCTGTTCAGCTGATTCCCTTCGTAGTTGTCCACCACAACGGTGCGGATGCCGTCGGCGCTCAATCGCGTCACTTGTCGATACCCGTGCTCGGCCAGTACGAGGATGCCATCCGCGTCCCGGGTGAGCCCGTTCGAACTCACCGAACCCCGACCGGTCAGGTCGCCCTCGAAAACGGGCTGCATGAAAACGCTAGCACCCTCGGCCTCTGTCCACTGATAAATCGTGTTGTCCCGGACATCCGAAAATAGCAGGCGGGACTCGTCCGGGATCCAGACCGGGCCTTCGATAAACACGAAGCCATCGGCCAGCTTCTCGATACTGGCGCCAACTGGGACAAGCGCATCAAACGCCGGGTCGACGCGCAACACAGTACCGGCGCCGGCCTGCATCGGCGTGGGTCCCATGTCGGCCAGCGCTTCGGCCTCGGCCGCGCTGTCTTCCGCGGGCATCTCGCCCCCACCGCACGCAACGCCGAGTGCGACCAACGACACAATAAACAGGTTGTCTCTTCGCATGCCAATACTCCCTTTCATTCGTGTGTGACCGAGCCCGCCAGAAGCGCCGGAACGATGTTGTGCTCGACCATGTCATACAGTGCACGGAGATGGGCACGGCGGCCGTCACCCGGATGGGGCGAAGACGTCATCACCACGACCGTATCCAGGCGCGGGGCGATAAAAATAAACTGCCCTCCATATCCCCACGCATAGTAGAACCGAACCCCGGAGAACTCTCGCATCCACCAGCCGTAGCCGTATTCGCGACCGGACCTCTCAGAGCGCGAACGCGGTGTGAGCGAGTCCTGTATCCAATTGGCCGACACGACACGGGTGCCACTGAGCGCCCCTGACCGCAGAAGCAACCGACCGATCGTCACCATATCTCGCGGTCGTAGCTGCATGTCGTTGCCGCCGAAATACACACCCTGCAAGAAGCCCTCGTCGATGGCGATGCCCACGAGGATCGACAGAATCGATTTTGACGCGGACTTGAGATTGGCCGGACGCTCGGTGACCATCCGTGAAAGTAATGCTCCTCCACGAACTCATCGCACACCAGCACCAAGAGACTGTGGAGACGGGGCAGCGATCGAGCGACAGTGAGGAGCGCGTCTCTCTCCGCCGGTTCAAACGGAGACGGCACCTCTCGGGCCACCGCCGCTGTGGTCGTCACGGCGAGGGCCACGGCGCAGCCGAGCAGGAGCCGGGCACACCACCGGCGAAACGTCGATCGCTGGCACTTGGGCGCCGAGGGTCCTCTGCCCTGTCTGCGTCGGGGCCTAAGAGAGCGACTTCGGTGACCCGGGCGCAATGTCACCCGGTCGGGTGGTCCGCCATGAACTGCTGACCCGTCTTCGCGAGGCACGACAACCGACACTCCGACTGCCAACACCGCGCACAGTATGCCCCAAAATGCTGTGACCGCCCATGCCACGGCGAAAAGCTGAACCGCGCGCCGGGAAAACCCCGAGGTCGTAGCGGTATTTCGGACGGCGTTGCACTAGTGAGCGAGTGGACTAGAGCCCTAGAAAGCCGAGCTTCCTTCGCGCGGGCGCGGGACGCCCTGTCAGGGCCGCGGCGAATTCTCGATAACTCTTCGTCAGCTTGGAGCGCGAGAGACGAGCGGACGGACGACCGGCGTTGATTGCGCGCATTGATGCAATGTAATCGTGCGGAATCTTCCAGAATACCGGTTTGTCGAGCGCGCTCTCAACGTCCTCCGGCGTGATCTCGTCGGTTCGTGTCCACCGCATCAGGACCAGCTTCACTTTGTCGGACACCTTCAACATGCGTAGACCGCTGAGAAGTCGCTTGGTGCGCCAAATGGCGGGCAGATCAGGCGTCACCGGCAATATCAGAGCGCTCGCGTCCGCCACGAGCGTCTTGAACCCAGACGCCTGCGAGTCCGCCAGCAGATCAGCCACGACGTGGGTATAGCTCTGTCGTGTCACTTCCATCATTCTGCGCAGCGAGTCGGGATCGCGCACCTCTTCGTCCACAAATTCCCGTTTTCCCGACAGCACGGCCATTCCGTAGGCGCGACACATGAAGCTTTCGAGCAATACGGTATCGATCCGCGAGGCGGAAGCCAACGCCTCCGTCATTGAATGTTGCGGCTTCAGATCGAGATTCACTGCCAGGTCGCCCAACGGACGGTTCAGGTCGATGAGCGCGACACTCTCGTTTGGGAGTTCTGCCAGCCATGCCCCAAGATTGATCGCGAGGCTGGTCGCGCCACATCCCCCCTTGGCGCCGATCACGCACAGGAGATCTCCAAGAATCCCCGGCGCGTTCTTGCTATCTCGCTCGGCTCTGAAACGTTGGATTGCCTCTGCCAGAACGCGCATCTCCAGAGGATGCGGCAGAAACTCGCGAGCGCCAGCACGTATCGCGTCGATGATGAATTTTGAATCGTCCTTATCAGAACTGACAAAGACCCAAGATTCGGCCAGAGCCACGCGCAGTCTTCGGACACTGTCAAACTCGCCTGTGAGACCGACGATATCCAGCAGAACGCTGTCTGGGGCTTGCTGCTGCAAACTACGAAGCGCGTTTTCGCCCTGGTCGAGGTCCGGCACTTCGGCGTCACGACCGGAACGGTTGATAGTGTGAGCCAGCTCTTGGATGATGGCCACGGCCTCGTGCCAGT
>CAUZIB010000005.1:0-100156 GCA_963579735.1 Vicinamibacteria bacterium | reverse complement strand
GCTGGTCGGGCGTTCGGGGGCGGCGCTGGTCGGGGCCGCAACGGGCGTCTTTTCGGGTGTCGTCGGTGGCGTTGGCGCCGGCTTGCGCCGTGGCGCGACCGGTCGCGGCGGCCTGACTCGGCTCTTGGCCCTCCGCGGCCGCTTTGTTATGTCCTTGAGCACGTCGGCAATCCGACCAGAGTCTTGATACTCCATCGGCTCGCTCAAGCGATACACGTGAAACAGGCACGAGCTGTCGGCCCTGATCGCCCTATCAAACGCATCTCTCGGATCGTCCGTGTCTGAGGCGGTTCGGACGAGATGCCCCGCTTTCAAGTTTATCGACGCGACGGCCGACCCGTCGGGCTCGCGCAACTCGACCAGGGTGTGCTGACGGCTGAGCGCGACGACATCTAAGACTTCGCTAAAGCTGAAGTCGCTCAAGCTGCCAGACATGACATACGAGCGTCCGTCCATTATCGTCCCTCGGCGGCCACGACGCTACCACTGCCGGCCAGGCTGGCACTCATGATCATGCACCGACTCAGAAGACGATACAGCTCTAGTCAGGCGTCCCGAACGTCAACAGTGAACGCCTCGCCCAAGCCGTAGTCCAAGGTCCAGAGCAGGGCTTCACCGACTGGTGGATAGGCGTCGTCTGGCACCTTATAGATGTCCCGATGTCGGCGGCCAAGCGCGGAGATTACCATGAGCAAATTTTCATCGGTCGACACTGGCGCGGCCCATAAGTCTTCAGGCCAGTCGAGTGCGGCGACAATGAATCGAAGCATCACGACGAATTTGCGCTTTTGCGCCTCCATATCTTTCTTGAGCAAGTCGCGATACTGAGGAGCCAGCTCGAAATAGTTGCTGGTAAAAGAGGTCTGGCACGGTCTCAGCCACTGGCTCTACGAGTTGCCAGGTGCGGCGAATGGATTCTTTCTGCGTGTTGGTCAGCATGACGCAAAGGGTCGCTGATGTAGGGCAGTCAACGAGCGGTGGTTGTGGGTCGACATTGCTGTCCCGACTGTCCCGATTTATTGTCCCGAAAGGGTCGGTGTCGCAGGGGCAGCTGCCCCGTACGACCCACACGACCACCCGTCGGTTCATTGCGCGCCCCTCTGCCGTGTCGTTTGAGGAGGCTGGTCTGTTCTCGCCGAAGCTCGTTACTTGCATGGCATCGAGGGGGAGCGCATGTTGTTCGTGCAGATATGCCCGCACGATTTCCGCTCGTTCCAACCCCAGTTGATGATTGAACGCGTCCAACCCCGTGCGATCGGTATGGCCTTCGATCTCCACCGCCAGGTCGCCGGGCCGCGCCCGTGCGCGCCCGACCAGCGCATCCAACTTTATCATTGAGGGCCGCGCGAGTTCGGCGCCGGCGGTCGGAAACCTCCCATTATCTCCGGCGAGGACGATTTCGTCGACCACCCGGTTCTCTGCCGTCAGCACCGGGCTGACCGCCGCAAGGGGAAGAGTGGCCTCTTGGCCAGTTCGGAGGGATTGGTCGGAATCTTCGGCCGCGCCGCCAGTGTCGTTCGTGGCATTGACGTCCTCGGGGAGTGCACCGGTTCGCGACAAGAATGTCGTAGCGACCAGTGCGATGCCCACGGCGCCAGCCAAGCCGGTGAACACGGCCCCCTCGACCATAGCCCAGGCTGTGCGATTGGCGCGCTCACCAGCGATGGCTGGACACGCGCCTGTTCCGGGGTTGTGTCATGCGCGGCGGCGCCGAGTGTGGGGTCGACTCGCGGCGACGCTTCGAGCATCTTCCGAAGAGTCTCGAACCGTTCCTTGAGGAGCTGCGCATCCTTACTGGTCAGGATCCCCGCCGAGCATCTCGATCACCAGGGCCGTACCTTCTCTGAGCGCGCCGAGATCCGAGCTGAACATAGCGATCTCGTAGAGACCCAGCGCTTGTTCCAGCGTTCCGACCGTCGGCCGCGTCGGGGGTGAGGACACAGGTGTGTCGAGATGTTCGGTGTCCGCAGCGGAAACGCCCTGACCACGCCGAGCCGAGGGCGGCGACGCTGGATGCCAGCGCGACCGCGCTTCTCTTTCTCCCGCGTCGTTGCTGGAGTTGGTGCCGCCCCGGCCGAAAGCGTCCGCCTGTTCCTCGCTCGTGAATTGGCCTAGGGCATCGAACACCGTGCGCTCGTCCGGACGCGGACGACCCTCAGATACTCGCTCTGCGGCACCTCGTTTTATAGATAGTGTGCCCGAAGCCACTCCACTAACGCCGGAGGTCGTGTCAACCTTTGCGTCCGCCTGGCCATTGCGCGGCTCGCGTCGCATCGTGTTCACTCCAATTGGTCCAAGAATCGTGCGAATACGACCCTGCTCCGGCAGGAGGAGGGTCGGCTAGTCCTACCGCTTCCCGTGAGTGTCGCAGAGACTACAACTTCGCTAGCGCGAAAGTCGATAGTACGCGGACGGCCCGCATCTGACAGTCAGCCCGCTCGACAATGGCGTGGATCCTCGCGTGTTTTCGTGAGAAGCGACAGTGTTCAACGGCGTGGTGCCCATGGCTGCGCCTATAATGCAGATTCTGTCGAGATCCCTCTGCTCCGTCCGTCTGTTTTGCTTTTTCACCGTCCTCGGTGTGCTCGCCATGGCGGGTGCGGCGACGGCACAAGCAGACCGGCTGATATCGATTGGTTCCCGCGATTCCCTCTGGTCGGACGTACTGGGGGAGGAACGTCCTTACTGGGTGTATCTCCCAGCGTCCTACGACGACGCCCGATACGCGCTGGTCGACTACCCGGTTCTGTATCTCTTGGATGGCGATACACATTTTCACCTCGCAACTGGTGTCGTTCAGTTCATGAGCGAAGGAGCCAACGCGAATATCCAAATACCAGAAATGATCGTCGTCGGCGTGCCAAGTTCCAACCGGACCCGCGATCTCACACCGACCCATACGACCAACCGTCCAAACGGTGGGCACGACGCGACGTTGAGCGCAAGCGGCGGCGGCGACGCTTTTCTGGCGTTCTTGAATCAGGAGCTGGTGCCCGCCGTAGAAGAGGCCTACCGAGCCAAACCCTATAGGGTGTTGGTCGGCCATTCCTTTGGTGGCCTGATGGCGCTACACGCGTTTCTCGATGCCCCTGACCTCTTTCAGGCTCATGTCGCGATCGACCCAAGCTTGTTTTGGGACGATGAGATTCTCGTGCGCCAGGCCGAGCAGCTCACCACCAACCCAGCGAGTCGACCGCGGGTCGTCTATCTGTCGCTGTCTGGACATCCTCCGGGCGGACGGATGGACGGGCCGGCGCGCTCCTTTGCTTCGGCCCTCGCGTCTCAGGCTTCCAGCCGGTTGCGGTCGACCCTGGAGCGCTACGACGATGAGAGCCACGGGTCCGTACCGTTGCTCAGCTTGTATAGGGGACTCAGGTTCGTGTTTGATGGATACGGCGTCACGTCGCGTCAGCTCTTTGACGCACCTGAGCGACTAGGCGAACACTTCGCGGCGGCCTCGCGGCGTTCAGGCGTGACGTGGGAGCCGCCCGAACGTATCTTGGACCTTCTCGGTCATTCCTTTTTGAATGCCGGCCTTCTCGACAAAGCCGTGGCCCTGTTTACGGTCAATACGTCCACTCATCCGACGTCGTTCAACGCCTTCGCTAGTCTGGCAGAGGCACAGGCCGTCGGTGGTCGAACGGCCCTTGCGGTCCAGGCCTACACACGTTCGCTAGAGCTCAGCCCTGATAACTCGCTGGTTCGGCGCGCTCTCGATCGGCTGCGACGATAGTCGCAAGACCGTTGAATGCTTGCTTTGAGCTTGATCTTGCTTTGATCTGGAACATGGAGGTGCCCGATGACATGTCGACCACTATCGCGTGAATATGTTGCATATGCCGTTCTGTGCGGCCTCTTCTTCTCGTCGTCTCTGGCCGGTGGGCAGACGCGGTCGGGGGTGGACGAGACCGATCGCCTACCGGACCTCCAGGGGGTATGGAACTTCTCCACCGCGACGCCCATGCAACGCCCGGAGGATCTTGCCGACCGTGTTCTGCTGTCCCCCGAAGAGACCGCTCAGTATGAGCGTGAGATTGCCGACCGTCGACGGGCTGGTGACTCGACGTCGGACTCGGCCTCGTTGGAAGCGCGTGTCAGCTATGAGCAGGCCATTTGGTTCGAACGCGGGGATCGCCTCACCGCGAGTCGAACCTCATTGGTTGTTGATCCACCTGATGGACGAATACCGGAGGTCACCGAGGACGCTGAGCAACGGGCAGCGCTGCGTCGAGAGTCCCGGGGCCGACACGCGTGGGGCCCCGAAGACCGAGGAATCTCCGAGCGGTGTCTCATGGGCTTCAATTCCGGGCCGCCGATGACGCCGAGCGCCTACAACAACAATATGCAGCTCTTCCAGACCGGGAATACCATCGCGATCGTCAATGAGATGGTGCACAACGTGCGTGTAATCCCTTTGGACAGTCGGTCCCATTTGCCGTCGGGACTCCGACAGTGGGTGGGCGACTCTCGCGCTTACTGGGAGGGTGAGACCCTTGCGATCGACACGACAAATTTTCTCGGTGAAACCTCACTCAATGGATCGAGTGCGAATCTGCACCTTGTCGAGCGGTTCACCCTTGTCGACCGGGATACGCTGTTGTACGACTTCACGGTCACCGACCCCACGACGTGGTCGCACCCCTGGACCGCTCAGGTCGAGATGACCCGTAGTGATTACCCGCTGCACGAGTATGCCTGCCACGAGGGAAATTACTCGATGGCGAGTTCACTCCGGGGCGCGCGGATTCTCGAGAAAGAAGAAGCGGAAGGCAAAGCGGCGGAAGGCAAAGCGATCGATCCGGAGTCTCGCTGATCAATCTTCTGGAACGGAATATCGCGCTCCTACAGAGACGGGCAGGCACACACAAATGGATGCGAATGGGCGCGGAAAGCATGGAAGACGACGTCGCGCAGCATTCCGAGGTCTGGGAAGGAGTGGTCCGCAAGGTGCGGGGCGGTGTCATGCCGCCCGCTGGCCGACCGCGACCTGACGACCAGCGGATGCGCGAGTTTGCGTCCTGGCTCGAGAACCTCTTGGACGAGGCGTCCACCGCTTACCCTGACCCGGGTCGGTCAGCCGCGGTTACACCGGTTAAACCGCACCGAGTATCGGAATGCGGTGCGCGACCTGCTGGCGGTGGAGCTCGATATTGTCGACTTCTTGCCCGCAGACGATTCCAGCTCTGGCTTTGACAACAATGGTGACGTGCTGCGGATGTCGCAATCGCTACTCGAGCGATATCTTGCGGCGGCAAAAGTCGTGAGTCGTCTGGCGGTGGGCGGGGTGCCGACCTCCATATCCGAGCTGACCCCGCTGCCGCACCACCCCGTGGCCGTGTCTCAGCCCTCAGACCCACCTCATTTACAGTGAACATGCCCAGCGCGAACCGCAAACAACAGCGCGGAGTCAACGACATCGTCGAGTATCTTGTCGATCAGGGCGCCCATCTTGATGCGCGTACCGTCGAGGGCTGGACCCCTTGGACCTATGCCAATGGCTTGAGCTACTCGGATTTCTACAAGGCACAAAACACACGGCGGAGTTTCTGGAGAGTCTGATGCGGGCACGAGGGCTGTCTACGGAAGGGCAGACCGCCGATCCGTCGCGGTGTGCCTCGACTGTTTTCAGACCCGCCCTGACCAGGTCAGGGCCGCTGCCGAGCGCGACTGCCGCATGGAGGTGGAGTTTACTCGAACGCAACGACAGTCCACTAGAGAAGAAAGATGACGACCCCGACCACGACCGCCAGCTGCCACCATTGCTCTGTGCGGTCCCTCACGAATCCGGCGCCGACGCAAAGAAAGAACCCAGCCCCGCAGAGCAGTGGCCAGTAGAGGTCTTGGAACACCTCGTCCCGCTGAAACGCCTCCGCGCGTTGCTGCACGTCCGACAAGATCCTGAGCGCGATCGCGTCGTCCCGGTCAGTCCCCAGCTCGTGATACTGGCCGCCCCCCGCTGTTGCGATCGCCCGCAGTGATTGCCTGTCTAGCGCGGAATGAATCGCGGGATATGGTTCCCGATATCGCTGTGGGGGCACATCGGGGATGATTCCTCCGGCCGTTGTCCCAACCCCGATCACATACACGCGGGCACCATAGTCGCGTGCTCGTGCGATCGCGGTGCCGACCTCTTCTCCCCAATCCTGCCCGTCCGATATGACAATGAACGCTTTGGCGCTGCGCCGTCGCCCGTAGAGCTCCTCATCGAGCTCGAACATTCTGAGGCCCCAGTGCAAACCCTCTTGAATATTTGTGTCCCAGCTGGTGTCGTCCTCGAGACGAAAGGGCGGCTCGTCTTGCAAGTAGTCGAGAAAGAAGAAGAACGCGTTTGGATCACTCGTCAGTCGCACTTGAGGGGCTGGGCGGTATGCGAACAATGCCAGCGCTACCCGTTCCTGGCTCCAGCTCAGCGCTTCCGCAAACGTCCGTAGCCATGCGGTGGAGCGCTGCCACCGGTCTGGTGTGACGTCGCCGACTCGCATCGAGGTCGACCCATCTTGGAGGATGACAAAGTCGATACCGGCGCTCTGCACGAGGCTGACCCGCGCTTGGGGTCTGGCGACGGCAAGCACGACACACACCAACGCTCCAATGACGCAGAGCCACCCGGCGAGCGCGCCCGTGAGAGGGTATCGCTCGCGACCAGGAGTCGTGCGCTCGAGAACGTACCGCCTGGCGTCCCGCCGCCGCTGCCAATATCGCCAGCCCCAGAGGGCACCAATAGCGCCCGGTATGACGAGTAGCCATACGACTTCCGGGTGGAGCAGGCGGACAGGCCCTGCCAGAGGGATGGAGTCAAGCATGAGACCGCTGCGGGACCTCTGTCACGGGTTGCTTGTAACGTGACACTCCAGTACTAGCCCCGCCGTCGGAGGGGCGCATCACCTCCAACGGTTGGCTCGTCGGTCGACTCGCGTCCGGACATATCGCTTGGCACATAGATTTGGATATCGTTCATGTCGCCGAGCATGTCCATGTCGACCTCGCCCGCGCTCCCCGGGTTCCCCAGCGGCGAGCTGCGCTGGGGCACAGGGATGTCTCCGCCCGCGGCGACCTCGTCCCTTTGCTGCACGAGCAATTCATAGTTGAACGCCGCATCGCGATGCCCCCGGGTGTTCCGGAGCACTTGCGCGTAGGTGCCGATCGAACGGTCGAGGGCGCTCAGCCGCGCGTCGTGTTCGTCGCCGGCTCTTCGGTTCGCCTCACGCACATGGGCCACCGCCAGGGTGAGCTGTAACAACAGGTTGTCACGGATGTCCTCGCCTCCCAGGTCCGGGTATTCCGCGACCAGCGTTGCATACTCGCCACGCCAGTAGCGGGCCTGAGCGCGACGGGTCTCGACGCCTCGACTGGTCTCGCCAAGCAGCCAGGGCACGCGTTCGGCGGGTTGTACTCGGGCGTAGATTGCATCGAGTCGCCGCGCGGCTGCGTTCGTGTTGAGGGTGGCGAGTTCTTCTTCCGCGTCGGCGAGCTCGCGTTCCACGAGGCCCCGAAGACCGAGCGTCGTGGCGACGAGTGCGACGAGGACCGCGCTGACCAGATACCTGACTGCGACGTGCATTACGGAAACCTCCGAAAGTGTGTTACGCCTAGTCCAAGCGCAAGCGCGACGGTCCAACAACCGACGGCGACGAGCGCGAACGGTGTGAACGTCGGATGCCTCGTGACATAGCGATTGACCTGAATCTCTCCGACCGAGAGACGGTCAATTTCTGCAATCGCGTCAAGGATGGCGTCTTCATTGGCAGCGGGGAAAAACCGTCCACCGGTTCGCTCGACCGCCAGTTTCCAGGTGTTGTCTGGCAACAGATCGCCGAGTTCGCGGTTGTAGCTGGTCCGGATGAAATAGACCGGTATCGCGTTGTCGGAGGCTTCCGCCAAGATGTCATCCAGGGACAGACCCTCGAACAAGGCGCGAGTGTCCTGACCGTCGCTAAAGATCACCATCAAATTGCCCGAGGCCCGCAAGAAGTCAAACGTGCGAAACAGCTGGACGCCCCGGTTGATCGCTTTCATGATCAGTGTGCCATGGTCCGGGAAACGGTCGTATTCCTCGGGCGTGCCAATCAGCCCCATACTGAGCAGGACGTTTTCGTAGTCGTTTGTAAAGGGCGTCACGATATAGGCCTGACTGCCAAACTCGATGAGCGAGACGAGGTCGTGATACGGACCGTCCATCCGCCGCCGCACGAAATATTCGGCGGCTGCGACGTTGGCCAAGAAGGTGTTGCCGGCCCGAAGCCGTTCGGTCGCGAAGGAGCTGTCCATGCTCAACGACGCGTCAATCAGAATCGTGATGCGGTGTCCCGGGTATGTCACCTCCTCTTGAATCAGCGCGGTCTGTGGCGCCGAGAGTGCGACAAAGAAAAAGGGCACGCCGGACAGAAATAACAGGAACGCCCCGTGACGCGTGGAAGCGAGGGTACGTGCTCCGGTTGAAAGCCGCGACGGAAGAAGCGCGGGGATCGTGACGGCACGCTGGGCCTGCGGTTGTCCAAATAGCCGGCGGAGCAGTATGACTCCCGCGCCGATAGCGAGCAGCAGGACTGCCACCAGCGTGGCCTCTTGTCCGCGGATGAACGTCAACTCCGAGAGAGAGAGGTTGGACAGACCTCCGACCTCGGTCCAGGCCTGGCGAAAGACCGAGACAAGCGTTTGAAGGGATGGCCAGAGGTTCATCGGCTCGCGGTGCGAAAGAACTCGCCGACTCTGCGGACCGGGTCGGCCGTGGCCTTGATCAGGGTACGGAGAGTCGCGATTCCTGTGTCCAGTGCACGCGTCTGGCCGTTCCCGGCGGCGGGGGCCTCGTCCGCTTTCAGGCTACGGCCATATCTTGCCGCGGTAAAAGCACTCATCGTTTCTTGCAAAGTACGGAGGATGTCCAGCGGCGGGCCGGCCGAGGACGTGGTCCGTCGCTGGGCGAGTGCGTTTGCCACAACCTGCGGAGTGACGGCGGACGACAGTGCGGTCGCTCGCCGGCGAATCATTCCGTCGGTGACCCGCATCTGACCGTCCCGGCTCGCGTCCCCGGGCTCCACGGGTGTCTGGGTCACCGGGACCGCGAGCGCGCTGGCGGCCGCGAGCCTAAGTGCGGCGAGCGCTCGACCGGTTTCGGGCGGCGTCCATTCCCGGTTCCCGACCTCACTCTTCAACGTGACAAGCTCGGCGAGGGCGTGCCCGACGACCGCATGGTTCGGGATCACCCGGATCCGCTCGAGGGCGGGAACGCCGGGGCGCTGGCGGGCACGCATGGCGGCGACGACCAGAAGCACCGTCGTCGTGAGACCCAGCGCGGCTGCCCCAAGCAATGCCAGGTTCGCCTGGAAGCGACGTTCGTCTGCGGCCCCGAGCGAGGCGACGCGGATGTCTTGGAGACCCGACGAGCCGTCGGGGACGAGCGATAGGACTCTGATCGATTCGGCCGGCAGGATGTATCGGACGTCGCGCCCGGGGAGTGCCGTGTTCCCGTCAACCCGTCGCTCAATGTGATAGCTCAGCTCCAGCGCTGGCAGCTCAACATCCCGACCGAGCGCATCTTCCTCAATGACTCGCAACGTGTAGTGATACTGAAAGAATCGATACGGGCCATCGCGGACGTCCTCGAATCGCCGCCCTTCAACCACATCGAAAGGCAACAAATCGATCGTTTCTGGCGCGAGCGTTGACTCATTCGGAATCGTCGTCGCCGTCTCCGTTTCCACGACCTCACAGGTGATTGTCATGGAGAACGGTTCGCCGACCGTCACGGCGCGTCGCTCGAGATCACGCCAACACCGGAGCGCGTCCACCGCGACTTGTGCCGGAGGAGCGCCGCCGTCGTCTCGCGGAGGCTGGGCGGCCGGCGCGACGCCGCCCATGGCGAAAGTCAACGACCACGTCAGCCCGCCGGCGACAACACGCCATAGCGGCGCGGTGGGAGAGTGCGTCTCTCTCATCGTTTTCTTACACGGCGCGCGGTAAGAAAATCGGCGAGCGCTTGGTGCTCCTGACCTACCTGAAGGGTGACGACCTCGAGCCCTCGTCTCTCGGCCGCGTGGACTGTCGACCGTTGAAATTCGCGCGCCTGCTCTCCGAGCAGACCAAGCTCCCGCGTCGAGAGTAATTGTGTGCGACCGGTTTCGGCATCGCGCACTTCCACCCAGCCGGCAGAGACTGGTGGGAGATCGAACGCGAATCCGCCGTCGACCATCACCAAGACGACGTCGTGTAATGCCCCAAGCTCGCCCAGCTCGTCGAGAAAGGCAGGGGCGTCTTCAAAAAGGAAGTCTGAAATGACGGGAACAAATGATGTTCGTCGCAGCATGCTGAACAGCCCTAAGCGTGTGGCGGAAGCTGCACGGGGGTCTCGGGCGTGATGTGTGTCGACGTGGTTGGGATGGCTGGCCGGCGCGCGGCTGTTCGACGTCACGGCGGTTTGATACGTGTCGAGACAATGCATTGCGTGCGCCCGTCCAACCTGGGACCGAACACTCGTCTGGGTCTGGCGACCGTCGAAGGTGATCAGGCCCATCTGGTCTTGAAAGAACGCGGCTGCCAGACCCAGCGTTGCGACCGCGCGCGCAATGACCTTCGCGATGACGTGTCGCCCGGTACCGCATTGCGTCGAGCGGGACGCATCGGCGAGCAACATCATTGACGCCGTGCTGTCTTTTTCAAAGTCTCGCGTGACGAGTGGGCTGAAGTTTGTGATGGTCGACTGCGCCCAGTCGATGGCCGACGGTCGGTCGCCAGGCTGCCAATCGCGAAGCCCCACAAAATTGAATCCGTCGCCGTGAAACACACTTGAGTGGCCACCCGCGGCGTGTTCCTTCATACGCATCCGCACGACGAGTTCGATTTCTTGAACCTCCTCCTGGTCGACAAGGCGCTCTTTGAGAGCCAGAGTTGTCACGGGATCGGCACCTGCGCCACGATCTCCTCTATGACCGTTTCGGTCCGTATCCCCTGGCTCGCGGCGTGCGGGGCCAACCAGAGACGGTGCCCCAGGACATATCTCGCCAATTCTTGAATGTCCTCCGGGTAGACCTCGGTCCGTTCGTGCGCGATCAGCGCCCAGACCTTGACAAGTCGTCCCCAGCAAATCGTGGCCCGGGGAGAACCGCCGAGGTCGACAAAGCTCTCGACCAAATCGGAGGGCGAATGCGTTCGCCACTCGGTTTCTTCGTCGTAGGGTCGTGAGGCCGACACCAAGCGGCGTATGTATCGCCCAAGCGCCTCATGAAGGAACACTCGTTCGCTGATGACCGACCGCAGCTCGATTACCCGACTTTTTGACATCAAGCTATCCAGCATCACCTTCTTGAAGTCAAAATTGACCAGCTGCTCTTCTTGCGCGGCAGGGAGATATCCCACCGGCACCATGATCGCAAAGCGGTCCGTGGCGGCTTCGGATAGCGGAAACGTGCCCTGACCAAGCTCGACCGGGTTCATGGTTGCGATCGCGAAGCTGAAGGCAGGCAGTTTGTAGGTCTCGCGGCCAACGGTGACCGATCGGTCTTGCAGACCCTCGAGGAACGCGCTTTGTGATTTAGGGGGAATCCGATTTATTTCGTCGAGCAGGATGACTTCAGCGGAGGCCAGAGGGCCAAACTCGGTCATAAACTCGCCGGTGGCTGGATTGACCATCTGGAAGCCAACGACCTCGGTTGGCTGGAGGTCGGCCCGTCCTTGCAACCGCGCGAACTTTGCGCCACTGATTGCCGCCAGAATCACTCCGAAGAACGTCTTTCCGACGCCTGGGACACCGCGTATCAGCAGATTGCCGGCATTGACCTGTCGGTTCTCCTCTCGGTCATAGGTCGTCGGAATCTCTGCCAACAGCACCATATTGGCAAGGGCTTTTTCTTTCTCGTATCCAATGAGGGCTTTGCGGCCTTCGGCGATAATCGCGTGGTGAAAATCGAGGGCCTCCTGCAGATCTGTGTCCAAGACGAACGTCACTCCTCCCGCGGCGGCTCACGGTACCACATTTCTGTTGACAGCCTATACTGAAGGGCGCTACCGTCATCAGTAAGCGCTTGAGGAGCAATTTGAGGGCAGATCGCATGCGGTCCTCAGCTTTGTGAGGTCGCGCGGCGTTTTGGGCGTCTGCACGTCGGAGCGAGCTTCGACGCTGCACGATGCTCGTCATAGGTTACGGTGGAGGTATCCCATGTTGACAAGACGTGCCCTAAGCGGGTTTTCCCTGGTTGCCATTTTGGCCGTTGGTCTCTTGGCCAGCGTGCCGGCGTCGGCGACTGCTCAAGACGCCGACCACGACCCGACGTTTGCAAAAGACGTCGCGCCGATTCTTCAGCGGTCCTGCCAGGTGTGCCATCGGCCAGACAATATGGCGCCGATGTCGCTTCTGACCTATCAAGAGGTGCGACCGTGGGCCCGCTCGATCAAGAACAAGGTCGTCGCGCGCGAAATGCCCCCATGGCATATCGACAAGAAGGTTGGCATTCAGTCGATCAAAGACGATCGGTCACTGAGTGATACCGAGATTGACACCATCGCCCGCTGGGTGGATGCCGGCGCGCCGATGGGGAATGCGGCCGATATGCCAGAGCCGGTCCAGTTTCAAGATTTTGGCGCCTGGACTATCGAGCCCGACTGGGTCGTGACGTCGCCCCCGCACACTGTTTCACCCGAAGCTGGTGATTGGTGGGGAGACTACATCGTGCCCTCCGGCCTGTCAGAGGACCGCTACATCAAATCTATCCAGACAAAAGCGGGCGATTTGCGGGTTGTCCACCACGCGCTGACGTATGCAGTCACTGACCCCGATTCGCCCGCCCAAGATAGCTCTGGCGATTTCTTCCTCAACGAGTACGCGGTGGGAAAGAACGCCGACACCTATCCGGAAGGCACTGGCAAATTGCTCGAGGGCGATGCCCGGGTCCGCTTCAGCTTTCACTATCACTCCATTGGCGAGGAAGTCGTCGACCAGACCGACCTCGGGTTTGAGTTTTATCCGGTAGAGAGCACTCCTGAGCACATCCTGTATTCCCGGCAGCTTGGTCAGGCCGGTGAGCTTGACATTCCGGCGGGACAGATCACCCGCCACGACGGCTATGCGACGATGTATGAGGCAGGCCGTCTGACCGCATTCCAGCCCCACATGCACTTCCTCGGGAAGCGCCAATGTCTCGAGCTGATCTATCCGGATTCGAGCACCGAGATGATCAACTGTGCGAACTTCGACTTCAACTGGCACATCGTTTACAACTACGAAGACGATGTCCAACCGATCTACCCGGCCGGGACAAAGCTGCATGTCATCAGCTACCACGACAACACCGAGGCCCATCGCGGCAATCTCGATCCGAACAACTGGGCGGGTGGCGGTAGCCGCACCGTCGACGAGATGGCATTTGGTTGGATCAGCTGGTATGACCTGACCGACGAGGAGTATTCGGCCGAGATCGAAGCTCGAAAGTCGAAGACGGATAACGACTAACATCCTCGGCCACGTCGGCGAGTCGTGAAACATTATTACCGGAGGCCCGCTGCAGTCGTCACACTGCAGCGGGCCTTTCCTTTCGAGGGGGGGTAAAGAACCATGACGGTGGCTTTTGATAAACCGGTTATCTCACTCAAATCGTCGGATCGTCCGAGCGTCGACGTCGCGCGCCTGATCCGCTGCGCGTTGGCTTGCCTGGTTGTGGTGACGGCAGTTGGTATCGCGGACGTCAGTGCGCAGGTGAACCCGCGAGATTTGCCGATCGTGGCTCAGCCACAGCAGCGTTTCGATCGGGGTCAAGACGTTCAGCCGATCTACGAAGGCTGGTCGAAAGACGAAGACGACAGCATTACGCTTCACTTCGGCTATCTCAACCGGAACTATCGCGAGCAACCGAACGTGCCCATCGGGGCCAATAACTACTTCTCGCCCGGCGATGAAGACCGCGGGCAGCCAACCTTCTTCTACCCCAGAACCCAGCGCTACCAGATAGAGGTCCCGGCGGAGCCGGACATGGGCACCGCCTTTGAGGACGCGGTTGTCTGGACAGTGGTGCTGCACGGGAGCGAGCAGAAAGCCTATGCGTGGCTCCAGCCGGAGTGGGAGATCGATACGTTGACGATCACACAGAATCAGGGGATGGGTCGGGGCCACGATGTCGAGGTCCTCTACGCGAACAACGCACCGACGCTCACCGTGGACGCGTCCTCGACAACGGTGACCATTGGGCAACCGGTCACACTGACGGCCATGCTGGCGGACGATGAGCTACCCACTGTTCTGCCCCCTCGCCCCCGGCGCGAGACATTGCCCACGCTGACCCGCCCCGACAGTCTGTCGATTCCTGACAACGTGCAGTGGTATCGCCGGCCTCGGGCGCCTCGCAACGGGCTCTCCGTGCTGTGGGTGGTGCATCACGGGCCAAGCGACGTTGACTTCGAGCCCTCGGGCTATCAGCGTTCGATCGCTGAGGAAGGGGAAGATGGCCTGAACTCACCGCGGTCGGGCGCTACCGCGGCACCAGCGCAAGAGGCGACCAGCCTTGAAGGTGATGGTTTGACCGCGGCCAAGTTTGAGACGACGGTGAGCTTTGACGAGCCAGGCTCTTACACGTTGCGAGCTTGGGCAACCGATTCGATGCACAAGTCTTCGGGGGACGTGGTCATCACCGTCACCGAATAGACGGCGGGTTCTTGTTTCGCCGGCGTGCCTTCAGGGTGGCCCTCCTCGGGGGGCTACACTTTTTTTGTCCGATTTGTGCTCGCGGGCTCCGCGAGTATGCTGAGTGGGCGCCAACGCACTCGGGTCGAGCGCGACCGCTACAGCGCCCGCGTCGACCGCGCCACCAGATAGATGCCGAGGATCAGCAGTGCCGCCCCGACTGGTGCGAGCGCGATGCCGACCCCTGGGTCTCCTCCATAGAACGACACCCCGCCCAAGAAAAATCCTCCCGGAAGGAGCAGGCTCGCGCCGATCAGACACGACGACGTCAGCTTTCCGGTCGACCCTGTGGCCAGAGTTGGAAACGCATGCAGGCTCAATCCAAAGACGACATGAATCAGGCTGAGAAGCGCGCCGTGGGCATGCGCCAGCGTCCACATCAACCGTCGGGTCTCATTCGCGACGTCCAGATACATCCGGACCTTGAACCCATGGAACAGCTCCAAGCCAAGACCGAGCCCAAGGAAGAGGAGGAGGGTCCACCACCCAAAGCGGATGTGTCGTCGCGCGTATCGTCGCGACACTTTCAAGTCGATTGTTTCGGCGGTCATTACCTAACAGCCCGTGGTCCCGAATCCCGCTGCATTCGACCGTCGCTGAATCCGGCCGACCGGCGTTGTTCATCGGTCAGATACTGCCCGTATTCTCCCTCTTCTCGTCTGGTTCAGCCGGCCCGGCGACGGTCTCGGTGCCACGCGGACTTTCCCCACGGGCTGCTTGGGGTCCTCAGAACTCTACTCTCGAAGGAAGAGTCCCCGAGTATCGCGCTGGTCAAACAGGCGCCGCATGACGTCTGTGCGTAGGCGTCCGTCCCGGTCGACCAATAATTCCGGTTCGCGTCGGTGGCGCGACAGATCGCTTTCTTGCCAGGTCTGCAAGACCGGCAGCACACGCTGGATACGCTCCTCCCGAGACGCCACGTAGTCATAGTCAAAGCTGGAAACGTGAGGCAAGCTGACGATGGACCGATAGGCGATGTATCGGATGGCCTCGTATGGGTCGGTGAGGAGCTCGGCGAGGTGGGGCACCATCCACGCTGTGCCCGAAGCCTCTTGCGCCGGCGCCCAGCCGAGACTCCAGGCCGTCAGGGCCCGGAGCCCGGCATCCCCCCTGAGCATCCAGAGCAAAGAAGCCGCGACGGTTTGTTCCGCGGCTCCAAGGACCGGTGAGTCGGTCCCGTACCATTCCTTCAGACTATCGGCGGTCCAGCCGAGCGTCTTGTCGAGATGACAAAGATTGCAGGCGTTGGGACGCCCCTGCTCGACGGATTCAGCCACCGTCGGGCTACTGACCGTGTGGCTCCGGACCGCCTTCAGCAGACCATACGATGTGTATGGCATGTGGCAGTTGTAGCACCGGCTGCCCGAAGAGGAGCCACTGTGGTTCGTGTGGGCGGGGCGGTTCTCGCCGACTGTCGCGTGGCACTGCACGCACGCCGCATCGCTGTCCATTCCGGCTGACACTTGGTGAGTGTTGGCCCAGGTCGCGATCGAGCGCGGATCCTCGGGGGTCTTGTGCATGGTGTGACACGAGAAACAACTGAGCGTGTGCTCGGAATCTGTCGCGTCGCGGAAACACGGCGAATCAATCAACCCGTTGTACTCGCGGCCAGAAACACGGATCATCCCGTCGGACCAGAACGAACCCCGAACAAAATCTGGGTCGTTCCGGAGAAACGCCTGGATGTCGGGCGCCTCGGTGTCAGCCATCGGTTGGGCGACGAATCGGGTGTCACGCAGCTCATCCCCCGGGCGGAAAGGAAAGCCGTCGGTGTTCGCGCGTCGCTCTCCGGCGGCATCGGCAAACTCCCACACGCTATGACATTGCCCGCAGACTTGCGAGGACCGTGCCGGGTCAAGCAGGGCCGGCTGGACGATGGGGTCGTCGACGGCGTCGACACCGTCGAGGGTGGCATTGGCAGACCGCAGATGGCGCTTATAACGTCGTATCGGGTTCTGGTTGAATCGAACGTGCGCCTCGCCAGGGCCGTGACAGGCTTCGCACGAAATGCCAAATTCCGCCGCCGTCGTGTCGATCTCCTGCGTATCGAATGGTTCGGACCGAAACGGCGTGTCGAACCTGGTCTTTGGCGACGTGGTGTGACACGCGATACAGATGGCGTTCCAGTGCCCATTGAGCATCGCCAATCGCTGATTTGGTGGATGCAGGACCACCGCGCTGCGTGGGGTCCAACGCTCGTCATCGAGAAGGTAGACCGCGGGGAGCACATTCAGTCCCCGGTCATGACCAGTCGCATACCAGTAGATCTGCTGGTGGTGTGACCCGGTAATCATGACCACTTGGCGAGTGATTCTGGGTCGGCTCTCTGCCGGGCCTTCCCACCCCGGGTCATCAAATTTCGCCCAGAACTCATCGCCCCGGCGCTCGAGGCGCATGGCCCGTCCGTGTGTATTGGTGTCCGTGACGACAACGCCGTCGAAGTCGGCACGGACCGACTCTGGTCTTGCGACCTGAGTCATGGTCCGGTGGAATGATCCATGCCAGGTGTCGTACTGAGAGGGGTGACACGATCGACACGCGGTCGAGGAGACATAACCGTCACCGCTCTCGTCCTGGACAGCGGCGTCGTGCCCGGCGACCTGAATCGGTCGATTGGTGATCCCTGTTTCGCGGGGAGTACGAACGCTCGTGACCGAGGCCAGACCTAGCGCGATCGCCGCGCCAAGGATGGTGACCAGCGTGAGTCTGGCCACCATCAGCTATCTAGTCGTGGGAGAGGTTGCGGGAGACGCCGTTGGGCTGGAACCGGACGGTCCATCCGCTACCGCGGCCAGCTCCTCTTCCGGCTGGTCGAGCACTTTGCGAAAGTCTTTCCCGAGGTCAAATCCGATGGTCATGTCCGCGCCCAAACGTTCCAGCACGTCACCGGTTTCCTCGTGGGTGTAAAACGAGCCTGCCCGGTATTCCCCTTGCGCGGCGATCATCCAGGCTGTTTGGCCTCGTCGGTTGATCGCGTCGGTCTCGGCACCTCGCGCGACCAGATACGGAACCACAATGGTGCCGCCGAGGTAGACCGCGCCGTGGAGCGGGGTCTGTCCGTTGTGGTTGGTCGCATTGATGTCGGCGCCAAGCTCAAGGCACATCGCGATCGCTTTGATCGCGGCTTGTTGCAGGGGACCCGCGTCACCAAACCAGCGCCGCCCATACTTATCTTGACCTTCGACAAAGTCGGCTCCCGCCGCCACCATGAGCGCTGTCGTGCCGTCATCGGACATCAGGTCCGGGTCGGCGCCGCCGTCGATGAGCAGACCCATGATCTCCAGGTCGGCATAGCTCGCAGCAAGCCAAAAGGCTGTTGCACCATTGCGGGTCGGCGCCAGACCGTTGTCCAATCGTATTCGCCGCGACACGAGCGGCAAACTCCGGGTGAGCCGAGCGTCGGCGTTCGCTCCTCGCGAGAGCAGAGCGCTTACGACCTCGGGCATCCTCTGTTGGACCGCCGCATGCAGGGGGGCGCGTCCCGCCCCGTCGTGGTTCGCGTCGGCGCCCCGCTCCAGGAGATACAACGCCATCTCCGCGTGACCGCTATCGATGGCCACCAGCAGTGCGTGCGCGTCGGTGCCTGGTCGGTAGCGCACCCGGGCATTGGTATCGCCCCCGATCCCGTCCGGAGCTGAGTCATTGACGTCGGCACCCGCGGCCAGAAGAAATTGAACCGCGTCGAGGTTGCCCTGCTGGGCGGCGAAAAGCAGCGGGGTGAAGCCCAACGTTGTCCGAGCCGAGACGCTCGCGCCGACCTCGATCAGCAGCTGGCTCACGGCCGTGTGGCTTTCCGCGATCGCCCACATCAGCGAGGTCTGCTGACGCGCGTGTTCTGCCGCGTTAAGATCCGCACCGCCCTCGAGGAGGAGACGCACGACCTCGATGCTGCCTACCCGGGCTGCGGTCATGAGCGGGGTTTCGCCGCTCATACGGCTGAGGTTGACATCGGCGCCCGCCTCGAGCAGCAGACTCGTTGCCTCGCGACTGCCGTTGAGAGAGGCGAGAGAGAGAGGGGTGACATTGTGGTCGTCGCCCGCGTTCACATCCGCACCAGCCTCGATCAGTTGTCGAGCGAGGTCGAGGTCATCGCGGTGGATGGCCCAATGGAGAGCGCTCGCGCCGTCGCCCTGTCGCGCGCTTGCGTCGGCACCGGATTCGAGGAGGGTTTCCACGGCCTTGCTGTTGCCTGCCTTGACCGCTCGGATGAGGTCGAGGTCGAGACCGGACGCCGTTTCCTCACGTGGTCTTGCCTCGGCTTGTTCCGCGAAGTGGATACCCACGATGCCAATCAGGACGCAGGCCACGGACAGTCGATGCCTCAACTTGCACTTCCTCATGATGTGACCATCATAATCCGCCGATGATCTGGCGGCCATGGGCGAGACTAGAAAAAATGTGGGACTTTGCCAAAAGGACGACGCGACACCGCAACCGGCGCCCACATTTCGGTCCCGGGTCCCAACAAAAACTTGTGTTCTACCGCGTATCCGCTAAAACTATGCCATGGGTGTACGCCGAGTAGCGAACCATCGAGTCATCGATAACGCGCCGGGACAAGGCTCCGGCAGGGCTCTTCATCGACTACGATTGATGAACGGTTCCGTCGGGATGATGGAGTAATGTCGTTCCCAACTGATTTTGACTGCGGTCGATCATGACAGTGAGTGACTGGTCGGGTAGCACATACCATGAGATTTAGCGCCTGGATGTTCGTCGTGGGTGTGGCGTGTGTCGTGCCGACGCTCGACGGCGTCGCACAAACTCGCACCGCGGCCACGCCTCCCCCAGACGGGAGCGCCGCGGTCTATCGCCAGCTCCTGAACCGCCACTGCGTAGCGTGCCACAACGACCGCCGTCCCAGTGCCGACCTCTCGTTACAAAGCGTCGATGTTCATTCCGTGGGGGCGGCTCTGGATGAGGTCGTCACCTGGGAGAAGGTCATCCGCAAGCTTCACGCTCGCTCCATGCCTCCCGCTGGTCGACCGAGACCGACCGAGGCGGACTACGAGGGATTCGCCGGCTGGTTAGAAACTTCCATTGACGAGGCTGCCGCGCGCACCCCGAATCCTGGTCGGCGTCCCGCGTTGCATCGACTGAACAGAGCCGAATATAGCAACGCCATTCGCGATCTTTTGGCGTTGGACATTGACGGCGAAACGCTGTTGCCGGCGGACGACTCTGGCTACGGCTTTGACAATATTGCCGACGTCTTGTCCGTCTCGCCCATGCTTACCGAGCGCTACCTGACTGCTGCTCGTCAAATCAGCCGTCTCGCGGTCGGCGATCCCGAGATTCGGCCCACCACCACAGTTTTCGCCACCGACAAGTATCTCAAGCAGGATGACCGCGTCAGCGACGACCTCCCGTTTGGTTCGCGAGGAGGGCTCGCGGTCACCCATACGTTTCCCGTCGACGGAGATTACGTCGCGAAGATCTTTCTGTTGCGAACGTATGACGGCCGCGTGCGGGGCCTACTCGAGCAGAGCCAAATGGAAGTCCGTCTCGAGGGGGTGCTTCTGAAGACCCTGTCAGTCGGCGAGGCAGTCGAGCCGGTGGACGGGCAGGTGCCCCGTCGGGACTATCGTAATGTCGAAGACGACGGTCAGGAAGTGCGGTTCACCGCCCCCGCGGGTCCGGCGATACTGTCGGTGAGCTTTGTCGATACCGGCATTGTCCCAGAGGGGATGCGGCGTCCCCGCTATCCCGTGACCAGTTACGAATATGCGGGTGATCAGACGATTCAACCCGGTATTGCGACCCTCGAGCTCAGCGGGCCATACGATGTGACCGGCTTGGGCGACACGCCGAGCCGTGAACGCATTTTTGTTTGCCACCCGTCGGGCGGTGGGGATGACCGTCAATGTGCGAGTGACATCTTGTCATCGCTGGCTCGTCGCGCGTATCGACGTCCGGTGACGGAACGTGACACCCGCGTGTTGATGGAGTTCTTTGATACAGGTCACGCGGGAGATACGGACCGCGGGTTTGAGGCCGGGATCGAGATGGGGTTGCGGCGTCTCCTCGTTAGCCCTGATTTTCTGTTCCGCCGTGAGCACGACGCTGATGGTGTGGACCCCGGGTCGGTGTACGAGGTCAGCGATGTCGAGCTGGCATCCCGGCTGTCCTTCTTCTTGTGGAGCAGCATCCCAGACGACGAACTCTTGACGCTCGCGGAGACCGGTGACCTCAGCCAGCCCAGGGTGCTCGGGGCGCAGGTGCGACGGATGCTGGCGGATGACCGGTCACGCTCGATCGTGAGCAATTTCGGAGGGCAGTGGCTCTACCTCCGGAACATGGCCCTGGTCTCACCCGACCCCTACGCGTTTGCGGATTTTGATGGCAACCTCCGCGTTGCCATGCGCCGCGAGCTGGAGCTGTTTCTCGACAGCCAGGTGCGAGAAGACCACGGCGTTCCGTCGCTGCTGACGGCCGACTACACCTTTGTCAACGAGCGCTTGGCTCGCCACTACGACGTGCCGAACGTATACGGGAACCACTTCCGCCGGGTGGCATTGACCGGGCAGCATGACGCTCGGCGAGGGTTGTTGGGAAAAGGGAGTGTCCTGACAGTGACCTCCTATGCACATCGCACCTCACCGGTGTTGCGGGGAAAATGGCTCTTGGAGAACGTTCTCGGGTCGCCCCCACCGCCCCCGCCACCGGATGTGCCCGCGCTAGAAGAGAACACCGCCCGGGGTGAGGCCAGGTCGGTGCGCGAGCGGCTCGAACAGCATCGAGAGAACCCGGTGTGCGCGAGTTGTCATCAGGTGATGGACCCGCTTGGTTTTGCTCTTGAGAACTTTGACGGTATTGGACGGTGGCGCAGCCACGGCGAAGACGGCGCGGAGATAGACGCCGCCGGTACACTCATCGACGGCCGCGCGGTTGATGGTCCCGCGAGTCTCAGAAACGCGCTGGTCGAGCGACCCGAGAGGTTTGTGGCGACTGTGGCCGAGAAGCTGTTGACATATGCCCTGGGGCGGGGCCTCGAGTATTACGACGCCCCGGCAGTACGGAAGATTGTTCGAGACGCGGCGGCCGACGGGTATCGGTGGTCGGATGTCGTTTTAGGGATTGCCCAAAGTCCACCGTTCCGGATGAGGAGGACACACCAGCCATGATGATCACAAAAAAGCACCTTCCGCGTCGGACGTTCTTACGCGGCGTCGGCGCCACGCTGGCGCTGCCGCTCCTTGACGGCATGGTGCCGGCATTGTCGGCCATTCGAACGACCGAAGCTCGCGGCGCCAAACGCCTGTTCCTGGGGTATGTCCCGAACGGCATTATCATGGACCAGTGGACGCCTCTGGCGACCGGACACGGCTTTGAGCTGCCGGCCACTCTGTCGCCCCTGGCTCCGTTCAAGGAGCAGCTCCTGGTGCTGTCCGGGCTGGCCAGTCGGCCTGCGATGCCGTTGCCGGGCGAAGGAACCGGCGACCACGTCCGAGCCGCGGCGTCGTTCCTGACTGGTGCCCACCCGAAGAAAACCGAAGGTCCAGATATCCGAAGCGGTGTCTCGATGGACCAGATCGCGGCCGCAGCCCTCGGGCAGGAGACCCAGCTGACATCGCTGGAGCTTGCATTGGATCCGAACGAGCTTATCGGTGCCTGCGAGGCCGGCTGGAGTTGTGCCTACGCCAACACGTTGTCGTGGCGGAACGACACGACGCCCCTCCCGATGGAGAATAAGCCGCGTGCGGTCTTCGAACGGATGTTTGGCGACACCGATGACACGACACCTGCCGCTCGGTTGGTACGTATCAAAGAAGATCGCAGCATTCTCGACTCCTTGCTCGAAGAGGTTGGGGGGCTGCAACACACGTTGGCCCCAAGCGACCGGACAAAGGTCGAGCAGTATCTCGACGCCATTCGAGATATCGAGCGCCGGATCCAGGTTGCTGAGGCCCAGAGTGATCGAGAGCTCCCGACCATGGAGCGACCCAGTGGGGGGATCCCGGATACATTTGCCGAGCACGCGCGTCTGATGTTCGACTTGCAGGTGCTGGCCTATCAGGCAGACCTGACCCGGATAATTACATTCATGATGTCGCGCGAGGTCAGCCCGCGGACCTACCCCGAACTTGGGATTCCGGACCCCCACCACGGGTTATCGCATCATCAGAACAACCCCACTCAAATCGGGAAGCTGGCCAAGCTGAATCGTTACCACATTGAGCAGATCGCGTACTTCATGGAGCGGCTCGCGTCCACGCCAGACGGCGACGGGACACTGCTCGACCATGTCACGATGCTCTACGGTTCGGGGATCAGCGACAGCAATCAGCATTTGCATACGAACCTTCCGGTGCTGTTGGCGGGTGGCGGGAATGGTACGTTCAAAGGCGGCCGTCATGTCCGATACGCAGAGGACACGCCATTGACAAATCTCCAGGTCACCGTGCTCGACTTGCTCGGAGTACCTACCGAGAAGCTTGGGGATAGCACGGGACCGGTAGACCGTCTGTCCGTGTAGTCCACTTGATGCCGAAGTATTTGTTTCAGGTTGCCTACACCGCACCCGGTGTGGTTGGTGTTCTCCGGGGTGGCGGTTCGGCGCGGCGGGCCGCTCTCGAAGAAACGGTGGAGAGTCTCGGTGGCAGTCTCGAAGCCATCTATTTCGCGCTGGGTGAGACCGACGCGTTTATCGTCGCCGATCTTCCCGATAGCGCGTCGGCCGCCGCCGCGTCGCTCGTCGCCCGAGCGTCGGGTGCGGCTCAGGCTCAGGTGACAGTGCTTTTGTCGCCTGAGGACGTCGACGCGGCGACGGAGCGTGCCAAGGAAGTCAGCTACAGACCACCGGGCCACTAGCGTACTAGACGGCCGTTTTCGAATTTCGAGTTGCGTGACTCGAGGTTATTGTGTCCGCTGTCGCGGCGCGACCACGGCCGAAAATCGGTCATATGTCGACCAGTTGTCACGGCGATAGCATCCCAGATTGGCGTTCCCCGCCCCGCCCCGCTCAGTGTTGGCTGTTGACGGCCTTCGCGTCTTGTTTCCCGCGCGCGGTCATCGTCGTTCTTTGGTACAGACAGCGGTCGACGATGTGAGCTTCGAGTTGAGGTTGAGAGAGGGGACCTCGCTCGCAGTGATCGGTGAGAGTGGGTGCGGCAAGACTTCCACCGCGCTTGCGCTGATGGGGCTGGTCGCTTTTCCGGGACGAGTCGACGCGCGTGCCATGGTGTTGCACGGCCCGGACGGCCCGCAAGACATCTCGCGGCTTGACCCGAAGGGTGAGAAGATGCGGCGTGTCCGCGGCGGTCAGAGCGGAATGGTGTTTCAGGATGCTGCTGCGAGCTTGTCGCCGGTCAGAACCGTGGGCGGGCAGCTGCGCGAGACCACACTACTCCACCAGCTGGTAGGGCGTCGGGAGGCGGAGCAGAGGGCAAGCGCCCTGCTGGAGCGAGTTGGCGTCCCCGACCCAGAGCAACGGCAACGGGCCTACGTGCACGAGTTGTCGGGCGGGCTGAGTCAACGAGTTGGAATCGCGTTGGCGCTGGCGGGAAACCCACAGGTGCTGATCGCGGACGAGCCGACCACGGCTCTCGATTCTGGTCGGCAAGACAACATCATCGAGCTCATCCGAGGGCTGCAAACCGAGCGTGGTCTTGCCGTGCTGTATGCGTCACACGATCTCGGGTTGGTGGCCGACGCGGCTGACCACGTGGCCGTCATGTATCTGGGCCGTATCGTCGAGACCGCTCCTTCCGACGCGCTGCTCACAGACCCGCGCCATCCCTATACGGAGCAACTGTTGGAGTCGCCACCCCGTATCGACACCCGTCGAAGGCATCTGCCGACCATGCCTGGGCGCGTGCCGCGACCGGGGTCGATTTGCCGCCCGGCTGTTCGTTTGCCCCGCGTTGTCGCCGGGTGGAGAACCGGTGTCGCACTGGGACACCCGCGTTGGTCGAGGTCGCGTCGGGGCGTCGCGTCAGCTGCTTCCTCTATGACCTGGAGCAGCCGGTCTCAAACTCCTGAATGTGGCAAGATCGAACGGGTCCGTTGTCTAAATGTGACAAAATTGGGCGTTCCCGTCGTTCGAGAGTGGCAAAATCGAGACGGGTCGTCGTTCGAGAGTGGCAAGGATTGGACGGGCTCGTGCTCGCCAACGCGGCACAAATCCGTTGGTCTGGACGGCACCGTAGGCACGAGAACATACACACAAAGGAGAGCAGCTAATGGCTATCTATACCTGTGAAAAATGCGGCATGAGCGTTGGAACCATGACCTGTGGGCAGTGTGGAAAAGAGCTGGTGCACGACACCCTCGCGCTCGACAACGGCGCGAATGTCGACATCGCCAAGTGCCCGGATGGCCACGGGAAGATCAAGTCGCCTCAGTGCTGCGGCGACGACATGAGTTGTTCGATCTGATTCGGGTCTTCTATTTCCAGCGCGCGGGAGTGCTTGCCCCTCTTCGGCATGGCATGGCACGGCCGTTCGAGCTCGATCCCACGGTTCACAGGGTCGGCTACCTCGAGCGATGTAGGGTGGTGCATGGTGGCTTGCCCGACTCTTACTCGATCCTCTACCGGTCACCTCTAATACGTCCTGCGCTCCACCCTGCAATCGTGGAATGACGATAGATGACTGATGCTCCCCTCGTGGTCGTCACGAGTTGCTCTCTCAACCCGACCAGCCGTTCCCATCGACTGGCGGAGGCGGCTGTCGCCGCCGTCGATGCCGCGGGTGCACGGGCCGAACTGCTCGACCTTCGAGAGTGGAAGCTGCCACTGTGCGATGGGACCGCCAGCTTTGAACATCCTTCGGTCGCACCCCTCGCCGAGAAGATCGGCGGTGCGTCAGCGGTTCTGGTGTCCGCCCCGGTTTACAACTATGACCTGAACGCGGCGGCCAAGAACCTTGTCGAAATGACCGGGTCGGCGTGGAGCGAGAAGCCTGTCGGTTTTCTCTGCGCGGCGGGGGGAGAGCGCAGTTATATGTCACCGATCGGTCTGGCCAACAGTTTGATGTTCGACTTCCGAAGCCTGATCATTCCCCGGTTCGTCTACTGCACCAAAGCAGACTTTGACTCGGATGGAGCCCTGGGCGCTCCGCTGCAGGGGCGTGTCGACCAACTCGCGCGAATGGCGGTCGATCTCGTGCGCGGGCTTGATTGGGCCCGACGACACCGCTGACGACTTGTCGGCTCACCATGCCCTCGCGACCCACCCCGTCTGTCCTCGACGTTGAGCGCGAGTATCAGATCGACTCTCCGGAAGAGCGCGAACAGCGATTTCGCCAGGTCTTTGACGACGGTCCGGTGGGGATCGTCCTGGTCGGTACGGATTTTCGCTTTCTGGCCATGAACCGGGCGTTCTGCGACATGCTGGGATACGACGTGTCGGAGCTACTGAACCGCACCATTCCCGATGTTACTCATCCCCACGACGTCGACGACAATCGGGAGGCGGTGCGTCAGCTGTTCGCTGGGGAGACCCCGGCCGTTCGCGTGGAAAAGCGCTATCTGACAAAGAGTGGTGACGTGTTGCACGCCCAGGTGTCGGCCTGGCCAATTCGCAACGCTTCCGGTCTGGTGACACACGGGGTCGCCGCCATTCTGGACATTACCGCTCAAAAGACGGCCCGGGGCCCAAGCGGCCCGTCTGCGGGCCGCGCTCGAAGAGCGAGATACGTTGCTCCGCGAGATTCATCACCGAGTGAAGAACAACTTACAGGTTGTCTCCAGCTTGTTGACGCTCCAACTCGGCCACCTCTTGATCTGTTTCGCAACCCCGGGACGCACTTCGTCATCTCGTTTCCCCTTCCCGAGGTGAGCACCGCGCTATGAGTCACGCGAGTCCGACGGCTCGGATGGCCGACTTTGATTTGTCCGAAACGCATCGGCAGGTGCGGAAGTCCGTGCGGGAATTTGCCGAGCGCGAGATCTTGCCCCATGTCGAGGACTACGAACGACGGGCCGCGTATCCGGCCGCGCTGATTCAACGGCTGGTTCCCCACGGGTATCTGACGCCGATCGTGCCAGAGTCGTATGGAGGCGCTGGCGTCGACGTCGTTACCTACGGAATTATTTGTGAAGAGCTGGCGCGGGTCGACTGGGTCGTGGCCTCGGTGGTGTCGGTCACGAATTCGCTGGTCGGTGGCTCGATCTTGCGATTTGGCACCGAGGCCCAACGTAACAGGTGGCTTCCCGCGATCTGCGACGGCTCGGTGTTGACGTCCGCGTGTCTCACGGAACCGAGCGGTGGCACCGATCTGGCGGCGCTGCGGACCCGGGCGGTGGAGACCGATAGCGGGTGGTGTCTCACCGGCTCCAAAGTGTTTATTTCGCACGCGGCGCATGCCGGTCTCTTTCTGGTCGCGGCCACTGTCGATCCCCAGAAAGCGCACGCCGGCGTCACGATGTTTCTCGTCGATGCCGCGGTCTCCGGCATCACGGTCGCCGAACTCCCGATGCGGACCCTGCAACGCGACAATATCGCCGAGGTCCGGTTTGACAACGTCATGGTTGGGCCGGACGCGGTCCTGGGCGAGCCGGGACGCGGGTTTCCCGTGCTCGGCGCGGCGTTGGACATGGGGCGCTACTCGGTCGCCGCCCGCTGTGTCGGGCAGGCCCAGCGGGCCATCGACCTGGCGCTGCCGTATGCTCGAGAGCGAGAGGCGTTTGGACAGAAGATTGGCTCGTTCCAGATGATTCAGCAAAAGATTGCCGACATGATCTGTCGTACTGAAGCGGCGAGAGCGCTTGTCTACCGACTCGGACGGATGAAACAACAAGACCTGCGGTGCTCGATGGAGGCGTCGATGGCCAAACTCATGGCCAGCGAGGCGGCTACGGCGAATGCGCTGGAGGCCATCCAGATACACGGCGGCTACGGGTTCTCGTCGGAATACGAGGTAGGGCGACTGCTGCTCGAGGCCAAGACACTGGAAGTTGGCGAGGGGACAAGCGAGCTCCATCGCAAGCTCATCGCCGAGTACGCACTCGGAATACGAAGGCAATAGTTCGTATTTTCTGAAACCCTCGGGGCCGGTGGCTCGTAGAAAAGATCGTGAGTGATGGCCGCGCCCGTTCGACGGCGCCCGCGGGGTTTTCTGACGCGGAAGATGCCGTTGTTCGGTCACCACGACCAGTGACAACCCCCACCCGTCGTTTCCGCAAGGCCGGCGTGCGCGTGGCGCTGGTCCTCGTCGCCCTGATGTGCCTGGTGGGCGTGGGTGTTGCCTTGGTGCCGTGGGCGCGCCAGTCACATTTGCGCTCGCTCTCCTGCGAAGCTCGTTCAGCGGTTTTGTGTGGGTAGTGCAGGCCGTGGCCGACGGGCTCGACATGTGGACCATTCTGGTCCGCGCCGGCCGGTCCCTCGGCGCGGCGCTCGCGACACCGCGGGTCGCGCTCGCACTGGTTGGGGCGGAGCTTGTCGGTGTAGTCGCGCTCTACGGGCTACATCGCGTGCTCATGCTCGAGAAGGAGAAAACGAAATGGTGAGGGTCGTCATTTTTTACGTCGTGAACATGGTCGGTCTCGCGAGTGTTGGCGTTCTAGGGGGAATGGTGAGCACCGAGCGTCAGGCCGATGGGACCGGCTGCCCAACCGGCGCCAAACGCTGAGCAGCAATCCTTGGGACGAGCGGTGAGGGCGCGATTTGACGTGGTGTTCCTCACCGAGGGACTGGCCCTCTCGCCAAGAGATGAGACGACGCAAGTCAGACTTATCGAGCTGTGCGAAGGAGTCATCGCGATTGACGGGGCAGAGGTTACGGGTCAAGAGCTTCGGCAGCGACTGTCTGCCCCCCCACTGCCGACCTGGTGATTCGACTATCGTATTTAGAACCCGCCCTTCGAGGGCGACTCTTTGCCCGTTCCGCACCGGAAACCTCGGGGACCGTCTCCGACGAAGCGGAGGAGCGCGTGGGCGGGTCCACAACGAGCTTTACCGAGTCGACGAGACCCCCTCGCCACCCGTGCCACCGATACCGCCGGCGCCGCCCGGGCCAGAAGCGGGTGGGGACGTGGAGGCGGCCCCGGAGCCGCGCCGGCGGGCACAAGTGATTCGGGGCGACATTGTCAGGATCGGTGGGCCCGTGATCGTCGAGGTGGACGAGCGAGTGCGGGGGGATGTTGTCGTGATTGGCGGTCCAGTGACCGTGGACGGGCGAGGTCGTAGTCGTCGTCGGTCGAGCCCGATTTGGGCCGGAAGCAGTCGTAGACGGCGAAGTGACAGTGGTCGGTGGGAGGTTCGACCGCGCGCGGTCGGCTCAATTGCACGGCAAGATCAACCACTTGGGACTATGGGACTGGGACTTGAGCGCGGTCCAGCTGGGAGCTGGGTCGTGGCGTGACGGCGTCCCCTTCGCCTGGCGGTCGGGACCATTCCGCCGTAGCTGGGATCTTGCGGGGACAGTCATCCGGCTCTTGTTTTACGCTCTCCTGGCAAGCGTTGTCGTGGCGGTCGCGACCGGGAGCGTCGAGCGGGCTGCCGCGCGTTCAGCGGCCGAGCCGCTCAAGGCCGGGCCGTCGGGTTCTTGGCGCAACTCCTGCTCGGTCCGCTGCTTGTGCTCGGGGTCGTGGTTCTGGCGATATCCATCATTGGCATCCCGTTGCTCGTGCCGTTTGCCGTGCTGGGGGTGTTCGCGATCATGGTCGCCGGTTTTGCGGGCTCGGCCCATGCCCTTGGGCGGTGGGTCCGGGCTCAGTTCGGTCTGGCGACCCATCCAATCTATGTGAGCGTGTGGGCGGGAATTGCGCTGCTGTTGATCCCGACGCTGGTTGGCGAAGCGTTCGAATTGGTCGGGGGGCCGTTTGGAATCCTCGCGGTGCCGCTTGTGCTGACCGGCGTCTTTCTCGAATACGCCGCGTGGACAACCGGGTTTGGGGCCATCATTCTCAACCGGTTTGGGCCGGCCTCCCCGCCTGCGCCCGGATCGCCGGTCTCGCTACCCCCGGCGGAACCCGATCCCACTCAGGTGGCGTCGTGACCGTCGACCTCGTGGGCGTTGACCTCGTGAGTGTCGACCCCACGGCTGTAGACGTCGGCAGTCGCGTTGCAATGACCGTTGGGCCGCTCCGGGGCCTATCGGTGGGTCACGGACTTCAGCAGACGGGTAAATGCCGCGTCCCATCGCATGACCGTGCGATCGGGACCGGTCACCTTGAAGAAGTATGGCCCTCCAGGTGTTTCGACGACGGCCGCTTTAAGACGGAACCCACGTTTGAAATACCGCATACCCGACCCGGGCTGCACTTCGGCACCATAGATTCCCGGCACGTCCAGTACCGTAACAACGAGCTCGTCGACATCAAATTGGGTGGTCGTGGCGACATCGGCCGAGGAGCGACCGTCTGGTTGGATCATTTGGTTGGTCCAACGCTCGAGGTTGGCCTCGACGCTACCGCCGCCCGCTCCAAAATAGAAGACCGCGAACTCCGCATCCTCGGTATCCACTCCGCTGCGCGGCAGCGCGAATTGGGCGATCCGCATGGAGGACGCGGGCTTGACGGGTATCCACTCCGCGGGCGGGTCGAAATTTAGCGTTGGCTGCGCGGCGGCAGTCAGTGGGAGCGCGACCAACGCCGCCCCGGCTACGATGTATCCAAGAATTCTCATTGTCGTCGACCCTGCGCGGTCACCCTCTGATTCAGTCCACTAGGATAGAGCAGTCATGCCGATCGCCTACGAGAAGCGCACCCTGGACAACGGCCTCGACGTCGTCGTGCACGAAGAACGCGCACTACCGATCGTCGCGGTCAACCTGTGGTATCACGTCGGCTCAAAGAACGAACGGCCGGGACGTTCGGGCTTCGCCCACCTGTTCGAGCACCTCATGTTCGAGGGCTCCGCCCACCACGACCGCGGATATTTTGAGCCGCTCCAGGAGATCGGCGGGGTGCTCAATGGCTCAACGAGTGCAGACCGGACGAACTACTGGGAAGTTGTGCCGACAGGCGCGGTCGACCGAGCGATGTGGCTCGAATCCGACCGGATGGGGTTCCTGTTGCCTGCGCTGACCGAGGAGAAGTTCGAAACCCAGCGAAAGGTGGTGCTCAACGAGCGCCGGCAAAACTACGAGAATCGACCGTATGGTCTGGCCAGCATGGCGCTGATGCACGCCATGTATCCCGAGGGCCACCCGTATCGGTGGCTACCCATTGGCGCGCGGAAAGATATCGAGCAGGCCGATTTCGACGCGGTGCGTGAGTTCTTTTCATCCTATTATCACCCGGCCAACGCGTCGCTGGTACTGGCGGGTGATATCGAACTCAACCACGGGCATGCGCTCGCAGCGCACTACTTCGGCGACATCCCCGCCGGACCGCCCGCACCGGCACTGTCGGGCCTGCCGGCCGCGCGGGTGGAGCCTGTTCGTCTTAGCCTCGAGGACCAGGTCGAATTGCCACGGTTGTATCTGTCGTGGCCCAGCCCGGCGCTGTTTGGTCCGGGGGATGCGGCGTTGGACATCACCGCGACGATTCTCGCCGGGGGGAAGTCGTCGCGGCTCTATCGCGAATTGGTCCACACACGCCAGATCGCGACCGACGTCGGGGCGGGGCAAGGGTCTCGCGAGCTCTCGGGGACATTTAGCATCGTCGCGACTGCCGCCCCGGGTCACACACTCGACGAGCTTGACGACGTACTGACGACCGAGCTACGAAGAATGTGCGACGATGGACCTACGCCCGACGAGGTGGCCCGTACGCAGACCAGTATCGAGGCTGACTTTGCCTATCGTTTTCAGACAGTTGGCGGATTTGGTGGTCGCTCCGACCAGTTGAACGCATACAACGTGTATACGGGTGACCCCGGATACTTCGATGCCGATTTGGCCCGCTATCTTGACCTCTCGCCTGACGCCGTCCGCACCGTCACCCATCGCTACCTGGCGGAGACGCCGGCAGTGGCGTTGAGCGTCACGCCGACCGGCAGTCCCAGCTCGATGGCACTCGCGGGCTCCGAGGACGCCACCGCGCGCGTCGCGGACTGACCCATGGCTGTTGATCGCACCCGGCTTCCGGCCGTCACCACCGCGCTGCCATTTTCGCCGCCAACTTTTACGCAGATCCGATTGCCCGACGGACCACGGGTGTGGACGCTAACCCACCGTCGGGCGCCCGTCCTGGCCTTCCGGCTGATCATCCCGGTCGGGGCGGCAGATGACCCGCCGGGGCAGACCGGGTTGGCAGCGTTGACCGCCGCCCTACTGGACGAGGGGACCGAGTCGTCGTCGTCGGTGGAGCTGCACGAGACGCTGATGCGTCTTGGCGCGCACTTGGCGGTCCACACCTCCAGCGACGCGACTATCGTCTCGCTGACGACGCTGCCAAAGCACGCCGCGCGCGCGCTGGGGCTGATGATCGAGGTCGCGTCGCATCCGCGTTTTGCCGCCGATGACTGCGAACGTGTGCGTGACCTCCGGCTGACCCATCTCCAGCAGATGCGGCGTCTACCGTCAGCCGTCGCAAGCCGTGTGTTCTTGGCCTCCGTCTATCCTCACCATCCCTATGGTCATGTGGCCCTGGGCACCGACGGTGACCTCCGGGGGCTCGGCGCGGACGACGCCGTTGGGTTCCACCGGCGATGGTATGGCGCGGCCGACTGGACGCTCATCGCCGTGGGTGATCTGCCGGACCACGCCCTCCAAGACCTTTCGACCAGTGCTCTGGAAGTGGCGCCGCGAAGGGCCCTTCAGGTGGCTCGCCTGTCTCGCCCCGACGCCCCGCCGCCCGCGTCTCGGCTGTTCTTCGTATCACGACCGACCGCCGTCCAGTCCGAAATCCGTCTGGGGCATGTGATGCCCCCTCGGGCGACCGCGGATTATCACGCGCTGATCGTTCTCAACATGGTGTTGGGAGGGCAATTTGTGAGCCGCATGAATCTCAACCTTCGTGAGGACAAGGGATACACCTACGGTGCGCGGACGTCGATCGATTGGCGAGTAGGTCCCAGCGCCTTCTCGTTTCAATCCAGTATTCAGACGGACGCGACGGTCGGCGCCATCGGCGAGGCGATACGTGAGATAAGGGACATTGGCGCCGACCGTCCCGTGACTGATCATGAGTTAGGACTTGCCCGGGCCGCATTGGTCCTCGGCTTTCCTCGGAGCTTTGAAACCGCATCTCAGCTCGCGCGGGGCGGGGTGGCGCTCGCCCTGCACGGCCTGGCCGTCGACGAGATGGCCCGATTCGTGGACGCCGTGAACGCCGTCGACTCGGCCGCCTTGGCCCAGGTGGCGTCCAGCCATGTGAACGCGGACGGCCTAGCGGTCGTGGTGGTCGGCGCGAGCGATAGCGTCTTGTCACCGCTCGAGGATCTCGGCCTCGGCGCGCCGACTGTGATGGAATAGGTCATTCCCATGAGCTACGCGCGTTTTGGCATGAGCTTGGTCGGTGTCGTAGGGGTCGTGGCGGTGACCTTGGCCGCCGCGACGATTTGGCTATTGCTCAGCAATCCGGTGACCGTAGCCAACGCGGTGACCGAGCAGGATGTGACGCCGGTCGTGCGCGAGCTGGCGGCCATTCTCTTGCAGGCCCTGAGAGGGTTGCTTCAGTATCTTTGAGACGCTCCATCTCGCCCGCCTCTCGTCCACTGGACATCGCCAAAGGCTCGGCTCAATAAGACGGAGCAATTTCTCGTCGGTGAGATGTCGGTGGTGCCAACGTGCCACGTGTCGGATTGAGGCGCAGCGTTTCCGGTGTCCCGTGGCAAACCCCGCGCCCGCTCCGCCTCACAATGCACGTCGCAAGAAACGAATCAGCACATAGGCGTCGATCCAGCTGAACGGTGCCGTTCCCGTCGAGTAGTGGCCACACGGAAGCTCGAAGACGTTGGGTCGAATTGTCCGTTGGCGGAATTCGTCGATAAGCGCTCGAGAAAGACGGACCGGAAACGAGAGGTCGTAGCGTGCATACACCAACAGCGTGCGCTTCTCTCGCATGCGGTCGATATACGGCCGGGGGCTGATCGGCATCCACAAACGGCGCAGCTCGTCCAACTCGATCTCGCCGTCCAGCCCAGCCCGCACGTGCTCCGTGGAGAGCCCCTCCCAGACGACGTCCGCAAAGTACGGTGAGATGTGATTGAGCGCAGCAGCGTCGATCTTTGGCTCGTGGGCGGCCGTGAGCATGGCCAGACACGAACCCAGACTCGTCCCCAGAATTCCGATGCGGTCGTAGCCACGGGCCGATAGCCAATGCACCGCTCGTCTCGCGTCAAGCACGGCCTGGCGGCAGACCTGCAGTGTGCGACCGATGTTTGCGCTGACGATGTAGTCGGCACGATGGAGCTCAGCCGGCATGCGGCTGTCGTGATACGGCAGGCTGAGTCGAAGCGCGCTTACCCCGAAACGGGCGATGAGACGGCTCAGGGCCATATGGGCGTCCGGGGCGGCATTCCATTGCGGCAAGACGACTACCGCGCGACGCGACCCTCCCGCGGTGGGGGTCGGGCAGTACCGCGCGTGGACACGGTTGTTTTCCAGATGTGGTGTGTCCATGGCGCTGGGAAAACTCAGCGCGTCGCCGGTGAAGACAAACTCGTTATCGGGAAGAGGAGGGGTCTCAAAGAATCTCTCTGAATTCTCGAGCGCCGCCGCCGACCATGCCCGGATGGTCTCACTTGGCGAAGGACCCGAACCTGGCGAGGAACCCGAACCGGGGCAGGGCGGGTTGGCGAGCCAATCGAGACCCCAGTCGAACTCGCCAACCACGCGATCTGTGGTGACGGAGGCGAGCCGCCGCTCCCATCGATAAAAGAGGCTCTTTAGCATCGGCGTAGGAAAGAAATGCTCCGACCGAGGATGCTACTATGCGATGACGAGGAGAAACCCGCCCGATGAGTCTAAAACAGGTTGATGTGAAGACGGCGTATACGCGCCAGACGGAGGATGGTCAGGTGTATGTGGACGTCCGCTCCGTGCCAGAGTTTGAGAAGGGGCACCCCGCTGGAGCCCGCAACGTGCCGCTTCTCCATTTTGTCGAATCGACCGGTCGGATGCATCCTAACCCCGATTTTCTGACGGTGATGCAGGCGAATTTCTCTCCGGACACTGCGCTTCTTGTCGGATGCCAAATGGGTGGTCGTTCGGCGCAAGCTGGACAGGCGTTGGTGGCCGCGGGGTATCAGGACGTGACCAACGTCGCAGGCGGGTTTGGCGGCGCTCGCGACCGCATGACCGGCCACGTCGTCGCCGAGGGCTGGGCCGACGCGGGTCTTCCGGTGGAGCAGGACACGCCCACGGGGAGCGGCTACGACGAGCTACAGAAGATCGCCGGGCAGGGTTAGCGCGCGTCGTCGCAACTCCCCACGCGAGCCAGAGGGCGGCTGAGGCGGTCTATCGGCACGTCGCGCGCCTTCGCGTCATCGCCGATGGCTGATGAATGCGCCTCCTCGTGATCGCGTGTGAACCGTCAGGCCCGCTCCGCAGTCCGCTCAGTGTCAACCGGGATTCGTACCGCGAATGACCTCTTCGTACTCTGACGCATCGCGAAGGAGGGACGCCGTGTGTCCGGACCGGCCAATCAGCTGAACGGCGGTCGGTAGCCCGCCGGGGGATAAGCCCATTGGTATCGAGAGTGCTGGGTGCCCGGTCAGGTCAAAGAGTTGAGTGAGGCGGAGTGTGAGCTCGCGGATGGCCGTTGGCTGGTCGTTCTCGCCCAACGAAATCGTCTCTGTATGCAGCGGCGGCGCCGGCATGGGAAGTGTCGGAAGGACCAAGTACGGGCGCGTGGCGAGCAGTGTCTCTACTTCCCGTCTCAACGTGTCTCGCATTCGGCGCGCGTCTTCATAGTCTCTCTGCGAAATGTTCGCTCCTAGAGCCAGACGCGCTCGGACACGGGGCGAGTATTTGTCGGGACGTTGGGAGAGTGCTGTCCGGTGGACATTGAATGCCTCGTACAGCACGGTCTGCCGATAGGTCTCGGCGATGTTCTCGGCGTGCGGGAGCGACACGTCCTGGACGTCCCACCCAGCATGTCGCAAACGGTCGAGCAGCGCGTCGAGATCGTGTCGGACAATGTCGTCAAGCTGGTCCAGGAAGTAGGGCCGGAGCACGCCGGCGACCGCGGGCCTGGGCCGATCGTTACTGGCCAGAGTCGTCGGCGCGCGGCCGGCCATCACCTCGTAGAGACAGGCAACGTCACTGACGCTCGACCCAAGTGGTCCCACGTGGTCGAGGGATTCTGCCAGCGGTATCACACCGTCACAGCTGAGCTCGCCATACGTCGGCTTGAGGCCCACCACGCCGCACGCGGCTGAAGGAATCCGGATCGAGCCGCCCGTGTCAGTGCCAACAGACGCGACCGCCATCCCCGCCGCCACCGAGACCGCCGAACCGCTGCTGGACCCGCCGGGCATGTGCCCTGGGGCGTACGGATTTCTTGTTGGTCCGAATGCCGAATCCTCGCCTGTTGTGCCAAACGCAAACTCATGGAGATTGCATTTACCCACAAAAACCGCACCGGCGCGCCGGAGATGCGAGAGCACCAGCGCGTCGGACGTGGCACGGTGTCCGTCGCGCACCAACGACGCGGCGGTGGTGGGCAGACCGTCGAGGTCGATGAGGTCTTTGACTGATATCGGAATACCGTGCAAGACGCCTCGGTCGTGGCCTTCTCGGAGCTCTCGGTCGGCGCGACGCGCGTCGGTGCGCGCCTCGTCCGCAAGCACGGAAATGAACGCGTTCAGCTGTCCCTCTTGCCGGTCGATCGCCGCCAGGCACTGTTCCACCAGTTGCTCTGAGGTCGTCCGCCCTGAGCGAATTCTGTCAGCGAGCTCTTCAATGGGCGGGAAAGGCGGACTCATACTCATGGTGACAACCCTCGTACCACTTCGGGATAGGCAAGGAGAGCGTTCCCGTTCTTGTAAAGCGTGAGTTCTTCCGCGCGACGCTCTACAGCAGAGGGTCTAGGAACCCGAGCCTTGACCCAATCTCCACGAGAGGCACCGTCGCGGGCTCAATCCACTCGACTACTCGTAGAGAAGAAAGGGCTTTCGCGTGGTCAGAAACTCGTCTTCGCCAGGTCGCCACGACGCGGCAATATCCTCCGCGTTCTGGTTACTGTCGATTTGTTGCCGCAGCGTCTCCGACCCAGAGAGGATATCGATCGGGCGGTGCACGTGCTCGTATTCGTAAGGCGGCTCTCGCCAGACAAAGGCCGACGCGGCGTGTGTTCTGAACGCGTGCATGACGGCGACGGCCGCTTTGACGGGCGCGAATGACACCCGGTCGGTGACGTGGAGCTGGCAACCTCCGCACGTCGTCCCCGCGTGTTTCTGAAAGGTGGGCTCAAACTCGACTGGACGAAAGCGCACGCCACCGAGTTGCCGGCTGTTGAGCGAATCGGTGATCGCCTCGGCGTCGACGCCGGGCGCTCCCAGGAGCTCGAACGGTCGCGTGGTCCCGCGTCCTTCGGAGAGGCTCGTGCCTTCAAAGAGCACACCGCCCGGATAGACGACCGCGCTGTCAAGAGTCGGCAGGTTTGGTGAGGGCAGAACCCAGGGGAGTCCGGTCTCGTCGTGATACATCGCTCGGGACCAGCCTGTCATGGGGATCACATCCAGCGGGGCGGGTCTGGAGAGAAGTGTGTTGAAGAGTGCGGCAAGCTCTCCAATCGTCATTCCATGACGGAGCGGGATAGGAAACTGACCCACGAACGATTCAAACCCCGGCGTGAGCATCGGTCCCTCGATGACCGCGCCTCCTATCGGGTTGGGTCGGTCACAGACAATGACCGGCAGGTCGTGATGACTGGCCGCGCGGAGACAGTGGGCCATCGTGTAGATGTAGGTGTATACCCGCGTGCCCACGTCTTGAAGGTCGATGACGAGCACATCGAGTCCGTCGAGCATGTCTGCGGTGGGTTCGCGAGTGTCGCTGTAGAGCGAATACACCGGGACATCGTAGCGCCGATGACGGGCGTGAGAGGTTTCCACCATGTTGTCTTGTACGACCGAATGGAAACCGTGCTGCGGTCCAAAGAGCGCTGCCAAGGTTACGCCCGGCATCTGGGTGACGTGGTCCGATACATGCTGCCAGTTTGCGTTGAGTGAGGCCGGATTGCAGACCAGACCCACGCGACGTCCCGTGAGCTGTCCGGAGGCGAGGAGTCGGTCGCTCCCGAGGGTCACAGCAGTTCTCATATCCATCGACCGTTCCTCGTTTCCTTCCAATCAACAAAAAGAACAGGCGGCACCAATAAACTTATTCGCTCTGGCGGCAAATGTTCGTAATGAGATACTCCTGGACGTCGCCGCGTTTGGCGGGGTCTGAATTGATCACGCGTCGCGCCGGCACTTTGTGGGCCTGAAGACCCGCGGCACGTGCTTCCGCATTGTCGTCGTAGAGACGACGAATCTCAGGAGCCGTTGAATTGCTGAGGAGCACCCAGCATCGTCGTTTGGCGAGGGCTATGACGACCTGGCGCACGCGTTCTTGGTCTTCAGTGGAGAACCGGGTCGCCGTATACGAGGTGAACTGAGCGGTCGGGCTCAGGGGGGCGTATGGCGGGTCGAGATAGACGAAGTCGCCCTCCACCGCTCGCTCGAGCACCGACTCGAAGGGCGCGGTTTCGAGCGTCACGTTGTCGCGCAGCGCGGTCGCCACAGCCTTCAAATTGTCTGGGTCGCAGATCCGAGGATTCTGGTAGCGACCAATTGGCACGTTGAACCGGCCGTCGGAATTCAGCCGAAAGAGCCCGTTGAACCCAGTGCGGTTGAGGTAGATCAACATGGCGGCGACGGACGCGGAGTATCGCGTCTCGTCCGGTCCACGGTCGTTGTGGATGGCGAGGCGCGCCGGGTTGAATCGCCGGTCTCGCACGTCGTAGTAGTGTGTGCTGGCGTTTGCTCGGTGGCCGGCGGTCAACTGTTCGAGGGCGTCGATCACTCCGTGGAGGTCATCGCGGATGGCGAGGTAACACCCAACCAAATCGGTATTGGTATCGAGCAACACCGCTCGGCGTTGGCGAAGAAGACCCTGGTTGTACAGGTCGAAAAAGACCGCACCGCTGCCCACAAAAGGCTCGAGATATGCGCCAAAATCAAGTGGGTAGAAGCGGCGGATTTGTGGCAACAGCTGTCGCTTTCCACCGGCCCATTTCAGCGGTGGACGCACAGGCGGGACACTCATCACAGGACCGGCCGGATGATACCATGTGCCTTTCTGATGGGTGTATCGAGCGCTGAGCCTCACCACGAACTTCACCAAGACCTGCGTCGAAGTGTCGCTGAGCTGTGTCGCGGATTTCCGGACAGCTATTGGCGAGAGCTCGACGCTGACCGCGCCTATCCCGAGAAGTTTGTTCGGACGCTGACCGAAGCGGGCTATCTCGCAGCCTTGATTCCCGAAGATTACGGCGGCGCTGGTCTGGGCGTCATGGAGGCCTCGATCATTCTCGAAGAGGTCAACCGCGCGGGTGGAAACGCCGGAGCCTGTCACGCCCAGATGTACATCATGGGGACGCTGCTTCGTCACGGGTCCCCAGAGCAAAAACAAGAGTTCTTGCCAAAGATCGCCAACGGTGAGTTGCGGTTGCAGGCGTTTGCCGTCACCGAACCGACGACGGGGACGGACACGACCCAGCTCAAGACACTGGCCGTTCGAAAAGGCGATCGGTATGTGGTGAACGGTCAGAAGGTGTGGATCTCTCGCGCCGAGTATTCGGACCTGATGTTACTCATCGCGCGGACGACACCGCTCGCAGAGGTCAAAAAAAAAACCGATGGATTGTCGGTCTTCTTGATCGACCTTCGCACCGCGGTGGGTAACGGTGTCACAATCCGGCCACTCCGGACGATGATGAATCATGCGACCACCGAGGTGTTTTTTGACGACCTCGAAGTACCGGTAGAGAACCGGATCGGAGAGGAAGGACGAGGGTTCCGATATCTCATCGATGGGCTCAACGCAGAGCGGATCTTGATTGCCGCCGAGTGTGTTGGAGACGGGCGGTGGTTTGTCGAGCGGGCGTGTAACTACGCGAAAGAGCGGGTCGTTTTTGACCGTCCGATTGGGCAGAACCAAGGCGTGCAGTTTCCGATCGCGCGTGCCCATGTCAATATCGAGGCGGCCGACCTCATGCGTATGCGGGCGGCGGAGCTGTTTGACGCGGGAACCGCGTGTGGCAGCGAGGCCAATATGGCCAAGCTTCTGGCGGCAGATGCATCGTGGGAAGCGGCCAACGTCGCAGTGCAAACCTATGGCGGGTTCGGCTTTGCGGAAGACTACGACATTGAGCGTAAGTTTCGGGAAACCCGGCTCTATCAGGTTGCGCCGATTTCCACGAACCTGATTCTGTCTTATATCGGCGAGCACGTCCTGGGCTTGCCGCGTTCGTTCTAGTGGAGTGGGTCCTGTTGCGTGTACTGGCCACTGACGTGGTGACAAGGCGCTAGATGCGACCGCTCGACGGTGTGACCGTCGTCGCCCTCGAACAAGCGGTCGCTGCGCCGTTTGCCACCCGACAGCTTGCGGACCGCGGTGCGCGCGTGATCAAGATCGAGCGTCCCGAAGTCGGTGACTTTGCCCGGGGCTACGACACGACCGTCAATGGTCTCTCGAGTCACTTCGTCTGGCTCAACCGGTCAAAGGAATCGCTGACGCTCGATATGAAGCGTCGAGAGGGTCGGGAGGTCGTCTCGCGTCTCCTGGAGGGCGCGGACGTCTTCCTGCAGAACCTGGCTCCGGGGGCGACGGAGCGGCTGGGTCTTGGCAACGACGCACTCCGCGCACGGTATCCACGCCTGATCGTGTGCGGAATCTCTGGCTATGGCTCGACTGGTCCCTTCCGTGACCACAAGGCGTACGACCTTCTGGTCCAGGCCGAATCTGGTTTGGTGTCAATCACCGGTTCGACGGAGGAGCCGGCGAAGGTGGGAGTCTCGGTCGCCGATATTGCGGCCGGGATGTATGCCTTGACGGGTATCTTGACCGCCCTCATTACGCGGTCGAACACGGGAGTGGGGACAGTACTCGAGGTGTCGATGCTCGAGGCGCTCGGGGAGTGGATGGGCTATCCCCTGTACTACACGACCTACGGTGGTGCGGCGCCGACCCGGGCCGCGGCTCGTCACGCGGCAATAGCACCGTATGGACCCTTTACCACCGCGGGTGGCGATGTCGTCTATTTGGGTATTCAGAACGAGCGAGAGTGGGCCGCCTTTTGCGAGCATGTGCTGCTACGTTCCGCGCTTGCGTCCGACGAACGATTTTCGTCCAATCCGCGGCGGGTCGCGCGCCGCGATGAGGTGGACGGCATGGTGGCCGCTGTGTTTGCCGCGCTCCCGGTCGACGAGGCCGTGCGACGGCTGGACACCGCCCGGATTGCGCATGGACGGCTCAACACCGTCGCGCAGTTTGCGGAGCATCCGCAACTTGCGGCACGCGACCGTTGGCGTGAGGTTGGTTCCCCGGTAGGACCGATCCGGGCGCTCTTGCCACCTGATGGTCTGGCGGGGGTCGAGCCTCGGATGGACCCGATTCCCGCGGTTGGCGAGCACACGGAGACGATCTTGACCCAGCTAGGCTACGATCCCTCGACCATTGCCGCCTGGCGGGCCCGGGGAATTGTGTGAGAGGAAAGCGATGACAGTGAAAGAGGGCTGGACCGGTCGTGTGTATGAAGACTTTGAGGTCGGTGACGTGTATCGGCACCCCCTGGGGCGTACGGTGATCACTGCTGACAATATCTGGTTCACGCTGCTCACGCAGAACAGCAACCCTATTCATTTTGACCACGCCTACGCGGCCAAGACCGAGTTTGGGAAGCCGCTCGTCGATTCAACCTTTACGCTGGCCCTCGTCACGGGGCAGTCCGTCATCGACTTGAGTCTCAACGTGATGGCCAATCTCGGGTGGGATGAGGTGCGGCTCCCGAATCCGGTCTTCGAGGGCGATACAATTTATTCCCAGAGCGAGGTCTTGAGCATACGCGAATCGAAGTCGCGGCCGAACGTCGGCATCGTGAGAGTCAAGACCGTCGGATTCAATCAAGACGGAACACCGGTCATCGAGTTCAAGCGAACGTTCATGGTGTACAAACGCGGCCACGTGCCGGAGACGGCTCGTGTAAACCCACCCAGTCTGAGTCCCTAAGGACACTATTCTTGAAGCTCCGGGAGTCTCGCATGCGTGACGTTCGATACGGGCCATTTGTGGCGTTTGTGTTTTCTCTGGCGTTCGTGGGCGCTTGCGGCGGTCCTGAGACGCTCGTGTCCGGCGATCTCGCCATCGTCGACGTCACGGTGCTTCCGATGGACAGCGAGAGAGCGCTCGAGGGGCAGGTGGTCGTCGTCGAGGCTGGCCGGATCACCGCGATCGGCAGCGCTGACGACATTGGGCCAGAGGAGGGTGTCGAGGTCATTGATGGGGACGGCCTCTATGTCATCCCTGGATTGACCGAGATGCACGGTCATTTACCACCCCCGCGGATGTCAGATATCGACATCAAGAACCTCTTGTTTCTCTATCTCGCCAATGGCGTGACCACGGTGCGCGGGATGCAGGGTGACGATTCGCAGTTCGCGCTGCGGGCCCAAGTCGACCGCGGGCTCCTCGTCGGGCCACGGTTCTATCTGGGCAGTGTGTCCATGAATGGTGGCAATGTGGCCACGCCGGAGCAGGCTGAACAGCGGGTCCGCGAGTACAGCGTTGCAGGCTATGACCTGGTCAAGGTGCATGAAGGGCTGAGCCGCGAAGCCTTTGACGCGTTGGCGCGTGTTGCCAATGAGGTCGGCATTCCTTTTGGCGGGCACGTGCCTGATGCGGTCGGGCTGCGCCACGCCCTGGTATCGGGCCAGCGGTCGATCGACCACCTGGACAACTACGTTGAAGCGCTTGTTCCCCCGACCGATGACACGGATTCGGCCGAGCTCCCCCGTCTTACGGATGTTGGCTCGTTGCTGGACCGAACTGATCCAGCACTGATTTCCGAGCTTGTCTCCGCCACGGTGGCGGCCGATGCGTGGGTTGTCCCGACAATGGTGCTCTGGGAAACGGCGTTCTTTGGGGACCGCACGGCCGCGGACACTGGCGCCGAGCGTCCCGAGATCAGGTATATGCCACCAGAAACCGTCGAGGAATGGAAACAGGCCGTTGACAACCGTCTCGCCGAGAGCGATGTCTCGACTAATCGGCAAGCGGCTGAACTCCGGCGACGCATTCTACAAGCCCTTCACGAGGGGGGCGCGAACATCGCCCTGGGGACCGACTCCCCCCAGATTTTTAACGTGCCGGGGTTTTCGATGCATCGAGAGATGGCGCTGTACGCCGAGCTTGGAATGAGTCCGTACGAGGTGCTCGAGACCGCCACCCGCAAACCGGCCGAGTATTTCGAGGCCACCGACGAGTGGGGGACCGTGGCGGTAGGACAGCGCGCCGATCTGGTGTTGCTCCAGGCCAATCCTTTGGACGACATCGCCAACCTTTCCGACCGAGCCGGCGTGCTGGTGAACGGACGCTGGTTTCCCGAGGAAGAGATCCAGCGACGCCTCGAGGAGATGGCGCGGTTCTATGGGAACTAAGAGACGCCCGATGGGACGGCGGCGGGCGGCGAAGGTCGGTGCGGCCGACAAGGAGAGAGCGCGATGACTGCGGCCGTGGCGTTGGGCGAGTTTGTGGCAACCGTCGAGGTGCCCGACGCGGCGCTCGTCCGGGCGCGCGTCGCAGTGCAAGACACAGTAGGTGTGGCGCTGGCCGGGGTGAACGAGTCGGTCTCAACGACCTTGCAGTCACAGGCTCAGCACGAGACACCGATCGGGCCGGCCAGGATTGTCGGGACGACGCGGGAGACCTCGGCGGCGTGGGCGGCACTGGCCAACGGCGCCGCCGCTCATGCCTTGGACTTTGATGACATGTGTTGGGTCACCATGGCGCACCCGAGTGCGCCGCTCGTTGCGGCCGGTCTCGCCGCAGCGGAGGTGCAGGGTGCGACCGGTCGTCGCTTGCTCGAAGGCTACGTGGTGGGGTTTGAGGTGGCGGCGGCATTGGGCCGCGTGATGAACCCGCGTCACTACGAAAATGGATGGCACTGCACATCGACGATTGGCACGGTCGCCGCGGCCGCGACCGTCGCCCGCATTCAAGGGCTGGATACGACTTACAGCGCACGAGCCTTGTCGATTGCGGCGTCGGAGGCTTCGGGTGTCAAGGCCAACTTTGGCACGATGGTCAAGCCGCTCCAGGTCGGTCTCGCGGCTCGGAATGGGGTGCTTGCAAGCCAGCTCGCTGCGCGCGGCCTGACGGCAGCCGACGCGGCGATCGACGGCCCGCAGGGCTTCCTGATGGCCATGCAAAGTAGCGGGACAGATATGACCGACTCGCTGCAGATGCTCGGGGCGGTCTGGGAGATCGTCGAGGGCGGTATCACCATGAAACTCTATCCCTCGTGTGCCGCGACGCATCCGACCATCGATACGCTGGTCGATCTGAAGCGCGAGCACGACATTGACCCGGCGCTGGTCGAGAGCGTCGAGATCGCCGTAGACCCGGTGGTGCCGACCGTTCTGGTGTATGACCGTCCCGAGACCGGCCTGGAAGGGAAATTCAGTTTGCACTTTTGCGCGGCGGCGGCCCTCGTCCGGGGCGTCGTCGGGATCGAAACCTTCGAGCGGGCCAGTGTCACCGAGCCGGAGATTCGTCGCCTCGTGGAGCGCGTGACCATGCGTGTCGATGAGACCCTGGGAGTCGAGGTTCCGCCGCTGACTCAGGCCCTGATCCACGTGCGGATGACCGACGGGCAGTCCTTTACGCGGGCCGTGACCGGCGCCCGTGGCTATCCTGACCGTCCGCCGAGCGATGACGAGCGCTGGGCGAAATTTCGGCAGTGCGCGGGTCGGGTTCTGTCGGACGAGTCGGCGCAGGCGGCGCTGACTATGCTGGAAAGGCTCGAGGGGCTCGATTCGGTGGGCCGGTTGACTGCGTCGCTTTTGCCGCCCAGCACCGGGGTGACATCTACCGCGCCGCCATCGGCGTCGGTGGCGGCCTCAGCGCCCGCGACCACCGCGGACGCGTGATGACTTTGACATTTCGCCACCGTCGCTCCCTGCTGTTTGTCCCGGCGGTTCGCCCCGATCGTTATCCAAAAGCGTTGGCGACTGGCGTTGACTCAGTCTGTCTCGACTTGGAAGACGGGGTCGGGTTTGGCGCCAAGGACGACGCCCGCGACAAAGCGCGGCGGCTGTTGTCGGAGCGCGTGCCGACCGAGGCCGAGGTGGTCCTCCGGATCAATGACACAAAGGATGCACTCGGACAACGTGATCTGGCCGCCGTGGTCGCGCTCGTCGGAGCCGGCGCTGGTCCCGACGCCCTCATGCTGCCAAAAGTGTCCGGTCCGGCCGAAGTGGTCGAGGTCGCCCGGACCGTCGGCGAGATTCCGCTCATCGTCCAGATAGAGACCGCGGCGGGGGTGGCGATGGCCCGGGATATTGCCGTCGCTTCGGAGAGCATTTCGGCACTCTTCTTTGGAGCCATCGACTTTTCGGCCGACGTCGGGTGTGCTGTCGAATGGGATAGCCTGCTACACGCCCGGTCCGAGGTTGTTCTGGCCTGCGCCATCGCCGGCGTGAGCGCGCTCGATACTCCGTATATGGACGTACCCGCGCTTGGAACGCTGGCCGACGAGAGCGCGCGCTCCCGGAGGCTCGGGTTTGGGGGGAAGGCGGCGATTCATCCCACGCAAGTGCCGGTGATTCAGCAGGCCTTTACACCCGCCGCCACCGAGGTCGCGTGGGCCACCCGTATTGTTGCGGCCTATGAGAACAACCAGGGGGGTGTCCTGCTGGTCGATGGTCAGCTTATCGAACGGCCGGTTATCGCCGCGGCACAACGCATGCTGCAGATAGCTCGGGGCCGCGTCTGACCGCCGACTTCGCTGTGTTGCGAGGCCGGCGCGCAGCGCTGGTCAGAGCACGCGGGCGGCCGGTGCAGATGCAGGGGGTCGCCCGGTCTCGGGGACAATACCGCTTGCAACGCCTGCCAACGGCCCCAGACCGGTCTCCGCCATTTTCCGCTGCCGACGCATATCCTCGGTTCGTTCGCGGGCCAGAAGGTTCTGCACGAGCGGAAGGTGAAAGACGCCGTCGCCAGTAATTGAGACCGCGACGTTGTCCACCCGGGCCCAACCGCGCTCCTCGAGGACATCCCAGATTGGCTGGAAGTCCTGCACGACATCTCGACCAAAGATCGCTGCATGTTCGGTCCGGTCGATAGACAGCCCCTGCAGCTCTTGAAAGAGCAGGTGCAGTCGCAGGTCCGCTTCTGAGTAGCGAAACCCCCTCATCACCGGGTAGTGTTCCTTGTCCAGGTCTCGGTAGTAGTCGTCAATGTGTATCTGATTGATATACGCCCACCCGGGTGACGTCGGCGCGCCAAAGAAGAACGAGATGCCCGCATATCCCCAACCCCAGGCATCAAAGCCCAGAAGCTGACCTCGCTCCGCCCGGAGCGGCCGACGGAACAATTCCTCGTAAAGGTAGCTACTGTCGTGGGTGTCGGACGGTCGCTCGAAGTCGTAGGGTGTGACTTGGTGATACCCCTTCGATTCGAGAAACTCTTTTCCGAGCCGATACATCTCGAGGTTTTGCTCGATGGATGGGAGTGCGTCGCGTCGCCGTCTGGAGAAATCGGTGCGCCCTGCGACGTTGAGCTCATAGTGCGTGATGTGGCTGATACCAGTCGCGACCACGGCAGCCAAGTCTCTCAGCATATGGTCGACCGTCTGGTTCGGCCACCCGAAGATGAGATCGACGCTGATGGGCAGACCGAGCTCCTGACAGGACGCGATCGTTCGAAAGACCTGGCTCGATTTCTGACGACGTCCGCTGGCCTTTATGAGCTCATCGTCGACCTGCTGCACTCCCATACTGATGCGGTTGATACCGCAGGCTTTCATTGCCGCGAGCTTGTCGTGGGTAAATGTCTGCGGAATGCCCTCCAGCGTGACCTCGATCTGCGGTGGGATCTCAAAGACCTCACCGACGACACTCATGAGCTCGGCGTATTGGTCCGCGTTGTAGAGATTGGACGTGCCTCCGCCGAAATAGATACTGGCCAACTCCACACCTTCGAGATGACGGCGGAACAGCTCTCCTTCTTTGCGCAAGTATGTGAGATAGACGTCGAGTTGACGCCGGTCTTTATACACCTCGCTGGGAAACAGACAGAATCCACACCGGTCGGGCTCGGTGGGTAAACAATATGGAGTGCCGACGTAAAGGTTGAGCCGCTTTGGGGCGGTCGCGCTGGATTCCGCGCGTTGTCGCATGATCTCCGTCACCTGCACGTCGCGGTCGTTCCAGAAACCAGGCGACGGATGGCCGTGGAGGACCTTGTTACTCTGGCGACGGGTGCGGTGCTTATCGATGTAAGCGCGTATATCGCGAGGTTCAAGCATCCGCGGAGATGTGCCTCAGAAAAAAGCCTGCCCACGAGGCAGTCAGCCCGTCCCCCAAGGACACGGCTCTACTAAGCGTCGATTGTCGGCTGGCGGCCTGATGTGTGTCAAGGACGCCCGGTCGTTGATGTCCCGGGGGCGCGGGCGGCTAGCGGACCCGGGCGAGAACCCCATAATGGTAGTTGAACTCGATGTCGGAAGGTTCGGCTGGTAGCGGGATTTCGACCTCGACCGATTCGGCGTCGACCCACACCCGCTGGCTGAGCGGTGGGTGCTCGTCGAACCGGATGACGATGGGCACCGGCATACGAAACCCGTCGGGAACATCGTCCTGTCGGATGTGACCGTGGAGCACATACGGGTCGGGGCGGTCGATCGTCCGGACCACGTCAAGGTCCGGGCGATAGGTCGGCACGTCGACGCCATATACCCACTGGTCAAAGAACCACTCCATCGGTTCACCGAATACGCTGGCCACTGCGGTCTCGAATGACTGGGTGCTCGCTGGCGTCTGCTGATGGTCGGCAACAAACGACCGCATGAGCTCGCGGAATCTGTCGTCATTCCCCGTGTCAAGGTCCAGGAGCATCATGCGGAGCATGTGGAGGACATAGGCGCCCTTTTCATAGATGAGCAGCCGGTAGTCCATCGGAGCTTCCGCGGTGACCAGACGATGGCCAACCACCAGCGGTCCTGACTTGTGACCGTCACTCTCACGAATGACCTCTGGGCGAAATCCATAGTGTCTCAAGCCCAGTCCTTGTCCCATGTTGACCTCACCCAGGACATCTAGACGCCAGGCATCCAGCATCTCGAGATACCGGTCCTCACGTTTCAAGTGCATCTGGGTGTAGAGCGCGGCCGAGTAGTTCGCGAAGCCTTCCGAGATCCACTGGTCCCGATACCCCTCCCAGTGCACAGCCGCCCCCCACCATTGATGGGCGACTTCATGCGCGCGGAAAAATTCCTCCTCGCCGGTATGGAGCCCGCCGAACGCTTGAAACGAGAGCAGCACCAGTCCCGGAAATGCCTGACCGCTGTAGGCCTGGGTTTCGGTGAGTAGTAGCGAGGGGAAGGGATACGGGCCAAAGTATTGTTCGTATGTCTCGACCGAACCCGTCAGGTCTGCGATCGTCTTCTCGAGGTTGCCCGGGGCAAAGCCAAGGTGCTTCTTGTCGGCGTAGACGGAAATTGGTGGCATGCCCTCGACATCGACTTCGGTCACATCGAACTGACCGAAGTTGAATGACATGCTTCGAATGGGCTTATCGGAGACCCAGCGCGCGATGCGGGTGCCGTCGACTTCCTGCTCGTCGATAAGCTCGCTTCCGCTGACAATGCGTCGGCGTCGCGGCACTCGGTAGGTCAGGTTGAGGAGTGTCCTTCGGTTGTCGGGATGCCGGGGCATCCAATAGAGCGTGTCTTTCAGCAGGAGCCGATCGCTGAACGGTGGGTCTTCAAGCAGTTCTCCTTCATACGAGACTTCCAGCACGAATTGTTCGCCGGCGGCGACCATGCGAGGTAAGACCACGGTGATCCACGGCTCGTAGCGATCTTCTTCCATCCGCCGGCGATGAGTTTCCTGCACGAAATGCAGACGCGTTCCCACCAGGCCGAGCGGTTCGTCTGGCTCTGCCGATTCCCCAGTGAGCAACGGAACATCTCGTACGTTTTCGAATCCGGTGGGCACTTCGGGTCGCCAACGAACATCTGTCACCTCGAGCACGGGCGACAGGCGTAGCTGGAATGCCGTCATCGCCTCCCGGGCCTCGACCACGATGGCAGCACTGGCGACGGCATCACCGTTTGCTTCAAGGCTGAGGTCGACGTCGGTACGAGGGATAGAGAGCCGCGGCGACCATTGCTCGCTGGTGGGCGAACGCGGTCGTAGCGACAGCCCGAGGTCGACCGCGTGCCAGTCATCGTCGTCATCATCATCGCTGTGATACAGCTTGCCGTCGCGCTCGGGGTCCCGTGGAAACCCGTCAAGGCCGGAGGTTCTTTCGTCAGGTTCGAAGTCCTCGACGGCGTGGAATCCCATCCACGTGTCGGTGATGCGCCGTCGGCGGTCATGACGGACGACCCGCACTTCCTCTTGTTCGTAGGGTTCAATTTCGACGGTGAGCCAGCCGTGGTCGTCCGTGTCGATCTCGGCATAGAAAAAGCTGGAGCCAGTCCTTCTTGTCGCGTCGCTCGGCGGGTCCAGGAGTGCGACGAGTAGCCGGCTGTCAGGATTGACGAGCTGGTCGTTCATCAAGCGCGTTCGGCGGTCGCCAAGCAGGTCGTTGGCTTTGTCCTCGTCCCGGCGGCCACGATCCGGTCGTTCCTCTTTGGGCGCGGTCAAGGCCTGGAGTTGGTCGCCGATGTCACTGGCGAACCATAAGATAAATCGATCGAACTCCTCGTCAACGAAATCGTCGTCGTCGATAAATTTCTCGAGTTGTTGGTGTTCGACCCCGTCGGGAGGATAGATCCGGATCGCCCCATCCCCTAGGAAAACAGCGATCGTGCGGCGCTCGTCGAGCTGGGGAAGCAGATACAGATCTCCCTCGGTCAGCTCCAACGTGATTCGGTCGACAAGCACCGTCTCGCCGAGAATGCGCCCGGCATACTCGAGACCGGTCTCGCGTAGCGCTTCGTAGAGTGCGGGCGGACCCAGCGTCGCGTCGGTATTGTCCTCTTCCTGCGCCACGGCCACTGAGACGGTGGCCAGCACGAGTCCCAGAGCAACCAGCGCCGGGTAGCCGCGAAAGGCAAATGGCATACTGAGCATCAGCGGGATGCGAATGGCAGCAGTATATTAGCTGCGGCGTCGTTGTGCTGGCTCAACTACTCGACGTCGACACCGCTCCGCCCCGGCGGCACAGACGACGCTGCCCACCTGATCACACGGGTCCGCGTTGCGCGTCCGCTTGCCGAGCTTAGCGTTCATACTCTAGCGATATGAAGCCCATGACCAGAACAGACGGTCGCGTGGTGGCTGTGGTTGGTCGCGGTTATTGGGGTCGGAATCTTGCCCGAAATTTTCATGAGCTCGGGGCGCTCCGGGTTGTTGTCGACGCCGAACAAGGGTTAGCCGAGACGTTCGGCCAGCGACCTAGTAGGGGTCGATGCGATGTCCTGGCGAAGAGCCTTGGCCACCCGAGAGGTCGAGGCGGTGGCACTCGCCACCCTGCCTGTCGTCCACGCCGGACTCGCGCAGGAAGTGCTCCAGGCTGGCAAACATGTGTTTGTCGAAAAACCGCTCGCGCTCGAGATCGACGATGCTCGTCGGACGATCGCGCTGGCACGGTCAGCCAACCGTATCTTGATGGTCGGGCACCTCCTGTAGTATCACCCAGCGTTCCTCGCGCTACGCGACATGATCGGGGCGGGAACGCTTGGCCCACTGCAGTATCTCTATTCCAACCGCCTCAATCTGGGCAAGATCCGACGCGAAGAGGACGTGTTTTGGAGCTTTGCGCCTCACGACCTCTCGATGATCCTCGCCTTGGTAGGCGAAGAACATGACCGCGTCTGGGTCCAGGTCTTGGAGCCAATCGATGAACTCACCGAGGCTCGTGTAGTGGGTGACCATCACGTTCCACCCACACCTGTCGTCCCGCGCGGACAGCCTGGGCTCGAAGATTGTCGAAGGACTCGCGTGACCGAATCCGCTCTTGGGGAACGACCAGGAGATCGGGTCGAAGAAAAAGCAAATGCAGAGACCCTCGAAGTATCACCGAGCCAGCGGGTACATCCTCGTAGCGGCGGTGAATCGTCTCCATCCGATCGGGAAAGAGCCCTCCATCGGTCTGATAGTCCTGCCACGGCGTGTAGAGACAGGAGTGGATCACCGTCGTGACGATGACCGTCGCCACCGCGGTCATGGCCGTCCGATGCTGAGACACTCCCAACGTCGCCAGGGCACCGAATGCCGCCGCCGACATGAGCAGCGTTCTGGGGCCCAAAAGGCGAAAGTCTAGAGGGTTGAAATACACCCGGAATTTCAAGACGGTCATGGTCGCCCAGAAGAAGGCGCCGACTAGCGCGAGGACGACCAGCGTGACTCGTTCTTCACGATGAAGGGAGTGTTGTCCTTGACGTAACCGTGCTCCTTGTCGCCAAACACCGAGGATTGCCACCGTGGTGAGAATCAAGACCCCAGTGACGACCGCGAGTGAAGTGATGTCACGAGGGTTGGGTATATAGAGAAACGCGAAGTTGGCCTCTGCCACGAAGGCTTTGGTGGTTTCATAGAGGAAGGTCGCCACGCTCTCGGTCCGCGGAACACGGGGAGGGAGCAGCGAGCCCGCAATCCACCATGTGAGCACCATGTAGGCACCGATAAGGGACGCGCCACCGACGAGCGCCGCCGCGAGCAGCTTCGTCCCTCTCGGCTGGCCGCCGACGCGGGCCCAAGCCCAGGCCGCCACGATGGGACAGACCAACACCGCTCCCACGTAGCGGATAGAAAAAGCGCTACCGAAGGTGATCGCCAACCCCAGCGCCGCCGACCCACTGGGTCGTACGACGAGTCGCGCCACCGTTAGCGCGACCACCAGGAGAGCGAGACGAAACACACCCTCGGCGAAGGTGGACGAGAACATGCTCACCATGCCGGCGGATAGCAACGCGAGGCACGCCGCGCCGCCGGTACGGGGTAGTGCCCGCACGAGCAGCACGACGATTCCGACGACCAACGAGTTCAGGGCCTTGGCGGCCCAAAAGACCGGAAGCGTGGTGAGACGTGAAACGACCGCGATAGCGAACGGATATCCCAGCGGCCACACCGCAAAAGGGGCCGGCTCGACGAGACCACGGGATCTGACACCGCGGTTCTCGACAAAGAACGCGGCTTGCCGCAGGTAGCAGTTAGAGCCGTATCTGACCAGTCCACGGTGGTGGGTCAGCGAGCCCAGCCAGATAGAAAAGAGCAAGATGATACAGACGGTGCATGAGATGGCACGTTTTCCGATGCGACTCGGCTCGTCCAGTGTACTCACCGTGTGTCAGGCTGGTCGAAGGTCATGCGGCTCGGCAGGGATGATGCCTGGAATTCGCAGTCGTCATTCGCCGAGAACGGGCTCCCGCCTTCGTGCCTCCGCGGGTCAGACAGTTCATACTGTTTCGGGTGTTAGTGCCGTCGACCTCCTAGGTGCACGAGAACGTGTCGGATGTCGTGGAGAGAGCAAAAAAAGAGATGGTGCTCCCGAGGACCACTGTGGGCCGGCGAGGCACCGCGCGGTGTCCCGCTTCGTGCCCATCCGTTTGTGCACGAACCCCAATCACGGCTCGCGGCGGGTGGCGGGTTTTTGTCAACAACCGAAGACGTGTTGCGGTCTGGGAACGCCCATCTCGGAGAAGGCTATTTATCCCACGACGCCAGACAGCTTCTATTTACCGAATAGAAGACGCGAGATGGTGAACCGATCGGATACGGTTTCGGTTGGTTTATTGGCCTCGATTCCGACGGGTGGCGTCTGTGGTCTCACGCCGGTGGTTCGGTTGGAGGTGCGTCGCTTCTTATCATCCAGCCTGAGACACGAGTCGTTATCGTCGGGTTGATAAACCTGAGTGGCGCCGATAACGACGTCGTCCTGGACGTGCTGACCGTCTTCACTCGGGCCGCACTAGGCTCGACGGTTCGCTAGCCGTTCAGGGGATGCGAGAACACAGGGAGTACGACATGGCATTCACTAAAGTCACAGCCTGGGGGGGCGCGGCCGGGTGGATCGTCGCGGTCTTGGCGACACTGCTTGTCGCCGACGGCCGTGTGTTCAATCGTGATGGGGACGTGTTCGCGCAGGAACCCTCGGTTCAGATTCCGATACGAAACGAGGTCGCTCGTCCGCTCGGGCCGAGCGATGAAGTGCTGATGCTGCGTCACCATCGGCTACTGAAGGGTTCGCACGAACCCTTCTTTCATCTGAGCGAAACGGGTGTGTGGCCGTGGTTCGCTCGGATTGGCGCGCGCATGACCGGCCAGTGGGTGGTTGTGGACCCGGAAGGCCAGACGGACTTCGAGTTTGACGATGTCTATCGTCTCGCGCGCTACGCAAGCTTTGAGCACTGGCAGGATACGCGTGGTGCTCGGTCGACGACCCTCGGCGGGAGCGGCCCCGCACGAGAACTGAACATTCGCGCGCTACAACTCCGTCGAGAGTTTCAGGAAAGCTCGCGGGGTGGCTATTTTCTGCAAGGCGCGACCGCGACCGCCCGGCCGATCTACCTGCCCGGCGTGCCGTCCGGCGATGACCGCGACGTGATTGCCATTCAGCACGACGTTGCGGCTCGGACCGGCACGGAGCTTGTGACATTGGCCTACGAGCGCATCCACAAGGGCGCTGGCGACGCACTCCTCGCGGCGACGGTCGCGAGCGTGTGGCCGTTCGAAGAAAAGCTTGGGGCCCGTCCAATCGGGCAGTGGAAGGTCATATATCCAGGCGCGGCCGGCCGCACCGAGGAGAGTCCTGACTACGACGAGTTGATTACGATGACTCGCTACGCGAGCTATGGGCACTATCAGGCGTTGCAACCCGGCCGGGCGGTGCGGCTTGGTGGGAACGGGCCAGACTGGCGCGCGTGGAGGGACGCGACGCGAGAACATGCCGGCCAGACCATAGACACGCGCGTAGAATTTCTTGAGGGTTTCCTGCACGGGAGCCCTCCCTACTACCTTCCGGCTGTTGTCGCACGCTAGGGTCCCGACAGACCCTAGACCAGTCGCCGCGCGGTTTCCCGCACGACGTGGCGACGCGCTCCCTCCTCGCGCCTGGCCGGCGAGGCGTCGCGGCAGACCAACACAATAATCGAGCCAGGAGACCTCGCGCTTCAAGGCGAGTCGCAGTTCCAGGCAGTGCTCCAGTTCACCGAGATGCACCTGACGTTTCTCCAAGACAACGGAGCGCCGTTCGAGCTGAGCGACTTTGCCGAGTTCTACGCCAAAATCGAGGAGCCGACGCACGCTGAGTATCGCGGCTACACGGTCTACAAGCAGGACTTCGGGAGTCAGGGACCGGTCCTTCTCCAGACGCTCAACATCCTCGAGCAGTTCGACCTCCAGGCGATGGGACACAACAGTCCGGACTATGTCCACACCATCACTGAGGCGATGAAGTTGGCCTTACGCGGACCGCGACACGTATTACGCGGACCCGGAGTTTGTGGATGTGCCGGTTGCGGGGCTGCTGTCAAAGGCGTATGCCAGGAAGCGCGGAGCCGAGATCGACCCCGACCACGCGTCGGCCGCCTTCAAGGCTGGCGATCCGCTGCCCTATGACCCCGAGATAGACGACTGGCCTTACTGGGTCGCCGATATCGACGATGGCCAGACCACCGACGATTCGACGGGGTCATTTGGTCCGTCACCAGGTGGGCTCAAAGACACATCCCGGCGGCAGACCCTCGACGTGACTGCTACGCAATCGCCCACTAAACCCATTGCTCGGCGGGTTCGACCGCTTACTCTGTCGAAACCCGCTCGTAGACTTGGCGGAATTCGCGGTCCTCATCGTCCCCGACGCCGTCGCCCTCGTATCGCGAGGCCACGGTGAGTCGCGTTCCTTCGAGACTGAGCGCATAGGTCTGATGCACTCGAAACTTTTGACGGGTCTGGACGTCGATTTGGGTGGTCAACATCTCACCCTTCCATGATGTGACGCGCTTGACCGCCAGCTCTGTGCCGGCGAGGCCCGAGTGCTCACGGTCATCCGGTATGAGCCTGACAACGCGACCGTCGTTGTAGCGCAGCTCGATCTCGCGCCGTCCCGTTGTGATCGTCATGCGCCGCGGGGCCGTCGTTAGGTCCTCAATGGCTCCCTGCCTCGCCGCTCTTTCTCCAGCCGGGTTGTCACGCCGGCTTGGTTGGCCGTAGTCAGGTCGCCCCCCAAAGCCGCCTCGGCGTCCAAACCCACCAAATCCGCCGCCAAACCCGCCATTCCCCTGCCGATTGCCACCCCCTCTTCTCTCCCCGCGCCACGATGTTGGATTGGGACCGTCGCTGAGCTCGTCGGCCAGCCGCCACTCCCCATCGAAAGTCGGCGCGCCGTCTGGTGTCTGGCCGGCTTCGACCGTCGTTTCCGTTTCGGTCATCACCACCGCAAACCCGACGACGGCTACCGCTATCAGAGATGTCGCTCTACACATTCTCCAGTCTCCTTCCTCTCGTCATTGTAGAGACCTTGGGGCTAGACGTCATATTCCCATTGTCTCGGGTCAGTGATTCGTTGCGTACGTCCCGGGCGCGCCGCCCGGCTGGCAAGGCGCGACGAGAGGCAACACTGGGCAAATGCGACTGAGGAACAATGGCGCGAGACGGGATGCCCCGGCCCGGACGTTTTGTAACGTCTCACTGACCCAGGACCCTAGGACAGGACACCACAGATTCAGGCCGCGAGTTTCGGACGAACTACGCTAGAGTTGCGGGTGTCGACGCAGGCGGCGAAGTATGGTGCACTCTTTCAACGTCCGGTTCTGCCATTGGATCAATGTGATCGCCTCTGGCTACCTTCTGTTGAGCGGGATCCATATTTTTCTCGACTTTCCGGAGCTGTATTGGGGGCACACCGGCTACCAGGGCTATCCCGCCATTTTCCGGCTCGCTGACTGGGGACTGTCTTGGGATGAAGCGGGCGCCTTGGGAAATCGAATGTGGGGCCGCAACTATCACTTCACGTTCGCCTGGGTGTTTGTGATCAACGGCCTGGTCTACGTGGCCTGGAACATCGCTCGAGGCCATTTTCGGTCGGCTTTGTTACCCGGTCGAGGCGACCTGACGCTCACGCGACTGTGGTCCGAGCTCGGAGAGCACATGCGGTGGCCAGCGACCAGCCGGCCGGACGAGCACTACGGCTCCTTACAAAAAATTTCCTATCTCGTGTTGATTTTTATCATCGTGCCACTCATGGGGCTAACAGGGCTCGCGCAGTCTCCCGGCTTCACCGCCGCTTGGCCGTGGCTGCTCGATCTCTTTGGCGGCCGGCAGTCGGCTCGTACACTCCATTCGCTTGGCACCGTCGTGTTCGTGCTTTTTGTCGTCATCCACGTGCTGGAAGTGATGGCGGTCGGCGCCTGGACCCGGTTTCGCGCGATGACGACCGGAACGCGTCACTTTTTTCGTGGGGAGGAAATATGAGTGTGACTCGCCGCCGTCTGCTGTCGAGCGCTCCAGTCCTGGGGGCTGCCCTGCTGGGTGGGTGTTCACGAGACGCGATGGTCCCGCCCGTGGTGCGCGGCGGATTGGTTGGTGCCGCGGACGTTCTCACGATGGGTCTCAACCGATTCCTGTTACGAGACCAACCGCTGGCCCGAGAGTATCGGCGTGCCGATATTGCGCCTAACTTTCCTACCTGGGGGCAAACCAACCCCAAGGACGATGAATACCAGCAACATCTTCGCGAGCGCTTTGCCAATTGGCGTCTGCCGGTGAGCGGTCTCGTTGAGCGACCGACATCACTCTCGCTCGAGGACATCAGGCGCTTGCCGGCGCGGAGTCAGATTACGGCGCACGTCTGCGAGCAGGGCTGGTCGGCAATCGCGCAGTGGACCGGAGCACCACTGCTTCGGCTGCTGGAGGCGGCCGGCGGTGTCACCGCAGACGCCCGCTATGTCGTCATCGACACGGTCGATGGGTGGTATGAAGGCATTGACATGTTTGAAGTCGTGCACCCGCAAACCATCGTGGCCTACAGCCTCAATGGTCAGGACCTGCCGGTCGGAAATGGCGCTCCAGTGCGATTGCGGGTGGAACGCCAGTGCGGATACAAGAATCTCAAGTTCTTGAAATCGATCCAGGTTGTCGATTCGATGGTGGGATTTGGAAAAGGTACCGGGGGCATCAATTCGGATTGGGGTTTTCACTGGTACGGAGGCGTGTAGAACGCCGGCCGCGACGCTGGCACCGGGCGAGGCACTCGCGCCGGGCGCGACGACGGTGAGGGCGGGCTGCACGCGACCAGAAGACATGGCGATCATGACCGACGAACATCTCGGGACATAGACACATCCGACGCAAGGGGAGTAGCAAGTACAGATTGAACACAGGCAACCACGTCGCGCCGAGTCACCCTAGATCGGGACCGGCCGGCACCGCCGTCGTGAGCCCGCTGCGGGTGGGCCACGTCAAGGAGCGGACCATGACCCAGAGATTCGAGACGGACACGCAGGAGATGACGCAACAAGAGATAGACCCTCGAGTGTTCGACCTCTATGACGAGTATTGTCACGGCCACATCGACCGGCGCGAGTTTCTCAGCCGCGCCGCCGCCCTCACCATTGGCGGTGTGTCGGCGTTGTGGATGGCGCAGGCATTGATGCCTCGTTACGCCGAGGCCCAGACTATCTCGTTCACCGATTCGCGGCTGAAGGGCACCTATGTCGAGTATCCGTCACCCGGGGGGACGTCCGGGACCATGCGCGGATACCTCGTGCAACCCACGGGGGAGGGGCCGTTTCCGTCGGTGCTGGTCATGCACGAGAATCGCGGGCTCAATCCTCACATCGAGGACGTGGCGCGCCGCGCCGCGGTGGCCGGGTTCTTGGCGTTGGCGCCCGATGGATTGTCGCCTGTTGGCGGTTACCCGGGGAATGACGATGATGGCCGAACGCTCCAGCGAAGCATCGATCCGGAGACGTTGGACCAAGACATGATCAACAGCGCCCGCTATCTCAAGTCGCATGCATTGTCCAACGGTCGACTCGGGGCCACGGGTTTCTGCTGGGGCGGCGGGATGACCAACCGTCTTGCGGTGGCGTTGGGTAGCGATCTCGATGCCGGTGTTCCGTTCTATGGGGCCGCCGTGCCGAGTGCCGACGTGTCCCAGATCAAGGCGGCTCTGATGATCATCCTTGCGGGGACTGATCCCCGTATCAATGCGATGTGGCCCGAATACGAAGCCGCGCTTGACGCGAACACAGTGACCTACGAGAAGCACGAGTTTGAAGGCACGCTCCATGGCTTCCACAACAACTCGACGCCGCGCTACAACGAGGCGGCTGCGGCCTTGGCGTGGAATCGAACGGTTGGCTTCTTTCGGGAGCACCTCGCGGAGTAGATAATGCGCCCGGGTCTTGCCGGGGACGCGACGCACAAAAAAAACGGCCGACCTCTAAACAAGAGGTCGGCCGTTTCTTTTTGCCGTGTGCACAGTGGGTCAGTCCCCGGGGTCGCGCCACATCGAATGACCCAGCAACATCCGCCTGCCTGCGCGAGCGGTTAGAGGGTACCGGCGACGTAGCTTTGAGCAAACTCCTTGAGCCGTTCACTCCGCAGACCGATGGTCTCGGCTTCGGCCATCGCGCGGTCGTGCTCCCAACCGTCCTGGGTGACGCGTTTGATATACCACATCGCGCCGACCCGGTTGGCCGAGGCGCAGTGGATAAAGGTGGGCTGGTTGGCCGGTTCCGCGACTGCCGCCAGGAACTCTTCTGTTTTCTCGGCGCTCGGTGCGCGGAAGGGAATGTGGATGTATGTGAGCCCGGCCGCGCTGGCCGCTGTCTGGCTGGCCTCGATATTTGCTCCGTCTTCTTCGGCGGTTCGAAAATTGATGACAGAAGCGAAGCCGAGGTCTTTGAGGGCCGACATTGCTTCTGGTGACGTGGCGCCGGCGCACGCGACTGTCGCGTCGACCCGCGTGTAGTTGACCACGCCGTCCGGTGCCTCGTCTTGGGCTTGCAGGCCGGCTACCGAGAGCGCTCCGATTCCAACGACGGCGAGGACGCCGAGTATGCACGCCCGATACATCGGCCGCTTCACCAGATAAATTCTTGCCATTGATTCCTCGTTTCAGACAAAAGATGTGCGCGCCACGCGCGAGTCGCCTCACTATAGCGAGGGTAGGCTGACGCGACAAGGGTCCGTGGTCAGCCGGCCTGGTGGCGCCGCGCCCGGGGTTTGGCGCCGGCTCAGGACGGATCCCGCGGTGCGCGACAGTCCCGCTAGAGATGCCTCCACCGCAGCAGATGTCGTTCGACACGCTCGGCGACGGAGAAAAGCACCAACACGAATCCCATGATGACGAGAATCAAAGCGATTGTAAGCGCGGCGTTGTATGTGCTTTGCGCAAACTGAAGCAAGTAGCCGAGCCCGCGGCTCGACGCGACGAACTCGCCGACGACGGCACCCGTGAATGCGAACCCCACTGCGACCTTGAAGTTCCCCATGACCCAGGCCGTCACCGAAGGCACATACACGTGCTGAATCAAGACTCGACGGCCGCCACCCAGCGTCCGGATTCGCTCGACGAGACGTTGGTCGACTTCCTGGATACCTTTGTAGACGGCGAAAAAGATGAGGACCGCGACCAGGATGGTCGCCAGTGCCAGCTTGGAGGCGAGCCCGATGCCAAGCCAGATGACAAACAGCGGCGCCAGAATGACACGCGGAATCGCGTTGAGAAGGATCATGACCGGCTCGAGGAGCTCGGCCAACAGTGGGAAGAGTGCAGCGACAAAGCCCAGCGTGATCCCCAGGAGGAGGCCTCCGACCAGGCCTCCGAACGCGGCGAGAGCGGTCGCCCCGAGATGGGGCCACAGCTCGCCGTCGGCAACCAGACCGAACATCACCGACCCGACCGCCGACGGGGGCGGTGCATAAAACGGATCCCAGTACCCGACCTGCGAGAGCGTCTCCCACACGCCGACCAGAAGTACAAGCGCGAGACCGCGGCGGATTTTCGGCGCGTGGCCTTGGGTCGTCACGGTCGGGGGTTTTCTCCACGTCGGGTTTCGGACAGGTCGTCCCACAGCTTTGCGAGAAGAGGGCCGAATGCTGGATGACGACGAGTGTCGAGCACATTCCGGGGACGAGGAATCTCGACGTCGTAGCGCGCATGGATCGTCGCACCCGGTCCGTGCCCGAGGACGTAGACGACATCTGATGCGCTGACGGCCTCTTCCAGGTCGTGGGTGACTAGCAGCACGGTGAAATGCTCGCGCTCCACCCAATCCAGGAGCTCCTGCGTGATGCGGGTCCGCACGATGGCATCCAATGAAGCGAATGGCTCGTCCATGAGCAGCAACTGGGGCCGCAACGCGAGGATCTGGGCGAGCGCGACCCGTTTTCGCTGGCCGCCAGAGAGTTGGCTGGGATAGCGGCCACCGTATCCTTTGAGCCCTAGGAGCTCGAGCCAATGTTCGGCCCGATCGTCAACTTCGGGCGACTGATGGCCTCGGATGCGTAGGCCGAGGCCGACATTCTCCTTCACCGTGCGCCATGGCAGGAGGGCGTCGTCTTGAAACAAGAACCCAACATCAGTGAGGGGGACGTCGAGTTCGACAGTGCCACGCTCTGGACGTACGAGTTCGGTGACCACCCGGAGGATGCTTGTCTTCCCGGAGCCGGACGGACCAACGAGGCTCGCAAACTTTCCCGTTTCGACGTCGAGGTCGATTCCTTCGATCACCAGTTGGTCATCGTAGCTGACGGCCAGGTCGCGGACCCTCAGCATCGACTCGTTCCGCGCCTGGGGGCGGGCGGCCAGACGACGGCCCAGACGCTGATGGGAGTCAGCGGTTTGCAGTGGCCGTCCACTAGCCCTCGAGGACCTCAGTATCCAGCCACGTCGCTATGTCGACTTGTCCGGGGCTCAAGAGCCCGGCGACTTCTTGGGCTTCGACCACGCGCTGCGCGGCGTCGATGTCGATCCCAACGTGTTCGGGGTAGAGCGACAGTCGGTAGCGCTCGATAATCTGTTCGAGCTGACCCAGGTTTCCTCCGGCGACGAGAGCGGATGGCAACGCGGCAACAATGTCGGCGGGGGGGAGCGTTCGCGTGTCGGCCAGACCCGCGGCCAAGGCGGCGGCGAGCCGGCGCATTTCTGGGAGGCGCTCGTCGCGTTCTTCGGTTCGCACCGAGACACCCATGAATTCGTAGGCTCCGCCCAGGTATTGTCGCGCTTGTTCGAGTTCCATGAAGTTCACGAGCTCGCGGCCCCCGGCGTCGATGATCAGCGAGAGAGCCGGCTCCTGGAGCATTGCCGCGTCGACCTGCCCTATCCGAAGGGCATCGAAGAGATTCGTCCCGATCGTGGCGAAGTCGACACTTGTCGAGTCGGCTCCGGCTTGGTCCAGTAAGAACAGCAGCAGCGCATGGTCCGCGTTGCCAAGACCAGACACACCCACCGTCCGGCCTTCCAGCGCGCGGACCGTGCGAATCGTCTCCGTGTGGTCTGGTGCGACCGCGAGTGCGAACAACGGTAATCGACCGGTCGAGGCAAACCGCCGAATGTTCGCACCATTCGCCACGGCCTGCAGCGCGACGTCAAACGACGTGCCCGCATAGTCGACCCCGCCCGCGACAAGCGCTTGCATGGCGGCCGTCCCGCCCCGGGTGTAGACCAGCTCCACGGCAAGTCCCTGGTCGGCAAAGTGTCCTCGTGCTTGGGCGACCTCATACGGCACGACACAGAGAAGCTGCCCGCAAAAGGCCAGTTGTATGCTGTTCGTGCCTTCTTCTGGTGTCGTGGAGCATCCGCTGACCGCGACGACGCCAGCGGCGCCAAGCAGACTCTTCAGTGCGGTCCGACGATTCCACCGGTCACCGAGTTCGGGCCACTGGATCGTGTCGGTCGCACGACGAGCCTCAGACCGTCGGTTCGGCCCGACTCCTCGTATACGCGGTTGTGTCGCTTCGCAGCAGCCCATCGAAAACCTCGTGCTCGCAATCCAAGAGACGCGAAAGGCACACGCTCCTGCACTATCGCGGCGGGTCCGATCGTATCAAGAAGGTCCCTGGGTGTGTGGCCCCGTTGCCGGCACTCGCTGAGCGGAGCCCGTGGGGCTACCAGGTCGGCATCGTCGGGACGGAGAAGGCCTGGGGGCTGTACTCCAAGTCGGCTCCACCCTGTGTCGACAGCAGGCTCACGACGAACGAATAGAACCCTTCGATCCGGAACTCTTCCGAGGCGGATGTCCAAGGCGTTGAGCTTCCCGCGGCGAAGCCGGCCTCCGCCAAGGGGCCCAATAGCTCGAGAATATCGGTTATGACATGAACCGCGACATCGTTGTCGCCCCGTCCGTTTGCAATGAACGGCGGCTGGTGGTCTCCATAAATCAACGCGATGAATCCTGGCTCGATGCGATGTCGGAACGCCGCGAGCAGCAACTCCCACTCGTAGGCGACGGTGACGAAGTAGTTGCGCTTCCGACCTTGGGCACCGTCAGCGCGAGCTCCACGTAGCCGGGCCGGGTCTCGAGGAAGGAGGGTTGTGGCGCTTCGAGTTCCGCGACGTCGTCTGTGATCTGCGGCGGCGGTTCCCACGCAAAGTGGGTGGACACGGTCGAGAAGTGAAAGAGGCGAGGCCGTGGGTGTTTGCTCCAGTGGTGGGTAAAGGCGTAGTCAAGCGACCATTGGTCTGGAACGTGACCGAACCCGTAGAAGGAGCCGTCGCATGAGAAGTCATCGCGCACGATGACTTCGTCGTAGCCGTACAGTCCGTCCGTCCATAGGGTGGCGGGCTGAACGGCGAGCGTGTAATAGCCGTTGCGGTTCAGGTAGGAGACCAAGTGAGGATACTGGCTGGCAATTTGCTTCCAGGCCAAGTGCGTCGAATGGGACGAGATCTTTATCCCGCTCAAAGACGACGCCTTGCTCATCCAGAACCCACCGCCGTATCCGGGAGAGGTCGCGAAGCGTGTGACAATCGGGAGTTGCAGTTCGTCCAGCTCGCTCTGCACTCGGCGCATCAGTCCCTGTCGGGCAACTTCGTAGTCGTCGTCCGCCCATAGCGTGGCGCCATACGACTCGACCTCAAACAGAAAGATGTCAGGACGACGTACGGGGAGGGTTTGGGCCAAGCGGGTCGCAGCCTGCATCGAGGAACCGCTGAGCGTCTCGAGGGTGGCGAGTACTTCCTGTGACCGCTGCCAGTTGTAGAAGGACTCCTTGGCCTGAAGTTGAAGGATCGCGTCGTCTCGGGCGACGCCAAACCACGACAGCGACAGCACGAAATACGTGTTGAGCATCGCCCACCCGACAACCACACGGCGCGGGTGTTGGGCGGCACCCCAGCGCCATACGGCACTCAAGTAGCGTGCGACGACGATCCCAAACCTCGTAACCGCGGCCAGGAGGACGCCAACGTAGAGAACCTCCGTCACTCCCCATATACGCGGACCTCTTACTGAAGATTTTCAACGAATATGGCGTGAGCATGAGCTACTTGCCACGCGGATTCTCAGCCGGTCTCGGGGCCTCCATCGACCTGACGGATGATGTGGATATCTCGGACGTGTTAGAGCATCTGACCGGACGGGTCTGGTTTGGGAAGTACTTCGAGCGGCCCGATCCGTGCTCGCGTCTCGCTCGGGGAGCGAATCGGATTGGTCAGAGCGCCCGTGTCGATTTCGTGACGCGTCTCATCCCCCAGAATCTCATTGAGAGCTTTGTCGAGAACCCGGAAGTCTCGACATTCACGCCCGGTCCAACTACGTCGACCTGAACTACAGCTCCACACTCCCCGAGCAGCGAAGAACGGGTCTCGACGAGCCGAACACTCATACCGATGACAACATTCCGCTGCTCCGGCGGCTCGCAGGACTGGTGGAGAGACTGGGTGTGTATGACCTTGCCGTCGTGATTCCCGGTCGGCACGGTCCCATCCTGGTGGGTCGAACGTGGTTGGGCGAATATGCGGACAACGCTGAGCAGCGCTATTCTGCCTCCGCACTCGAGGGGAGACAGATTGCCTGGTTCTTTCTCGATTTCAACGAAGCGGCCATCGAGACGCAAGACGCACCACGCCCCAGCGACGTCGAGTACACATCCAAGAGCATGTGTGAACGGCGATTGTTATCCGCGGAGCTTCTCGACCTGCCCTCGGCTCGCCCCCTCTAGCGTAAACGGGGGAGACCCCCAGGCTTTGCCGGGGCGGCACCCAGAGTTTGACAGTTCCGGAAGTGGAATGAGGAACTCCCGAACGTGAGCCGCCAAAGCATCACGACAGGGAGTCTCCATGACGAACTATCGCAGTCGAAGTCACACGAAGTGGACCTGCCCGCGGCCCAGGAGTCAGCAGATGGCATAGTAGGTAGCGGAAACGAGCCGGAGCACCGGAGGTCTCACCTCACCGAAGGCCTGAACGGCTCCCCGTGAGGGGGGTAACGGAGTGGCTAGTAGAGACGGGTATCTCATGAGCGACAGGCGGCAGTAAACCCAGCGAGAGCTGGGAGGGGCGGCACCGTGAGGTGCCCCCCTATCCCGATTCTGCATTGCTCTCGTGGACGAGAGCAAGCCGCGGGTATCGCGCCACCCATTTCGCAGAGTCCAGCCGTCCACCCCGCCCATCTCCGGCGCCGTATCTTCGAGTTGGCGTCGTGTGCTCGACGGGAAGCGAAGTAAGACGCCAGAAACGCCGCCCTGCTTGAAGGTTGCTAGAATAGTGGCGCTTGATGCGCTCCACCGTACAGCGGAGCGCCGACACGCACACTTTACGAGAAGGCTGGCGGGCTAGATCTCAAGTGGCCATGATCAAGGTCTGCGACACCGTCTGGATCGAGGAACACGAATTAGAGGAACGCTTCGTGCGCGCTTCGGGACCGGGTGGGCAAAACGTCAACAAGGTCGCGACCGCGGTGGAGTTGCGCTTTGATGTAGAAAACTCGTCTTTCGCTCCCGAATTCAAGGCGCGACTGATCGCGCTGGCTGGCAGCCGAGTCTCGTCGAGAGGCGTCCTCGTAATCGACAGCCGTGAGCATCGGACGCAGGGCCAGAACCGCACAGCGGCCAGACGGCGGCTGGCCGAGCTGTTGGGGCGTGCGGCACGCCCTCCGAAAGCGCGGCGACCCACAAGACCTCGTCCAGCTGCCCGCGAAAAAAGGCTCGACGCGAAACGGCGCCGTGGCCAGACAAAGGAACTACGAGGGCGGGCGCACGGGGGGGAGGACTAAGGAAGAAAAGACAAAACGGTCGGGTGGTGCCTGGCAGGTCGTCCGCATACCCTGATGTCTCGGAGCTGAAGCGCGCCGACGCGATGGTCAGACGCAGCAAGCGGCTCCTGTCAATTGGCACACTGACGGCTGGCATCGCCCATAGCCTGAACAATTCGCTGTCCCCCGTTGAACCGTCACGGTCTCTACACAGCGATTGGGTGATGACGGGAGTCGCGTTACCGTTCGCGACGCAGGGGTTGGCAGGACCCGACGAGCAGTTCGCGCAATGTCAGCTTCCGTTTTACACGACGAAGTCGGACGGCAATGGACTCGGCCTCACGCTGACGCCGTAGCGGGTGCCTAACCGCCTTCGCGACCAGTGACGGTGTTCGGACGCCTTCGAGGGCCGCGACGCCGCGCCGCATCGGCGACGACCAGATCGAAAAGATTGTGGTCGACACGCTCGAATCGACGCCACGGAACGCGACCCACTGGAGTACCCGAGAGATGGCCAAACATGCTGGCCTGAGTCAGACGTCGATTAGCCGCATCTGGCGAGCGTTCGGCGAGCGGCTGCGAGTCATCCAACGTCTCGTGGGTCTTGGCGCGGACGTCAATTTGGCGGATGACGCCGGTATAACCCCACTCATGGTTGCCGCGAATATGGGTGACATCGACATCATCACATACCTGGTCGATCAGGGCGCGGACCTCGGTGCCCACGACCTGGGAAAGAAAAACGACGGCGCCTTTGGCGGAAGCATCGAACCGCTTATGGCGCTCGATTATGCCATCGGGGTAGGAACCTTTCGACCAAACAATGCCATCGTCATGATGGAGGACGCGGCCGAGCTCATAGCGGGTCTCATGGAAGAACGTGGGATTGCTCACACTACGTCCGAGTGCACTCTCCGTGCCTTTACCTGTGGCGACGTCGACCCCATGGCGGCGACGCCGGCCGAGATAGAGAAACTCAGAGCGATCCAAATCGGACACCGAGTTGATGGTATCGTCGGAGGCCTCGCGGTCGACGAAGAGAGTCGAGACGGCAGGCAAGTGGGATTGCGGCTCTCGCGATGGAGTGCTCCACAGGAAGGTGTAGAAATGACCAGTCGGTGTCGAGTTCTTTGGGTTGTCGCCGCGTTGTTCGCGATTGCGGTCCCGCTGGTGGCCCATCATTCCTTCTCAGCAGAGTTCGACGAAAATCAGCCGGTCGAAACAAACGGCGCCGTCACGAAGATTGAGTGGACGAATCCACATGTCTGGTTCTTTGTTGATGTCACTGACGAAGATGGTGACGTCGCAGTTTGGGGCTGGGAGATGGGAAGTCCGAACGGGTTGATACGGAGGGGTTGGACACGAAACTCCATGAAGGTTGGTGACATCGTGACCGTCGAGGGATGGCAGGCCAGCGACGGAAGCAATCGGGCAAACGCCCGGACGGTGCTTATGGCCAGCGACGGCGAACGGCTGTTTGCGGGGTCGAGCCAAGGAGAGACGCCGTGACTCGCTGCGCTCGAAACCGATTCATGCTGAGCGCTGCGATTGCGGCGGTCACCCTTGTTTTGGGGGCGACGGTTTGGTCTCCTTCCCCACTGCTGGCTGCTACTCAGAATGGCGCGGAGGAACCAGCCGCAGCGTCCGATCCGACGCCTCGCCTCGCTGATGGCACCCCCAACCTTGGGCGCATTGCCGGCGAAAAGGGCGTGTGGGCCATTCCGTACATCACCAACATGGCATCGCGTTCCATCAGGGCAGACGGGACCCCCATCGAGGCGACCACGGTACTCAGCGGGTCACGGGGCCCGCGCGCGGGTTCCGCCACCGAGCCTCATATTCCTTTCTTGCCCTGGGCGGCGGCGATCTACGACTACAACTCTGCGAACCAATCAAAATATGACCCGGAGGGATATTGTCTCCCTCCCGGCGGCCCGCGGATGATGGCTACTCCCTATCCGATGGAGATCATTCAACTGCCGGACCAAGAACGCGTCATCATGATTTTCGAAGGCGCGACCCACATCTGGCGAGAGATTTACCTCGACGGACGTCCCCATCCCGAGGGTGATGCGCTGAATCCGACGTTCCTCGGGCATTCGGTTGGTCGCTGGGAGGGCGATACGTTCGTCGTGGACGTCGTGGGATTCAACGAGAACACCTGGATCGATTTCTTTGGCCACCCCCATACCGATGCGCTTCATCTTGTGGAGCGGTTCGAGCGCCGAGACAAAAACACGCTGCACTACGAAGCGACGATTGAAGATCCTGGCGCGTATTCTGAACCGTGGACCGTGGCCTGGGATATTGCGTGGAGACCAGAGGGCGAGCTGATGGAGTATGTCTGTCAGGAGAACAATAGATATTTGTATCGGCTCACTGATGACTTCGGGCAGCCCATCTTCGCCGATCGATAAACGCCGGTCTAGTGTCCCGGATCACTGAGCCTGGACACTAGTTCCTCGTAATCGTAAAGTCGCCGGTCACCGTACCCTGCGTCCACGATCCGGTGATCACCCGGTGAGACGAGCCGATGTTCTGCAATTCACCGATGATCACATACGGCACCGGGGCGCCGGAGTCGTCCTGCCCTTCGGCTTCGATCTGAACCGTCCAACTGGAAGGATCGAGCGAGGCGGTCGCAATCGGCACGGCGCTCGGACCAGGATTGAGCGTGCCGATGATTTGCGTGCCATCCCAATCGAACACGAGAAGGAGACGGGTTCGGCGGTCTTCGCCCGTTCCCCAGTCGCCGCTCCACGAGCCTTTCAACGGATGGCCGTATTGAGCGGATGTCGCAACCGCGAGGCTCAGAATCCCGAAAAAACCCACGATGCGAATCAAGGAAGACCGTGTCGATATACACACGTTGGAGGAAGCCATTTGGACGGCGATGGTAGCATGCCTGTCGGATGGAGCGGCCATCATTTGCACGACTCAATTCAGCCGCAGACGGTCATATGAGAGCTAGTCGGAGGGAAGGCGGAGTAGGTAGGCGTTCTCGCGTTGTTCATAGAGTGTCGGCGGGCGTCTTGGATGGAGGGATTTCATCGCCAGGCCGACGCGCTGCGTCGCTCGAGCCTTGCGTAACTGTTCTCCGCAACAGTCCCACGAGATTCGTGCGGACGGCGAGCGAGAGCGTCAGCGAATCATGACGAGATACCGCAAACTTTTGGTCACTGGCCATCTCGGTTTTATTGGGTCAGCGTTTTGCTGGCTCTGCCGTGATCGGTATGAGATTGCCGGTCTGGATTTCTGCGGTTGGGGATCCATGGAGGAGAACCTTGCCCCTGGCGTGGCCGACACGCGCTTTGACATCGGTGATGAGCGACAGCTGCCCGCGCTTCTAGACCGATTCAAACCGGACGCCATCGTCAACTTCGCGGCCGAGAGTCACGTCGACCGATCGATCGACCATGACGCGGCGTTTTGGCAGTCGAACGTGCTCGGTGTTCGTAACCTGGCGCTGGCGGCGTGCGAGCGCGGCATCCGCGTCGTCCAGGTGTCAACCGACGAGGTCTACGGCGATGCCATCGCAGCCGACCGGCCGTGGACCGAGGAGACATCGATCGCCCCTCGCAATCCCTACTCGGTGACAAAGGCCTCGGCGGAGCTGCTGTTGCTCGCGTATCGACACACCCATGGGTTGGATGTCGTCATCACGCGTGGCGCCAACACGGTGGGTCCGCGGCAGTTTCCGGAGAAGGCCGTGCCCAAGGCTGTGGACTACTTTCAGCGGGGCAAGCCGTTCCCGTTGTTTCGCACACCGGCACGACGCATGTGGATGCACGCTGAGGACCATGCAGCTGGAGTAGAAGCGGCGCTGCTCCGCGGTGAGATCGGCGAGGTCTACAACCTGGCGCCTCCAGTGGAATCGGAAGCCTACACACAGGATGTCATCAAACTCGTCCGCGACATTGTCGGCCGAGGTGACATCGAGGAAGTCGACGACCGGAAGGGCTATGACCTGCGATACTTCATGTCGGCCGACAAGGCGAGGGCAGCGCTGGAGTGGGCGCCGCGTCACACCCTGCAAGCAACTATCGCCAATACCGTGGAGTGGTATCTCGCCAACCCGGATTGGTGTCGAGCCGCCGCACAGAGGCTAGAAGCCGGTTGGGACGTCTGAACCGCCTCCGGGTCGCTCACCCGCTTTCCGATTTCCGCGGCCGAGCGGGAAACGGTCGCCGAGGCGATCTTGATGGAGTACTTTACTCTCGTGGTCGTTTTGCGCCGGACCGTTCGCCTTCGACATCGTGTTCGCTCGGCGTCGGACTTTTTTGGGGCTCCATGAGTCTTCATCCTCGTTGCGCACTCGTCGTCTTGGTCGTCGTTGGTCTCCTGGCGGCGTGTCAGCCGGGTCCTGCCCAGCGCGCTGATGTGTCGAACAGTGGCCGCCCCGAGACTTTGGCGCCATCGACGACCTCGCCCCCGTCTGCTCGGCCGTGGCGGTCGTTGGATGACCGTCTCGCGCTACTCACGACCGACCACTATGAGGATTCCGGCTATCGCCACGTCGCGGGGGTCGTGAAGAATATCTCGGGCACTCAGGTGGCGGATCTGACCGTGATGGTTGCGTGGTACACCGACTGGAACGATTTCGTCACGACCCGCGAGACGCGGGTCCACGTCACTCCGCTCGCGCCAGGACAATCGTCCTCTTTCAATGTTCGCGGTCCCGCGAACCCCTACGCGTCAAGATTCTCGGTCCAGTTCAATGACGGGAACGGCGACGAGATACCCACCGGGACAATCTTGGACTGATTCGCCGGCTGCTCTCACAAGCGCTTTCCCCGTCGTCTCTGCACGGTTCGCTTCCGCTGGGTTCACAGTCTGCATCGCGAGGCGGAGCGGGCCGGGCACCTAGTTCGTGATGTACGCCCGGATGTGCCGGGCGACCTGCTTGTATCATTCTCGCAACAAGGACACCACTCTGACGCGTCACCGTTGAAGGAGTAGACAATTGGCGGGATCAACTTCGAGATTGGCTCTGGGAACGTTCGTTCTGTCGGTTGCTGTGGCCGGCGCTGTGAGCGCTCAGGACCGGGGGCTCGCGACCGACTGGCGGAGCACCAACTACGCTCACAGCGCCAACCGCTACAGTCCACTTACCCAGATCACCGCTGAGAACGTGGCGACGCTCGAGCGGGTCTGGAGTGTTCATCTCAAGCCCGCGGATTATACCGGCCGCCTACGAGAAGACCAGTCCATTCCACTTGTGATTGGAAACACGATGTATCTCGGCTCGCCGTATGGCGCCGTCATCGCACTGGATGCCACCACTGGCGCGGAAAAATGGCGCTTTCAGCTTCCCGCGGGTGAGGTGCCATCCAAGCGTGGTCTGGCCTATTGGCCCGGCGCCGGTGACGTCCCACCTGCGATCTTGTTCGGGGCCAGCTCGGGTGGGTTGTATTCCATCAAGGCTTCCGACGGCACGCTCAATCTCGGGTTTGGTGAGAATGGCCTCGTCAATCTGAAGACGCCTGAAGTCATGCGGACCTTCCCGGAGGCAGGCTATTCGCTGCTGTCATCTCCGACCATCTACAAGAACCTCGTCATTACCGGCGCGGGAACGGGAGAAGGGCGCGGATTTCCCAAAGGAACCGGACCGGCAGGTGATACGCGTGCCTGGGACGCCAGGACTGGCGAGTTGATGTGGACGTTTCATACCGTGCCGCGCCCCGATGAGTTCGGCTATGACAGCTGGGGGGCAGACAGCTCCAGAAACCGGTCGGGTGTCAATGTCTGGGGCTATATGTCGCTCGATGAGGAGCGGGGCATTCTCTATATGCCGCTCGGCGCACCGAACGATGACCGTGTCGGCGTCGATCGTCCCGGCGATAACTTGTTCTCGTCGTCGATCGTCGCGGTGGACGCGAACACCGGCTTTTATCTCTGGCACTTCCAGCTCGTCCATCATGACATCTGGGACTATGACGCTCAGTCGGCGCCGCTCGTCGTTGACCTGCGCCGAAACGGGGTAACGGTTCCCACCGTCATCATCGTGAACAAGGCCGGGCTTGTGTTCACGCTCAATCGGGTGACCGGCGAGCCGCTCTTCGCTATCGAAGAGCGGCCGGTACCCCCGAGCGACCTGGCTGAGGAACTGGCGTCTCCGACCCAGCCGTTCCCCACAAAGCCTGAACCGCTCGCGCAAAACACGGTCTCTCGCGACAACCTCTACAAGGGCGAGCCCCAGCATCAGTCCTACTGCGAACACATGGTCGATGACAACGACATGAAGCTGGGCGGGCCCTATATGCCCATCGCCGTCAACCAGTACAGCATCTCCCCGCCGGGACCGGCGGGCGGCGTCAACTACTGGGGACCAGCCTACGATCCAGAGCTTCAAATGTTCGTGTCGAACACCACCAACCTGTTTCAGCCCATGCGCCTCATCCAGCGGCCAGACGGCACGTGGGTCAACTCCGGGCCGCTCGCCGGTCTTCGTCGGTTCGGCGATCCCGAGAGGCGTCTACCCTGCGGGCCGACACCGTGGGGCGAGCTCGTCGCCGTCGACATGGAGACCGGTGACATCGCGTATCGCCAGACCCTTGGCGTTTCCGACATGCTGCCATCCGGCATGCAGGACACCGGTCGCCCTAGCACCGGAGGCGTCGTGCTGACGGCGAGCGGTCTCACTTTTGTGGGCGGTACGGATGATTTCAGATTCCGCGCGTTTGCGACCGCGACCGGCGAGCGATTGTGGGAGATCAGGTTGCCATCGTCCGTCGAAGCGACGCCCATCACCTACCTGGGATCCGATGGACGACAGTTCGTGACCGTCGTGAGCACCGGTGGCGGGCTCACGGGGTCGGAGGTCACCAACGACGAGATCATCGCGTTCGCCCTGCCGGTGAAGTGACGAACGTCCGGTGCACCGCGAACGCCCGAAGACTCAGTCTCGACCCTGTGTTCGAAGCCTGCGCGGTCACGGCCTCGTGCCCAGCGACCGCGAACGACAGGCGCTACGCGGCGCCCTTGCGGCGGCCCTGCCGGACGCGCGGCTCGACTATCGTGTCAACACACTGTCGCAGACGGCTACGTCGGCGACCGATAGGCTGGAGCGGTGGACACGGACCAACGTGGCCTTCTTTGGCGACGGGGCGACCCCTAGAGATGAGTCCGAGGCGGAGGCCACGTTGGCCGAGGCCGCCTCACTCCTGCTCACGACGCCGACCCGAGTGCAGATGCGCGTGGTGGGCTACGCCGACACGTTTGGGAGCCGCAGCTTCAACGAGCGTCTGACTCGACGCCGCGCCAGTAGTCGGCGTTTCTGCCGGATGGTGGGCGGAGACATTACAGCCGAGAGCAGTCTTGGGAAAGGAGCGACGTTCACCATCGAGATTCCGGCCGAGGCCGACCGCCCCGTGACTTGACGAAGCGCCTCCTTGAAAACACCCATTGGGACCAACGTGACCACTGCCGCGAACAAGCCAAAGGGGTCATGGAGAATCCTGCTCACGAGGAAGACCGTGGAGTTGTGATAAATTTTCAGATTTGAACTCTTCCGAAATTCGGCGAGGGGAGGATGATGTCTATTCACCAAGTGCTCACGCTGGCGGTGGTCGCGGTTGTGTATGTTTTTTTCTTCTACATCGTCAGAGGTCGTGGGGGCAGCTGGGCCTTTAGCAACGTCATGGGTCTTCTGGGTGCGGGAGAGTTCGTGCTACTCGTAAAGCTGACCGAATTCATGGTGGCAGACCAGCCGTTCTTCTTTAGCGCCATCGCCGCTGACCCCGACGTGGACACGTTCTGGCTCTATGTCGTCAATCCAACGGTCGCCATCGTGCTCTTGTCAGGATTCGCCGTCTCAAAGTGGCTCCCCGTCCCGGCGCCTGACTGACAGTCCACTAGTGCCCCGCCGTCGAGATGCAGTCAATCCTCGGGTCCGCAGCACCCCCTGGCGCCGCGTTCCCGCTTCTCGCCATACCGCCGGTATGACTCGGCGCGGCGCTTTGCGCCAGGCGGCCCTGCGAACCCGAGGCTTTCACCTCATCTCGACGGCGGTGCCCTCTGCTGCTTCGTAGCATCCCGTCCAACTTCTCCGAGAAAGCGGCGAAAATCTCGGCGTGTTTGTACTGTCCCGTGCTGGCCGATGCTGAGAAGTTCGTGGGCAAGTGGTGGCCAACCACCCATCGCCGTTTGGAGAGGCGCACTCCACGTCGGTGCGGCTGAGCTCACGGAGCTCGCCTGGGGGCCCAAAATCATCCGGTGTCTCAAACGCTTACTCGTGCGGTAAATCTACCGGCGCCTCATGACCGCACTTCCTCGCCCGCCAACAGCTCATCGAAGCGAACCAGATTGGCTGTTTCGACAAATAGGGACGTCAGGGCCCGGATGGCATGGGCGCGGGTTACACTCCCGCATGATCACCTCCGCGACTGCCATGCCCGTACTTCTGATCGGCGTGTTCCTCGGGACGGGCACCCAAGCCGTCGCCCAAACGTTCACCTTCGAGCGGTCCTTTCCCGCAACGGCGTCGACGATACTCGACGTGACGACCGAGCGAGGGAAGATTACGGTGCGCGCCGGCACGACCGCCGAAGTGGTCGTCGTGGGCCGGGTCTCTAGGCGCGTCGCCTGGAATTCTCCGCGCAATGCCGTGGCACTGGCACGATCGACCGCCGCCCAACCGCCGATCGAATTCACCGGCGACACGGTTCGACTCCAGAAACCAAACGATGGTCGGACCCAACGGCCAGTCACGATAGCCTACGATGTCCAGGTGCCCGCAGGTACGCGGGTCGTGACGCATAGCCAATCTGGCGAGACCCGGGTCGAGACCGGATCCGGCGCAGTGTCCATTGACCGTGCCGGTCCACTCAGCGTGACAACCTCCAGCAGCGGTATCGAGATGAAGCGCATCCGCGGCACTCTGTACGTTCGGACGCAGAGCGGTCGGGTGTGGGTCTCGGGTAACCCCAGGCGGCCGTGGAAGGTCACCACAGGGTCCAGCGCCATCACTGCCGAGTTCAGCGCGAACGCGGCGTTCTTTATCGACGCGACGTCAGGCTCGGGAGCGGTCGAGAGCCAGAACCTCGTGATACGAGGCGAAAGCGATAAGCGCCGCGTGGAGGGATCGCTAGCCGGGGGCGGCCCCATAGTTCAGCTGAGAAGCCGGAGTGGGTCGATCACACCGCGGTCCGCACCGTCCACCTCAGGTAATTCTGCTCGTGCACGCACATAACAGGGAGGCATGCGATGGGAGATAAAGGCGGTCAGAAAGACAAGGACAAGGGCCAGAAGCAAAGAGCAGCAAAGGACGCAGCGAAGAAGAAGGCGCAGCGGGACAAACAGGCGAAAGAGAGATAGGCCCTGAAACCCGTTAGCGCTCAGGAACTCCCAGCTGCTCTGGGTATTCGGTGGGCTCGAGCTGTCGCTCGTGGCGCATAACCGGGACCCGGGTTCACGAACCGTACGTCCGCGGCCAGGCCGCGCTCCACGAGGGGACACCTGGCCTCTGGCCATCCCGCGACGACGCAGGGTAGGCTCCGCCGTCGCGGGACACCTGCCGTCGATTCGCTGCCACGTCGTGTGGGAAACTTATCGACCCAGTCAAATGCAGCCGGCGTTCCGTCCGCCAGATTTTATGGGGAAGTCCTCTCCTACTAGCCGCGGTCCACCGACGTAAGAAGATCGATACAAACCTTGGGGGCCAACTGTGTAGGTGCAGGAGCCGCCGGCGTTCGTGTTGAACTCAACGATCGTTCCCCCGAGGTTCAAGAAAAGGCGGCTCTGACACCCCCCAGCGCCGTCGTACACGGTGCGCCCGATCGACGGGGCATCAACTCCCTCCCACGGTGCCACAGCCCCGAAATACCTATGAACCCCGGAGGCTGCGCTCGGAGTAGTTCTGGCCATAGACCGGCCGAATCGCCAGGGCCAGCAATATTCCCGCCGTCGTCGTCGTTCTCATCCTGGGCGCCGTTGTGCCCGCCGCTGCGCAATCGCCCTGGCTCCAGACGTCAAATGGGTTCTTCGTTGAGGCCGGCCCTGTGTTTGATTGGGACCGTGACTTTCCGCGACGACGACTCGGACGACGGGCGTTGGCCTCGGCGTCGGCGCCTTCCGCTCACCCCGGACCAGCATACGACTAGAGCTCGAGGTGCCCGGACGGCATCGACGGCAGTGGGACCGGCCCTCGTTCCACTGCCGCGACCCCGGCACCGACACGATCGTGTCCGGGCCCGTGACGACTCGGACCGCGGTTCGCAGGACGACGGTGTCCGCTCTGTTTGGCTGGCATCCCGAGCCGATCCGCCGCCTACGTTTGGGTTTCCTGGTTGGAATCGGAGGGATGAGCACGACCGACGGAATCTCGAATTTCATCCCAGCTCTGGCGACCACAGACCGGGGTGACCGGACCGAATCCAGCATGGCCGTCAGCGCTGGCCTTGATGGAGCGATTGCGTTCACACGCCGATTGGCGCTGGTGCCGCAGGTGCGAGTCCATCGGCCATTCGCGCTTCCGTTTCTCGTGGGCCGGGAGGCCACGTATCGTCTGCAGGTGGCGCTGCGATAGCGGTGGTAGGCGTTGTTGTCGCGTACCGGACAGCTAACTGGGGTCACTGCTGGCGCGAGTATTTGTAGTCGCCAGTTACGTGAATCACCATGACGTCTGTCGCCACGCCCACGTCGTTGACAATGAACCGGTAACCGAGGCCCAGGCCTTCGAACAGCGTCTGGGATTGCGGCACGAGCGGCCGCGGCGCCCCTTCGTCGAGGCCGGCGGCGCCGAGGCCCACTGCGTCGTAGGCGCCGACGATGGTCGCGATCAATTCGTCGCCGGAAAGCGACACGTCATACGTCCGCTGAATTCCCCTGTAGATACCACTGTAGACGCCGACGTATCGTGCCAGAACGTCTGGCGGCACGGCTACCGCCCGATTGGCGGCGTCTGAGAGGCTGCCCGCCCAGTCTTCGCTGCTGCGTTCGCAGACCGACTCGAGCATGTCCGTATCGGCCGCCAGCGCCATAGTCACCCCAAAGCTCCACGGCTCGGCGAACGCACCGGGATCGGTGAAGGTGACTTCCACCTGCAGGTGCCCGAAGTCGGGACGCCGGTAGCGCTCTGTGATCCGCAACTCGTCCGTGTGCGAGACCCCGTAGCGACTCACCCACGTCTTGTCGTTGAATCCGGCGCTCTCGACGACCAGCGTGTCGCCGTCCCAGTGCCCCACCGAATACCCCGTCCAGCTTGGCAAGGCGTCGGCTTCCAGTTCGCGGCCGTCCATGTGGACCACGCGATAGGTGAGGTCGTCGTTCAGGATCGCGATGGCGGTCGGTGTCTGGATGAAGCGTTTCCAGCCGCCAGACCGCTCGGTCTCGGGCCCGCTCGGCAGACACTGGAAAAATGGGCGCGTCTTGTAGTACTCCTGCTGACGCCGACGGGCGAGGTCGGTGACCCACGGTTGCAACGTGGCCGGGTCGAGACGGGCGACGGGAGGCGGCCCGCTCCAGACGCCGGTCAAATCCGGCTGGTCATCGGGCCCACGTGGCGCGGGCGCGGTGAGGTTCGGCTTCCCGTCAGCTGTGCGCGGGATGCCCGGCCAGGGACGATCGAGCCATTGGGCCGCCGCTTGCATCGTGCCTGCGAATAGTATGAACACCGCGAGAAACAGCTTCATACGTCTCCTCCAATTTCCCGCGTTGGCGGGCCCTATTGCATGGACTGATGGGAAATGAGGGCGCGGTCGTTTCGACGGATCGCCATCAGGGAGACCTGCGCAGCGCCTTCTACGACGCTGAAGCGCGGAGAAACGGATTGACAATCGTCAACGATTCGACCCGCTGCTCGTGCTGAAGATCCTCGCTATACAGCGTCTCGCACTCTGACTCGAGTGCGGCCGCAACGATCAACGAGTGGTAAAAGCTGAACCGCCAGCGCTCTCGAATCGCGAGGGTCCTCCTGTACAGATGGGCGCTCGAGAAGACCGCGCACAACGGGTCGAGCACCTGCTCCAGATACTGCGACGCGTCGTCGATGCTGAGCGGCCTCTCGAATTTCGTCAGCGCGACGTTCAGGAATTCCTGCACCACCTGAAAGCTGATGACGCCACGCCGACTTGAAACCGCTCGTTCAACAATCTCGTTAGCCAGTGCGCGTTTCTCAGGATGGCCATGGTCGGACGTGTAGACGAGCACGTTCGTATCCATAAAAAACTCAGCGCTCATTCATCTCGTCCCGGGAGAACACGCGTCCGCTTGAAACGCCTACCAACAATTGCATCAGTCGCCGATAGCGCCGGGCGTGTTCTTCGCCCTCTTCGGGCACCGCGTAGCGACGAAGCCACTCGCGAAACTCAGCGTTCAGCGTGGTTTTTCGTTTTCGCGCGGTCTGCCTGGCGGCCTCGATGATGGTCTCTTCTGCGCTGAGGGTAATGTTCTTCACGAAGCAGTGCAACACTATTCCAGTGTGCGCTTGTTGCGTGTTGTAAGACGCCCGGGGCCAACAGATCTGGGAATTCCTGGCTGGCAGCGCTAAGGAGTTCAGCACCGCTACTGTCAGGTGAAATCGAAAGTCCAGCCGGAGTTCAAGAGGGCGTATCGGGGTCGGCCGTGAATGCCCGCGGCAGCACCTTCAGCGGCACGTCGCGGTCGAGCTTTGTGTCGCGCGCCCGACACACGCCGCCTATACCGGCCTCGCCGATCTTGGCGGTGGCGGAGTAGGCGCCGCGAGCGGTTCCGGGTTTGAGAGGCACTGGCTACGGCACCGGAAGGCGCTCGAGCAGTTTCCTGGAACCAGTTTTCCACGACGACGATCTCAGGCACGGTGGCGGTATCCTCGACGCTGTTTATTTTGATCATCAGAAAGCGACTCCCGTCCGGCGACATGTCGTAGCTGTGGCCGTTTTGCCCGGGGATATACCCCTCGTTATCGAACAGGACCTCCGGGTTGCCATGCGCGAACGTTGCGCCCTCTCCGCGGACCGGCACTACTACCAGACTCGGCGCGGGGGTCCAGTAGAACAATTCCCGTCCGTAAGGGTCTGGGCTCCACACCGGCTGGGTGCCGCCGGTGTCCCACACCTGCCACCGTCCCGCCCCCACGTCGGGAAATGGACGCACGTAGATTTCATCCTGCCCCGACTCGTCGGATTGGTAGGCGATCCAACGGCCGTCGGCCGAGAGAGCGGATTTCTCTCGTTGGCGTTGCCCTCCAGTAGCTCCTCGACCACCCGGTCGCCCTCCAGCGCCATCCGCAGGAGAGCGGTTTCACCAGTGACACCGTGCTGCATCAACAAGTGCTGCCGGTCCGGAGAGACCGCAAGAGGTGTAATGCCGACCGGATAGTCCGCCTCGTCCGTCAGCCGTTCGACACTACCGGTGCCGTCGGCCGCCTTGGCGAACACCTGAAATGTGCCCTCACGCGCGGACCCGAACAGCACCCGTTGGCTATCCGGCGTCCAACCGGCGTCATTGAGCGTCTTTTGGTCGGTCGTGATCCGACTCTCGCGGGCGCTCGCGATGTCGTAGACCCACGCATCGCCCTCGGCGACGACCAACACCCGATCGCCGTGCGGCGACAGGCGCGGTGTCATATAGCCATTGGGCGGAATTGCCTCGATCGGTTCCGCGCTTCCGTCTCGATCCACCCAGACAAGCGGGCTCATCAAAGGCACGCCGCCGGCGACGTAGAAGAGTGTTCCGTCGTCAGACACGTCGAAGTTCGCATGGCTCGTCGTCCGAAGCACGCCATCGACGAGGGACACCGGCCCGTCTTCCACCGCAAGGGTATCGGCGTCGAGCCCGACGTCAAACAGGGCGTTGCCCCGGGCGTAGACGAGCTCTCCGGTCGGCACGTAGTGTGCGTCACTGCCCCCGTCGACCAATAGACCACTGTGTTCGCCGATCACTGACGGGCAACGACCTGCCGAGCGCCACCGACACGCCAGAAAATTTGCCGGGAATCAGGACGCTGCGGGTCGGTCTGCACCGGGGGCTTTACCTCGGGGGACGGTCGGATGCAGTGCGCGGGAGGGGCACGGAAACCGCGTTCCGAATAGTTCGTTAGCTTTTTGTCGATTTCCGGCCAAGAAAGCCCCTGAAACCGCGCCTCTCCTGAAGAATGGTGCGGAAGGGGGGAATCTGCATGGACCAGTCCGGCTCGTGCTGTCTGGTACCGTCCTGTCCAGATTGTTCCCTGAAAAAGGCGACATTCTCGGCGTGTTCGTGCTGTCTGGTACTGGCTAGTGCTGCGGAGTTCGTGGGCAAATGGTGGGCAAATCAACCTCGTCGCGTTCAGACACTGGAACGACTGCCCATCCGTGCCTCGGCGACGAACCTGTTGCAAGGCCAGGGCTAGGCGGCCAGACAGGACCTCACTGTTCCCTCGCGACGGTGTCGCGGTCTCCGATTCACCCCTGACCGAGCAACCGCCTTGCCAGCTCGACATGTTTCGGCATGCCGATCGCGCCATACATCTCGACCGCCTCGTCGAGGAGGTTCTGGCCTTCTCCGCGTCGCCGGGTTGATTGCGGTCGAGGAGCATCCACGCATACCAGCGGCGCACCTCAGGCTGCGCGATCCGGTGCGGCAATGTGTGCGCCTGTCGAAGAGCGGTCTCGAAGTGGTCCTCGGCGGCCGTCCACTGCTGTCCGGCGCCGGCGGCCATGCCGGCGAGCATCGGCCAGAGCCTCCCGCTCAATGTGATGACGTTGCCAGTCTCGAGACTCTGGCTCACGATAGGGTAGAGGCCGGCCACATCGTGTCGACCCCCCAGCATCGCGAAGCCCTCCACGAGGGCTCCGACTTGCATCCAGACACCGAAACGATGCACTCCGTCACCCGCGGGCAAGTCTTTGGCGACCGCTCGTAGCTCGTCGAAGGCGTCGGGGGTCGACTGGTAGGCCCGGGTCATCCTCAGATAGGCGTGCCCGCCGCCCTGGTAATTCCCTGGCGGTTCACGTTGGATGGACTCGCGGCAGGCGCGCTCGACTTCAGACCCATCGTCCGGCCCAGAAGAGCGTCGTGGCGAGCAGCACGTAGCTCGTGTAAATCCATCCTTCGTGCTGGAAGCGCTCGATGGTCTCCCGCACGCTGTGCTCGACCAGATCCAGGCGTCCGTCGATCACCAACCGACAAAAGTCCTCGACAAAGGCGGCCACGCACGCCGCGCCATCGTGTCTCACCTGCGCGCCCAGTGTGGCCGCCTCCCGGGCACGGTCGATCGCCTCGGCCGGGTCGACAAGTTGCGTCGACACCGCGCCGACGAACAAGGCATCGGCGAGGTCCCAGGTCTGTGACGTCGTGCGCAATAGGGCGGCCGGGCGGAGCCCGGACTCCTTGCTGTGAAGTGGTTGTCGGGCGTGTAGATGACACCAGCTTGGTCGGGGCCAGAGCGTTTCCAGCATGTGGACTCGTTGAGGATTGCGTCCAATAACGGACACTACGTTAACCTACGAACCCGTCTAATCCGTCCTATAGACCTACGGGTGTGAAGGGACCGGATTCCGGATACTGGAGATAAGCATCCCAAATGCCGTTGTTCCAGTGAATGACGTCAACATCGCCGCATTCGTCGACCCACTTGGCACAATACCAAAAGGTATACTTGGCAAAGCGGTCGTTGTCCTCCGGGCCGGACACCACCGCGACATCCTTGAGCTTTTCTGCGACCGCCTCCTGGTAACTCAAGCGGATCGAATCGCCCAGTAGCAGAACGTTCTTCATATGTCGGAAATCGACAGGTACGTACGTTTCGTATGGACGCCGCCCTCAAGCGGAGGCGTTATTGGCACAGGTCGGTCTCGCGTAGTTCGCTATGATCGGGCTGGCTCGTCGTGGACCTACTGGTCGTCGGGATTCGTGATTTTGAACACGATGGCCGCGAGCAGGCCACCAGCAAACGGACCCAGCAGATATATCCAGATATTGCCGAGGGTACCATTGATGATGTTGTGACCCAGGGCGACAGCAGGGTTGAACGCGCCACCCGAGATCGGTCCGACCGAAAAGGCACCCACCATAACGGTGAATCCGATCGCGAGTCCGTAGAACGAATTATCGGGATGATCCTTGGATGTCGCAACGTTGAGCATGACGGAAACGAGTGCGAATGTAATGAGGATTTCCGCTACGAGAGCCTTGACTACGGCAACCCCTTCACCCGGTCCAACTTCGATCGAGCTTCCGGCCAGCCAGGACGACACTGCCGCAGCCAGGACAGCGCCAATCACCTGCGACACCATGTAAATACCGGCGTCTTTTCCTCCGATCTTGCCGCGAATCAATACTCCCAATGTGACGGCGGGGTTATAGTGGGCGCCAGAAATGTGGCCCCCCATGTAAACCATTACCATGAGCGTACTGCCGATCGCTACAGGGGCCAGGGCGACACCGCCGGCGACAGTCAGTCCGATTACAAGTACGAGAAAGAACGTTCCGATGGCTTCGATAAGATAAGTCTTCATGGCTATCTCCTCATTGTGGCCGGCACAATAGCACGCGCCCACAGAACTGGATAGGGCAAAATCTGGGACGTCTTAGGAATCCTTACGAGCATCGTCAAGCAATTTGGCATGCTGCCCGTGCTCAGGGCCCAACGGCCGGAGCCTATCCGGCGCAACCCGCTCCGGCAGAGCCTAACAGTCAGAGCCGAGCAGGCAGTTTTCATCGGTGGAGTCATAGAAACCCAGACGTTGTCCGTCTGGCGAAAAGAAAGGAGGGGTGGCACCGACGACGTCTCGCACCAGCGTTGGATCCAATTGGTCGAGTTGACGCACGTAGAGCGTGCTGGACCCACCGGACGATCCTGAGGCCCACACAATGCGCTGGGCATCCGGCGAGATGGCGACCTCAGGAAAGATGCCAGTCTTACGGAGTTCGCTGTTGGGGGGAGTGTTGACATAGAACCGGCCGGTGGAGGGGGCCTGAAGCGTGTCAGAGGATGTCAAGACCCACGCCGCGAGCGCTCCCGCCAGCATCGCGGCGACGGCGACTCCAGCGACCACCGGCATGCCGAATCGCGGACGCCGATCGGCGTCCGCATCGCCATTGTTTGAGCCGTCACCGACAATCCACTCAAGTGCCCGGCTGAGGTCTTTACCTGACTGCCATCTCTCATCTGGATCCTTCTCGAGGCAGGCCCTGATGAGTCGATCGAGAGCCCGCGGTGTGAGCGGCCGAAGGGCCGATGCGGGCCGTGGCTCATGCTCGAGGATCGCGGCGATCAGGCTCGCCTGCGTGTCGCCTTGGAACGCCCTCGTGCCGGCGACCATCTCGTAGATCACCGCCCCGAACGCGAAGATATCGGTGCGGGTATCGGCCTCTTTCCCCTGCAACTGCTCCGGGGCCATGTACTGCACAGTGCCCAGCAGCATCCCCTGCCCGGTCAGAGGCTCGGTTTGGGTCACCGTCTCCGAGTCGTGTTCTGTTCCAAGAACGCCTGTCGGCCGTGCCTTCGCCAACCCGAAGTCGAGCAGCTTCACCCCGGCCTCCGTCAGCATGATGTTGTTCGGCTTCAGATCGCGATGAATGACCCCGCGCCGATGCGCCATGTCCAACGCATCAGCGATCTCGATCGCCATCGTGAGCGCCTGATCGAGCGGCAACGGGCCCTTCTCGAGCCGCTGCGCGAGCGTCACGCCCTCCAGGTATTCCATGACCAGGAAGTCGATCCCGTCCTGGCTGCCAATGTCGTACAGGGTGCAGATGTGCGGGTGGTTCAGACTGGAGATGGTTTTGGCTTCCCGCTCGAACCGCCGCCTCAGGTCAGGGTCGCTGGCGGCGTGTTCGGGGAGGACCTTGATGGCGACGGCGCGGTCCAGGCGGGTGTCGTGGGCTCGATAGACTTCACCCATCCCCCCGGCTCCGAGGGGCGTTTGGATCGTGTAGGGACCGAACTGTCTCCCGGCTTCTAGACGCATACGCTCGTATCGAGGGGCCTATTCTATGCGCGTCTGAGGTGAGAGCCACATCGGTTTACGGGCGCTGATACCCGTTTTCCGAAATCGGTGGGCAAATGGTGGGCAAAAACAGCGCCCAGATGCAAAAACGTGCCGGTTTACAGGGGGTTTTAAATATGGTGCGGAAGGGGGGATTCGAACCCCCACGATGTTGCCACCGCCAGCCCCTCAAGCTGGTGCGTCTGCCAGTTCCGCCACTTCCGCGAATTGTGGGCCGAGCAGATTTGGTTACTGCGGTTCGACCGGAGCCGAGTCGTCGGGGATCTCGTCTTCAATGGACACGACGGGGGCGTCTGGGCCCTCGATGCCACTGAGGACGGAGCTGGGTTCGCGTTGGCCGATGATGGCCAATACCATGGCGCCGACCATAAAGATCGCGCCGAGGACGGTTGTGGCCCGCGTCAGTACGGTTGCGCCCGCGCGCGCGCCAAAGGCGGCCTGGCTTCCACTGCCGCCGAACGCTGCGGCGATATCTCCACCTTTGCCCTGCTGGAGAAGCACGACCGTGAGCAGGAGGAAGCAAGCAACCGCGAAAACACCGGTCAAGACCATACTCAGCATATCGGGGAAATTATACCGTCTGGGACTGTCTGACGATCTCGGCGAAGCCGTCGGGGTCGAGACCGGCACCACCGACGAGGGATCCATCGACATCTGGCTGGCTTGAGAGGGCTGCGACGTTCGAAGGTTTGACGCTGCCCCCGTAGATGACCCGGCAGGCCGCCGCCAGGTCGCTTCCGAATATCGCAGCGATGCGCGCCCGGAGATGAGCATGCGCTACCTGGGCTTGCTCCGGCGTCGCGTTCCGGCCGGTGCCGATTGCCCATACGGGTTCGTAGGCCACGATGGCACTGTGTGCATCGCCCGCCGACAGCTCGGCGAATGCGGCAGTAAGCTGTCGATCGAGCACGTCGAGGGTTTTGTCGCCGTCTCGTTGTTCGAGCGTTTCTCCGACACAGACAATAGGCGTCAAATTGGCGTCAACTGCTGCGGCCACCTTCTTCGCGACTTGGTCGTCAGTTTCGCCAAAGATGTGACGGCGTTCTGAGTGCCCGATGATGACATGGCTGGCGCCGGCGTCGGTCAGCATGGCTGCGCTGACCTGGCCGGTAAAGGCGCCTTGCTTCTCCCAATACAGATCCTGCCCGGCCACGTGTATCGGCGCGTCATGCAACGCGTTGCGGAGCGCGTTGAGTGCGGTAAACGGGGGCGCGAGCGCAATGTCCACGCCGTCGGTCTGTTCGAGATGGCCTCGCAGCGTGCGCGCGTAGTCGACGGATTCAGACACCGTCTTGTGCATTTTCCAATTGGCGGCAACAAAGGGCGTTCTCATTGGCCTCTTCTGACCCTCGGCTCTTAGGGAATGTCGGGGAGGGCTGCGATCCCGGGCAGGGTGCGTCCGCTAAGAAACTCTAGCGATGCCCCGCCGCCGGTGGAGAGGTGGGTGACCTGGTCGGTGATTCCAGCTTTCGAGGCGGCGGCAATGGAGTCCCCACCGCCGATGACGGACCGGGCGGGTGACTGAGCGACTGCGTGGGCCACGCTCAGGGTACCCTCGGCGAGCTGGTCGATCTCGAACACGCCCATAGGGCCGTTCCAGACGATGGTGCGCGCGCTATGAATGGCCGTGCCATAGGCCGCAGCGGTCTGGGGGCCAATGTCCAGCCCGAACCGGTCGCCGATGGTTATGTCGCGGACGTCGATGGTCTCGCACTCGGCGCCCCCTTCTATCCGCTCGGCAACGACATGATCTGATGGCAGCATGAGCGTCACATTCTTCTCGCGGGCGGTCTCCTCGACGCGACGAGTGGCATCGACGAGCTCCGGTTCGACGAGCGACCGGCCGGTGGGCCAACCTCGCGCTAGAAAAAACGTGTAGGCCATTGCCCCCCCAATGAGGAGGGTGTCGACCCGGGTCAGGAGGTGTTCGATCACCTCGAGTTTTCCGGATACTTTTGAGCCACCGATGATTGCGATAAACGGTCGGTCGGGTGACCCGAGAAGTGCACCGAGGTGCCGCAGCTCGTCGGCCATGAGCAGGCCCGCGGCGGCGGTCTCGACATGGGCGACGACTCCTACAGTCGACGCATGCGCCCGGTGAGCGGCGCCAAAGGCGTCGTTCACAAACACATCCGCCCGGGATGATTGGGCGAGCTCAGCGGCGAAGCCGAGGTCGTTTTGTTCTTCCTCGGCGTGAAACCGTAGGTTTTCGAGCAGCACGACACTCCCCGGTTCCGCCGCTTCAACGACGGCGCGTACATTCTCGCCAACGCAGTCGTCGACAAAACAAACGGGTCGGTCGAGGAGCGATGAGAGATGCGCGCCCACCGGCTCCAGGCTGAGTGCCGGCGCCCGTTGCCCCTTGGGGCGGCCCAGATGTGACGCCAAGACAAGAACGGCGTTTTGGTCGAGCGCAAGCTGAAGCGTCGGGAGGGCTGCCCGAATTCGCGTGTCATCGCCGACGATTCCGTCGACGATGGGGACGTTGAAGTCGACGCGAACAAAGGCTCGCTTGCCGCGAAGCTCTAGGTCGCGGATGGTGCGTTTCCGCACGGTCTCCTAGACCCCCAGCTGGCCAATTTTTGCCACGAGGTCGACACACCGTGACGAATAGCCCCACTCGTTGTCATACCACGACAACACCTTGACAAAATCGCCGTCCATCACTTTTGTATACGCCGCGTCGATGATGGAGGAGTGCGGATTACCGCGGAAGTCGATGGAGACGAGCGGTTCGGTCGACAGATGCAAGATGCCCTTGAGCGGTCCGGCTTCGGCGGCGGCGAACGCGGCGTTGATCGATTCCGCGGTGGCCGGTTTCTCGAGATCGGCAACGAGGTCGACGACAGAAACATTGGGAGTGGGGACACGCAGGGAGATTCCGTCGAGCTTGCCTTTGAGCGCTGGCAGCACCTGACCGACGGCGCTGGCGGCGCCGGTGGTGGTCGGAATCATGGAGAGGGCGGCCGCCCGCGCCCGACGGAGGTCTCCGTGCGGTAAATCTAGGAGACGTTGGTCGTTGGTATACGCGTGCACGGTCGTCATCCAACCGCGTTTCAAGCCGAACGTATCGTTGAGCACCTTCGCCATCGGGGCGAGACAGTTTGTGGTGCATGACGCGTTGGAGATGATCTGATGACGGGCAGGGTCGTATTCATCATCATTGACCCCGAGCACCAGCATGAGGTCAGGACCCTTGGCCGGCGCAGTGATGACGACCTTCTTCGCTCCCGCCGCGAGATGCTTGGCAGCATCTTCTCGTTTTGTAAAAAGACCGGTCGACTCGAGCACGACATCAACGCCCAAATCACCCCACGGCAAGGCGCCAGGGTCACGCTCGGCCAGGACCCGGAACGAACGGTCGCCGACTCGAATGCGATCGCCTTCAACGGTGACGGACTCGGTCAGATTGCCAAGGACGGAGTCGTATTTGAGCAGGTGGGCCAAGGTCTCGGTGCTCGTAATATCGTTGATGGCCACAAGCTCCAGGTCCGCCCCCCGTTGTTGCATAGCGGCCCGAAAGATATTGCGACCGATTCGCCCGAACCCATTAATTCCCACCTTGGTGCGCATCTCGTCCCGTCCCTCTCAAGATTGTGATTCCCTGAAGTCACTCCACATCGCGAGCGGTGTGAGCACGCGCAGGATAGTGGAGACCGTGTCGGCAGCCTGCGGGTAAAGTAAACATTTCATTATAGTTTGCCGGTCTTTTGAGGGTCAACGCCGCTCGGTCTTCAGCATCCCACGCTATACTGCCAGACCGGTGCATGTACCTTCTCTATAGCGTCCTCCTTTGTTTTTACTTCATAGCAGTTCTCCCGGTGGTTTGGTATCAACGCCTACGGTTTGGGAAGCCTTGGGGAAGGCTAGGAGACAGGGTGGGGCAGGTTCCCGCATCGCTGTGGCGTGGAAAGACGCCGTCAATATGGGTCCACGCCGTGTCGGTCGGCGAAGTGGTTACGGTGCGTCCGCTCCTCGATGCCTTGCGTTTGGTTTATCCGACTCATCGACTTCTCCTGTCGACCACGACCGCGACCGGGCAAAAGGTTGCACACCAGCTGGGTGACGTCGTTGACGGCGTCTTCTACGCGCCGCTTGACCTCCCGCGCTTTGTTCGGCGGAGTCTGGCCAGCGTCTCTCCCGAGCTGATGATCTTTGTGGACACCGAAATTTGGCCAAACTGGCTACGCGCCTGTCGACGACGAGGGGTGAAGACGGTGATCGTCAACGGGCGGATCTCGGACCGTTCCTATCGCGGCTATCGCCGCGGACGACCGTTCATGCGACGCGTGCTCCGCGACGTGGATAGGGTGTGCGCGCAGACCAACCGGTGGGGGCAGCGGTTTGTGAACCTCGGTCTGCCCGCCGAGCGGTTAGCGGTGACTGGGAGTCTGAAATTCGACGCATCCGATGGCGCGAAGGCGAGCGAGACCGACCCTGGGGATGGCCTCTTGACGCGCTTCGCCTTCGCTCGTGACCGCATGGTCGTGATGGCCGCGAGCACCCTTTCCGGTGAAGACGAGCCCGTGCTACGTGCCTTCGAGGAGGTCAGAAAAACCGACTCGCGCGCGGTACTCGTGCTCGCGCCTCGGCATCCCGAGCGGGCTTCCACCGTGATGGCCAGCGCAAACGCGTGTGGCTTCACCACGGTCGCTCGCACCGCGCTTGAAACACACGCGGAGTCTTCTGTCGACGTCATCGTGCTGGATACGGTGGGCGAGCTGGCGCGGCTTTTTCAATTGGCCAGCATCGTCTTTGTCGGAGGGAGTCTGGTGCCGGCCGGTGGGCACAACATTCTCGAACCGGCGGTGTATAGAAAGCCCATCGTGTTTGGACCGCATATGCAGAATTTTGCGGAGACGGCCGACATATTTGTTCGCCACGGTGCCGCGGTGCAGGTCCACTCGGCACAGGAGCTCGAGCAGGTGCTGGTCGCGCTCACTCGAGACCCGGCGCGATGCGCGACTCTCGGGGCCGCAGCGTATGCGGTCGTCGAGGCGAACCGAGGAGCGGGTATCAGGACTCTCGATGTTATCCGCGTTCTTCTGCCACCCAACTCCAGCCCGCGGCGTGATGATGTCAGGCCCGAGCCCACGGCGCGGGGCAGGACCTGAGATGGCCGGGGCGGGTTTCTTGGGCGCCGTGTATGCCGGGGTCGCCGCGCGACGTCGGCAGTGGTATACGGGCCACCCACAACACCGACGTTGGCTCGACCGACCAGTCATCAGCGTCGGTGCCCTGGCGGCCGGGGGCAGTGGAAAGACGCCGGTGGCAGTAGTCGTGGCGCGCACGTTGGCGTCACTGGGCGAGCACCCGGCGATACTGAGCCGCGGGTATGGACGCCAACGGAGACCGACCGGTGCCGTTGTCGTCAGCGAACGCGGCGGTCTCCGCGCGGGTATCGAGGTTGCCGGTGACGAGCCATTTATGATGGCGCGACGCCTCAGCGATACGTCGGTCGTCGTGGCGGACAACCGCTATCTTGCCGGGCAGGTCGCAGAAAGAGAATTGGGAGCCACCGTGCACGTGCTAGACGACGGGTATCAGCATCTGCGCCTGAATCGTGACGTCGACATCTTGGTGCTCGGTCGAGATGATCTCACGGGACGACCGTTGCCCGCCGGGCGTCTACGCGAGTCGGTTGACGCTGGACACACCGTGGACGCGGTCTTGATTGAGGCCGACGGCGACACGAACGCCGACGGTCACGCGGCCAGTCGTGTCAGTCAACGGACCGACCACGAGGTACCGTCGCTTCCTAGAACGGTTCTCGCGGGCGAAACATTTTCGTTTTCTCGGCGGCTCGAGAAGTCACAGAGTGTGTCATTTGCCTCGCCGAGTCAGAGCGATGCTGGCGCCAAGTGCCTGGCCGTCTGTGGGATCGCCAGACCGCTGGCGTTCTTCGAGGCGTTGCGGCGTGCCGGATACGAACTGGTTGACGCGATGAGTTTTGCCGACCACCACGTCTATTCGTCACGCGACATCGATCGGATCGGCAAGCGCCTGACGGCGACGGCGGCCACGCACGTGTTGACGACGGAGAAGGATGTCGTGCGATTCGAGACGCGCTCGCCGCTTCCTTTTCCGCTCCGCTGGGTTCCGCTGCGGATCGGCGTGGCGCCGGCGGCACGTTTTCGGACCTTCGTCGCACGGGCCGTGGCGACGGCCCGGCGGGCACGCCAATGATGTGGCGGCACTGGCTCGAGTACTACACGGTGTTGGTGGTGTCGACCTGTGTTCGCTGGCTGCCGCGGCGAGTCGGACTGGGCTTTGGCAGCATGCTGGGTCGTCTCTTCCACGCGCTCTACGGTCGTCGCCGCGCGCTGGCCCTTGACAATCTCAAACGGGCGTTTCCCTCCCGCTCCGAGGACGATTGCCACGCGATTTTGCATGGGACGTTTCGTCATTTCGGACGTCACCTCGTCGATCTGCTCATCTTTAGCGGAATGAGCTCGGACGACATGATGCGCCACATCGACCTCGAGGGAGAGGAGCATGTTGACCAGGCGTTGTCCGCCGGGCGCGGTGTGATGTTTTTTACCGGGCATTTCGGCTATTGGGAGCTGCAGGTGATGATGCACGCATTCCGGTTCGGGCCGATTGTCATGGTGGCTCGCACGCTCGATAACCCGTTGTTGGAACGTCTGATCGAGCGCATCCGCACGCGCGTTGGGACGCGTGTCATCCCGCGTCAGGGTGCAGTCCGCGGACTCATGCGCACGCTGCGAGCCCGTGGCTCGGTCGGCATGATGATCGACCAGCACATTCAAGACCGAAGTGCCGTGACGGTCGACTTTTTTGCTCGACCCGCCGCAACGACATCGGCGATCGCGTCACTGGCCCTTCGCGCCGGTGCTCCGATTATCCCGGTCTTCGCATTGCCGCTTCCGGGGGGACGGTATCGAACGATTTACGAGCGTCCTATCGAGCCGCCCGCGGCTGATGATCCCGACCCGATCCTCACCTATACGCAGCGATGTAGCGATGTCCTCGAAGCGTATGTTCGCCGGCAGCCGGAGTTGTGGTTCTGGATGCATCGGCGCTGGCGGGAGCCCGATGTCAGCGAGGGCGAGTTCCCGGCGTCATCCGAGCGGCGGGCGGAATGAGTCTGTCGGTCTCATCTATTCATCCCCGACCTGGAAACCACGAGCTCGAGACTCGTCTCCTGGGGCTGGTTGATGGATTTCGGCAGCGACGGGTTGTCGTCGTCGGCGACGTGTTCGCGGAGGAGTATGTCCACGGACAGGTCTCGAAGGTGTCGGGTGACGCGCCAGTCTTGGTCGTCGACTACGAGCATACGACCGTTCGGCCGGGGGGGGCGGGGAACGCGGCCACGCAGGTGGCAGGGTTGGATGGACAGGCACGTCTCGTCGGGATTCTCGGGTCAGATGACGTCGGCCGACGCGTGGCCCGCGCGTTCCCGCGGGGCGTCGACAAGCGCCGGCTGACGCGGCTCAGGGCCTATCACACGCCAGTCAGGACACTTGTCATGGCTCGGGGTCTCCAATCGGTGTCGCAGCAGATCGTGCGGATCGACCGGCACGCATCGGCGGTCGACAAACGTGTCGTGGCAACGAGTATCGAGCAGGCGGCCGGCCAGGCCGCGCTCGATTGCGATGCCGTGCTGGTCTCAGACCACGGTTCTGGGCTGGTGACCGCCGGGTTGGTGACGGCCCTTACTCAGCAGGTCGCCAAGCGTTCACGGCGGCTGCCTGTGCCAGTGCTCGTTGATTCGCGTCACAACCCTTTGCACTATCACGGACCCACCATTTGCACCCTCAACGAATCAGGGGCGGAGACCGCGCTCGACGTCACCATAGGTGATCACCCCAATCGTCTCGAGCGGGCGGGTCGCGCGATCTTGCGGCGAACATGCGCGAAAGCAGTGGTCTTGACCCGGGGCGGCAAGGGCATATCGCTCTTCGAAACCCGACAACGAACGACGCATTTTCCGGTCATTCGCACCGTCGAGGTCAATGGTCATACCGGGGCGGGCGATATCGTATCGGCGACGCTTGCCTTGGCGCTGGCCGCGGGCGCGTCATTCTACGAGGCGGCCCGACTTGCAGCCTACGGAGCTGGATTGCTTGGCCCAACGCGAGATGCGTGCGCGCTGTCCAGCGACGAACTCCGGCGGGCAGTCACGGTCGACCTCAACCGCCCGCTTTGAAAAGACAGACCAGGAGCGCCGGTCCGACGGGTCTCATCACGTGGCCGGGGCATCTTTTTCCACCGGCGTATCGTGTCTTCGGACCGAAATAGTCAGCGTATCAGCGAGCAGGCTGGTACAGTCCACCGCATGCGGATTCTCGTTGTCCGTCTGAGTGCCCTCGGCGATCTCGTGCACACCGTGCCGGTCGTGGCCGCGTTGCGAGAGGGATTTCCTACCGCTCGGATTGACTGGTTGGTGGACGAACGATTCCAGGCCTTTGTCGAATTGGTGTCGGACGTCGACCGGTGCATCGTGTGGCCCCGCACCGGGGCTGGTCGATTTGGACGGTTTCGTCGTGTCGTATCAATCCTTCGCCGCGAGCGATACGACATTGCAGTGGACGCCCAAGGGTTGCTCAAGTCGGCGATCGCTGCGCGCCTGGCTGGAGCGAGTCGCGTGGTCGGGTTCGAGGCCTCGCAGCTGCGCGAGCCGGCCGCGCGCTGGTTTCATACCGAGCATGCTCCCGTCGTTGATTGTGTCCACGTCATCGAAAAGAACTTGTCTTTGGCGTCACATCTCGGTCTGTTCACACGAGCGGGCGCCTTTCCTCTGAGTGACCCGCCCACGAACGCCCTGGTCAAGACGCGGACGTCACTCGGTCTGACGGGGCACGGTGGGTTCATGCTGATCAATCCAGGTGCGGCCTGGCCGAGCAAACGCTGGCCACCCGCGGCGTTCGGGGCGGTCGCCAGTCGGGTCAAAACAGAATTGGGGATTTCGAGCGCGATTTCCTGGGGGCCCGGCGAGCGTAGTCTGGCCGACGCCGTGACCACGCTCTCGGGTGGGGCCGCGACGGTTACTCCACCGACGGATATCGCTGAGTTGGCCGGCCTTTCGAAAGGGGCGGCCGTCGTGTTGGCTGGCGACACCGGTCCGCTTCACCTGGCGGCTGCGTATGGGACACCGGTCGTGGCCCTCTATGGTCCAAGCGACGCCGGTCGTAATGGGCCATGGTCGGAGGCCGACATCGTGCTGTCTCGGTCGGCCACGTGCGCCTGTGCAGAAGAACACCGAGGTGCTGGGTCCCGCGGGGTCATTGTTCGCCGGTGCGCGGAGCCCTGCCGCTGTCTTGACGACATAGCGATCGAGGAAGTGGTCGAGGCGATTCGACATCGCCTCCACTGCAGGAGCGCGGAGCGATCGGCAGCCTCGGTCGCCGCGGCTCGGCTCGGGCGGTCGGGTTAGCGACGCGACGGGCCGTCAGAGCTCGCGCTCCGAGGAAGAGGCCGATAGGTGCTAATGTGTTCCGTCGCCCGGCCTATGCTCGACCTCGATTCCAATCCCGCACTACGTCATCTGTTTCACCTCGCCCGACTCCGGGTGAGCCTCGGGTTTGTTGTGGCGGTCGTCGCGTTCTGGTTCGCGGCACCGACCTGGATGTCACTAACCCTCGGCGGGGTTCTGGCCGGCGCGGGCGAGGCCATACGGGTTTGGGCGGCGGGTCATCTTCGCAAGAGCCAAGAGGTCACGACGTCCGGTCCGTATCGCCTTACGCGTCATCCGCTGTATGTAGGATCGTTTATGTTGGGTCTTGGCTTTGTCGTCGCGGCTGCCCACCCAATGGTGGCGTTGGTCGTACTCGGGTATCTCGCCGTGATGCTGTGGGCGGCGATACGGCTTGAAGAGGCCACGCTGCGTGAGGCATTTGGCTCGACATACGACCGCTACGCGGGAGGGACTCTTCACGTCACGACTCGCCGCTTTAGTTTTGCGCAGGTTGTTAAGAATGGAGAGCACCACGCGCTCTTGGGGCTTGTCGCGGCGCTTGGTGTGTTGGCGATGAAAGTTCTATACTTACGACTTGGCTGACGGCTGGGACCTCGAAGCCCGAAAGGGCGGTTAGCTCAGGGGTAGAGCACCGGTTTTACACACCGGCTGTCACAGGTTCAAATCCTGTACCGCCCACCAGCTCGTGTTCCTTCGGAACCAGGCTGCCAGGCCATCGGGCAAGACCCTTGCGGGGTCGTAGTTCAGTTGGTTAGAACGCCGGCCTGTCACGCCGGAGGTCGCGAGTTCGAGTCTCGTCGACCCCGCCATTAACTCCTGCAGTTTCAACCGAGCTTGGAAGGCCGCATCCGCGGCCGCTCCGTTTTCATTGTTAGCTGCGGCGCTAGGTGTGCCAGTTCTGATGCCCCCGTTTTGGTGCGGCAGCGGAGTCGTGAGGACCCGGCTTCCCCGTCAGCGTGTTGGGCGTCAGTTTGCGTCGTCGTGGCCGGATGCATCGCCGGACACATGCATCTCGACAAGCTTTGCGACCAGGACGGCCAGGTAGGTCTGTCCGATGGCCGCCTCGACGTAGGCGAGCGAGCGCGCCTTGGCGGTAAGCGGCAGGATGTCGCCGTAGCCGAGCGTGGTGAGTGTGACAAAGCTGTAATAGAGCGATGCGTTCAAGCGTGATTCTTGGGACACGGGCCCAATCGACAACGAACCTGGTGCCGCGGACTCGGGCAGGAAGTAGGCCAGGCCCCAGACCAGTCCGAGCAGAAGATACGCCGCCAGTGCCCCGGAAATCTGATCGACCGCCACCCGCCTCGCCTGCAGAGTGTGGGCGAGAGTCGCGGCCGCGGTGAACGCAAACGCCAGGAGTAGCATCACATATACGCCCTGGTCTAGGGCTGGGGACGAGACCGCGTGCCGCATCCAGGTCAGGGCAATCGACGGAACGATGAGCACCAGCCCGAGCTTGAAGGCCCACGCCGGACGGCTCACGCTATTGAGGGCGCCCAGGAGCGTGGTCGTGAAGAGGGCGGTGAGCGGCATCGCCGACCGGGTGTCATTGACCGGGTGGACGCTGGGTACGCCAGAGGTGTCGGTTGAGACCGCGCAGGCCCCCCGACTGCAGATCGACCGGTCGGTGTTCAGGATGACCGTTGAAGCGCGGAGGGACGCGCAGTTCTACCTGATGAAGGCGATTGCTCCGCTAACCCTCATCATCTTCATGTCGTGGGCGGTTTTTTGGATCGACCCACAACAGATCGTCCGGCTCGGGCTATCGGCCACCGCGATTCTGACCTTGATTGCCTATCAGTTCGCCTTCGCCGATCTGCTGCCGCGCATCTCGTATCTGACCCGCGCCGACCGTTTCACGGTCGCCTCGCTGGCACTCGTGTTTCTGGCCTTGGTGGAGGTGGTCACGACGAGCGCGCTAGCCCGGAAAGACCGGGCAGAGCTCAGTGAGAAGATCGATCGCATGTCCAGGGTCGCGTTCCCCGTCGCGCTCGTGGTCATCCTGGTGGTGTCGTTCCTCGCCTAGGAGCCGTCTCAGCTGGATGCGATTTAGGATGGCTGCGACTGTTGAGGTCGACACCGCTCCTTCGACGCCTTCCCCGTTCTGTTTGTCCCTCTGTCGTGCTTTGGGCTGAACCTGCTTCCGCCCCGCGAAGCGGGAAGGCAGCGCCCAATCTCTCTGGACCAATCCGAACACTTGGCCGTCGAAACCGTACCAGGCCCCATGGAAATCCCAATTACGCTCGTCCGCAAGATCTGCAAGCGTCTGGCGGTACCCGCAGTCGGGTAACTGAAACGATTGATTCCAGCCGCGAAGCTCGTTTCTTCCTCAAGAGCCGAAGGCGCGACCTCGCCGGCGATGATGGACGCTCGTCGGGTCTGGTGTTGACTACGGGCTCTATGGATCATCTTTGGCTGAGGCGGACCGCGCGTAACATCGCCTCACGCGGCGGTGTTCTCTCCAAGCCCCCATCCCGGAAAGACGAGCACCGCGGGGTGGCACTTGAGGGCCCGAGCAATGACCTTGGCCTGCGCTGTGACGGTCTCCGCTGAAGCGACACAGGAGCGTCGTAGGTGCCTCACACTGAACTCCAGATGAAACTGCACGGCTTCAGTCGCTTCCGACCAGCTTGTCCGGCCAGGCTGTCAAACCGACGTCCGGCGCCGCCCGCCACAACTGACGGTCGAAGGTCGCCAGCACGACATCCTCTCCGATCACATCCTGCCACGTCACCGCCGCCGCGAGCTGAACGGCGTCGTAGCCGCGCAAGTCGTGATCCCACGCCAACCGCTCAGCGAGAGAGACTAACGCTTCCGTCACTGGGATTCTCGCAAAGTCTGGCCACTCTCGCGAGAAGTTGTCTTGTGCGCGCCGACCGCCGACACGTCCTACGACACCAAGTCGTACCGCCCGCGCCAATGCCGCCGCCACTTCCGCGCGACTAATGACTGCGGTGGCCGCAGCCCGGGCTGTGGCCGTGAGCTCCATCACATCTTTTGAGCCGCGCTCCCGGACATAGCGTTTCACGAGCGCGCTGGCATCGAGATATACGATCACTACCGGTTCTCGACGACGATGTCAGCTACGCTTTTTTGCCCTCGAGGAGGAAGATCTGGCATCGTCGTCTCTGGGCGACGACCGCTCCAGTGAACGGCGCCGGCATTTCTCAGGGCGTCGAGCCGCTCTTCTAGTGTCTGCGTCTCAGGGATGATCCGTGCAACACGGTGACCGTGGTCGGTCACAACAATTGTGGCGCCCTTTTTTACCTCGCGGACGCACTCGCTTAGCTTCGACTTGAGTTCACGCATCCCAATGCTTCGCTCCTTCATGAGGGCACATTTTAACATATGTGATCTCATGTGGAGATGAACTAACCCGCCGCACCAGTGTGTTGGTCAGGACAATGGCGGCAAGCGCTCATGCCACGGCGTCGTCTGTTCATACGCGTGGGCGAGTGCGATCACGTCGAGCTCCCCCAATGCCCGTCCCGCGATCTGGAGCCCGATGGGCCACCCCTCTCGGCTGAATCCACAGGGGAGTGAGATTGTTGGGATGCCATAGAAATTGAACGGCGCCGTATTCCGAATCAGGGTCCGCGTCGCCTCGGTCGGCGACTGCGTCGCCGTCTCGATGCTCACCGGGAGTTGGACGAGCGTAGGTGTGACCATCACGTCGACCTCTCGGAAGCTCTCCTCGACGCGTTTCCGCCCGAGCTCGAGCTCATATCGCAGGTCGGCGTAGTCGACCGCAGACACCTCGGTGCCGGTCATGATTCGTTCCAGAGTGCTTTTCCCGTAGAGGTCGCGGCGGGTCTCGAGATGGTCGGCGTGATACTCATAGGCCTCGACGGCCACCAGTCCTCCCCGGTTACTGACCGGAAGCTCAACGTCTCGGAGGCCGGCGGTCAGGTCGCCCAGTACGTGGAGGGCACGTTCCACTGCTTCGAGGATCTGGGGGTCGATGTCGTCGTAGAATCGCTCACGGGGCACACCCACGCGCAATGCCGATGTCCGGCGTTCGAGCGCACTCGTGTAACGCGGCACCTCGGTCTGTCTGCTGGCGATGTCGCGCGGGTCGTAGCCGGCGATCGCTTGCAGCACGAGCGCGGTATCGGCGACGGTGCGACACATGGGACCGACGTGGTCCAGCGAGACGCTGAGGGGGATGATGCCCCGGATACTGGCTAACCCATAGGTGGGCTTCAATCCGACGATGCCGCAGTGTGCGGCCGGGATGCGAATAGACCCTCCGGTGTCGGTCCCGAGCGCTGCCGCGCAGAGTCGAGCAACCACGGCCGCCGCGGAGCCTCCGGACGACCCGCCAGTAATGCGGTCGAGATCCCACGGATTGTGTACGGCACCAAAGTGCGTGATGACTGAGGTTCCGCCATAGGCAAACTCGTGCATGTTGAGCTTGCCGAGGATGATGGCTCCGGCCCGCTCGAGCCTGGTCACCACCTCGGCGTTTTCGTCAGGAACACGATCGGCAAACACAGCGCTCCCGGCGGTCGTCCGAAGCCCCGCCGTGTCGACGTTGTCCTTGAGGGCGATCGGGATGCCGTGCAATGGGCCCCGCCAACGACCGAGGGCCAGCTCCGCCTCGAGTGCCCGCGCGCGCGTCAGCGCGGCGCCTTCAGCGAGCGTGATGAAGGAGTTGATGCGTTCATCAAACCGGTGGATTCGGTCGACATATGCTTCCACCATATCCACCGGCGACAACGTGCCGGAGCGCACGAGCGGGGCGGCGTCGGCGATACTGAGGGTGGTCGGATCACTCGGTTGCGCCACCGCGTGGCGGCTCAGTCCGAGTGCGGCGGCTGCCACTCCTGTCACGACAAACTCTCTTCGGTTCATGCTGGCTCTGGTCACGACACCTCCTTCTTGCTCTCGGCTCCGGTCTCTTATCATCGTCGATCCCTGGTGATCCGCGCGTGACCTCCGGATGCGCTCACGGCATACGAGCCGAGCAATGAACGGCCGCTGTCGACAGAAAGACCCAGGCTCGGTCCAGCAGTCATATCGCAACCCCCAGACGGGAGCTAGGACGAAACGAGTGCGGTGACCCGACTGCGCCCAAACTGGACGGTCCGCGCGCATCGGTCTCTCCACGACAACCGACGCCGCACCTATGAGAAGATCGCGTCGAGGAGCTTCTATGAAGTGTAATTGTCGATGGGTCGGTCGCTGCGTTGATACGCTTCTGGCGACGGTCGGGTTGCTGGCCGTTTGCTGCATCGCCGGTGCGCCCCTATCGGCCCAAAGCGCGCTTCTGGATAAGAACAGACAAGCGCTTCCGGCGACGCCGTCCGCTGGTACCGGCGCGTTGACGCCGCGTGTGCGCGATGCACTTGCGAACGTCGTGCCCTCACTTCAGCAAGCGCGCTTTCCCACTGAGGCCATACAGACCATCGGCTCGTCCGGCGACCCGCGCCTGCTGTGGTATCTGTATGACCTGCTCCGGTTTGTGACACGCGACTCCCGGCCGGCCGTGGTCGAGGCCTTTGAGAAGCTCAGCGGTGCGGAGCTGCCTCGCGAGCCAGTCCTCGCCATGGGTGATCGCACGCTGGCCTGGGACCTGCCCGCGCCACCGGGGTACCGGCTGCTCAAGCGCGACCTTTTTCTCCTCATCGAGCCCCGCTGGGCACCGTTCTTCGACGATGATGATTCGGCCATTGACTGGCGGCAGGTGGGGTGGGGCGGCGTCTTTATCGACGATCGTCCGGACGCCACCTCGGGTCAGATCTGTCCGCGCGGATGTATCCCGGCCTTGGACCAGCCGGCGGTGACCGACGCCGCGGGTGGGTCATGGTATCCGGACGATGGTGTGGTCTTTGGAATCGCTATTGGGGGGGCGGCTCGCGCGTATCCGAAGCACATCATGGAGGTGCATGAGATGGTCAACGACACGCTCGGTGGTCGTCGTCTGGCCATCCCCTATTGCACGCTCTGTCTATCCGCTCAGGCATATTTCGTCGACGACGTCGAGGGCTTCTCGCCGTTGCTGCGTACCTCGGGCTTGTTGTCACGCTCGAACAAATTCATGTATGACGTGACGACATTTTCCGCCGTCGACACGTTTACCGGAGAAGCTATTTCTGGCCCGCTCCTCGACGCGGGCGTCAGCCTCAACCAAACCACGGTCGTGACCTCTACCTGGGCGGCGTGGCGCTCAGCCTACCCTCACACATCGGTGATCGCCGAGGATGGAGGAATTGGTCACCGTTACCCGCGAGACCCTTTGCGGGGGCGTGACGACGCGGGCCCCATCTTTGCAGTCGGAGACGTCGATCCACGTCTCGGTGTGCACGATGTCGTGCTAGGAGTCCTGGACGCCGCGGGGGTGCCGGTCGCGTTTCCGGTAGGGCAGGCGCGTCTGGCGTTAGAAGCCGGCGAAGAGGTCGGGGCGTCTGGGGTGACGTTGGAATCGGACGCCGGTGGTCTTCGCACGTTTATCGACGGGGCGGAAGTGCCCGCCCATGAAGCGTTCTGGTTTGCGTGGAGCCAGTTTCAGCCGGGCACGCTGCTGTGGGAGAGATAGAGGCCGAGAGAGCGCCTGCCGAGCTGTCGCCACTCGTGGTCGAGTTTTTTCCCGCCGGGCGGCTTCCCGTTGACGGTGTATCAGGTCGGTGACCTGCAGCGAAGCACTGGTGATGCCCACGATCTGACCCGCGGCATCGCGCAGGGGCTCCACGGTCATATCGGAAATCTGGTGTTGGCCGCCGAATGTTGTGTGGACCTCTTGGTGGGTGCCCACTCCACTCTCGAGCACACCACGTTCGATCGCCACTAGTGCGGCGACGTCATCTTCCGGCAGCGGGTCGGCGTCGGTCTTTCCGAGAACCTTCTTGCCAGCGAACGAAGGGTGGAGATTGTAGACCCAGGTGAAGCGTAGGTCGGTGTCCTGACTGGAGATGGTGACCGTCGAGGCGCTCAACGCGACCCGCATTCGCTCTTCGTTCAGCCTGAGGGCGTCCTCGGCTCTCCGCTCGTTTGTCACGCCTCGGCCTCAGCGGGCGTCTCTCGCAGATACTCTACATATTCCTCCGGCGAGTCGATCTGGTGAACAGACATGCGTCGCTTGACGCGGCGCTGGATTGTGTTTGGCTTGTATGAGGAAAAATCGTGGCCCGTCCGGGATCGCAACCGGATGAAGAGCTTCTTCATCACATCTTCTACTCTGGGCACCGGTGCGGCCGCACCGGGATTCCCAAACGCGTCATAATCCACCATTCCTGTTGAGAAGCGGTGACACAGGCCCTCAACGAACCGATCGAAGTCGTGCCCGTCGAGCAACGTCGTCAGCCGCGCGTAGAACGGATGGCCCGGCGACGTGGGCAGGTTCGACGTCGCGACCCACAACGGCGGTTGATCGGTCTCGCGAGTGCCCATAGCCATGGCGATAGTGTAGTACGCGAGATCGATCGTGTCGATCCGTATAACGAAGGACTTTCACCACGGGCTGCTAGGTCCTTCCGCCCGTGGCCCCGAACAATTCGAACGCAGGAGAGGTCGGACCGCGATCAGATGAAAAGGAGGCCTGTGAACGACGTATATGGTCGTCGCTTCGTCATTCGTTCCCGACGACCTCGCACCCCGTGTACCGGATCACCCTCGGGCTCGGCCACACGGAAGGCGCCCTGGCGCGCGCGCCAATGAGCGCCATCGACGGTCGTGGAATCGTGGTTTCGGTGCGGAAATTGCTCAAGCCGTTGATTCCGGACTTTCTAGCCAATCGACGTCAGGATGTCACATCGCTACTCGATGCCATCAGACGGGAAGACTATGGGTCGATAGGGCGCCTTGGCCACAACCTCAAAGGACTTGGCGGTCCTTAGGGCTCGTCACGAAACAAGCCGATCGATTGGGCTCGCGCTAGCGGGGTCGCCGTCATACTGTGATGGGTAGATGGTGTAGTGCCACTCACCGTGAAACGAATCACGCGTGAGATTGATGGTGG
>CAUZIB010000004.1:0-106181 GCA_963579735.1 Vicinamibacteria bacterium | reverse complement strand
CGTGCCGACCATCGCCATTACTTGAACCACTTCACCGTGCGGCCGCCAGCCACAACGATGCAAAAGATGGCGGCCTACAACATTCATATCGCGCAACAGCCAAACTTCACCTACACGCTCGAGGGGCCTTATGACGAGCACCTCGCTGATGGGCGATATCAGACAAACAATCCGCTCCGTTCGCCGATGTCACATGGGGTGTTTGTCGCGCTGGGGAGCGACATCCTCCCGGTCGGCCCCATGGTGGGGCTCTACGCCGCCGTCACTCGCCGGGGCCTCTCCGGAGCGGTCGTGGGCGCGAGCGAAGCGCTGACCATGCCGGAGGCGATTGTCGGTTACACCCGGCTCGCCTCGTATCTCACGTTTGAGGAGGACACAAAAGGCACGCTCGAGGTCGGTAAGTATGCCGACCTGGTTGTGCTGTCACAGGACCTTCTCACTATCGATCCCGACGACACCATGTCCACCGAGGTCGACATGACCATCCTCGGCGGGACGATCGTCTTTGAGCGGGACAACTAGCGGGACAACGAAAAAGGGGCGAGGCCTGGCGCAACCGGATACCCCGTGGCCAGCGGAGTTCCTGGCGCGCCAGGCGGCCTACCGCCAGCGAAAATTTACCCGCACCATGCTGCCCTCGGGGGCTCCGCCGGCAGGCGGCGCGAGCGAGTAGCCAAAACCTACGTCGGGAATATCCGCGCCGCCAAATGGCAGGTGGGGATTCTGATAGCGATTTGGTCGCTCATCCGTGAACTCGCGAACCGCCACGAAGGGCGACACCGACTCGCGAGTCATGACGCCGTCCCGCGCCCGGTAGATCTCCAGCCCTTCGGCGAAGTCCTCGACCGCAAAGGGCGCATCCGCTGCGTGCAAACCGCGTAGCGCCCGGTCATAGAGCCGGTATTGCGTTTGACCACCACGGAGGCGGAGGTCATACAGACTTCCTCCAGACTTGCGCAAACGTCGCGCGGCACCGGGAAGAAACTCGTTGATGATGGTGTAGCTATACATCAGCGTCCGGTCAGCCCAGCGTAGCCGCTCCATCGGGGGCACGCCATCGACCAGGACATCGGCACAGCGCGCTGTGTCCTCGTCCGCCACATCGGCCAAGTAGTAGTCCGGCCGCCGCTGGAAGCACATGGTGTCGACGAACCCGGCGCGCAATTGAGGCTGCGCCGACTCGTCGAATTGCCAATGGGTCCAACCGTCGGTGGTCTCGTAGTTCACCCGGGGCAACATCGGAATGTCAAATTCTTGCGGAGTGGAATCAACGACGAGCAAGAAGCCCCGCCCCGGCCCTGTCTCGGCCGGTTCGTTTTGGCTCCAGAGATACTCGCCGTTGTAGTACCACATCACCACGCCGGGCCGGTAGTTGACATTCACGGCCGACATCTCGCCGGCCGCATCAGGCGTGAACAGAAACCCGGGTTCGGACAATGCCTGGTCGTAGTTCTTGACGTTGTTGAACTCGCGATACGGGTCGCGATACTCGAGCAAATAAAAGTGCGGCACGGCCAGGTGGTGTTGACCCGGGGACAGACTGAACCCGCGCGAGTCCCAGTCGGCCAGGCTTGGACCTTCAAAGTCCTCACGAAAGCCGATCGCGGGTATCTCGATATTGTCGAGCAAGGCGCCATCCTCGACGGCAGCCATGTCGGTAAAGTAGGTGAAGCGGACGGTCACCTCGTCGCCGCGATACTGACTCAAGTCAAACCGCGCCCCAATCCACTGGGCCGACTCGCACGCATCGACCTCGGCGCTCCCGACCCGGTCTTCGGCCAGCGTACGCTCCGCCGTGGGATCACAGCCAACCGCCGTTTCTACCTTGCCATCTCCATCCAAGTCACCGCTACGTCCGGTGAAACCAGGAAGAGACCCGGCGCCCTCGTGCCCCTTTCCCGCGGGCATGACGCTGCGCCGGTCATCGACGGCAGTCTTGTCCACGGGCATGATGCGGCGGAATGGCTCGTTCCTCCCCGCCACCTCCACATAGAGATAGTCCCAGTCTGCCTCGATCACGAACCAGGCATCCATGCTCATCACGACAGGGTCATCGATGGGGACGCTGCTCAGATCGAACGTGCGAGCGAGCGTGCGGTTCATGCTGTTGCCCTGGCCAGAGTACACGGCTTGGGCACCGTGGCCAGGGCCCAGAGGGCCCATCTCGATGTCGCGAAACTTTGGAGGCAGGATGACCATGGCCGCGTCGCACAAGCCATCGGGTGTGGCGTAACCCGCTTCACCGCTCCAATCATTGAGCACCTTCAGGTGAAGCGCGCCGGTGCGCGGGCCGCCTAGGTCACTCGGACGCACCACACAGGGCTCGAGCCACCCGAGAACCGTACGCGACCAGGCGCTCAACTCCTGGGGCTCGGGTGAGGCCGTGCTGGACATCGCTTCCCAGGCCGCCGTCGAGTTGTTGGTGGACCGCGCATAGATGTCGGGGAGACCCAGCGAATGCCCAAACTCGTGGATAAACGTGGAGGGTTCCGTGTACTCGGACTGCATGTTGTAATCCAACACCCACAGGCCGTTCCCAATATCGACCCCACCCCGAACATTCATACGCCCGTCTACGACCGGACCGGCGTCGAGGTTTTGACTCAGCGCGAAGCGATGGGGCCAGATGCGATCGGCGCAATCTTGCTCGGATTGCGTCAGCCCGAAGAACGCGCTTGCGGTGGCATTCGTGTTGAGCTTTTCACCTAGCTTGTAGAGCCCGTGACAGGAAGACTGGCCCTTGCCAGCGACAATCAAGATGAAGTGATCCAGATAGCCGTCCGGCTCGTCGCGGTCTCCGTCGCCGTCGAAGTCCTCTGGGTCCCACTGGTCGTAGTCGGACCAGGGAAAGTCTGGATCGGTCGCAGAGGCCGCTTCGAGGGCGTCGGTCACCAGCTCCGTCGCCCGTTCGTCGTTGCGCCAGCTCCCGTCAGAGCTCTGCTCGGGTCGGCCGTAGTAGTGCAGCGGTGACTCGAGCTCCACGACGGTAAAAATATCCCCGGTGACGTTGTAGCGACCGCGCGACTGGTGCCAGTAGTAATGAGAGAGCGTCCCGGGGGACGGATTCTCCGGGCCGCCAGCGAACAGAAGGTCCTGAAAGTACGCCTGGTTCTTCGCGCCCTGAGCGGGATCTCCAGCGAAGCGATCATACCCTGTGTCGGGAAACCGCACCGGCAGAATCAATAGCTTGTGCGGCCGATCCTTCGGCGCCAGCACGGGCTTGATGGAGTCGCTCTGGATCTGCGGATGGCCCAGCTGGTCAAAACGAAACTGCGCCAACGCATCAACCATGAACGACGCAGTCATGGACGACGCAGTCATGGACGACGCAGGCGTGGGTGAGGCCGAATCTTGTGCCGATATTCGGAGACTCGCGATGCCCACGCTGATGACCAGAATCGCCAAGAACAAACACTTCACCCGCATCTTCACCTCCCAGAACCGTGAGACTGCTGCAACCACTGATCTCCTCGACGTCGAGGCACTACCGGGGGTGCGGCACCGCTACCCCCACGGCGGGCGAACAGTGCCCTAAGAAGAGCCATGTCTCGTAACACCGGGTCAACACTGGGGCGTGTGATCCCGAGTGTTTCCTCCAGCTCTGTGAACCAGTTCACGACCACGTGAATCTGGCCCAGCACGGAGCTATCCCCCATCCGTATCATCAGGAACCGTCCGTCCGGACCAATATCATAGTTGCGGGCGCGGTCATTGAGATATCGGCCCTCGAAGAGAAGCTCAGGAAGCCCCACGTCGAGCTCGGTGCCGGAGCCGACAGCGACGGCCATCATGGCGTCGCCATTCCGGCAATACAGCTCTGTACCATCCCTAGACCACGGCGGCGCCTCTCCGCCCTCGGTTGAGATCGGAATACGCGTCCCGAGCTCCGGAAATCGCTGAACATAGATCTCGTCCCGCCCAGATTCATCCGACCGATACGCGATCCATGCACCGTTCGGAGAAATCGCCGGGTTACTCTCACGGAATTCGGTGTCGAGCAGGGGCCTCACCGCTCCGTCGCTCCCCGCGGCCAGTAGGCGCACGTCGAACGACTGTGTCATGCCCGGCTCCTGATAGACAAACGCCAAACTCTGTCCGTCGGGCGACCAGGAATATGGCCATCGCAGACCGACGTCGCCGTCCGACAACTGGGTCACCGGTCCCGTGCCGTCGGCCGACCGCCAGAACAGATTGTGTGCACCTTGCCGTGTAGAGCCAAAAACGATCCGCTGACCGTTCGGCGTCCACAAAGGGAATGAATCATCGGCGGGATCTCTGGTCACGGGACTCAACGTGTCCCGAGCCAGATCAAGCACCCACACGTCGCGCGTCCCGTCTTCGGTCGCCCGATCGAGGGCTACGCGGCGTCCGTCCGGCGAGATCCGGACGATTCGGTAGACGTCTGGGCCAAGTGACAACGGCTCCTCGAGGAGGGGTCGCACGTCTCCGGTGTCGGGCGAGAAGACCGCCAACTGGGCGCCCGATCGAATCTGGCGGTCATTCAGCGCCTTTGGGAGGATCGTAAAGAGGATCTCATCCCTACCCGGTAAACCCCGCGGCGAGGTATGACCAAGCTCGTGCTCGCTCACGGTGGTCAGCGCACGCGCGACGCCACTTCCTCCAGCTGACACTTCCGTGAGCCCGGTGCCGCGGCCGGCGAACACGATCGTGTCATCACGTCGCCACATGGCCCCATTCAACCGGCCTTCGCCTGTATAGACCGTCCGTACGTCACCACCGCTCAATGACACCCGCTTGAGCGCAAGCGTGGAGCCATCACGGACCGCGAACCCGACGACGTTCGGCGCCACCGCTCTCGTGCTCGGGACGACCGCGCTGGGTGCGGCGTATCTGCCAGCCCTACGGGCGAGTCGGTTGGACCCAGTCGTCGCCTTGCGTGCGGAGTGACCGAGGCTTGAGCGTGTGACCAGGCGATTCGACGTGAAGAGCGACACACCATTCTGCGTCCTCGTCCGCAACTTCCTCCGCGGGTTTGTCGAAAGCGACCTCGTGCCGGACAGTGTCGACCCCAAGCAATCGCTGGTCGGAGTCTTCGTCGTGGTCATGACCCCGACGCTGTGGATGTCGTTGCGGCCGATAGCGGCGAGCCACCGGCACTACGTGGTGTGGAGGCAGGCCATTGCGCAAGGGACCACTAAGCAAATCTACACTGAGATCGAGGTCGCCTACTGGGGCATAGAACTCCTGTTTGCTCTCTATGTGATGGCCGTCATCGCCATTGTGACGTTTCTCGTCTGGGACCGTCTGTTCCCCGACCCACGCGACCTCATGGTGCTTGGGACGCTACCGCTCAGCGATCACATGTTGCTCGGCGCCAAGCTCGCGGCGCTCTCGAGCTTCGTCGGTGGCTTTGCGCTTGCCCTCAGCGCCCCGTCGGCGCTGGGCATGGCAGCGGGGGCACGTAACAGCCCGGTATCGTGGATGCCTCTCCGTTATCTGTGTGCGCACCTCATCGTCATGCCGGCGACTGGACTGTTTGTGTTCTTATCTTTGACGGCGCTCCAGACCGCTCTCAGCCGGCTACTGAGAAAGCGTCTTCTGCGCGGACTGTCTCTCGTCTTTCAGCTGTTCTGCGTCGAGGAGGATCTGCTTGATGTCATCCGGCGTGTCCTGGGCCAGAGCGGAAACTTCCAATATCTGCACCGCGAGGAACCCGAAGCACGATACAGGCGAGCGCCATCCGTTGTGCATCTGTCTTCACCTTTCCGTGGGGCACGTCCGTGGGCTCTGTCCGTGGTCGACGTCAATAGTCCACATAGCCCACGAACGGGGCAATCCACACCGTCAGTACCCAGCGGGCCTCCTTAGGAAGGCCCCGCAGGGATGCGTCGCTTCGGCAGCTACCGATGGCACCCGGTTGGGGCGCCGCTTCACTGCCCCGCATCGAGGTGTTGCCGCGCCTCCTTGACGATGGAAGCGTCATCGGCCCCGCGCCACTGAGCGACCAATTGCGCATACTGTGCGCGGGAGGTGTTGGGATCCCCGGCCCCTGCGGCGGCGCGGGCGAGACCGCGGAGCGAGAGCGACCGGTTGGGCATACGAAGGAGTGAGCGCTTGAACTGCTCGGCGGCCTCGGCGGGCCGATTCAGGTCGAGCAGGATTTCGCCATACAGCTCGTGGGCCGGCTTGAGCGGGGTCGGGGCCCCACGCGGCGCTCCCCGGGTCTCAGCCAGCTCAATTGCCTTGTCCATCGCTGCAGTCGCCGCATCCGCCTCGCCCCGCGCCGCGTGCACAAGCGCCCGGACCTCATGATGCGCGATCGCCGCCACCGCACCGTCCAGGTCTGCGAGCGCAGTCGCCGCCGCCTCGGCGGCGTCCAGATCGCCGGTCCGCACGGCGCTCATGCCGTTGGCCAGGTGGCCTCCTTCCGCAGCGTGTGCTGAGACATCGATCGTCTGCCACTGCTCGGTCTCGACCACGTAGCGCGGCCGCGTGATGGCCGCACGCTGGAGGGCGAGTTCCGCATCCGTATTGGCGATGACCATGTCGCCGTTCTCGACCCCTTTCCACGCCTTGGCATAGTCGCCACGCTGCAGGTCGCCATACTGGCCCCAGTCCAGGGCATGCGTCAGGTTCCGAGCGTTGAAGTAGCGCTGCGTGTCGGACACGTACGCCTCCGGCTGCTCGAACATCTCGAGCGCCGCCGCATACGAGGCGTCGTTCGACGCCGAGACGTCGTCCCACATACCTAGCTGAATGAAGATGTGCGACGGCATGTGGAGCGCGTGCACGACACCGGAAGCGATCGCGGCGAAACGCTTGGCCGCCGGCAGTGCGATCGCGGCATGGATCGGATCGTCGAACGCGTGAATGATGTAATGGGCGGCTCCCGGGTGATTGGCGTTCTCGTTGAAGACGCGAAGGGCGAGCGCACCCGCCTTGATGTTCGTTCGATACTGCTCGTAGCCGTAGTCGCTTGAGGCGGCGAGCAACGCGAGCGCGCAAAATGCTTGCACCTCGTGGTCATCCGGATAGGCCTCGGCGAGGCGTTCCATCTCGGTCGCATAGGCCACACGCCGATCGGTCTCCTCGCCCGGACCAAAGAAAAGCGCATCGACCGCGCGCACGAAGCCCTTTTCGCGGTCGGTCGCTGCCTTGGCCACCCGGGCCTCCCGATCCGGTCCGAGGCGCTCGAGCGCCTGGCGTGGAAGGTCCCACTCTTGGAAACGCTGGAGTGGGTGGTTATAGCTCATCGCCTCACCCCAGTAGGCCATGGCGAAATCGGGGGCCAACATCTGCGCCTGTCGAAACTCCAGAGCCGCGTCCTCGAGGCCGAAACTGTGGAGCATCGCGGCGCCGAGTAGGAAGTGCGCCTGAGCATCCGCGGGCCCAGAGGTCGGAAAATCTATGACCCCGAGATCTGCGGGCAACGCGGAATCGGTGGTGATCTGCGCGGAGCCGCGGTCCGACGCGAGCACCATGATCAAGGCTGTGAGGGCAACGACAATGACACGTCGCATGGGTGTACTCCTTGTTGGCAACGACGGGGACACGCGTCCACCTATCGGAGAAGAATCAGTATCGGGGTTGTTCATTTCAGGGTCATGCTCACGCCGTTGGGAGCGGTCTTCGGCGCAGGCCAGCTGTAGTAGTACGCGGTCTCACCGAGCAACGCATCCTCTCTCCAGCGGCCGTTCGCGGGCCTATTCTTCCACAGATTCTCTCGTCGCGCTTTGCCACTCGTGACCAACATCGTCCGAACGAGAGCCAGCGTTTTCGAGCGGACCCCGCCGTATCCCTGGACGTCAGCGAGGCCTCACCGCGGAGCATCAGTCGCGGATCGTAATTTTCTGCACCCGCCAAGTTAGCAGTTCGGCAACATAGAGTTCGTTCTCAGATGGGCACGCCAGCCCGTGGATCCATCCGAATTCGCCGACCGCCTGTCCGTCCCGTCCGAAGTAACCGAGGACCTCGCCCTCCAGAGACATCTTGTAGATACGCCCGGGAAACATGTCCTGGGTGAACATCACCGGATTGGGACCGGGCGTGATGCAGACCGAGTTCGGCCACAGCGAGTTGAAGCTCCCATCCGGTAATTGGCCGAAGGTCGGAGTCTTCGGCGCGTAGTCGGGTGAAAGCGGCGCCTGCCGGCGCAGATCTTCCAGCGTGATCTGACGTACGAACGTGCCGTCCGACTCGAAGACCTGGATGCGGTTGTTGGACCTGTCGGCCACGTAGATTCGACCCTGATCATCGGCGGCGATGCCGTGAGGGACACGAAACTGCCCTGGATCGCTGCCCCGCTCGCCCCAGGACATGACCCAGTTCCCGTCCGCGTCGTATTTCGCGACTCTGGCATTGTTGTAGCCGTCGCTGAAATACACGTTGCCCTCCGGATCGAACGCCACGTCAGTGACTTCGTCAAAGAGACCGTCTCGCGCGGGAGGTGGCAAGGCGTCGGGCGTCTCATAGTAGGGCGGACGCAACGAGTGCGGCGGACAGTAGGGTCCAGTGCACCTCGGGTAACGGGCATGAGTCGATTCCGGGCGACGACCAAACACCTGGAGCACGCTGCCCGCGGGACTGAGCTTGACCGCCATACTCGAGCCGTTGTCGACGACCCAGATGTTGTCGTCGGCGTCCACACGCACGGCGTGGGCCCATGCCTTCGAATAAAGGTTGCCACCGATCTCGCGCACGAAGGTCCCATTCGGCGCAAACTCGTAGAGCGAGGCTGCCCGCGGTCCGATGATCGTGGCTTCCGCCCCGGTCCGGGTATAGACGAACACATGGCCGTGGGAGTTCACGGCGACACCGGCGGCTTCGCCGAGATAGAGATCCGGCGGGAGCCGTAACGGCGCCGAAGCGTCGTAGTCCAGCTCTGGTGCACTCTGGCCAGCGGCGGTTGAGACAACGAGCGACCAAGACAGTGTCGCCAGGAAAATCATGCAGCGGATGGGTCTCATCTCGTCGTTCCTCCATCGATTTGGTCACGGGTTTGTCGACTGCCCGGTCCTGCCGACATAGGATACCGCCACCGCGTGCGGAAGCGTCGATCTACGAGGGCCGTGACCGAACGTCCGGAATGTCGCGCAGCCCCTGCCGCGTGCCTCGCCGCAAGAAGAAGCGGGGTAATCAACGGGCGTCAATCGCCTACGCGCTCCCGCGTGCCAGTTGATCATTTCGCAGCGGCGACACAGCATGACGCCAAAGCCACCGCGCCTAATCAGTCATAGAAATATGAGCGCTGGTCTTGCAGGAACGCAACAACTGCGGCCCGCTCCGCAGGGTCTTCCATCCGATATGTCATGGGGGTCCCCGGCGCGAGCGACGCCGGGTCAGCGAGGAACGCATCGAGACGTTTCGCTGTCCAGATACCACCCAGCGACCTGAGGGACGCCACGCGTCCGCCCACGATGTTCAGCAGACTCGGGCCGAGGCCGCCCGAGACGTATTCGAGTGTGTGACAGACACTACACGCCTCGAACGCAGTTGCGCCACGCGCGAACGTACTTGCCGTACTCAGTGTGATCAGTCGCCCTCGGTCGCTCCATAGCAAGATATCGCCGCTCGACCCTTCCCCGAGATCGCGAATCGATCGTTCGATCGGCAGCGTCTCGACGTAGGCCACGCGACCTTCGTCCAGCACGACCCGAAACAACATCTGCCCCCTCAGCGACGCGACCAGGAGATTGCCACGCCACCGAGAGAACTGATCATGTGTAACTCGGACCAAGTTCGACACACCAACGGAGGGGGTCCAGGCATAGACCGGACCATGAAAATCAGTGGTCTCGTTGTGCGGCGTGGCCGTGCCCCATTCGAAACGACCATAGTCCGTACCGTAGGTGGCGTACGGCCAACCGTAGTTCTGACCCGCCGTTAGCAGATTGCGCTCGTCTCCACCCATCGGGCCATGTTCGGTTGACCACACGTTGCCCTCCAGGTCCACGTGTAGTCCCTGCAGATTGCGATGCCCGAGCGTAAACGTATCGGCTGTGCCGGTCTCGAGGTCGATACCGTAGTGTCTTTCCGTAGTCGGAGTCCAGGTCTTGCGCCGCCGCGATCTGCCGATTCAGGCCATCGAAGTTGTGATCACCCGTCGTCAGGATGACGTGCCTCTCATCGAGCCACTCGAGTCGTCCCCCGGATTCGAGTCCCAGAAACATCCCCCCTCGGTCACGATCTATCAACGGAAGACAGGGCTCGGACCGAAAGACGGACAATCAGTCACCTCGAGGCTCCAGGGCTCCATCAAGATCAAGGCGAGACATGGACACGTAGTAGCAATTTTGCTCCCCGTCCCACATGTGGTGAGAGACCAGAAGTTGCCACCCGTCGCCTGATTCGCGCGCCACGACGTCGAGCACGCGAAACCAACCGCCTCGCACATTGGCCGGAGCAGCCGCAACGAACTCCGCCGAACTCGATGGCGAGGAGAATGAAAGCCGCTGACTTGTCAGCGAGCCGGTTTCAGCGTGCCATCTGAGCGCGTAGAACGCGCCCGCGCCGGTGACACCCAAGAAAACGTCCCCCACTGGGGTAATTCCGCCGCCGGGTTGCCGGTCACGAGGATGCACGACATCGTGGTACGTCAGCCGAATCGGGTAGCAAGACGTCGTCAGAAGTTTGGTCGTGGAATCCGATTCGGCAGGCTGCGCGAAAGGCCGCGCGTTCATCGCGATCGCCAGGCCCACAAAGCAGGCTGGCAGGGCCAACGCGATTGTGGCTCCCTTTCTCACGTGGCCTGGCGGCAAGGCCTCCCCGACCACCATGAGCACCACCGCAACGGCATACGCGACGAGACCCGCCCCGCGGGAGAACTCGAAATCGCTTCGGAGGCCTTGCAACGCATAGACCACCGCGAAGGCGACACTCAGGACGGCACCACCTGTGAGGATACGGCGAGCGGCTGATCCCCCCGCGGCGTGTAGGGCAAGCACTGCCACGGCGAATCCGACCGGGAGCAAAGTCGCCTGGCCTAGCAACTCATGCGGAAACTCCCAAAAGCTGGCGCGGAACCAGAGCTTGCTCGAGGGAATCGACTCAGTGTGCGTCTACAGCGAGACGAGCTCCACGTTCCCTTGAACGAGACGTCAGAAAGTGGACTGGTGAAGTAGGCTCTGCGGTATGCGCTTCACACGACGACTTCGTATGGCGGTCTGGATCGGCGTCCTTCTGCTCGGAAACGCTGGGCACGGGCTTGCCCAAGACGGAGCGGCGGCCGGCGAGTGGCAGTTCTACGCTGGGGATATCGGGTCGACAAAATACGCGCCTCTCGACCAGATCAGCAAAGACAACGTAGACCGTCTCACGATCGCCTGGCGTCGGCCAGCCGTGGACCAGACGATTCTGGATCGCGTGCCGGACCTGAGCTACACGCGCAACCTCACCGCTACTCCCTTGATGGTCGATGGCATCGGTTACACGTCCAACGCGGTCGGCCTCGCAGAAGCGTTTGACCCGGGCACCGGAGAAACCGTGTGGGTGCAGGAGCCGTTCGACTCGGGGCCGCAGGCGTATCGGGGCGCTGAAACCCGGGGCGTTGCGTATTGGACGGACGGTCAGGATGAACGCATCCTCGTCCAACGTGGACAGTACTTAACCGCGCTCAACGCCAAGACCGGACGGCCCTATCCGAATTTTGGAGAGGGTGGCCGGGTCAATCTCACACACGGGCTTGGCGAAGGTGCTCGCTATCGCTGGACCGGTGCGCCATTGGTGGTAGGCGACGTGGTCGTCATGGGGCAGTCGATGGGCGACACCTTCATCACGAAGGAGGCCGTGCGCGGCGACGTGCGCGCCTTCGACGTCCGCACGGGGCAGCTCCGATGGGTGTTTCACACGGTTCCGCAGGCCGGCGAATTTGGCACCGATACCTGGGAAGACGATTCCTGGGAATATACGGGTCACGCCCCCGTTTGGGCGCTCATGAGCGCCGACGCCGAACTCGGATACGTCTACCTGCCGGTGACGTCACCAACCAATGACATGTATGGCGGTCATCGCGGCGGCGACAATTTGTATGGACAAACCTTGGTCTGTGTCGATGCCGCCACCGGGGAACGTGTGTGGCACTACCAGTTGGTGCATCACGGGCTGTGGGACTACGACCTCCCAGCCGCGCCAATCTTGCTGGACGTCGAAGTCGAAGGACGACCGGGTATCACGAAGATGGTGGTGCAGCTGACAAAACAAGCCTTTGCGTTCGCTTTCGACCGAGTGACCGGTGAGCCGATTTGGCCCATCGAGGAACGTCCGGTGCCGCAGTCGACTACGCCGGGAGAGCGCACCTCGCTAACCCAGCCCTTTCCCACCAAGCCCCCCGCGTTCGACCGTCAGGATGCAACCGTCGACAACCTGATCGATTTCACACCGGAGCTCCACCGGGAGGCACTCGATATCGCGAGCCGCTACACGATGGGACCGATGTTTACACCGCCGACCGTGCGGACAGAGACAAACCAGGGCACGATTCAGCTGCCCGGGTCACAGGGTGGCGCCGATGTTCAGGGCGGCGCGTTCGACCCCGACACCGGCTACTCGTATGTGCCGTCCATCACCGCACCGTTCGTGGCAGACATTGTCGAAGGAAACCCAGACCGAACCAACCTTCGGTACGTCAAAGGACGGCGTCTGTGGATCGGCGGCCCACAGGGACTCCCGCTCTTCAAACCGCCGTATGGACGCATCACGGCGATCGACATGAGCCGCGGGGAAATCGTCTGGCAGGTTCCGAATGGGGAGGGTCCCCGCGACCATCCCGCCATCCGTCATCTCAATCTCGGACGGCTTGGCCGCCCCGGGAGACCGGCACCGCTCCTGACCAAGACGTTGCTCTTTATCGGCGAGGGCAATCAGGCTCGGGCCTTGCGGTCGGCGGACCGTATCCCCGAGAACATGCCGCTCGAGATCGTCACGAACTACGGCGACCCGTGGTTTCGCGCGTATGACAAGCGCAGCGGCGAGGTACTGTGGGAGGTCGAGCTACCCGGCGGCACCACGGGTGCACCGATGACATATATGCATGACGGTCTGCAATACATCGTCGTGGCAATCGAGGGACTGGACGAGCCGGCCCAAACGGTGGCCTTTCGTCTCGATGGATGAGCGCACTAGCCTATCGGGCCCCGGTGACGAACTCCTCGAACGCTGACATCGGAGCCGGTCGCCCGTGAATTGGCACAATGGTCTCCACATCAAGATTCAATCGCCGCAGGTTCTGATAGAACGTCACATTGTTGGCGGTTGGGGCGGCGACCGATTCACTGCCGGGCGCCGGCGGCGTATACAGGTCGGCCTCGACAACGAGTTTTTCTTGGGGGAAGTAGGCGATCAACATGCCCGCGGCGTGCGCCAGACCCTGCACGTGATGGAGCTCGACGATTCGCGTCGCGTCGCCGAGAATAAACTTTTCGCGCACGGTCTCGAAGATATACCCCTCTGACCACTCTTCGGGCGGATACAGCGAAAACCGATCGGGCGCGAGCACCCACGGTCGCGCCCTCAGCACTTCTTGGTAGTACGGGCGATTGCCTTCGTGGGTGATGACGGTCGCACCTTCGTGTACATAGGTCCGCAACCCACCCAGATGGTCCCAATGGTGATGCGTGTTCACCACATAGAGAATCGGTTTGGTCGGAACGAGGTTCGCGACTTCTTCAATCACGGCTAACGACCGCTCCTCGTTGAGCGGCGCCTCAATAACCGCCACGTGATCGCGGAACTCGACCGCGACACTGTGATGCGATCCACCGCCGAGCAGCCATACGCCGTCCGCCAAGGGTTCGGTGTCCACCTGCACGCGGGGAACCGCCGCACCCTGCACCTCGTCCGGTACCGTCAGTGCGGCGCCGGCTACGTTAAAGCGAACCTCGCTGATTGTTTCGAGACCGAATGAATGATCACCGCCGCTCACATTCGGCTCGTGGGCGCCATCATCAAAGTCCTGGTGTTGATGCCAGTTCATCGGAAACTGCACCCCGTCCACATCCTGATAGTCCGTGTAGACCGTCTCGTAGTACATGTCCCCGACCACCGGATTCGGAAGCCAAGTTTGGACGCGCTGCACGACGTTGTCCTCGGTGATTGTCCCGTTCACTCGATAGCGACCGAGCGCGAGAAAGGAGACGACAGTCACCCGCCCCCCATACTCACGCCGCGTCACCGCCGTCGCGTTGCTGGCCATCGCACCCTTGAGAAAGCCGTGCGGGGTCAGCAGAATCTCGAGCATGCGTCTCTCGGACGCCTCTGGCATGGGAATGACGCGGTTGCCTTCTATATTCCACGCACGCGTGCCGCTCACCAGCAGTGTCCGTCGTCGCTCACCAACAATCGGCGCGCCTCCGCCTCGAGCCGGATAGCTCCCCTGCCGCATGACCATTTCCTCCTTCGAGGCGTAGGTGTCGAAATCGATGGTCCGGGTATAGCTCACGAGTTCGAACCGCGGCCAATCCTGACTAGGGGCGTAGTTCTGGCCTACTCCTCCGACCCAGCCGGTCCCCGAATACTGGATCGACGTCATGTCGGTCACGCCCATGGTGTCGGCGGCGGCCTGCAGAACGACGCGAGCATCCTGCGCCCCGGCGGGCCCCGCGATCAGCATCACAAGGGCAGCAATCAACAGGACTCGTGGCATGTCTTTCTCCGGGTCGCATCTTGGCGACCGACTACGTTCTGACTCCAACAACCGCATTGTCCCAAATGAGTCGCGAGTGGCGCTCGCTGACACGGCGCGAGAAGCGCTTCAAGGCCGTCTGCCAGCGTCCTTGGACCTGCGCTTGCGCTGCCTAGTTCCCGCTTCTCGCCACACAGCCGTATGACCCGGCGCGGCGCCTTGCGCCACGCGGTCCTACGAACCCGAGGCTTTCACCTCATCTCGACGGCGGTGCACTAGTCGACCGCGTAGTCGGCGGCGACGAGCGAGGCACGGATCACCTCGCGGTCGTTCCGGGCGACGACATGCCCGTTTGCAAACGCGGGGTGGGACCACAAGACAGAACGGTCGCTCCACCGGCCAGACGCGCCGCCTTGCGTGTTGAGAGTCGGCGCGAGCAATGAGGTCCGATCGATCTCCTCGTAGCCCTCTGGTGAGAACCGAGCAATGACTAGCTCACCCGCGTCGTTGGTGACAAAGTATCGGTCACCGTTCCGAACAAAATACGCCGTCCCAAACCGACCCTGGGGAGTCACGCCTTCACTTTGCCAGAGTCGCTCACCGGTAGCGGCATCGATGCCACGGAGCTCTCCGTAGCTGTCGACCCCATACAGATAGTCGCCAATAATGATGGGGGTCGACATCATCGCGTGGAGTCCGTCGGTCAGGTGGGGCAACTCGCTCCGGCTCTGCCCCTTCCACAACATGCTCGCGTCAGGGCGATCGTTGTTCAGCCGCATCATCATCGACCCGACACGGAACTGGCTGATGAGAAGATACGAGCCACTGCGCACGGGTGTGCCGATCGACAGGCCACCCGTGTTCCGAAACTCCTGCTCCCAATACGTGTCGCCCGTCTCTGGATTGAGGGACGTCAACGCCGTCGCGTGCCAGAAGATGAGCTGCCGCACGCCACCCGCGTCAATGACAATCGGCGACGAGTAGCCGGTCTCCGACGTCATATCCAACGCGCGCCACAGCTCCTCGCCTGTCGCCTTGTCAAAACCAACAATCTTCGCGTCGGGCTCTCCACCGACGACCGCAATCAAGACGTCGCCCTCAACCAGCGGCGCATGCGATACGCCATACACCGGGACCGTGCTGTCATAGGCTGCCGGCGTATCGACCTGCCACACAAGTACGCCGGTTTCGGTATCAAGCGCCGAAATCATACCCGCGGCGCCAAGCACATACACGCGGTCACCGTCGATGGTCGGGGGCGTCCGCGGGCCATTCGAAAACTTCCAATGGATGTTGCGATACGCTGCTGGCCACTCGTGCGACCAGAGGACGGCACCCGTATTCTCGTCGAGCGCCAGGAGCCGCTCCGTGCCGTCCATTGTGCGGCTACCGCGGGTCTCCTCGTAGTCGAGGACAAATACACGGCCGTCGGCGACGGCTGGGCCCGCGAAACCGCCCCGGACCGGGACACGCCAGGTGACCTCGAGACCCGTATTGGGAAACCGCTCAACAATGCCGGATTCGATCCAGCTGCCGTCACGACTGACACCCCGCCATTGTGGCCAGTCCTCGGCGCCCAGACCGACAGTCGCCAGCGCGACGATCACACAGACGATGATGCACCCTATGAACCTGTGGTCATGTTGGTGAGGATGTTCGCGCACCAGTAGTACCCCCCGCGTCATTCTACTTGCGTTTCGGCCGTGTCCTCCCTCTGGACCTGCTGCGCTGGTCCAGAGGACGCGACGGGAACGATGTTCCTGACACACGCCCGTCGTGGGTCCGAAATCAGACCCCGAACTGGCGAAGATGATGATCCAGGTGACGGTAGCCCCACCGGCCCCACTCCCCTGCTGTCAGGTTTCCAAAAATGGGGTGGGTCTCCATGCCTTGACCGGCCGGGGCAACAAACTTGGCCATCAACGCTTTGAGCTCGTCAACATCCGCCTGGAACTCGGCTGGCGTTGTCCCGTCGCGCGCCTGGTCCAACTCTGGCGCCGTCGCGACATTCTTTGGCCAAGGCAGGGGAAGCGTCAGTACGAAGAAACGGATCGCTGTCCGCGTCAACAGACCTGTCTTCATCGCGATCGATCTGTCCCCAAGAACCATCCGAAATGTGTCAGCCAGATGACACACCGCCTGGTGGGGCGACATCTTCCCCCACTGCGCGGTGCTATCCGATGTGAGCTCGGTCAGGCGACCCTCGACTTCGACCAATACGTTGGGGCGAAACAAGTTCATGAGTAACCTCGTGAATTGTGGCAACCTTCACAGGGGACAACAGAGCGCTGTCTTCGACGACGTCCGGCAACCTCTCTACTCCACACGGATCTGAGGTCGCGTCCTTCCGTTAGGAGCCCTCTCATATGCGGCGCGAACGGGCGGTCCATGCTACCCGGCCAGTGGCATCACCGCGTCGAGCCTCTACGCTCTACCGCCCGCTGCCCGCCCATGACCCCTTCAATGGCGTGGTTCCCCTCATGGCACGCATACTCGTAGATCACGTAATCTGGCCGTCGCAAGAAGGGCACTTCTACCGTCCACGGCGCCCAATAGACATTAGGGTCCTCGATCGTGGCTCGCCAGGTAATGGTGTCTTCATCGACACGCGTCAGACGTTCGACGACACGGAGCGCAGCACTCTGCGGCACGCCGTGCAACCGTCCGGCCGAGGCGTTTGACGAGATCCAGCCCTTTGAGTCGAAGTTCGTGGTCTCGATGACGAGGGTCTCCCCCTCCCAGTGACCACGCGAATGGCCCATCCATCCCCTGATCCTGTCCGACACATGCGGCGTGCCATCGAGAGGAATGATGCGCACGTGCATCATCTCGGCCCGGATGGCGACGAACCCTGGTATCTGCAGAATCTGATAGCCATTGTTGTAGGCCTGCGGGAACATCGTGCCGGGCACACCGCGGGTGATGCAGCGGCTATACACGCTCATATTCTCGACCGCGTCGGCACGGTGCTCAACGAGATAGTCCCTCCGCTCCTCGGCCTCAGACCGCAGGGGGACGCGACCATCCGGGGGATCAATGACGAGCGATGTTCGGCGGCTCGGGACGATCTGATGACGGGGACCGAACCAGAACTGATTGACCGACCCTGTGCTCCCGCCGGAGGGCAGGGGCTCGGTGCGTGGTCGCTGAGGCGCGTTGGCTTGCGCGCGACGCTCGATGGCCTCACTTTCGGCGGCGGCCGCTTCTTCTTCCGTAAGGAATTCGGGCCCGCCAACAGGCCGTTCAAACGGTGTGATCGTCGTATTGTTCCAGAAGCCCTGTAAGTCTGGCTGGCCGTCGACGGTGCGCTGGGGAACCCACTCCTCGCGCTCTGACGCCGTCTGCGCCTGGCTCGGTGCACCGGTAAGCAGCGCGACGGTCGCCATGGCGAGGGCAGTAAGTGTTGTATCTCGCCGGTCCCTTGTCATTTAACGGTCACTCTTCCTCAGTGGGTTCGATACTGTCGCCTCTACGTTCTCGGGTCGTCGAGTGGCAGGTTGTAACCTGGAGAAGGTCACGCTGCGTCGTGCGACGGATGTCGCGATGACGTTCGTGACAGCCCCGATCGGCCAACACGTAAAGGCTGTTCGTATTTCCCAACTCCGGTCCGATCGGGAATAGGATGGCACAAACGACGGCCCTGCGCGAAGCTAGTCCTCTAGCGCCCAGCGCAAAAAGCCAGAGCGAGATCGACGAGGACCCGCTGACAGGCCCACACACTGTCGATCTCGACGAACTCCTCGACACTGTGAAGCCCTGCCCCGGTCGGACCGAACAGCACAGTCGGTGTCCCCGCCTGCCCAAGCACCGCAGCGTCTGTCCAATACGACATCCCGGTCGGCTCGGATGCGAGACCATGGTCGGCGGCGACCTGTCCCAGCAACGTGACGAGTAGATGCTCCTCCGGGATTTCATAAGGCCGCCGTTCGAACACCAGCTGGGCAGCGGCGTCGAATTGCGGATCGTCTCTCGTCAACTCTTCGATCAGCGTATTCACTTCGTCCAGAGCGATTCCGTCCGGCTCACCGCCAACCGTCCGACGTTCGAGACTCAGGCTGCATCGCGCTGGATAGACGCTGAGCTCTTGACCACCGCGGATGATCGACGCGTGCAGAGACGGCACACCCAGCAACGGGTGGGGCGGACGCGCGCTGAGCTCTCGCTGGATCCTCTCCAAACGGGCGAGTATACGTCCCATGTAGAGAATCGCATCGCGCCCCTCGGCAGGACGACTGCCATGCGCGGCGCAGCCGCGGGTCTCGACATCGACCCAGATAAATCCCTTATGGGCAGTACCGATGGCAAGTCCCGTGGGCTCGGTCACGACGGCGCCGTCAGCCTGCCAGTCCCGGACCAGAGCCTCGGCGCCCACCGAGGCGTGCTCCTCGTCGACAACGGCCGCCACGACGAGGCGGCCCGCCACGAGACCACCCCGGTCCGCCATCTCAGTCGCGGCGCAAACCATGGCCGCCACCCCAGACTTCATGTCCAGCGTTCCCCGGCCATAGAGACGCCCGTCGCGGTCGGACGGCACGAACGGATCGGTCATGCCGTCCACGCCGACCGTGTCCATGTGCCCGCACAGCATGAGCGTGCGACCGGGCCTGGCCGCCCCAAGCACCCCAACGACATTGGATCGTCCCGGTTCGACCTCGTCGGTATGAACGTCGAGACCGTGGCGGCGGAGCTCAGCGCCGATACGCTCGCCGATGGCCCTTTCGCCCGCAGCGTCGGGGACGAGGCGAGGATTGACGGAGTCGATGGCGACCAGGTCCCGGAGGAATTCGTACGTGGCCGACTTGCCCACGGCCGCTACAGACCGGTGAGGCGATCAAGCTGACCCGTGCTGTCGCCCAGCGTTTCCACCGACACTCCCAGTCTCTCCAGGATCGAGACATGCAAGTTTGCCAGCGGCGTATCCTGCGCGTATCGAATGTAGCGACCACCCTTGATACCCGCCGCTTTTCCACCAACGATGGCGATGGGAAGGTCGTCGTGAAAATGCGTATTGCTATCGCTGATCCCGGTCCCGTAGAGAAAGAGCGTCGTATCGAGCATCGAGCCGTCGCCCTCGGGCAACCCCGCCAACTTCTCCACCAGGTAGCTGAACTGTCGGAACTGATATTCGTTGATCTTGTGTAACCGCTCGAGCTTGGCTGGCTCATCCTGGTGATGTGACAACGGATGATGCGAGTCCGGCACCCCGATTTCTGGATACGCCCGGCCACTCACCTCACGCGCCAGCATGAAGGTGCTGACACGGGTCAGATCTGTTTGATACGCGAGCGCCAGGAGGTCCATCATTAGTCGGGCGTGCTCGCCGTAGTCACTGGGAACACCGACCGGTTGCTCGACAACCGGCAACTCTCGGGTGTTCTGCCGCTCTGCCATCTGGATCCGACGCTCGACATCACGGACCGCCTCCACATACTCGTCGACCTTGACCCGATCACCCGGTCCGATGACGAGGTTCAGCGCCGCCAAACGGTCACCGACAATATCGAGAATGCTACGGTCCCGTTGCAGGCGGCCGAGCCGGGCCGCCGGATCCGTGCTTCCACTCGTACCAAACAACCGCTCGAACACCGCCCGGGGATCGTTCTCGATCGGGAGCGGTGTCGTGGGCGTGCGCCAGGCGATCGTGTTCGTATACGCGCAGCTCGCGCCACCGTCACAGTTGCCCACCATCGCGTTCGATTCGATGCCGAGCTCGAGCGATGCGAGCTGTGTCTCCTGGGAAAGCTCGCGGGCGGCAATCTGGTCCATCGATACCGCCGCATACACGTCGGCGCCGTTGGTGAGTTTGAACGGCACACCGGTCAGGAACGTGCCCGCCGAGCGGGCATGGTCGCCGCCCCCACCTTTGACGAGATTCGCGGCTTCGTCGTCGAGACCGCCGCAGAGCAGCACGCGATCCTTGAATGCGCTCAACGATTGAAGCGTCGGCGGCAACTCGTCCAGCGGCCCCGGGGTTTTTGGAAACCAGTAGGGCATCGACATCCCGTTTGGGACATAGAACACGCCCACGCGTTTGAGCGGCGCGGCTGCAGTCTGGCTCTGCGCCGTCAACGCCGGCACCATTGCGTCGAGCAACGGAAGGGCGAGTGTCGCCCCGAGACCACGAAGTACCGCGCGTCGCGGTAGATGCGTCCTGGTGATAAACATGGAAGACCCTCCCGGGGACACTCGATAGTGGACTAGTTCTGTGCCGACGCCAGGGCGCTCGGTGCCCGGCGTTTCTGGAAAGGCTCGCTGGCCACGATACGCTGCACAAGCGACGACCACCGGAAGTCGTCGGACTCCAGCCCGCGAACGATGTGTCGGATCGTGGGGGCGTCGTAGTAGTCGACACCACGCCCAAGTGCATAGGTCAACAACTTCTCAGTCACGGTGCGGATAAACTCGTGGTCACCTTCTCGAAGCAACGCCTCTCGCAGGGCGCGCGGGCTATCAATCGTTTCGCCAGACAGCGTGATCGTGGCGTCGATCTCTGCCCCGCCGTCAGTCTCTCGCCAACGCCCGATCGCGTCGAAGTGCTCCATGGCAAATCCCAACGGATCCATGCGGCGGTGGCAGCTTGCACACACTGGGCTCCGTCTGTGCTGCTCCATCCGCTCGCGCAGGGAAGTGGGGTTGCTCGCGTCCCGTTCCTCGAGCGGTGGGACGTTCGCTGGGGGTGGCGGAGGCGGGGAGCCGAGCAGCGTCTCGAGCACCCACTTCCCTCTGAGCACGACCGACGTACGGTTTGCATACGACGTTACTGTCAGGAGACTCGCGTGCCCAAGCAGCCCGTGGCGCCGATCATCGGCCCACGTCACCCGTCGGAATCGACTGCCATAGACGTCCTGTACACCATAGTGCCGAGCGAGCCCCTCGTTGAGATACGTGTAGTCGGCGCGGAAGAGCTCTGGGATCGGGCGGTCCTCGCGCACCTGGCTCTCGAAGAAGAGTTCCGTCTCGCGGAGCATGTCTCTGCGAAGGGTGTCGTTGAAACCGGCGAACAAGGCCCCGTCCGGGTCCTGGGCGTGGATGTTGCGAATCTGCAGCCATTGCCCCAAAAAATCGTTCAAGAACCGCGTGGCCCGCGGGTCGGCCATCATCCGGCGTACCTGTTCGGAAAGTATGGTCGGCTCGCTCAGCTGATCATCGGCCGCCAAGCCCAACAACTCGTCGTCCGGGATGCTCCTCCACAGGAAGAAGGAAAGTCGCGTCGCCAGCTCGAAATCAGTCAACTGATACACGGCCGCGGGACGAGTATCGACGGGCGGGAGCTCGAGCCGGAACAAGAATTCCGGCATGGTGAGCAGCGCCTCCAGCGCCCGCTCGATACCCGCTTCGAAATCTTGCTCGTCACGACCGTCGCGATACAGCTGGAGCAACGGCTCGATGTCGGTGTCGGTGACCGGCCGCCTGAACGCGCGTCGCGCCAACGCCACAATGATCTCGCGCGCACAAGACTCCGCCGTAACCTCATCGACCCCAGCGGGCCGACAGGTGAAGATCTGACGTCGGGGCGGGGTATCGGCGGGGACGGTCCCGTCAAACGGACCCGACACATACAGCATGTCGATACCCGGTTGGTCATCAATGACCTCCGGTGACGGAGAGACATCGGAGAATCCGACCGACACCAGCCGAGTGCCGGCCTTCACGGGAAGGCTGACCTCGAGCGCCTGGTCGGCGGTCATCCGGTATTCGTGCAACCGCTGACCGTCCACGTCGTCCTCGGGCACCGCAATCAGGAGGCCGGGGTCCGGACCGGGAAACTGCCCCCCGATATCGAACCGCTCGACCAGTCGGTGATCGACCCGCAATTCGATCTGATGGGCCTCCTCTGCGATGCCATCGATGGTTTCGATGGTTTCGTCGCGTTTGAGACGAATTGCGAACACATAGTCCCCGTCCAGTGGAAAATGATGACGCACCGCGAGACCGCCGTGGGTCGCAAACGGCATATCTTCGCCGAGCCGGACATCGCGTCGTTCGTAACCAACGCGGTAGGCGTGCCGGACAGGTCGGTTGTCCGCGCTCCCGATCGCCGCGCGGCTGATCTTTGTGGCGGCGGCGAGATACCGTTCCATCAAGGCGGGGGTAATCGAGAGCACATCGGCGTTATTGTCGAACCCAAAGCCAGCCATGTCGCTGGGGAGAAACGCCGCAGCATCAATCTCGAGCGCGAGCAGATCCTGGATCGCGTTGACATACTCCAGACGATTGAGCCGACGCGAAGCAACGCGGCCGGGATTGGGAGCGGCACTGGCCGCGCGGTCGAGCGCCGCTTCGAGGCTGCGGGCAAACGTGTCGATGGTGGCCGCATCCGGACGGGGTCGGCCTTCGGGCGGCATCTGCCCGTTCCGAAGTTTTCGAATCACCCGCTCCAAGACGGCGGCGTTTGCGCCGACTTCTGAGATGTCCACCGTGTCCAACGACAACCCACCGGTTTGAAGCTGCTCGTTGTGGCAGGTCACGCAATAGGTGTCGAGCAACGCACGGGATGCTGGCTCGGCGACAGACGCCGCGTGCGCAGGCGCTTGGAACGCCGAGCCCGCAGCGGCGGCTCCGGCGGCGCGTGCGGGCACCGTGCCGAGAAAATCGCCCGCCATCATCGCCAGCCCCACAAGTCCGAGTGTGCTGACTGTCCGCGACGTGAGCATAGCCGTCCCCCCTCGGGTGTGCCGATATCGCACCAGTTGTGCTGAATCTAGAGTATACCGTTGCTCGTGGCGCAATGACGGTGCTCACGCCGGTGTCCCCGGTCAGTGATTCCTTACCCCCGTCCCCGGCGTGGGATCCCGCCGACCGTCGCCCACCTTGCAAGTTGTGGCTGATGTCTGGCGGCGTTGCTCCTCAGTCGAGTATGCCAATCTTCTCCCTCGTCACGCCTGACCCGCCGGGCGTCGCGACTTATGTAAGAAAGACTGACGCGGGACACTAGACCATAGGGCGCGTGGCGCCTATAGTGGGGCGGCCGGGTATGTCGATGGTCACCCAAAGGAAGGGCAAGGACACGCGATGGTAACGAGAGTCCGTGGTGGCGTTCTCGTGGGAATGTGGGTTCTGGTCGTCTTGGCGCGGCCGGCGCTGACTGCTAGCCAGGATCTCCGGCTCGTCACGGCGGTCGCCGCCCAAGAGACGGTCGCGGCCCACGCTCTGCTAGACGAGGGTGTCGACGTCAACACCCCACGCGCGGATGGGGCCACACCCCTCTTGTGGGCAGCACATTGGGACGATCTGGCTACGGTCGACCGGCTACTACATGCCGGTGCCGAAGTGAACGTAGCCGACGACAACGGTGTGACCCCACTCGAGCGGGCGGCGGAAAACGCTAGTCGGGCCATGGTCGAAAAATTGCTGGCCGCCGATGCCGACCCGAACGCCGCGCGTTCAAGCGGGCTGACACCGTTGATGATCGCTGCTCGGACCGGGAATGTCACAGTGATCGACACGTTGTTGGCGTATGGCGCCGACGTCAACGCCGTTATTACAACGACAAAGAGCAGCGCGCTGATGTGGGCCGTGTCCGAATCACATCTCGCGGCCGTGCGGACACTGCTGGCCGCGCGCGCGAATCCGCATGGGTCGACAGCGAAGGGGTTCACGCCGCTGCTCTTCGCCGCCCGCAACGGCGACATCGAGATGGCCACCACCCTCATCTCCGCAGGAGTGAGCGTCAACGAGACCGGTGTCGACGGCACTCACCCCTTGCCCTACGCCATTATCAGCGGCCAGGATCAACTTGCGCTGTTTCTCCTAGCGCAGGGCGCCGATCCAAATGGCTCTCTGGGCGGCGTCCGCGCGCTGCACGCTGCCGCCGGCACCGTTGGCACATGGCTGGGCGATTGGCAGCGCCGACACGGCGATGGCCGTCGACGCAGCCGCGTGGGCCGCGTCGGCCTCGACCCTCGCCAGGCCCTTCCCCTGGTCAAAGCACTGCTGGCGAGCGGGGCAGACCCGAATGCACGGATCGCAAGCTCGGCCATGTTCATGAACTACATCGGCTACCCACGCAAGGGCGCGTTCGAACCGTTCGCATGCGGAACCGGCGACCTGCGTGCCGCAACCCCCCTCTGGGTTGCGGCCTACACCGCCAATCGTCCGAGCGGCTCGGTGGAGACTACGGCCGACGAAACAGCCGCTCGCACCGAGATCATCCGCGCCCTGCTCGATGCGGGCGCCGACCTGGATCTGGCAACGGTTGATGGCACGACGCCCGTCATGGCGGCCGCCGGTCTGGGCCGGTCGACGTTTCGGCCACGCGAGCCGCGGGGCATCCGGTCGCCCAGCGCCGAAGCCGTGGTCGAGGTCCTCTGGGAAGCCGGCGCAGATATCAACGCCGTGAACGAAGCGGATTTCACAGCGCTCCACGGCGCAGCGTTCCGAGGGCTCAACGAAGTGGTCTCGTATCTCGTCGAGCACGGCGCCGACATCGATGCCCGGGACTTTCGAGGTCGCACCGCGTTCCGGTTGGCCGAAGGCTCCAAGCAGTCATTTCAATTTCAAAGATGGCCAGAGACGGCCTCCCTCCTTGACCGCTTAGGAGCTAATACGCGGCTCGGGATAGCCGGCAACGTCCAAGAACGACTCAGGGACGTGCCCGTCGACGCACCCGCGCCCTAAATGGATTCTTTTGACACGCCTCACAACGGGAGATAGACCATGAAACGCACCGTCGTGCTCGCCATCATCAGCACCCTCTCGCTCTCCGTCATCGCCGCGCAGGACGACGCCAAGGTGATCGAGGTCGAACAGCTCGAGGACAACCTGTATGTCCTACGGGGCGAAGGGGGCGGCGGCAATACTGCCGTCTTCGTCACAACCGATGGCGTCGTGGTTGTTGATACAAAGAACCCGGGGTGGGGCCAGCCGATCCTCGCGCAGATTGGCGAGCTGACGAGCAACCCGGTCACGACGCTTATCAATACCCACAGCCACGGCGACCACGTCAGTGGCAACGTGGCGTTTCCGACCACCGTCGAGTTTGTGACCCATGAGGTCACCAAAGCCAATATGGAAGCGATGAGACCGTATACCGGCCGCACCGAGCCGCCGGTGAACGTCTTCGCGGACACAAACGGTCACGGGTTACCGACCCGGACCTTCACCGACCGCGTCTCGCTTGGAAGCGGCGCCGACCAGATTGATCTCTATTACTTCGGCCGCGCCCACACCGGTGGTGACGCCTGGGTGGTCTTCCCGTCCCTCCGGACACTTCACGCTGGCGACGCCTTCTTGGGCAAGAGAGTGCCATTTCTTGATGCGGAGAACGGCGGAAGCGGGGTCGCCATACCTGACACCCTCCAAATGGCCCATGACACAATCCCAAACGTCGACACCATCATCACCGGTCACAGCACGCAAATGGCTTGGGCCGACCTCAATGAATGGGCCGCGTTCAATCGTGACTTCTTGGCGATGGTGCGAGCAGGTCGCGCCGCGGGCCAGACCGTCGCGGAGATCGCCGACGCCTGGACGGTGCCGACCGAGTATGCCGACTTCGACGAGCCGAACGCCGCTGGAGTCGCCCGCAATATCCAGGTCATCGTCGACGAGCTCGAGGGCTAGTGCCCGGCGTCGAGTTGAGGTCAATTGCAGAGTGACTGACGTCCGTGGTCGCCGAGAGCCACTTGCTCTCCACGACGGTCCCCCGCTGCGCGCCAGTCGCGCGCGGGAAGGCCGTCGCGAGTAAGGCGCGCTCGGCGCGCCTTCCCGGCAGGTCGGCAGGAACTGCATCACCCGCGGCACCGGGTTGGGGAGAAACGGCCGCGTCAGGAGCGTGGCGGCGTGATTCCTAGCGGTTTCTCGGTGTCGGGCCGCGTGGCACGGGCTCTGCCCTCGGGCGAGTGTGGCCTGCCCGACCACAACCTACACGCCGCGCCAGCCCGGGTCGACTGTGCTCTACGAGGTCGTGCGCGACCACTTGGAAGCATTCCGGGCACAAGCGTCGACGCTGCGCGACGGTGAGGGGCTGCCAGGCTTTGTCGAGCAAGAGTTTCGCGATTTTCTTGGGTGTGGGTGGCCAGCCGGTGGGTTCGCGCGGTTCCGCTGTACCGGGTGCGGATTCGACCGCCTCGTCCCTTTCTCGTGTCATAGACGGGCCTTCTGTCCGAGTTGCGGCGGACGACGTATGGCCGAGCGCGCCGCCTATTGGTCTCGAATTCGTAATTCACCGCATTTTTGGGCGTTTTGGACGTGTTGTGAACGGCGGACAACGAGCCTAGGCTGGTTCCCTATGAACGCAGCCCTGCTCACGCTCCTTCATCTGGCGGTGGCCGCCGCGAAGCTCTGTCGACCCAGCGGTGTCCGCGCTGTCATTGCCAAGAATCTCCTGCCGAAGCAACAGCTGATCGTCCTTCGCTGACCGCGCCAGCGAGCAGCGAACTTGACGGGCGGCGATCGGATCGTGTGCGGACTCGGGTCGCTGTTTCTGAGTCCGAACCGAATCCGGAAGGTCGCCATCGGCGTCCGCCCAGCGACGCTTCTCGCCTTCCATCGGGGATTGGTGCGGCGCAAGTACCGTCGCCTGTTCTCCTCGAACGACTGCCCACGGAAACCCGGTCCGAAGGGGCCAAGCGAGGCGCTCATCCACGCCATCGTCGAACTCAAATCCCGCAATCCTCGATTCAGTTGTCCGCGGATTGCCCGCATCATCTCGCGGACGTTCGGCGTCGACATCGACAAGCATCTCGTGCGCCGCGTCTTGATCAAACACTATCGGCCCCGCGGCGGAGACGGCCCGTCGTGGTTGTCGTTCATCGGCCACGCCCGCGACAGTTTGCGGAGCGTCGACCTCTTTGGGTGCGAGTCGATGGTGCTTCAGAGCTATTGGGTGCTTGTCGTGACGGACCAGTTCACCCCTCCTCGGTGAGATGCCGCTCACCCGAGCACGGCTCGACGGCGTCGCGTTCTTCGGGAGGCCACGGACGTTCTCGGCCGTCTCCTCCTGTCTCGGTCGGGTCGGGGGCGACGGCTGGGTTGCGGTCGGCGATGCGGCGGCGTCCCATGACCCGCTCTCGTCGCCAGGCATTCCTCACGCCATGGGGAGTGGCACGCAAGGCGCGCTGGTGGCGGCGAACACACTCTTTGCGGATGGGCGGGCGCTCGAGGCCTACCAAGAAGCGGTTCGCGCCGATTTCTTGCACTACCTGCGAACGCATTGGCAGAGCTACCAACGGGAAACGCGTTGGCCGGACGCGCCGTTCTGGCAGCGTCGACGCACAGCAGTCGCCGTCAAACCCGACGCCACGGTCGAGGAGATCACAGGTCGGCGGGAGATCGATTTCACCGAGACCGTCCACCTCCCACCACGACTGTCCCGGGAGTTGTATCAAAGCGTCCAGCCGGGCCGCCCGGCGCACGAGATTGTCAGGGCGTTCGCCGAAGCGCATCCCCAGGTCTCTTGACCAACGAATCATTCTGGGGTTCCAAGACCTGGTCAATCCGGGCCGCGCGCTTGGGTGACGGGTTCGTCGTGACGTGGTCCATGGTGTCGACATGGATGCGGATACGACCGCCGCGACGCCTCCTACTCTAATTCTGACCTCGGGCCGAGAGCTTGTCGTAGTCGGGCGAGCTCGCGGATGATGGGGCGGTGAGCGTCACGGGCAACACGAGAATTGTCTACTCCACCGACACCGGGGCACGGTGTACCAGCTGCGGTCGGCCACGCCCCGACTGCACTTGCCAGAATCAGCGCGCCGACAACGAGCCGGTTCCTCGCCGCATCGTCGCAAAGCTGAGACTGGAGAAGAAGGGTCGGGGTGGAAAGACCATGACGGTCGTCTATGGCCTCCCTCGGAACGCGGCGTTTCTCTCGTCTCTGTGCGGCGAGCTCAAACGCGGATGTGGAACGGGAGGCGCGGTCGCAGACGAGAGCGTGGAAATACAGGGCGAACTCCGCGACCGCGTGCGCGACATCCTGCTCAAGAAGGGCTATCTGGTCAAAGGATGACCGTGCGACTCGTTGGATAGGCACACCCGGATCACGCTCCGCGCGGCGCTCACCGCGTCACTCGGTCCTCTACTTTCGAAAAGGAGAAGTGTTATGCGACATCTACTAGTTGGGTGAGTTCTGGTGCTCGCTACGGGTGCCGCGGCGTTTGGAGAAGGACCTTCCGGCCAAAGTATCTGATCTCGCCTGGATGACGGGGCATTACGCGGGCGCGACGGGCAATGGAACCCTGGAAGAAAACTGGGCAGAACCCGACGGAGGCTCCATCGAGTCGCTGGTGCGGGGAACCGCCGACGGGATGACGAACATGATCGAGCTGATCGTCATCGAAGAGGACGGGGACTCTCTCACCCTGCGTCTCAAACAGTGGAACCCCGGTATGCCACCACGCGCCGAAGGTTTTCAGGTGATGGAACTTGTCGAGATTGGAGCACTCCGTCCTCTTCAAGAACATCAGTGAGGGCGGCCTGCAGCAACTTGGCTACAACCTGGACGGTGATCGATTCACAATCTCGGTCCAGACGGCGCAAGGAGCTTTCGATATTCCGCTGACCAGACGCTAGCCACACGCCCGGTGGTCCGTGACGCATCCATCACGTGTGTCACGGACCGCAGGGAAATACACGTCACACCTCCGGGTCCCGCCCCCGGCCGATTCTCACGGCGCTTGCTCAATGATGGCCTGATAGGCCATGAGCCGGAACTTGTCTTGGATGTCGGACGTACCCGGAAACACCTGGGTCATGAGAATTCCGATGAACTCCTCCTCCGGGTCAATCCAGAACGACGTGCTAAAAAAGCCCGACCAGTAGTAGGCCCCGCTCGACCCGAGCTCACCGTCGACTTCAGGGCCGCCCCGAATGGCGACACCGAGCCCGAAGCCTCCGCTCCCGGGCGGCACGATCGAGCCAACGGGCGCGGCGCCGATCTGATTGGTGGTCATCAGGTCGATCGTCACGGGACTCAGAATGCGTATCCCGTCGAGCTCGCCTCCATTCAGAAGCATTTGAAGGAATCGCGAGTAGTCAGACGCGGTCGACGAGAGACCTGCCCCACCGGAAAAGTTACGGCGAGGCTCTCCAGTGGAATACGTCGAGGAGTAGATGAGATGGTCGCCGGCGACGGTCCCTTCGACTTCCGCCAAGCCCTCTGCAATTGGCGTGTAGATCGAGGCCATCCGACCGGCCTTCGGGTCCGGCACGTAGAAAGATGTGTCGGGCATACCGAGCGGTTCGAACAGACGGTTGTAAAGAAACTCGTCGAACGAGACTCCCGCCACGACCTCGACCAGTCGACCCAGGACATCGTCGGACAGACCATAGCTGAACGCGGCGCCTGGCTCGTGCAGCAAAGGCAAGTCTCCCAGCGCGGTCACGAGCTCTGCAATCGTTCCGTCGTGCTCGGCCAACCCGTCCGCGACCCCGGCCGCACCGTAGAGCTCAGCCAGCATCCGCAATTTCGGATCGCCTCCAAGGTCGCCGAGAAACCGGTAGCCAATACCAGACGTGTGGGTAAGCAGATGTCGGATAGTGATCGGCCGCTCCGCGGGGACGCGACGAAACGTCGTCGCTAACTGATCCGCCGGGACGAGTGTCTCGAGGGACGCAAGCTCTGGGAGATACTGCCCTATCGGGTCGTTGAGTTTGAAATGACCCTCCTCATACAGCATCAGCACCGCGACGCTTGTCACCGGCTTTGTCATGGACGCGATTCGGAAGATCGTGTCGGTCTGCATCGCTCGGCCGTCGGCACGGTCCGCCATGCCGTAGACCTGTAGATGGGCCTGATGCCCGCGTCGGGCCACGAGGGTGACGGCGCCCGGCGACGGCGTCGGCGTCCACATAGCCTTGCACGACCTCCTCCAGACGTTCGAGGCGCGCATTGGAGAGCCCGACGGTCGACGGCTCGGCGGTGGGCAACCCCTGGGGCCAGCCCGGCGTCGTCGGCAGAGCAAGCAGGACTAGAATTAAACAGGTCCGTCTGTGCATGGCAGTGTCCTTTCTCAAGCGAGAACAATACCGGAAGTCGTCAGCCCTCCCCGGCCATTTTGCCGCGAGGGGTATCGGGCTTTCGAGTATACTGATGGACCGTCGGCCGTGAGTTAGGACGAAATATAGCGTGGCAAATCACAAATCAGCGAAAAAGGCCCACCGGCTTCACGAAGTGCGGCGTCTCCGGAATCGTGATCTCAAGACGCGTCTGCGGCACGTGCTGAAGACAACCCGAGCTGCAGCAGATGCAGCAGATGGTGAAACGGCCGAGTTGAAGACACAGCTCCGCACCACCGTGGCCCTGATCGACACCCTCGTGCACAAGGGGATCATTCATCGAAACGCCGCCGCACGCTACAAGTCCCGACTTGTCAGCCGCGCGCGGAAGCCGCCGGTCTCAGCGGCGGCGTAGTCCATCCTCTGGTGGCGCTTCAAGCGCCGCTCGCCTCTCAACATTGACTCTTGCTGCTCGTGGGCGGGACATTGCTACTCATGCGTGGCTCCCGCGCCGCCATTACGGTCAGCGGTGTTCTGTGCGCCGACGACCGCCCGTCGCCGAACACAAATCAATGACGAGGCGTTCGAGCAGCACGCGTGGGTCTCCAGCCGAACGTTTAAGCGCAAAGTCCGTGCGGAACACGGCCTCGACGGCCTCGGGTAGCCGGGACGATGGGACCTTCGTCCGGGCGACCCAGCCCAGCTGCCCCAGCACCATATACGGCACGGCTCCGCTTTCGATCGTGACCCCGAGCTCACGGAGCGCCACACCTGTCTGCCCGCGTTCAATCGCGCCGGCTACGGCCCAATCGTCATGGGCGGCCATGGGCCCAGCGACTTGGAGGACGTCGTCCTCGGAAATCTCGTCCTGGTCAGCCGCAAAGAGTATCAACCGTTCGACCTCGCCCCTCAGCCGTCCAAGGTCGGGCCCCACCCGCTGACCCAGCGCTCGGACCGCCGCCGGGGAGATCTTCGCCCCCGACGCGGCAACGGTCGCTCTGACCCACCGCTGTGCATCTTCCACCGTATCGAGAACGCCGCACTGGACGACGGTGGTCGCGGCAAGCAGTCCTTTTGTCAGTTTCCGACGCGCATCCAGGTTGGCAGCCACCAGCACGACGACAACGTGGTCCGGCGGGTGCCTGACAAACTCGAGCAACGATTCTGCATCGCGCACGGCGGCCGGGCTCTCACGCGAGGGTTCGAGCACGCGTTCCGCATGTGTCACCACGACGAGCCGCCGGGGCGCCATCATCGGTAGCGTACGCGCGGCATCAAGAATAACTCCGAGCGAAGCATCGCCGCCATGAAATCGGCCAACATTGAACGCACGGAGGTCGGCCTCTACCAGCTCGTCGAACTCAGAGGCGAGTGCGAGTTTTTCGTGCTCGTCATCGCCGACGACGAGATACACGGCGTCAGGACTCCCGGCGCGGATCTGCTCAACGGCGGCCGAGGGAGTGATGCGTCGCGATGCAGGCATCGGCAACCCCAGAGTTCATTTTCAGGGAGGAAGAGGCTCTCCGTGGCTAGAACGCTTCGAGGATCGAGCTCACCACGGTCTCCGCAAAATCGCCGGCCAGACGCTCGACAGCGTTCGAACGTTGACCAAAAAACGACGACGCTTCCACACCGCCACTGGCGACCTCATACTCGTCGCGAAAGATGAGTCCAGGATTTTCCCACAGCACCTCGTCGGTGATCAGATCTGTGAACTCGATACTCGCGACCAGCGTAAAGACATAACGCGAGACTTGCTGATCTCCGGTGAAGCTGGCGGGCTGGATGCTGATATTGCGAATCGTCCCGCTGAGCAAAGCGTCGACAGCGGCCTCATCCGTCACGACGCGATACGAACCACGACCAATAAAGACCTCTCGCACTTCCTGGGTCAGCAATTGCTCGACGTCGAAGATGGTGGTGTTGTTGCCGAACATGGGAATGGCAATGGTCTCGATATAGTCGGGGAGAAACGACCCGCGGCCGGCGAGCGCGTAGCCACACCCAGAGGTCGCCGCGGTTGCCATGACCATGAGTAACGCCCCAGCCATCAGAGCCTGCGAACACCGCGTCGGGCGTGGAGTTGTCATACGTTATCGTGTCACGACGTTGACAAGCTTGCCAGGCACGACGACGACACGGGCAATGGTCTGACCGGCGGTATGAGCCTGGACCTGCGGATCGACAAGCGCCGCCTCTTCCAGCGCTTGCTTCGAGATACCGGAATCAACGCTCAAGCGAGCGCGCACACGTCCGTTGACCTGCACGGGCACGACGATTTCATCCGCCTGCGCCACGGTCGGGTCATAGGTCGGCCAACCGGCTGTCGCAATGCCGCCGTCATACCCAAGCCCCTCCCAGAGTTCCTCGCAGACATGCGGCGTGAACGGCGAGAGCATCAACACCAAGGACTCGACCGCTTCGTGCTGGACCGCGAGCCGAGTTGACAAACGGCGACTCGCTGCGGCCGTCTCTCGTGATTCGCGGAACGCATGGAGGTCGTTCACGAGTTCCATCAGCGCGGAGACGACGGTGTTGAGGTGGACCCGAGGGTCGATGTCCGATGAGACCCGCCGGATCGTGGCGTGCGTCTTGCGACGAAGCGACCGCTCGTCATCGTCTAGCTCAACGGCACCCTCCGTCAGTGTGACCGTGGCTCGACCGGCCGTCTCCCATTCGCCGATGACTGCTTGCACCACCCGCCAAACGCGACCCAGAAAGCGCGCACTCCCATCGAGGCCAGTGTCGGTCCACTCGATTTCCTTCTCGGGTGGCGCGACAAACATCTCATAGAGACGAAGCGCGTCGGCGCCGTATTTCGCCAACATCTCGTCGGGGTCGACAACGTTGCCCTTGGACTTGGACATCACCGCGCCGTGGCGAAGCACCATGCCTTGGGTCAACAGCTTTGTGAATGGCTCGTCGTGCGTGACGAGCCCCAAGTCGACCATCACTCGGCAAAAGAATCTCGAGTAGATCAGATGAAGAATCGCGTGCTCGACCCCGCCGCTGTAAAAGTCGATGGGCCCCCAATATTTGACGGTCTCGGGGTCAAACGGTGCTGTCTCGTTTTTTGAGTCGCAGTAGCGGTAGAAATACCAGGATGAATCAAAAAACGTGTCCATCGTGTCAGTTTCGCGGGTGGCAGGACCAGCGCACTTCGGGCACGTGGTGTTGACAAACTCCGGTACCTGACCGAGTGGCGACGCCCCCTGTCCTGAGAACTCGGTCATCGGTGGGAGCGTCACCGGAAGGTCCTCATCGGGCACGGCCACCGGTCCGCAGGCGTCGCAATAAATGATCGGAATGGGAGTGCCCCAGTATCGCTGCCGAGAGACCCCCCAGTCTCGGAGTCGAAACTGAATCTGACCTTGACCGATCTCGCGGTCTTCGGCGGCCCGGGTCATGACCCCAATCGCCTCCGTGCTTGATAGGCCGGTGAATTCGCCAGACTCGACAAGACGACCCGCGGCCGGCGCGGCCGCTGTCAGCGTGGAACCGGCAAGTGGAGCGTCCTGGTCCGTTTGGTCCGCCGTCCCCTCCCCGTCCGGCTGGACCACGACCTGTATCGGTAACGCGTACTTCCGCGCAAACTCAAAGTCGCGCTGGTCATGCGCCGGCACGGCCATGATGGCGCCGGTCCCATAGTCAGCCAGCACAAAGTTGGCGATCCAGATCGGCACCGCTTCACCGGTGAAGGGGTTGACCGCGGTCCGTCCGGTATCGAACCCTTCCTTTTCAACTTGACCGGTCCGGCGGGCGATCCGGTCAAGCGATCGGAACTCTTCAGCGCGCGCCCGGAAAGCATCGGCGTCTGGTCTGTGGGCAGCGACCTCGTCGACAAACGGATGCTCTGGAGCGAGGAGGACAAACGTCGCGCCAAAAATCGTATCGATGCGCGTGGTAAAGACCTCCAACGATGTGAGGTCGGAGGACGATGAGGCCGCCGCGTCAGCCGGCGGCGACGTCACAGGAAACCGAACAAGCGCGCCCTCCGAGCGCCCGATCCAGTTCCGCTGCATCGTCAGAACCTTGTCGGGCCATTCGTCAAGACCGTCGATACCGTCCAACAGTTGCTGTGCGTAGTGGGTGATCCGCAGAAACCACTGGTCCAACTCGCGGTCGACCACAGTTTCCGCGCACCGCCAACACACCTCATCCACGACCTGTTCGTTGGCGAGGACGGTCTGACACGACGGGCACCAATTGACGGTTGACCGTCGTCGATAGGCCAGATCGCGCTCAAACATCCGAAGAAAGAGCCACTGGTTCCAGCGGTAATAGTCGGCCTGACAGGTCGCGATCTCTCGCTCCCACGAGTAGCTGATTCCTAGCCGCTGAAGCTGGCCCTTCATGTGGGCGATATTTTCCAGGGTCCATGTCTCGGGATGGGTCCCGTGTTTGATCGCGGCGTTCTCGGCCGGTAGCCCAAACGCATCCCATCCGAACGGATGGAGCACATTGAACCCGCGCATCCGCTTGGTGCGAGCCACGACATCCCCGATCATGTAGTTCCGCACGTGACCGACGTGGGCGTGACCAGAGGGATAGGCGAACATCACCAAGCAGTAGAACTTCTTGCGGGCCGGGTCTACTGAGACCTCGAACGCGCGGCTATCCCGCCACCGCTTCTGCCACTTCTTCTCGATGGATTGAGGGTCGTACTCAGGTTGGGGCACAATCAGCCTGATTATAGCGCGGGCCAGAAACGGCCCTGGGCGCGTCGTAACCCCTCGAGCGAGAGCTCGGCGCGAGTGGTAGGGCCGTCGCGTAGAGACGGCTCCGCCCCGCCGGGCGGCTCCGACGCAACCTCGAGAAGCCCCGACAAGCATTGCTCGAGGGCCGTCAGGTCATACCCACCCTCGGTGACCGCAACCAGACGCCCATCGCAATACTCGTGGGCAAACTGGCACAGTCGTCGCGTGAGACGAAGATACCCCTCAGTCGAGACCGCCATTCCCCCGAGCGGGTCTCGCTGGTGTGCGTCGTATCCCGCCGACACCAGGACGAGCTCTGGAGAAAATGCCTCCAATACGGGGAGCACCGCCGCCCGAAACACAAGGTCGTAGTCAGCGTCCCCAGCGCCCGCGCTCAGCGGCAGGTTGACGGTGAGGCCTTCACCGTCCCCGGTGCCCACATCCTGATGCGCACCGGTCCCCGGATAAAACGGATACTGGTGGGTCGACACAAACAGCACACTGGGGTCGTTGTAGAAAATCCACTGCGTGCCGTTTCCATGGTGGACGTCGTAGTCGACGACCGCGACAGAGCGTACGCCAAGACTGCGCGCATAGGCCGCGCCCACGGCAACGTTGTTGTAGAGACAGAACCCCATCGCGCGGTCGCGCTCCGCATGATGACCTGGGGGGCGCACGAACGCGACCGATGGCGACCGCGAGACCATGGCCTGGTCGACTGCGGTCAGCACCGCGCCGGCGGCAAGACGCGCCACGGCGTCGGACTCCGGCGACGTGTAGGTATCCGGATCCAGCGGAACCGAGCGACCGGCAGTCGCCGCAATCGCCTGCAGATGCTCTCTAGAATGGACCCGAGCCAAGTCTTCGGACGATGCGACCCGAGGCGCCGACACGATACCGCCGGCGTCCCGCCAGCCACGGGCCACGCGCTGCATGACGTGCGCGCGTTCGGCTCGTTCCGGATGCCCCGGGGGTGTGACATGCTCGGCAAACCGCTCGGTTGTCACGAGCCGCACTCCGGAATGTGCTCTGGTCTCAGTCAGCAACTCCATCGACTGTTACTCCAGCATGTCGCGGGCCCGCTCCTCAAGTGTTCTCAGGATGCGTTCCAGAGTGACTCGGGTCGTTTCAAGCTCGGCCTCGCTGGACGTCCGCCCAACCATGATAGGGTCGCCAATCGCCACCGCGACTTGGCTGAAGGGTCGCGGCACGAGCGAGCGATCCCAGTTCTTGAGCGACCAGCCACGATCCGCTTCGATATGAAAAGGCAGCAACGGGCTGCCGGTGAGCCGCGCGAGCCAGACGGCGCCGGGTTGCGCCACCCGCACCGGTCCCCGTGGGCCGTCGAGCGTGAATGCGGCGGGTGTGCCCTGTCGGACCTCTCGTCTGAGTTGGACCAACGCCCGCCGCCCGCCGCGGGATGAGGATCCGCGGGCGGTCCCGTATCCGAACCGACGAATGGTCCTCGCGATCCACTCGCCGTCAAAGTTCTCGGAGGTCATCACGACGATATCGCGGTCACGCCAAAAGTAGGTCGCAGGCAGGATGCGACCGTGCCAAAAGGCAAAGATCGGTGTCTGCTGCCTCGCCCGGATAGCGTCGTAGTGCTCGTAGCCATCCACACGCCACCGATACGTGGAGCCCAGCGTGGCGAGCAGGCGATACCCAATCGTGGCGATGAGTGCCGCTTGGGCGGTCTGCACCCGAGAGAGACGCCGCTCGGTCACATTCCTTCGTATTGCGGTCCGCCTTCGCCCTCTGGCGGCACCCAGTCGATAATCTGATAGGGATCCATAATGTCGCACGTCTTGCAGTGCACACAATTCGAGGCGTTCACCTGAAGTCGCACGCCATCAGCGCCGTCGGCATCGACCATCTCATACACATTGGCGGGACAAAAACGCAGACACGGATTTTGATACTCGGCCAGACACCGGGTGCGACAAATGTCGGTATCCCGCACCAGGAGATGAGACGGCTGGTCCTCGGTATGGCGTGTCCCTGAATAGTGCACACTCGTCAGTTTGTCAAAAGAGAGCGCCCGGTCGACGGCAACCGGTTCATCGATCGCGGCAGGCTGGGGACCGTAGGACGCGACGGTCTGGATCCGTTCGTGGCCCGCATCTGACGGCATCGGGTCGCGGAACCACCACCCTCCCGTGAGTAAAGAGAAGCCGGCATAGGCAACCCCTGCGAGCAGACCGCCCCCAAAGCTCTGGTGCACGTTGCGAACGGGATACAACTCGCGCCGCACCGGTCCTGTCTCGATCAACGTGCGATACCGCGCCAGCGCCGCCGCGCTGGTCGTTCCGGCCGCGAGCGCGCCGACCGCCGCGTCGGCCGCGTGCATTCCGCTGCGCATCGCCAGATGAATTCCTTTGAGACGCACCGAGTTGAGGAATCCGCCGGCGTCGCCTACGATGAGCGCCCCATCGACATGGCACCGCGGGATCGCGTGCCATCCGCCTTCAGGGAGCGCCTTGGCACCGTACCGAACCATCGTGCCACCGGTCAGGAGGGTGGCGACCAACGGATGCTGCTTGAAGCGCTGAAACGTGGCATAGGGGTCAAACAGTGGATCGCGGTAGTCGAGACCCGCCACAAAACCAACCGCGACACGATTGTCGGGCAGCGCGTACACAAAGCCACCGCCAAACTCCGCGGATCGGAGCGGATATCCCAAGGTGTGGATGACCTCACCCGGCGACAGACGCCCTGGCGGCACCTCCCATAGCTCTTTGAGCCCGAGCGCGTAGACCTGAGGCACGCGCCCTTTGTCTAGCGAGAATCGTTCTACGAGCGTCTTGGTGAGGTTGCCGCGAACACCATCCGCGAGAATCGTAACCTTGGCCTTGATGTCGACGCCGGGTTCAAAGTTTTGTTTCCGCTGCCCGTCGCGGTCGATACCCTTATCGCCCGTTCTCACGCCGATGACGCGGTCCGCCTCGAACAATAGCTCGGCTCCGGCGAATCCCGCAAAAATGTCCACACCCACTGACTCGGCGTGCTGGGCCAACCACTTGACAAAGCGGTTGAGGGACACCACATAGTTCCCGTGATTGCGTAACGGCGGGGGGGTAAACGGGGATCTGAACCTTCGCTTCTTTGTGAGGAAGAAGATGCGGTCCCCGGTCACCGGCGTGTCGACCGGAGCGCCCTTCTCTTTCCAGTCAGGGATCAAGTCATCGAGAGTCGACGGGTCGAGCACAGCCCCGGACAGCATATGCGCACCCTGCTCGCGAGCCTTTTCGAGCACCGCGATGGCCAGTGGCTCACCGCCCGCTTCTTTCTGCGCCGTGACGAGCCGAATAGCCGCCGACAGACCGGCGGGGCCTCCGCCGACGATCAGAACATCGACGTCGAGGGTGTCACGTTCGACCTCAGAGCTGCCGGTCACAATTGGCTCGGCGACCAGGGCACTTACGCTCCCGGCGCCCCCAGGGCGGTCGTCAGGGCGGGCACGATCTCGAACAGGTCACCGACGATGCCATAGTCGGCCACTTCAAAGATCGGAGCATCCGCGTCTTTATTTATCGCGACAATCGTCCGCGCCCCCTTCATCCCGACCAAGTGCTGAATGGCTCCGGAGATACCAAGGGCCAGATACAAATGCGGGGCGACAGTTTGCCCGGAACTGCCGATCTGACGGTCCATGGGAAGCCAGCCGGAGTCACAAATCGGACGCGACGCCGCGACCTCGGCGTCGAGAGCCTTGGCCAGATCTTGTGCCAGGGGCAAGTGCTCCTGGCTCTTGATGCCCCGTCCCACGGCCACGATGCGGCTCGCCTGTGTCAGGTCGACGGCTTGCTTGGCCTCTTTGAATGGCGCCTCTGGACGCTGACGGATCCGGTCGGGGTCAATGCCCACATCGACCGCACGGATCGGCGCGGCCGTGTCTCCCCTGACCACCGCGTCGGCCCGAAACGCCCCGACTTGAAAGCTCGCGAAATGAGGCGCGTCGCCGTCGATCACGATGTCCGCTACAAATTTCCCCTGAAACATCGGTCGGGTGAAGACCACTCCGCCGGACGAGGCCTTCGCACCGATACAATCGGTGACGAGCGAGCGTTCCAAGCGCGTCGTCAGCTGCGGGGCGTAGTCCCGTGTTTGATAGGTGTGGGGAAACAGCACCACCTCAGGGTGTTCTGACGCGATGATCTGGCTCACTGCCTCGACAAAGCCATCGGCCGTATACGCGCTTAGTGCGGCGTTCTCCGCGACCAGGATCTCTCTGACAGCAGCTGTGGCCAGCTCCTCCGCCAGGGGTTGCAGGTCACTACCCAGAATCGCGACCGCAATGGATTGACCGGTCGATGCGGCCAGCACTTGCGCCGCGACGATGACCTCCCACGACGCGCGATTCAACCCACCGTCACGCTGTTCGGCGATGACGAGAATCATGATGAAAACACGCGCGCGTCGTCGCGCAGCACCCGCACTAGCTCGCGCGCCGCCTCGGCCGGACTGCCATCGATAAAATGTGTCTGCTTTGCTTTTTCGGGAACCGAGAGCGACACGATTCGCTGACTCACAGTTGACGAGGCCGGCTCCGGCACAACCACACGTAGCTCTTTCCTCTTGGCCGCCATGATCCCTTTCAAGGTGGCATAACGCAGCTGATTGATCCCACTCTGAATGGTGAGCAGGGCCGGCGTCGGCAACTCGACCCACTGAAACCAACCGCCTTCTAGCTCTCGTTTGACGCGAATCGCGCCGTCGGTGGCGGCCGTCGTGACTTCCATGATGATCGTCGAGTGCGGAATCCCCAAGAGCTCCGCGACGACGACACCAACTTGTCCGAACCCATGGTCGTCTGATTGAAGACCAGTGAGAATGAGGTCCGCCTTGACAGTCTCGAGCGCGCCTGCCAAGGCCCGTCCTACGGCGAGTGCATCGGCGGTCACCAGCTCGTCGCTCTCTACGTGAACCGCGCGATCCGCACCTCGCGCGAGCGCTTCCCGGAGCACTTGCGTGACCCGAGACGGGCCCACGGAACACGCCACGACTTCGCCACCATGTTCCTCCTTGAGCCGGAGCGCCTCCTCGAGCGCGTATGCGTCGGGCTCGTTCATCTCGAAGCTCGCATCGCGGTCGCGCACCCATCGCGCGGAGTCGTCGATCCGGAGGGGCCAATCACGCGTGACGACTTGCTTGATACAAACAGCGATCTTCATCGTTCACTGACTGTCGTCATATCGCTTGAACAGAAGGCTGGCGTTCGTGCCCCCGAACCCAAACGAATTCGACAGCGCGTAATTGACTGACGCCGGTCGCTTCTTTTTTGGCACGTAGTCCAAATCGCAATCGGGATCCGGATCATCAAGGTTGATGGTCGGTGGTAACATTTGATGATAAATCGACAGGGAAGTGAGACCAGCTTCGATGCCACCAGCGGCCCCCAGAAGATGCCCTGTCATAGATTTCGTCGACGAAATAGCCATCCTCCGGGCGTGATCGCCAAAACACTTCTTTATGGCCAACGTCTCGAGCCGGTCGTTGTATGGCGTCGACGTACCATGGGCGTTGACATAGTCGACGTCGCCCGACTCGATACCCGCATCCTTGACCGCAGCCGCCATGACTCGGACCGCGCCGTTGGCATCGTCCGCTGGCGCAGTCATATGGTGGGCGTCGGCTGACATGCCGTAACCAACCGCCTCGGCGTAAATCCGCGCCCGCCGCCGCCGGGCATGCTCGAGCTCCTCAAGAATAACGACCCCCGAGCCGTCGCCAATGATGAAGCCGTCTCGGTCCTTGTCAAACGGACGACAGGCCCGCGCCGGATCGTCGTTACGGGTTGAGAGCGCCTTCATGGCCGCGAATCCACCCACGCCCATCGGCGTAATGGCCGCCTCCGAGCCACCCGCAATCATGACATCGGCCGTCCCGCGGCGGACGATCTCGAGAGCGTCCCCAATCGCATGCGCGGACGCTGAACAGGCCGTGCAGGTCGCCGAATTCGGGCCTTTCGCACCGAAGCGAATCGACACCTGTCCCGCCGCAAGATTGATGATGGCGGAGGGGATAAAGAACGGCGAGATCTTCCGCGGGCCACCGGCGAGGAGCGCCTTGTGCTCGCGTTCGATCGTGCTAAATCCCCCGATCCCCGACGCAATACATACCCCCGTGTCGGTCCCTAGAGGCACCGCCGATCTGAGCCCCGCATCCTCCAGGGCAAACTCAGAGGCCGCAATCGCGTATTGGATGAAGATGTCCATTTTCTTGACATCTTTCTTGTGGAGGAAGTCGAGCGGGTCGAACCCCTTCACTTCACCCGCGATCTGGGAGGCGAACTCACTTGGATCGAACCGTGTGATTCGACCGATTCCGTTCTGCCCCGCGCACACCCCTTCCCAGGTGGACTCGGTGCCAATTCCAACTGATGACACCAACCCCACCCCTGTTATGACAACTCGCCGACCGGACATTGCTTTTCTCTTCGCATTGTAGCTGATGTTCATTACCAGCAGCCGTGTCAATCATTCGCCGCCTGCGCGGGTTCGCTACTTCTTTCCCTTGCCGTGCGAATTGATATACTCGACGGCTTCCTTTACCCGCGTGATTTTCTCGGCATCCTCATCCGGAATCTCAAGTCCAAACTCCTCTTCAAACGCCATCACCAGCTCGACTGTGTCGAGCGAGTCAGCGCCGAGATCGTCCACAAACGAGGCATCGGGTGTGACCTCTTCTTCATCCACACCAAGCTGTTCGACGATGATCCCCTTGACCTTTTCAGCAACGGCCATTCCCAAGCCTCCTACATATACAGTCCACCGTTGACCCCCAAAACCTGTCCAGTAATATACGATGCTTCTTCCGACGCGAGAAAGCTGACCGCGGCTGCGACGTCATCTGAGGTCCCAAACCTCGGAATCGGTATCCGTTCTGCCAACGACTGGCGAGTGTCGTCGGGGAGCGATGCGGTCATGTCGGTCTCGATCATTCCCGGGGCGACGACGTTCACAGTAATCCCTCGCGATGCCACCTCGTGCGCAAGCGATTTCGTAAACCCCATCAGCCCAGCTTTTGACGCCGCATAGTTGGCTTGCCCGGCGCTGCCCGATTGCCCCACCACTGAGCTGATATTGATCACTCGACCCCACCGCCGCTTGATCATCGTCCTGAGCACGGCCTGCGTGCAACTAAAGGCCGCTGTCAGGTTCGTGGCGATGACGGCTTCCCAGTCATCGCGTTTCATCCGCAACAGCAGCTGGTCACGCACGATGCCCGCGTTATTGACCAAGATGTCAAGCCGCTCGAAATCGCGTAACGTGGCCTCCATCAGATCGGCCACGCTTGCCGCATCAGTCACATCGACGGTCCGAGCGCTCGCCGATCCCCCCGCCGACACAATAGCGTCCGCCACCGGTTGCGCATGGTCGCCTCGAGCGCACGCCACAACCGTCGCGCCATCGGCCGAAAGCCTCTCGGCTATCGCCCTCCCAATACCCCGCGAGGCGCCCGTCACCACCGCCACCCGGTCTGAAAGGCCCCTCGTCATGCGTGCCCTCCAGCGGCGATCTGGCGGTCTGGGTTAACCGAATCAGCTACCAGCTGCTGCGCCCGCTCGATGTCGCCCGCGCTTTGAACGTTTGTCACCGGCACGCCACGTTCAATCTTCTTGATCAAACCCGTGAGTACCTTGCCCGGGCCCACTTCGACAAATGCGTCGACGCCACTCGACACGATCCGCCGTATGACAGACTCCCATCGTACGGGGGCGCTGACTTGCCGCAGCAACGCATCAATCGCGGCTGAGGCGTCACGCTTTGGCTCGGCGTCCACGTTGGCGACGACGGGGATCGTTGGATCAGACACGACCAATCCACGAAGGTCCTGTTCCAACCGCTCTTCAGCGGGTTTCATCAACGGACAATGAAACGGGGCACTCACCGGCAAGGGCATCACCCGGCGCGCGCCCAGCTCTTTCGCGCGGTCGGCAGCCCGCGCAACGCCTTCACGAGTACCGGCGATCACTACTTGACCTGGCGCGTTGAGGTTCGCCGGACAGACGATTTCGCCCGTGGCCGCCACCGTGTCCGCGCAGGCTGTCGCAATAGCGTCCTCGTCGAGCCCCAGCACGGCGGCCATCGCGCCCGCACCGACCGGCACCGCTTCCTGCATGTATCGTCCTCGACGACGGACGGTGCGCAGTGCGTCCGCGAAAGAGATCGTCCCCGCAGCGACGTGCGCCGTGTATTCGCCAAGGCTATGACCGGCGACGATGTCGGGTGTGATCCCGCGTGACACGAGAAGCCGATGGGCGGCCACACTGACCGCCAAGACAGCCGGCTGGGTGTTCTCGGTCAGCGTGAGCGCGTCCTCCGGTCCCTCAAAGCAGAGCGTCGTGAGCGACTGTCCGAGCGCGTCATCCGCCTCCGCCAGGGTCTCACGACACACGGCGAACCGTTCGGACAACTCTTTCCCCATGCCGACCTGCTGCGAGCCTTGCCCGGGAAACACGAACGCGATCACGAGCGGATACCTCCTGGATTCCTAGGGGGGTTACGTGCCCCCACCGGTGAGAGCGGTTTCGATACCAAAGAAATCGGATAGGGAACGGGTCCAATGGACGACGGTGGAGACACAAGCATCACACGGCACAATTCGGCGGGCGGCTCACAAGATGCGACCCCGGCCGATACCTGCGACGTCCGGCTGCACGAAGATGAAAGACGGGTGGCCCCGCCCGACGTCTGATATTGACTCATGCCTTACCCTCCGCTGGCGATGATTCGTCCATCGCGGCAATCTCCCCGCCGACTCGGTCCACAACGCCACGTTCGGCAAAACGAAAGCCCATCGCGACGGCATTTCTTACCGCCCGAGCCGACGAGCGTCCGTGCCCGACGATACACAGCCCGTCCACGCCAAGCAGCAGAGCGCCACCGTACTCCTCCGAATAATCAACGCGCCGCCGGAATCGCCGAAACGCCCGCCGCGACAACAACAACCCGATACAGGTCGTGAAGGTCCGGGCGAGTTCGGCGCCCAACAGCTCTTCGACGACCTCGACTAACCCCTCGCTAACTTTCAACGCGACGTTGCCCGTAAAACCATCGCACACAATCACATCGGCGTCGCCGGTAAAGGAGGTCACGCGCTTCCACGTTGCCGATAAACGGCAACCCCCTCTGAAAGAGCTGTCGATGCGCTTCTCGAGTCAGGTCGTTGCCCTTGCTCGCCTCGTGCCCAATCGAAAGGAGCCCCACCAGTGGATCCGAGATCCCCAACGAGACCCGCGCATACACACGTCCCATGGCGGCAAACTGCACCAAATGCCGCGGTCGGCACTCGACCGTGGCGCCAAGCGTCCAAGAGCACGGCCTCACCCCGACGCGTGGGAATCGTTGCGGCCAGGGCCGGACGGTCGACGCCTCGCAGCAACCCGAATACCGCGCGCGCCGGCAGCAACGTCGCACCGGTGTGGCCGGCGCTAAAGAATGCAGCAGCGTCGCCCCGCGCCACCGTTTCGGCGGCCACCCGCACCGACGCCAGTGGTTTCTTTCTGAGCGCCGCCCGTGGCGCTTCATGCATCTCAACAACATCGGGCGCGTCGAGGACGCGCACCGCCACCCGCGCGGTGTCGTGCCTGGCCAACTCGGCCTCGAGCGCCGTGCCTCCCCCAACCAGCGTCAGGTCAAAACCCAGATGCCGCGCCGCCACCAGCGCACCGTCGACGATGCTTCGCGACGCGTAGTCGCCACCTGCCGCGTCAATGGCGATCTGCATGCCAGATCCCGTTCCGACCGCTCGCGCCACTACCCGCGAGCGACATGTCTCGGAATCGCCGCGTCGCTCCCCGATCACACATGCTCAGCATCCTGCCCCAATGGCGGGGAGCGTGCCGTCCCGTCTGCTCGAGACCGCTTCCGCCACCACGCTCACCCAGAACCTGATAACTGAGGGTCAGCATATCGTGGCGCCTCAGGCCACGTCTTTGACCGCTTTCACTTGCCGCCCGCGATAGTGACCGCACTGGGCGCACACGCGGTGAGGCACCTTTGGTTCGTGACACTGCGGGCACTCGCCGAGACTCGCCGGCGTCAGAGCGTGGTGTGCCCGACGTTTCGCCGTTCTTGCTTTGGAGTGCCGTCGCTTGGGATTCGCCATCTCGCGTTCAACCCTTTCGACCCTTCGAGAGCAGTGATTCGAGCGCCGCCAGCCGGGGGTCTCGCCAGCCGGTCTCGCACGAACACCTTCCCGTGTTGAGATTGATGCCACATTGCGCGCACAGACCGCGACAGTCATCGCCGCAAAGAGGTTTCATTGGCAGCGCCAACTGAAACTGTTCGCGGACGAGCGCGTCCAAATCGATTTGTTCGTCGCGATAAAACGCCGTCGACAAATCCTCCTCCAAGATCTCAGACTCATCCTCTCCGTCGTTGAGGTCCTGGGGAAGATAGAGCAGGTCAATCAGAAGACCTACCACACGGTCAAAAGGCTCTAGGCACCGACAACAGGCGAGTTGGAGGATCGTGTCTACTCGACCCGTGAGGCGAAACTTATCCCCGTCTTTGAGCAACCGAGCCTGCAACGCCACCGGGGCGTTCACGCGATACGCGTCATCGACCTCAGACTTGAGTTCACCGACGGCATACGTCCGATCGACCCGATTCTCAGACCCGCGTATCTCGCCCAAATCGAGCAGCATCGGCAAAAGTACCTATTCGGCCCAACGACCGATCTGGAGATGTTAACATGCCGGAGGCTTGCAGGATTGAGGGACTAGTGCACCGCCGTCGAGATGAGGTCAAAGCCTCAGGTTTCGACGGCCGCCTAGCGCAGGGCGCCACGCCGAGTCGTACCGGCTGTATGGCGAGAAGAGGGACCGCGGCGCCAGGTGGTGCGACGGGCCCGACGATCGACTTCATCTCGACGGCGATGCCACTAGCCCCAGGGACGAGGGACAAAGAGCTCTTCGAACAGACTGATGGCATAGCGGTCGGTCATGCTCGCCAAGAAATCGCGACACGCCGAATCGATACCATCGACCTCGAGGATGGTCGCGTCGAGAAAACGTCCCGGTCTTTCTCGGACCTTGGCGTCGATTCCTTCGAGGATACCCCGCGCCTTCTTGAACTCGGACGTAGCCGCATCATTTTCGTAGACGGCCTCGAATAGGAACTGCCTGAGGTCGAGCAACGCCCGAAGCACGTCTGCCCCCATCTTGATCTCGGGCTCGCTCCCTTCGGTCACGCTCTCTTGCACGACATCCGCAACCATCCGGCCGATTCGAGCCGACGCCGTAAGACCAAGCACCCCCACCGCGCCGGACGGCAGCGCGTCCGTCCGCAGGACACCAGCCCGCACCGCATCGTCGATGTCATGATTCACATACGCGATGATGTCGGCCACCCGGGCGACCTGCCCCTCGAGCGTCGCGGCGCGTTGATCACGACGGACACCGACCGGTGCGCCGTCCTTGCCCTTCGAGTGTTTCGCGATGCCATTGCGGACCTCCCACGTCAGGTTGAGCCCCGCCCCATCGTTCTCCAACCGATCGATGACTCGTAGACTCTGCTCGTAGTGATTGAATCCGCCAGGAAGTAGCTCACGCAGCACTCGCTCTCCCGCATGCCCAAAGGGTGGATGACCCAGGTCGTGGCCGAGCGCGATCGCCTCCGTCAGCTCCTCATTCAGCCGAAGCACTTTGGCAATTGTGCGCGCAATCTGTGAGACCTCGAGCGTGTGCGTCAGACGGGTTCGATAGTGGTCACCAGTGGGCGCAAGAAATACTTGCGTCTTGTGTTTGAGGCGGCGAAAGGCTTTCGAGTGCACCACCCGGTCGCGGTCACGCTGAAATGCGGTCCGGATTGGGTCCTCGGATTCCTGTCGCCGTCGGCCCCGCGTGTCCGCGCTGCACGCGGCGGAGGCGACCAACGACGTGCGTTCGCGCGCCTCGAGCTCCAGGCGAATCACGTCGGGCACGGCGCTCATGCACCCGCGTGGGCGGTGTGTCTCGCTTGCGCGGGCCGAATCAACGCGATGCCATGTTTGAAGATGAGATAGTCGGCGCCGTCGTGCTCGACGACCACGGCAAACCGGTCAAAACTCTTGATCGTGGCATCAAACGCGCTACCGTCCATGAGCTGGATGGTCACAACCAATTTCTCGCGCCGGGCGCCGTTCAGGAATAAATCCTGAATGTTGTGGGGGGACGCGGACGTCCCATCTCCAGGGTTGGACATAGGTGGCTTATTGCGTGTACGTCGACACGTCACGTTGAAGGACCGACCTCACGTGACGCATGGCGTCGGGATGTTCACCCGGAATCTCCAGCCAGTGTAGGTTAGGCTCTTTGAGAAACCAGATCAACTGGCGTTTAGCGTAACGCCTGTTCTCCTGCACGATGAGAGCTCGCGTCGTCGTTTCGTCGCGAACGCCCCGCCGGTATTCCATGACCTGTCGGTAGACCAGTCCGCCAAACGGAGGCGCGTCGGGCGGGACTCCGCGGCCGAGTAGCCCTTCAACCTCGCTGAGGAGTCCTCGGGCAAACTGTTCGTGGACGCGGTGGGTCACCCGTCTGACGATCTCGTCTCGAGGGATCCGGATGCCAACCGTGACTAGGTCATATCCTGCCAAGGGAGACCGGGTATCCGCGAAATGGTCGGTCAGCGTATGACCGGTCAAGAAAAACACTTCGAGTGCGCGTATGAGACGTTTGTCATCATTGGGGTGGATACGGAACGCCGAAGGTCGATCGACACGAGTGACCATGCGGTGCAGCCACCCGGCTCCGTGAAGCTGCGCGCGACGAGTCAACCTCGCGCGTAAGGCCTCGTCGCGGCCCGGACCGTCGAACAGTCCTCGAGTCAGCGCGCGGTAGTAGAGGCCGGTTCCGCCCACGATAATCGGCGTGCGACCCAGACCAATGACCCGTTGTATGGCGGCCACCGCATCGCATGTATACCGAGCCGCCGTGTATTGTTCGCTAGGCTCGACGATATCGACGAGATGGTGCGCGATACCCCGCCGCTCACCCACCGGCACCTTGTCGGTCCCAATGTCGAATCCCCGGTAGACCGCTGTCGAGTCACAGCTGATGATCTCGCCCTCGAGCGTCTCCGCCAGGGACAGACCGAGCGCGCTCTTCCCCGTCGCCGTCGCGCCCACGACCGCGATGATGCGTGGGCGATGTCGGGCCGGGCGACTCGCAGCGTCTATCATCGGCCAGTTGAGACACCGTCGGCTCGGCGGGTGACACGGAAACACGTGAGGCCTCTACACGCGAGACGCGAGACCCTCAGCGGCTGCAGCAGTGGCTTGACGAACCGAGAGCGGACGCTCCTTGGCGACGAGCCACGAATCACAACGACGCGACCCACCGCACCACGGACAGCGCGGCGGTGAACGTCAACCGCACGAACCATCCGATTTGCTGAGTTCTGGTCGGAAGCGACATCGTCAGCCCCATGCAAGGGAAAGCTATCGACGGCGACCGGATGGTGATTCGTTGAAATAAAAAGTTGCCGTAATGAAGAGCTCCTCGTCTGGATACGCTTCGGGGAGCGGCACCGTGGGGTCAGACTGCCTCAGGGCATTGCCCGCGGAGAGGTTGAACGGATCGATCGACGGCCTCACAACCTGCACACCCTCCAGTCGGCCGTTCTTGTGAACAGTGAAGGTCAAGACCACATGGCCGTGGTCGGTCCATATGCGAAACGGCACCATCCAGTTCCGATACACCTGAGCCTCGAACCGACGAACCCAGCTGCCAAAGTCCACGCCTTTTGTATCGAATTGAAGGGTCGACCCAAAGCGTTCGGTGTCACCGCTGAGATTGTGGAAAGTTTCTCGCCGCACGCTTCGGTCCAAACTCTGCGTGGCCTGCCCAAGGAGCCCGTCTGCCACGATACTGATCGGACGGTCAAAACGGTCCGGGTCCCCAGCACCCGAGCCTGGCGTCGTGAGTGCAGAATCGGCCACTTCGGTGACCCCGGTATCACCCTCGGTCCGGAGGCCCGGCTCTTCTGCGACCACCCCTGCGAGCTCTTCTGACTCGTCATGCCCGACGGTTTCGTCCACGAGTCGCGGGTCGTCAACATCGGGCTGGTCTTCGGACGGCTCGTCGCTGTCCTCGCGGCCACCGTCCTCAGTCGCCTCCTCCTCCAACAGTTCGAGAGGCGCCATCATGTCCTGGGGCTCGTCCGGGATGTCGGCCTCGACAAATCGCGGCGAATTCCCTTCGGCGATCGGAAGGCGGCTATCCGGGTCGAACGTGCGCTCAGGTGACTGGGCGATCCGATCTTCGTCAGATGCGACCGCGTTCGGACGCGGCGGTTCATCGGCGAGTAGATCCACGCGCGGCGCGACAAAAACGAAGGCCTCGGCGTCTGGCTGCATATCGAGCATCGCTTGCTGGGACTCTTCCTGCATTTGAGCGAGCTCAGCCTCGCGGGCGGCGCGTCGCAGCTCCATCTCCGCGGCTAGCTCCTCAAAAAACGGAAGGCGCGGCAGAAAGAGCACGAGCGAGACGAGGAGGACGTGGCCGACCAGAGACACCAACGCCTGCTCACGCCACGAGATCGCCGACTCGATCGTCGGTGTCTCAAAGTTGCGATCCTCGAAGTCGAAGTACATCAACGAGTTACTTGATTATACCGCTCGGCTTCCGCGTCGAGACCGCATCTTTGACGGCGGTATACAAATACACGATGCCAAATGTGAGCGGAATCGCACGTATGTCTGAAAATCCGGACGCGGCGACGAGGCGGCAAAAGGCCTCGGGCTCGTAGAATGTTCCCACGGAGGCTGGCAAATAGCGATATGCGCTGTCGTGCTTCGATACGAGTCGACCGATAAGCGGCAGCACGGTCCGGAAGTACCACAAGTAGGCGGCCTTGAACAGTGGCGCGCGAGGGTAGCCAAACTCCAGGATCGCCAGCCGGCCGCCGACTTTCAGCACCCGATGGATGTCGAGCAGCGCCCGCTCCGGCTCCTCGACATTGCGAATCCCAAACGCGATCATGGCGCCGTCAACCGCGGCGCTGGACACGGGAATGTGGACGGCATCACCTCTGACGAGACTGACTCGGTCTGTATGCCCCCCGCGACGCACTTTTTCCTGACCATGCCGGAGCATCTCGGCCGCGAAGTCGACGCCAATCGTTGTGGCAGAACGATGCCGGGACGCCAGCGTCAACGCGAGGTCCGCGGTGCCAGTGCAGAGGTCGAGCACACACGCGTCGTTGTGCACCGCCAGCGAGACCACCGCGCGGGTGCGCCAGGTCCGGTCCAGCCCCGCGCTCAGTAACCGATTCAGAAAGTCATACCGACCGGCAATCGCATCAAACATGCCCTCGATGCGACGGGGAGTTTTGTCGAGGGGCAACGGCGCACTCGAGCGCTCGGTCATGCGCCACTCCGAGGTGCGTCGCCAGTCCACGGGGGATACAAATCGTGGTCCACGCCAAGCGCGGAGAGCACCTTGCCCGCCAGGAAGTCGGCAAGATCATCGATGGTACGCGGTTGCTGGTAGAAGGCCGGCATCGCTGGTAGCACGACCGCGCCGGCTTCGGCGCACGCGACCATGTTGCGGAGCTGCGGGAGGCTCATCGGCGTTTCGCGTGGCACGACGACCAATCGGCGCCGCTCTTTCAACACCACGTCGGCGGCACGCTCGATCAGCGTCCTGGAGAGGCCGTGGGCGACGCCGGCCAGCGTTTTCATCGAACAGGGAATGATTGCCATTCCGTGGCATGGGTAGGTGCCACTCGCAATCGTCGCCCCCACGTCCCGATTCGAGTGCGTCGTCAGAATTCCGTCCGCAATCTGTGAACCAAACTTGTTCGCGAGATAGGCGGACAGACCGTCGAGCGACGCGGCGGGTCCTAATTCGTCACGCAGCAGGCGGCGACCAAAGTCGGAGGCCACCAGCTCGACTCGGCAGCGGCGCTCGAGCAGTGCAGCAATTGTCCGCACTGCATAGAGCGCACCGGAGGCACCGGTCACGGCCACGATGAACGTCGGTTTATCCGACATACACGGCGCCCGCCATCGCCGCCAGATACAACAGACCGACATACCCGTTGAGATCAAACGCCTGCTTCACCTTGGAGAGATCGTGCGGATGCACCAGAGACTGCTCATAGCCGAGGAGAAGCGCCACCGCGACGACCCCGGTGATATAGACAGCGCCCAGCGGCTCGACCGCTGCCACCGCCGCGAGACATGCCACCGTCAGCACGTGAAACACCCGCGAGATGACCAACGCCCGTCGCACGCCAAATTTCGCGGGTATCGAGTGAAGCCCGTGAGCGCGGTCGAAATCGATGTCATCGCACGCATATAAGATATCGAACCCGGCCACCCACAAACCGGTGCCGGCCGCTAACACCCACGGAGCCCATCCGCCACGGCCACCGGCTGCCAACCATCCCCCGACCGGTGCCACCGCCAACGCCAGCCCCAGAAAGAGCTGCGTGTAGTGAGTGACCCTCTTTGCCAAGGAGTACCAAAACACGATCGTCAGCGCGACGGGAGACAAGAAAAAGCACAACGGGTCGATCATCCACGTCACGGCGACAAAGGCCGCTGACGCCGCTGTCACGAGCGCGACCCCTTCCGTGCGCTTCATACGCCCCCGGGGCAACTCGCGATTGGCCGTCCGCGGATTTTGCGCATCAAAACGTGCGTCGACGAGACGATTGAAACCCATCGCCGCCGTGCGAGCGGTAACCATCGCGAGGACGATCCACCCGACCCGACCCCACGTTACCGGCGACGACCGGGCGACGAGAAGCGCCCCGGAAAGCGCAAACGGCAGCGCGAACACCGTGTGACTAAAACGAATAAAGGACGCGTAGCGTCGCAGACGAGATAGCACGACAGTCCCTGAAGGCACAAAAGACTAGTGTAGTGGCTCTTCAACTTTCACACAGGGGATTGTCGGCCGCCCGCGTCGGGCTCGGCCAGACGACCTCATCGGGCGCGACTCCACTGACGAGATGTTCTTCAACTTCGTCGGCCCGCGCGATATCCGGAGGACACCGCACCGCGATCAGCGAGGCCTTCATGCCGGGCACGATCGCGCCTCGATCGGGATAGCCCAACAGCTCGGCGCCAACGCTGGTCGCGCTTCGCAACAGCTTCGCCGCGGATGTCGTCGGGGCCAATGCGCGAACGGCCGCCAACTCGGTAAAGACATTGAGGTCCGGGGCGCTCGCCAGGCTATCGGTCCCGATGGCCACCCGCACACCCGAGTCATAGAAGCGCGCAACCGGCGGTATCCCCGCCCCGGTCCACGCGTTGCTCCGCGGACATGTCACAAGCCCGACCCCGGCAACCGCCATCCGCGAAAGCTCCTCGTCACTCAGATGCACGCCGTGCACAACGAGTGTCCCCGGTGCTACCCAGCCGCAGGCCGCCAGATACGAGATGCACCCGCCGTCATGCGGAGACCAGTCCTCGGCCCACCGTCGACGCGCCTCGAGAATCTCGCGCCACGGGCCGCGACCTTTTCGCAGAAATTCGAGCTCCTCTGCGGATTCGGCTCCATGCACGCATAGAGGCTGGAGACCACGCACCGTCGCCGCCGTCTGGATAGCGCGGAACAGACCAGGCGACACGGAGTAGGGGGCGTGCGCAGCGACACTTCCGCGTACGGTCGCGGGGAACGCTTGAGCATTGAGTTCGGTCGCGAGCGCGTCAAGCTCGTGCCGCACGAACTCTTCCGGCGCGGGCTCGTTGAACCCGAGGAGCTCTCGGAAGACGACGGCTTCGGCGCGCTCTTCGGCCAATGGAGCAATAGAAGCCAAGGTATTTGAGATGTCCGCGATAAGACCGGTCCCAGCCGCCAGAGATTCACGAACCGCGGCCCGAATCGCCCCGGGGTCAGGTGGGCCAGTCGCCATCTGAGCCATGGCATCGCAGGCCCACGCCGGCATGGTCTTGGCTCGCCCAACTTTGTCCCGAAGACCGCTGAGCTCCAGATGGGTATGGGCGTTCACCAAAGATGGCAAAAGCGCATACCCGGCGAGGTCGACATCGGCGTCTGCCGCGGCCGATGGGCGACGACGACTCTCTTCGTGGACGCCAATGATGGTGCCGGCCTCGACCTCGACGCAGCTGTTCGAGAGCGGCGATGAAACGATGGGCAGCACCCACGAGGGGTGGTAGCGGGTCACGCGGGTCTCAGCGGAAAGTCGCCCGTCACCCGACCCCACCGCGTCGGAGTTTTTCCTGGCGACTACGCGCGGGATAACGCTCGACATCGGACGAGGCGCCGGGACGGCCGTCCTCCCGCGCGACCCCGAGCTCACGCATGCGTGGCACGGTTTGCTGACGAAAGAACGGGTCACCGAGAATCTCGTAGTGCATATTGCGACGCTTGGGCACAAAACCAGCGTCTTCTATGTTCCGCGCGATCTCGATCTCGTCCATACAGTAGGCGGCGCCGGCCGCCCGCACCACGTTCTCCTCAATCATGACGCTTCCCATGTCGTTCGCGCCAAACGCGAGGCTGAGTTGACCGACCTTCCCTCCTTGGGTCACCCACGACGCCTGGAGGTTGTCAAAGTTGTCAAGCACGATGCGAGCGAGCGCGAGTGTTTTGAGATACTCGATGCCGGTTGCTTCGGTGCCACCGAGCTCCGTATGGGTGGGCTGATAGCTCCACGTGATGAAGGCGGTGAAGCCCCCAGTCTGGTCTTGCAACGCGCGGAGCCGAAGCAAGTGTTCGATACGGTCTTCGAGCGTATCGACACTCCCGTACATCATCGTTGCCGTGGTGCGAAGCCCGGCGTGATGCGCGACCCGCATGACGTCGATCCACTCGTCGGAGGTCGCCTTGCTGTAACAGTTGAGAAGCCGCCGAACGCGGTCGACCAGGATTTCGGCACCACCCCCGGGGATACTATCGAGACCGGCGACGATAAGTCGGTCGATCACCGTCTCGGTCGTCAATCCGGACAATCGTGTGAGATGTACGACCTCTGGTGGTGAGAGTGCGTGTAATTTGAAGGTTGGGTATCGATCTTTGACGCCGCGAAACAGATCTTCATACCACTCCAACGGCAGGTCAGGATTGTGCCCCCCCTGCAGAAGAAGCTGATTGCCGCCGACCGCCATCGTCTCGTCGATCTTTGCAAAAATCTCCTCAAAGCCGAGGACGTATCCGTCGGGCGACCCGACGGTGCGATAAAACGCACAAAAATTGCAACGAGCGACACAGACGTTGGTGTAGTTGACGTTGCGGTCGATGATGTACGTGACCTGCCGCTCGGGGTGCTTGCGCGTCCGTATCGCGTCCGCCAATCGGCCGAGCTCGTGAGCCGATTCACCGGTGTACAACGAGTACGCCTGCTGGCGTGTCACACGCGCACCGGCGGCTACCGCGGTCGACAGTGACGACATCTAGAAAAATTTTACCGGTCGGACCGTCGACAGAATCTGAAGGTCGCCGGCTTTCGCATAAAACTTCTCCAATGCCGCGATGCCACGGTCGTCCAATTCATACGACACATTGTTCCGCAAATACTCCCTCGCGATGGCCTGACGCTCGTCGCTCTCATCACCGGGCTTCCTGGGACTCGCCCCAGCGAATGCACCGGCCGTAAACCGGTCGGCGATGTCATCGAGCGCGGCCACACCGGCATCGCGAGCCGTTTTGAGCGCGTCAATCTGCTCGGCAGTGACCGCGTCGTGACGACCGGCCCACACCGCCCAGACAAAGGGCAGCCCGGTCATATCTGTCCACTCCGCGCCGAGGTCAGTTTTCTCCAGGCCGTTGAGCTCATACTCCTGATACAACGCTTTATCGCCGATCAACAACGCTGCATCACAGCGTTTGAGCATCGCGTCGAGGTCTGGGCGCAGCGTGACAAATGTCGGCTCAATGTCAAACCACTCTGCGCAGAGCACGCGCAGTAACGCGACTGCAGTTCGGGAGCTGACGTCGACGGCAATCGAACGAAGTGCCGTGGCGGGACGGTCCGAAAACAACGCGACCGACGCGACCGGCCCAGTCGAGACCACGCCAATATCCGGAACGATGCGGTAGTCGGCACTCCGCTGACACTCAATGGACGGAATGAGCCCAAGATCGACGTACCGATCATGAAGTTGAGCGGCACAGTTCGCCGGAATGTCAAACTGAACCGTAAACAAGTCGGGATACGCGTCGAGACCGTGCACGAGCGGTCGTGCATTGAGATACTCGACAGCGCTAACTCGGACTGCACTCATGCGTCACGTTTCTCAAAGCGGCCGTCGCGTTCAACCGGAACGCCAGCGGTCGCACGGATATTTCGCGTGATCTCCTCGAGCGGACGCCGCCGCCATCCCTGCTCGTGCTCGTCGAGCGGAGAGACTGCGTCAATATCATTTGCGCCAAACGTCAAGGCTACCTGCGCGAGCTTTGGACCGTATCGAGACCAATCCACCTGTATGGACTCGATATTGTCGACCACGAGACGCGCCAAGGCAACTTGACGCACATCCGTGTACCCGGTGGACGGCGGATCATCGACCGTTTGGCACAGGGGCGCGAACGCTCGGATACGCCCTGGTGACCGAGAGTCCGCTGCTGCCAGGCGATTGAGACGAGCCAGGTCAGAGCGAGACTCCCCATCGACAGTCAGCCGGGCGACATCCAGGCCGGTGGTCCGGCAGACGGAGAGCCAGTCGCCAAGACGCGGGTCGGCTCGAGTCTCGGCCAGCATCGCGACGCCAGCCGCCCGTAGCGCCGTGAGCAATTGCTCGAGCGTCTGGAGATGATGGTTACACCGCGCCGCGAGTTCGTCCAGGGCGAACGCCGTGACGGGCACGGCGCCGGCCCGAGCCACCGCCATCTCGGCATAAGACAAGACGTCGACCGTCGATGCAGGCGTCGCAGCAATTCGTACTTCACCGGCACCCGCCGGGATCTCTGAGTCCACCGAGGCGGAGTCACCGCCCGGACAAAACTCGTGCACCCGCACAAACGTGACGACGTCACCATGCAACTCGCGACGACGCGTGTCAGCCAAGGTCCCGAGCCACAAAATGTCCGCACTGGTCTCCAGGCGGGTCACGTCCTCGGGAGACAGCTGCCCCCGGGCCGCAAGTTTCTCACTGATCGCGTCGGTTTCGGTAATCATAGGTCATCGACGTCCGTGCCACGCCTCTGGTCTACCTGCCCTTCATCGATCGCGCGGGCGACCCGGTCGGCGAGCTCCAACGCTCGCCGACCAGCCGTGCCCGTGACACCGGGTTCCCCGCCGGTCTGAATCGCGCTGACAAAGTCCGCAAGCTCGCGCTCGAGTGGCTCTCCTTCTGGCACCGCAACGGGGCCTCCGGCGATCTCTGGCTCCGCGCCCGGGCGACGCTGCACCCGCCAGGCTTCCACTTGCTGCAACGCGCAGTCGATCGAGACATAGGAATCTTGCTGAAAAAAACGGAGCTTGCGCACGCGCTCTCGACTGATTCGGCTGGCGGTCAGATTCGCAATACACCCATTGTCAAAGCGGATTCTGGCGTTCGCAATATCGACCCTGTCGGTCAGCACGGGTACGCCAACGGCTTCGATCGACTCGGGCACGGCGTTTGTGCAGGCAAGCACGACATCCAGGTCGTGAATCATCACGTCGAAGACCACGTCGACGTCAAGACTCCGCGCCGAAAACGCAGCGAGCCGATGGATTTCCACGAACCGGGGGCTCGTGACCAGCGCCAGTGCCGTCGTGATCGCCGGATTATACCGTTCAGAGTGACCCACCGCGAGCGGGATATCCGCGGCCTCAGCCGCGGCGACCATCAGGTCGGCCTGCTCCAGCGTCGCCGCAATCGGCTTTTCCACCAGCACCGGAATTTTGGCGTCGAGAAATGGCATGGACACGGCCTGATGAGCCGCAGTCGGCACCGCCACGGTCACCGCATCAACCCGGCCGATGAGGTCACCGGCGTCAGCAAAGGGCTCCGCACCCACGTCGGCCGCCACCGCCCGAGCCCTGTCAAGGTCGACGTCGGCCACTGCAACCAATTCCACTTCGGGCAAACCGCGCAGGATCCTGGCGTGATGCCGACCCATGTGCCCAACTCCGACCACTCCGAATTTGAGCGATGCTCGCTGACTCATGGCTTGACGCGCCCAACGACGGCAATTCCTGCGTTGTCGGCCGCCCGCAACACCTCCGGACCATCCAATAGCAAGGTCTGACCAGCATCGACCGACAGTATCGACGCGCCCACCGACCGCATGGAGACGATCGTCTCGAGCCCGATCACCGGGACATCGAAACGCATGTCCTGCGCGGGCTTGGCCACCTTGACGACGCGTGTGCCTTGGCCTGCGACCCGCCCTGCACGGCGGATGACGGCGTCGGTTCCCTCCATCGCCTCGACCGCAACGACTGCACGGTCTTTGACGACTACCGTTTGACCAATGTCGAGCCCCGCCAATGCATCGGCCATCCGATAGCCAAACTTGAGGTCGGTCACCTCGTCCGGGTCCGGGCTCCGCTCGGTGAGCGCCCCCCCCTTGGCCAGGAGCGGCTGAAGAAAACCCGTGGAGTCGATCAGCTCGACCCCACGGTCTGCCAAGACATCGGCCACCGCGGAAATCAGCGCATCCGTATTCCGGCTCTTCAATCGACGCAAGACCGAGAGCCAGGCGAGATCCGGCAGCGCGCCGGAAAACAGCTGATTGTGTTTGACCTGCCCCGCCATCAACGCATGCGTCACCTGCGCCTCTTGCAGGATTGACAGCAGCCGTCCCAGGTGCACGAGCGACACCCAGTGCGTGTCGTATCCGGCGGCCACGGCGATCGCCTCGATCCCGCGATCGGTTTCTTCCTTGATCGCGATGACAGTTACCTCGTGTCCGAGACTCCGCGCGGCCTCCAACACGAGAAACGGAAAACGCCCGTTACCGGCGATTAACCCGACCCGCATCTTGTGAAACGTAGCTCGGCTTATTCGTCCACGCCGATCGGCTCCATCCGTCGGGGCCGACGGTGAAGGCTGACGCCACGCTTCGAGCCTCGGATGAACTCAAGCAGGTAGTCGACTTCGGAACACGACAACGTGGCATCCGACTGGATGCGGTCCAGAGCCTGGGTGGTATTCAGTTTCGACTGCAACAGATACCGATACGCCCTGCGGAGGCGGGCGATCGTCTCCAGGGGACACTGCCGACGCATCAAGCCGATCGTGTTCAGATCGAAAAGACGAGCACGGTTGCCCACGGTCCGACCATAGGGCAATGCGTCCTTCGTGACCGCCGAGTAGCCACCGATAAACGCCTGCCGTCCGACCCGACAATATTGCTGAACGCCCGAGTACGCGCTGACCGTGGCGTCGTCCTCAATCACGACGTGTCCACCCAGCGTCGCGCCCGGCCCAAAGATATTTCGATCTCCAATGACACAGTCATGGGCGACGTGCACATACGCCATAAAGACATTGTCGTCGCTAATCTGCGTAAGTCCTCCGCCCCCGCGAGTACCCCGATTTATGGTGACCCCTTCGCGAAACACGTTGCGCTCGCCAATGACGAGACGTGTCTCTTCGCCCTTGAACTTCAGGTCTTGCGGAATGAGCCCGATCGACGCGAACGGGAAAACCTGACAATCATCACCAAGCTCCGTACACCCATCGATCACAGCCGACGGGCCCACTCGGCACCGCTTCCCGAGTATGACATCGGGACCCACCACCACATGCGGGCCAACAACGGTCCCATGTCCGAGACGGGCCCGGGGATCGACCACCGCCGTCTCGTGGACTTCGACCGGCGGGGATTGAAACCCAATGAGCAGATCGGCCTCCGCGACCATGCGACCGTCGGTCGTCGCCAAAGCGCGCACAACTGCCGACTCGGTCGACCGCTCGCGAACGACCACCTCGAGACGCAGCTGGTCACCTGGTAAGACCTGCCGCCGAAACTTTGCGCCGTTGACGCCCTGCAGGATTACGCGGACGTGCGACTCGACTCCGCCTGGACCCGAATCCGAGAGCAAGAGCAACGTCGCCACTTGGGCTAAGCTCTCGATCATCATCACCGCCGGCATGAGCGGAGTGCCCGGGAAATGACCTTGAAAGTACTCCTCGTTGACGGTGACATTCTTCACCGCAACCATACGCGTCCCCGGATCGTGCTCGACGACCGTATCGAGGAGCAACGACGGATAGCGATAGCAGAGGCGGTCGAGGATGAGTGGGATATCCAGAAACACCGGCACAGGCGAAATACGCCCACCCTTCCGAGTAGACGCCAAGAAACGCCAGTGTAGCCCCTGGCGTATTCCAACGTCCAGCCAGTAAGGGTGAGCTATTGGCCGTTGAGCACGTCGATCAGCTCTTGGGTGATATCCATCGAGGGGTCGGCCCAGACCAATCCTTGGGCAGCGTTGAAGATAAAGGAGAGCCCTTTGTCGGCCGCCATTTTGTCGATCGCCGGCAACAAGCGTTGCTCGAAATCGCGCTGGAGCTGTACCTGAAGCGACTGCACCTCCGCCTCCGCGTCCTCAGTGAGTCGCGCGATATCTGCGTTTGAATCCTGGGTCGTGCGTTGCACATCGACCTGCAGACGGGAAATCTCCCGTTGCAGCGTCGCGGCGGCTTCGACACTGATCACGTTTTGCCCCTGCTGGAGCTTTTGTTGAGATTCCTGAAGCTGCTGGGTGAGAGCGTTCACCTGCCCCTGCGCCTCGGCATTCCGGGCTTGGATTTCAGCCAGTTTTTGCTCGCTGAGCTGTTGGACGCGGGCATTGGCCGCCTGGCCGTCCGTCGATTCTCCGGCAATCCGCGCCAGATCGATCCAGGCGAAATCCCCTTGGGCGGCGGCGTCCGACACCGCAATGAACGCCCCGGCGGCCACCGTCACCACGGCCGCGACGCGAATCAAAGACTTCATCCATTGTGTTGTGCTGTTAAGAGTCAACGTTGTTCCCTCTCGTCGTAGGTAGCTGTGCCGTGGTGGTCCCAGCGATGAATCCCGATAACGTTCGGTCACCCAGGTATCCAAACACGTTACTGGATCTCTGACCGGAACGAAGAAGCCATCGAAGTCGTGCCGCCTCAGAAACCCGCGGTTAGAAGGTCGAGCCAACCGCAAACCGAAACGTCGTTTTCTCTTGAGGCTGGAAATTATCGTTGTATACCCCGTCACGCTGCGGATTCCACGAGTAGATGAGCCGGAACGGCACATTCAGCATCGGCATGAAGAACCGTAGCTCAGCACCGGTCGACGTCTTGAATTCGTTCATTCTGAAATCGCGACCAAAGTCCTGCACTTGGCCGGTGTCATAGAAAAAGATAATACGCACAGGCTGTGCGATCGAGATCTGATACTCGGCGTTGAACAGCAGGCTCTTGTTCCCACCCAATACCGTGCGCCCCTGAAATGAGTCGCACGAGATCTCAGCGTCGAGGTCACACACTGCCGGACCGATCCGGCGGATGTCGAATCCACGAACCGAGAACTCTCCGCCTTGCCACAATCGCTCGAAAATTGGGATCTGCCCGGGTGTCGGTGCGACAAGGTGTTGATACTGCGCGCGAAATCCGATGGTCGTCCGTCTCGTCTGCGGGAAATACCACGTGCTTTCGAGAATCGGCTTCCAGAACGTCGTATCCCCACCGATGCCAGCCAACTCCAAAGAGACGTTGTAGCGTTGCCCGGTCCGGGGAAAAATCGGGTGATCCACCGTGTCAAATCTCAACGACGGCGTGATCTTACTCACCGTTCGCCGCCCGTTGTTCCCGAGTAGCAAGGCGTCTTGAAAGAACGGGTTAAACCGAAGGAAATCCGGATTCACCGTAAAGAGCTGATTGACATCTGTCACGCCGGTCTGCTCGAGGCTGTACGCCACAAACATTCGCGTGAACAATGCCAGCGGCCAGCCGACGGTCACACTGCCACCGTTCGTGTCCTCGGTATAGGCCCCGATCCATTGGATACGCCGAGAGAAGAGGTTGACACCCCCGGACAGATTCTTTCCGAACAAATACGGTTGGCTGTAACCGACGTTGATGTCGCGCAGTCGAGACCCGTTCTGCAACCCCACCGACAGTGTCTCACCACGACCCAAGAAATTTGCAGTCGAGAACGAGAGCTGGCCAAAGAACCCGTCAAACTGGGATACGCCGGCGCCAAACGTGAGCTGGTTGAGGTTCGTCTCGCTGAGGTTGACGGTCAGATTGACCTCGTTCTCGCTCCCCTCGACGTTTTCGATATCGACACCCGCTTCCTCAAGCGGCTCGAAGTAGCCCAGCTGGTTCAGCCGTCGAATACTGTTCTGCAGAGCGACCGTACTGAACACGCCGCTCTCGACAAGCTGCAGCTCTCGTCGAATGACTTCGTCGTGAGTGTTGTCATTCCCGACAAACGTGATCCGTTTGACAAACTGCTGCTCTCCTTCGTCGATACGCAAGATGACGTCAACGACAGGGGCGCCCTCGATGTGCGTCGGTCGTTGCAAGTCGGCGTAGAGATCGGCCGTCGGGTCCGTCCCCCCGGCAAACTGCACGTCGCTTGCGGCGGCATCCTCGGAGCGAGCGGCGCCATTTCCTAGGGAGACTTCACCCGCTACTGCGTATTCCGCTGACGTCCGCCGCTGGAGGTCCGGGAACATCGTGAGGCCCGTGTAGCCGAGCGACCCGTAAAACTCTCGGGTCTGGGTAATCGAGGCGTTTACGACCTCCTGGCTGTAAAACTCGCCGGGCCTGATGCCGCCAAACAGGGAACGCATCCCGTTGTCATTGACGACTTCGTTGCCGTCGAACCGCACCGTCCCGATTCGGTATCGCTCGCCTTCATCCACCGGAATTCGCAGCTTCATCCCCCGCGACTGTCCGTCTTCGGCGACCTCGAGATACTCCGTATCGGGAGACCCAACATTCGCGTCGATATAGCCGTTGGCCAGATAGTAGGCCGTGATGGAATCCGCGTCTGCTTCAAAAAGCCCGGCCTTGTAGGTCCCACGGCCGGTGAGCCACGACAGGAACCAGCGTTCCTTGATGTGTTCCATCTGGCCCTTGAGCCGGCCGTCTTCAATGTTGTTGTTACCGACAAAGTCGATTTCATTGACTTCGACCTTCGGTCCGTGCTCCATCTGGAAGGCCAGCTGAACCGCGTTGGGCCCACCCGCGACCTGGGTAATCTCGTGACTAATCTCAGCAAACTCGTAACCTTTTGTGGAAAACATCGCGGAGACGAGGGCTTCCACCTGGCGCACGTTGCCCAGATCGACAAACGAGTCAAGACGGATCTCGAGTCCCGTGTCCGACAACGCGGTATCTATGTCGGCCCGGTCGAGCTTATCGGAGCCCTCGAAGGTGACCATTCTCACCCGCTGTCGCTCTTCCATCTTGAACGTGATGTGCTTCCCGATCACACCGTTCGCATACGGGGCGTCCTTGACTTCGATGGTCAAGTCCTCCAGAAAACCCAGATCCCACAGACGGCGAAAGTCTTCGCGGAGGAGTTGCTCGATGTCCTCCGTATACGGGACCCACCGACCATTCCTGGATGAACTCAAATGGTTGGTGATCTCCATGTAGTAGAGATACGTTTCGTATTCGACGCTCGAGACTCCACCTTGCGCATCAAAGTTCAGTTCGACATTGCGAACGAGCGGTGGAGAGCCCACCGGCGGAAGCGGCGTTTGCTGCTGGGCCTCGAGTCGAGCGGCAAAGGCCATCCAGACGCACATCATCACGACCGCCGCGCCTGCCGCTAGCCGCCCGTGGTGAAAGTCGTGTCCAGCGTCGAGACCGGCGAGACGCGCCGGCAAGGCACGCCGGAGGAAATTACTCGGCATATGTGACCGAGGAGCCACGTTGTCGGCCAGGATGCAGCGCCGGTCGCTTGCCGCGGGACTGTCACCAACGGCTACTTGTAACCTGGAATGTTGTTGCATGGTTTCTTGCCACCGAATATGCGCTGGCGACGACGCGAACGCACGTGCCTACACGCGCGTTTGCCTCAAACGAACCGATTTCTAGTCTACGAAATATTAGACGCCGCAGGCCAGTGAACGGCCGCGACTGCAGCCGTTGGGGCCACTTTGGGCGCAGTCACGCAAGACGGTGACCGGCCACGGCCTCCCCGGCTGTCCGATAGGCCAAGGTCCCGCCGTCCAAATATACTTCTATCGTGCCCTGCTTGAGTCGACCGCGAATGAGCTCCTCCGACAACGGATCCTCGACATATCGCTGAATCGCCCGTCGCAGAGGCCGCGCTCCGTATGACCGGTCCTTGCAGGTCATCTCGATTACCCAGCCAATTACGTCTTCGGTCATCTCGATTCGCAAATCGCGGTCCGCGAGGTTGTCGTTGAGCTGGGCGACGAGCATACGAGTGATCCGTCGGAGGTCATCGTCGGAGAGAGCCTCGAAGACAATGATCTCATCGACACGGTTGATGAACTCGGGGTTAAACGTTCGTTTGACTTCAGAGAGCACCATGTCCGACACACTACGTTGAAGCCGACCCGGGTCCGTGGCCTGAAACCCCATTGCAGCCTGTTTCTGAATAAGCCGGGCGCCGATGTTCGAGGTCATAATCACAATGGTGTCTTTGAAGTTGACCCGATTGCCAAGACCATCGGTCAGATGACCATCCTCAAAAACCTGTAAGAGGATGTTGAACAAGTCTGGGTGCGCCTTCTCGACCTCATCCAGTAGCACCACCGAATACGGATGCCGTTTGACTTTCTCGGTGAGCTGCCCACCTTCCTCATGACCGACGTAACCCGGCGGCGAGCCGATCAGCTTTGAGACCGAATGCTTCTCCATATACTCGGACATGTCGAACCGAATAAGCGCCGTGTCGGTACCGAACAGAAAGTTCGCCAACGCACGGGCCAACTCCGTCTTGCCTACCCCGGTCGGGCCGAGAAAGACAAAGCTCCCGACTGGACGATTTGGAGACTTCAGACCGGCCCGCGAACGTCGAATGGCGCGCGCGAGGGCAGAAACCGCTCGTTCCTGACTGATGACCCTCCTGTGCAGACGGTCCTCCATTGAAAGGAGCTTTTCGCCCTCGTCTTGGTTTACCGAGCTAATCGGAACGCCGGTCCAGCTCGACACGACTTCGTCGATCTCGGCCTTTCCCACTTCGATCGTGCTGACGTCCGAGCGCACATCGAAATTCTCGCGCACAAATTGCAGGTTTTCGCGGGCCTGTACTTCCTGTTCGCGAAAGAACTGCGCTCGCTCGTAGTCCTTCTGAGCCGTCGCACTCTCCATCTGTTCGACCGCAACCCGAATGCTGCGGTTGATTTCGCTGAACTCGGTGCTATAACCCGCGTCCTTCAGCTTTGCCCGGGCCCCAGCCTCATCGACCAGATCAATGGCCTTGTCGGGGAGAAAGCGGTCGTTGATATATCGGTGGGATTGGTGAACCGCAGCCTCCATCGCCTCCTTCGTGTAGGTGACGTGATGAAATATCTCATACTGATCCTTGATCCCCATCAGGATCTCGAGCGCTTGGCTCTCGCTCGGCGGTTCGACCTTGACGGCCTGGAATCGTCGCTCCAGCGAGCGATCCTTCTCGATGTACTTCCGATACTCGGCCGGCGTCGTGGCGCCGATACAGCGAATCTCCCCTCGTGACAGGGCGGGTTTCAAAATGTTCGCAGCATCCAACGAGCCTTCGGCCGACCCCGCTCCCACCAGCGTGTGCAACTCGTCGATGAACACGATGACGTTCGGGTTCTCGGTCAGCTCTTTCATGATCGCTTTGAGCCGCTCCTCGAATTGCCCGCGATACTTTGTTCCGGCCACAATCAACGAGATGTCGAGCGCCAGGATCCGCTTGTCGGCAAGAAAATGCGGCACGTCGCCAGAAACGATGCCCTGCGCGAGCCCCTCGACAATCGCCGTCTTCCCCACGCCCGGCTCACCGATGAGCACGGCGTTGTTCTTCGTGCGACGGCAAAGCACTTGCTGCACGCGCTCAACCTCGACTGTCCGCCCCACCAACGGGTCGAGCTGACTCTTCAGGGCACCGTCAGTCAGATCACGGCTGAACTCGGCGAGCAACGGCGTTTCCTTCACCGTCTCGAGAGTCGTCTTTTCGTTCAGCAGCTCGACGATGTCTTCGCGGACGGCGGCCAGCCGCATGCCCTTCGCAGAGAGAATCGACGCCGCCACCGATCGGTCTTCCCGCAGGATTCCGAGCAAGATGTGCTCGGTGCCGACGTAGTTGTGGAGTAACCGGTCAGCCTCTTCCGCCGCCTGGGTCAGAACCCGTTTGGTCTCGGTGCTAAACGGGATTTCGACCGATGTCGACACCTTTTCCCGATTGACCGTGCGGCCCTCAATTTCTTTTCGAATGTTCTCTAGGGACAGGTGCGACCGCGCAAAGATACGGCTGGTGAGACCCTTGCCTTCGCGAATGAGGCCCAGCAGAAGGTGCTCGGTCTCGATCGAGATGCTGCCGAGTTGACTGGCTTCGTAACGGGCAAAGAACAATACACGCCGCGCCCGCTCCGTGTATCGCTCAAACATGCAACCGCACTGGATTCGACAACGCTTGAAGGAACTACTTCTCGCATTATAGGCCAAAGACAGAACGAGGCAAAATGCCGTTTCCTACCGGAAATCAACGACTCAACCCCACAATTCGGTTGCGCACACTGGGGTTCGTCGCGCCGACCACGTTTCGCGACCGACCACACCCGCGACACTACGAGTGTAGGCGCCCGTCCTCCAGCCGGAGAACGCGGTCACATCCGTCGGCCAACCCCGGATTGTGCGTGGCGATGAGAGACGTGAGGCCCCGTCGCGCATGCATTTCGCGGAGCAACCGATGAAGGGCTGCGCCGGTCTGTTCGTCGAGGTCGCCAGTGGGTTCGTCAGCCAGCAAGAGCGCTGGGCGCATGACCAACGCCCGCGCGACAGCGACCCGCTGTTGCTCCCCGCCCGACAACATTCCCGGACGATGATCACGGCGATCACTCAGACCAACCTGCTCGAGGAGCTCTTCGGCGCGTTGGCGAGCCTCCGTCGCTCGGACGCGGCCAATGCGGAGCGGCATGGCCACGTTCTCGACCGCACTGAACTCCGGCAGAAGATGATGAAACTGAAAGACAAAGCCGATACGCTGGTTGCGAAACAGGTCGAGCGCCTCACCCCGGAGGGTGCTGACCGTCACATCGCCTAGTCGTACCTGGCCTCCGTCAATGCCGTCGAGCCCACCGATGACCTGCATCAACGTGCTCTTCCCGACCCCCGATGCGCCCATGATCGCCACCATCTCGCCGGCCTCCACGGACAGGTCGAGATCGTCCAAAACCCGTAGCGCCTGCGTTCCTCCGCCATACGATTTCGACAGACCGGTGACGTGGAGAAAGGGCATGCCTACTGATATCTCAGCGCTTCGGCCGGATTGACCGCCGAGGCTTGGCGGGACGGATACAGCGTGGCGAGAAAGCTCACCAAGACAGCGGCGGTTACCACGAGCACAAAGTTGAGCGGCTCGATGGTAAACGGCACGTGAGAAATCTGGTACACTTCGAGATCCAGCCGAATGAATCGATAGTGGTCTGCTACCGTGGCCAGGGCGTATCCCCCCACCGCGCCGACAGCGGTGCCCATGCATCCAATGATGAGCCCTTGAAGCATAAAGATTCGGGTGATGCCGGCCCGGCTCGCCCCGATCGTCTTGAGGATGGCGATATCGCGACTCTTTTCCATCACCAACAAGATCAACGACGCCACGATGTTCAGTGCCGCCACCATGACGATCAAACCGATGGTGATCGAAACCGCCATCTTCTCCAGCCAGAGCGCTGAAAACAGTGACTCGTTCATCTCGGTCCAATCCAAGGTGACATAGTCTCGTCCCAACGCGCTCTCGATCGTGGTCGCGACCTCTGGCGCCGCGTAGATGTCGTCGGTCCGGAGCTCCATCATTTGCACCTGGTCCTGTCCCACCAGCCGCTTGGCCGCCTCCAGCGTCACGAATCCAAACGTCTTGTCATATTCATAGAGCCCGAGACGAAAGATCCCGACCACTTCGAATCGCCGACGGCGGGGAATCATCCCCATGGGTGAGAGCGCACCATTGAGCGTGACCAGCGTGACCTGGTCTCCGACAAACGCACCGAGGTCTTTGGCCACTCCTTCACCGATGACGATCCCGGGGGCCGGACCGGTGACGGTGCTCAGGTCGGTCAAGCTACCGTGAGTCATCGACGTCGCAACTTCCGAAACATCCGCCTCGAGCGCGGGATCGATCCCTCTGATCGTCAAGAATGCCTCTCCTTGACGGCTTGAAGCGAGCGCCTTGCCAATGATTGATGGCGTCGCTGAAGACACACCGGGGAGAGCAGTCATGAGTCCGGCTTCGCGTTGATAGTCCTGGTATCCTCCACCGCCCAGCTTCCAGACATACACGTGAGCCGACGAGCCCAGAATCCGGTCCCGCATCTCCTCCTGGAGACCGGTCATCAGGGCGAGCGCCACAATCGTGGCCATGACGCCAACGCTCAGGCCAATGGTCGAAATGACAGAGATGAGCGACACAAACGCTTGCTTGCGCCGCGCGACCAAATAGCGAACCGCGACGTAGACCTCATACGGGGCATTCATTCGTCAGGCTGCATTCTAGTCGGCGGGACTACACCGCTGGACCGCATCTGAGGAAACAAGATCACGTCGCGGATCGATTGGCTGTTTGTCAACAGCATGACCAAACGGTCGATCCCCACTCCCTCTCCACCGGTCGGTGGCAATCCATACTCCAACGCCCGGATGTAGTCCTCGTCCATCACGTGCGCTTCGACGTCGCCGCCTTGACGCGCGTCACGCTGCATCTCGAACCGCCGCCGTTGCTCCGCCGGGTCGTTGAGCTCGCTAAACGCATTGGCCACTTCCATCCCGCCGATATAGAGCTCAAAGCGCTCGACCGTCTCTGGGTCGTCGGCGCGCTGCTTGGACAACGGCGACACTTCGGTCGGAAAGTCGTAGACAAACGTGGGCTGGATCAAATCGCCCTCACACAGCGCTTCGAACAGCTCCATTGTCGCTTTGCCACACCCCGCTCCCGGCGGCACGGGGACGGACAGCGCGGTCGCGATCGCTTCGATCGCCGTGCGGTCGCGGAGCTCCGTCTCTGCGACCGTTCGACCCAAGCGGTGACCCGCCGCGGCACATACCGCCTCCCGCAGAGGCACACGGCGGTATGGACCGCGAAACGACAGCGTGTGCTCTCCGAATGGAGCCTCGAGCGTCTCGCTCTCAACGACATCCGCCGCAAGCGCGGCGAGGAGTTCCTCCGTGACATCCATGAGCGCTTCGTAGTCGCTGTGGGCTTCGTAGAACTCCAACATCGTGAACTCGGGGTTGTGTTGGGTGGAAATCCCTTCGTTCCTAAAATTCCGATTGATCTCGTAGACCCGATCAATCCCCCCGACGACGAGCCGTTTCAGATAGAGCTCGGGCGCAATCCGAAGATAGAGATCAGTGTCCAGTGCGTTGTGATGCGTGACAAACGGTCGGGCGAGTGCGCCACCGGCGATCGGATGCATCATGGGCGTCTCGACCTCGAGATGTCCCCTGGCATCCAGAAACCGTCGAATGCCGGAGATCACCCGGCTCCGAGTGACAAACACTCGCCGGGCGGTCGGATTGACAATCAAGTCGAGATACCGCTGCCGATAGCGCGTTTCGACATCGGTCAGCCCGTGCCATTTTTCCGGAAGTGGCAAGAGGCACTTCGACAAGAACTCGAGCGCATCTGCCCAGACCGTCAGCTCATTGGTTCGCGTGCGAAACAAACGGCCGGCGGCACCGATCTGGTCACCCACGTCGAGGAGACGAAAGACCTGAAACGCGAGCTCCGACACGGAGTCTTTCCGTATATAGACCTGAATCTTTGACCGGCCGTCAGAAATCACCAGGAAATTTGCTTTCCCAAAATTTCGAATCGCGAGAATGCGGCCAGCCACCCGTGTCTGCACGGGGCCTGCGTCGAGAACCTCCCCGGTGGAGCCCGTGTGTGCGTCGACGAGCTGAGAGACCGAATCAGAGTAGTCAAAAGAGCGCGGATACGGCTCGACGCCGAGCCCACGCAGCTTGTCTAGGTTTTCCCGCCGCTGTTGGAGCTGATCGCTCGCACGTTCAGGCATGATGTCGTCGTCGGTTCAACGCGGGGCGTGCGCGTAGCGCCCTACCCGCTCGTGCGTGGCCCCTCTCCGTTCCGCGGTAGGTCGCCGCTCTGGAGCGAACGGCTAATACTATCGAGCACACCATTGACAAATCGCACGGTGTGGTCGCCGCCAAATGTCTTTCCCAGCTCGAGCGCTTCGTTGATCACGACCGCCGAGGGCGTCCCCGTATACAACAGCTCGTACACCGCCAAGCGCATGATCAACCGGTCGACCACCGCCATCCGCGAAAGACGCCAGTTGTCCGCGCTGGCTTCGAGCAGGGGGTCAATGGTGTCGAGATGACCCGTCGTTCCGACGACGAGCGCTTCCGCAAATGTCCGCCGAAGCTTCGGCCCAGGGTGACCGTCCCAATAGGACTCATTCGCCTCGTCAAGCGCTGCTTGGTCGATCCGACCGACCTCCCACTGATACAGCAATTGAAGAGCTGCCTCGCGGGCACGGTGTCGCTCGACACCAGTCTCGTCAGGCGTTGCCAGCGTCACCAGTGCACCGCCTACCCCAGGTCACGAATGGTCTGCGCCACTCGTACCGCAGCCATCGCGGCTTCCCGTCCTTTGTTGCCAGAGCCGGCCCCCGCCCGTGCCGCGGCCTCGTCGTAAGAATTTGTCGTCAGCACACCAAAGCTTATCGGCACGCCCGTCGCCTGAGACGCGGTCGTCAGTCCAGCCGCCACGGACGAGGCAATGTAATCAAAGTGAGGAGTCTCGCCTCGGATGACGCAACCCAGACACACGATGGCGTCGAACCGATCCGTCTCGGCGGCGCGACGGGCCACTACCGGCAGCTCGAACGCACCCGGCACGTTGATCACCGTGACGTGATCGTCTGATATGCCCATTTCAACCAGCGTCTCCTGCGCGCCCTGTGTCAACGAACCAGTAATGGACTCGTGGTATTCGGACACGACGATGGCCACGTGCAGCGCATCCGCATCAGCAACGACCGGAGCGGGAATCTGGGATGTCGACTTCACTGGCCCTCAAACCTAGCACGGCGCTTTTCGAGAAACGCGCGTGTCCCCTCCCGCATGTCATCGGTCGCCGATACCATGCCAAAGAGCGACGTTTCGAATTCGCACGCCTCACGCAAACTCATCTGCATGCCGCCTCTCACGGCATCCATGATGTACGCAACGGCCAGCGGGGGTTGGGCCGCGAGTTTCTTGGCGAGCGCAGCGGTTTCCGTCAGGAGATCGGCGGCCGGCACAACGCGGTTGACGAGCCCCAAGCGCCACGCCTCCGTGGCACCAATTGAATCGCCCGTCAGCATGAGCTCCAGAGCTCGACCTGGCCCGATCAGCCGCGGCAACCTCTGCGTGCCGCCATAACCAGGGATGAGGCCCAGCTTGACTTCCGGTTGGCCGAGTACGGCCGTCTCCGCCGCCAGCCGAAGCGTACAGGCCATAGCAATCTCGCAGCCGCCACCCAACGCGAACCCGTTTATGGCGGCGAGCACCGGTTTACGTGATCGCTCGATTCGGTCGCACACCGCGTGCCCACGTTCGGCAACGCGTCTGGCCGAGGTCGCGTTCATCTCGGACAATTCAGCGATATCGGCGCCAGCGATGAACGCCTTGTCGCCGGCTCCCGTCAAGATGATGACCCGCGTGGTGTCGTCACGAGCCAGCTCTGCCAGACAGTGGTCGAGCTCGTCGACCGTCGCCGCATTGAGGGCGTTGAGGACACGGGGACGATTCACGGTCACGGTCGCGACGGCGCCCGTCCGTTGGACCTCTACATGCTCCGATGTCACGGGCGGTCCCTTCGAGTGGTCATCGAACCCACTATAGCGCACGCCCAAATGGCAACTGTTCCGGTGATCGCACCGACGCTATCGGCGACGACGTCTGTCAGTGAGGGGTCTCGACCCGGAACAAAGGACTGATGCACTTCATCACCGACGCCGTAGAGGGTCGCTATGAGGACAGCAACGAGAGTGCTGGGAAATGTCACGCTCCCCAGGCGTCCCTGGGCTCGACCCCAGGCCACGAGCCCGCCCAGCACCGCATAGACGGCGAAATGGGCGTGATAATCCGCCACGCCAGAGGGAAAACTCGGAAGCGACACGGACGACGCGGCGAAGATGACGACCATCCATACGATGGCCGGCCCCCAGCCTGACAGCCACCCAGCAATGCGCCGTCGCTTTGCGCCGCTGGGAAACCCGCGGGCGGCACGCTCCATCTCGTGTCGTCGACTCATCCCACGCGGCGGCGTGGCGTGGCGGCAGGGTGGACGCTCCGTGCTCCTACCGCTCGCGCGTGCCGGCTGGGTCTCTGGCCATCGACACCGAGCACGGGGCTCTTACTCGCGTCCGGAGGAACGGCCTGATTACACCGCTCACTCCCAGGCCGGTTCACAGCGGCAACCCGTACATCAACCAACCCAACACGATCCCCGCGCCGACGAACCCGGCGAACAGTGTACCGCCAAATCGGACCTGCTCGGGTGGGTCATCCCGCATGAGTAACGCGAATACCAGCGATACAAATCCTGCGAAAAGCGCCATGAGCCCGACGTGGCTGGTCATTTCCGTCCCATCGCAATGTCGTAGGCGTCGAGGACGACGAGTGAGTTCAAAAGCCCGGCCACGACAAGAAAGGTGTTCCCAAACTCGTAGGTCCCGGCCACGATGTTGCCCGCGCCCCATCCCAGAATGCGCGCGACCAGAAAGGGTAGCCCCATTCCCATACTCGCCAGCGCGGCCAATGAGGCCAGCGGCTCAGAGAGATCGATGGAAAAGATCTGACCCTGCAGCCACATGCCACACCCATACATGAGCGGGAGGGCGGCCAGCAGCAGGCCACCGGTGCGCAGCCGCCCCATCCACAAATGACCGGCTCCCGGAAGGAACCAGGCCGCCGCGCACACAAGCGCCACGGGATACTGCGGACGAGGCGGAGGAGTGGTGACGTGTCGTCGGGCCATGAAGTCTATCTTTGTGTCGGTTGAATCACGCCGGCTCGCTTCGGCACCCAGACCGCTAGCCCGACCGCCGCGGCGACCGAGAAGCCCAGGGGTATCGCCGCCACCGCCCGCACCATATTTGAAGGAGACAGTAGCCCGAAGAACTCGGCGCCCCACGTGACACCGGTTGGGAGTGCCGCCACCGCGAGCGCGATCTGGACACCTCGCCAGCGCTCAGGCGCTCCGGCAACGGCGAATCCAGATGTCCTTCGCCGAGACCCGGCCCGGGTTCCCAGAACCCACGCCGCCCCAAATGGGGCCGCAAGATACAAACCGGCGCATCGAGCACACACCGGGAGCTGAGTCCCTCGGAGATAAAACGAACGAGTTGGTTGCTGGTGACAGATGACGCTACCCGCGAGATATGTCGCGGTCGCGACCACCGTCCGATAGCCGCTGCGCGGCGTGTCATGCCCTTGCGCCGCGAACGCGACTGGCACACCCACGACGAGTAGCGCCCACGCGGTTGCCAATCCCAGCGCGCCAACAGCGCCACGTCGTGTCTCAGAGGGCATCAAAATGAGTCAAACGTTTAAACTCGCCAAAGCGCGCCTGGACCTCCGACTCCTTCAGTCTCAAAAGGCGGTCGAGACCAAATTCCTCTACGGCGTACGACGCGACGGTGCTCCCCGCAATGATAGCTTGCGCTACCGCGGTATCGGACAGTCGGCCACACTTCGCAAGGTGGCCCATAAATCCACCTGCGAAAGTGTCTCCCGCTCCGGTGGGGTCACGGACCGTTTCCAGCGGTAGGGCGGGCACGGCGAAAAACTCGTCGCCACGGGTCGTGAGGACCCCATGCTCTCCACGCTTTATGACGACCCGGCTTGGCCCCATCGCGCGAATCGATTTCGCGGCTTTGACCAAATTGGCCTCGCCGCTCAACTGACGCGCCTCTTCGTCGTTGATGACCAGTACATCGACGCGTGCCAGGACACGAGCCAACTCCGCCGGGGTCCCGTCGATCCAGTAGTTCATCGTGTCCAGCGCCACGAACTCTGGGTCAGAGACCTGGTCGAGAACCTCGAGCTGTAGCGATGGATGGATGTTTGCGAGAAAGACATACCGGCTATCGCGAAAAGCTTCCGGGATCGTGGGTCGAAACGCCTCGAATACGTTTAGGTGTGTATAGATCGTCTCCCGCGTGCTCAGATCCGCGCTGTACTCGCCGCGCCACCGGAACGTTTCACCCGCCACGCGTTGCAGTCCCGCCATGTCAATCTGGCGGTCCCTGAAGGGCAGCAAATGCTCGTCGCTAAAGTCTTCACCGACGACCCCGACCAGACGGACGCCAGCAAAAAACGATGCGGCGATACTGAAGTATGTGGCTGCCCCCGCGACAACACGAGATACCTCGCCAAACGGGGTCTTCACAGAATCAAATGCCACCGAACCTACGGTCAGTATGGGTCGCACAATGCGAGATCCTTGCAAGAGAAACGGGTTACAGGTACTTGTCGAGAATTGGAGCGAGCTCTACCCGCGTTTGGGCCGGGATAACGTCGGGGCGCGTGATGATCGCGCTCGCGAGCGCAACGGCACATTCGCAGGTCCGGTCAACCGGCAACTTGGCAACAGCCTCGCGAATGACTCGCTTGGCCGTGCCGACGTTGCGGGTCACATTCCCTACGATCATATCGATTGTGACCGTATCGTGGTCGGGGTGCCAGCAGTCGTAGTCCGTAACCAACGCGAGCGTCGTGTAGCAAATCTCGGCCTCTCGAGCCAGTTTGGCCTCTTGCAGGTTGGTCATCCCTATCACGTCCATCTGCCAAGACCGATACATCCTCGACTCGGCCAACGTTGAAAACTGAGGCCCTTCCATACAGACGTAGGTGCCCCCACGATGGACCGTGGCACCCACCCCTTCCGCGGCATCCGCGACGAGTCTCCCGAGCGTGGCGCACACGGGGTGCGCAAAGGTAATGTGCCCGACCACACCGCGACCAAAAAACGTGCTGACCCGACCACGCGTACGGTCAAAGAACTGGTCCGGCACAACGATATCGAGTGGCCGATACTGCTCTTGCAAACTTCCCACAGCGCTCGCCGACAGAATCCACTCGACCCCCAACTTCTTGAATCCGTAGATGTTCGCCCGAAAATTCAGCTCGGACGGCAATATCTGATGACCGACGCCGTGCCGCGCGAGAAATGCGATCGACTGACCATCGAGTGTCCCGACGACATACGCGGCGGATGGATCCCCGAATGGTGTTGTCAAGGCGACCTCTTCCCGGTCGACCAATTCATCCATGTCGTAGAGGCCGCTGCCCCCCAGCACGCCGATCCGAATCGGGTCACGCGGGCTCACGATGACTCCTCCTTGAGCTCGACCAACACTCCGTGGGCGCTGGACGGGTGGACAAAAGCCACCTGTGCCCCTTCGGCGCCAAGCCGCGGGGCCTCATCAATCAAACGAACACCGCGCGCCTTGAGTTCGGTCAGCGCCGTGGCGAGGTTCTCGACTCGCAGAGTAATGTGGTGCAGACCGGGTCCGCGACGCGTAACAAAGCGCGCAATCGGTGAATCGTCGGTGGTCGCCTCCAGTAGCTCTAGCGCCACCCCCGGCGCGTCGCCCACCGGGACAAAGTGGGCGCGAACTCCTTGTGACGCCACGGTCTCCACCGTGTCGACCTCGAGTCCAAGGGCATCGCGATAAAACGCGAGCGCCGCCTCCAAATCGCCAACCGCGATACCGACGTGGTCCAGCATGGCTTTCATCCGAGTTGCTCCATGACTTGAATGGCGGCGGAATACGGATCGACCTGTCTCGTGGCAATCCGCTCCACCGCGTCGTCGAACGCGTGCGTGGCGTGAGGCCGCGCTCGCATCCGCTCGAGAAACTGCTCTGTCAACGCTTGGTGCAACCGCACGCCGGCGCGGATGCGGAGTCGGTGTAGACGGCGGTCCGCCGTCCCGACAAACGCCGCGACGGCGCGGTAGACCTCGGTGATGTTCTTACCGGTCGCGGCCTCGGTCTTGAACACGGCCGGATACATGCCGTCCTCGCGATCTTCCAGCTGCAGCGTCGACCGAATCTCTGCGACGGCCCGTTCCGCACCCGGTCGGTCCGCCTTGTTGACGACGAAGATATCTCCGATCTCCATAACGCCCGCCTTGAGAGCCTGCACGTCATCGCCGGTCCCGGGCATCGTCACCACCAGCGAGACATCTGCGGTCCGGGCGATGTCGACTTCGCCCTGCCCGACACCGACGGTCTCGATGAGGACCACGTCAGCCCCGGATGCGGCCACCACCACCGCTGCGTCCGCGGTCGCGTAGGCGAGACCACCCAGATGGCCGCGGGTCGCCATGCTCCGGAGATAGACACCCGTATCGCCACTATGTGTCTGCATCCGAATCCGGTCGCCGAGAATCGCGCCACCGCTAAACGGGCTGGTGGGGTCAATAGCCAGAATCGCCACTCGACACCGCTCGCGGCGCCACTCGGATGCGAGTCGGTCAACCAGCGTACTTTTGCCGACACCCGGCGCCCCGGTAATGCCGACCACCCGCGCCCGCTCGGTGTGAGGGAACAGCTCCGCGACCATCGCTCTGGCCTCCGGACCACCAGCCTCGACCACGGAGATCGCACGGGCAACGGCTCGTGTCTCACCGGCGAGCACGCCCGCCGCCATGGACTCAGTGCGCACGCTCACCCATGTATTGCCTGGCGATGACCAGACGCTGAATTTCGCTTGTTCCCTCACCGATGGTTAGGAGCTTGACGTCGCGAAAGAACTTCTCCGCCGGGTAGTCTTTGACAAAGCCGTAGCCGCCATGAATCTGGACACACTCCTCTGCCGCCCGTACGGCCACCTCGCTTGCGTAGAGTTTGGCCATCGACGACTCCCTCGTTGTCGCCCGACCTTCATCCTTGAGACACGCAGCCCGATAGGTCAGTAGCCGCGCACTCTCGATCCGGGTGGCCAGGTCGGCGAGTTTCCACTGTGTCGCCTGAAATGACGCGATCGGCTGGCCAAACTGTTCGCGCTCCATCGCGTAGTGGCGCGCGGCTTCAAACGCTCCCTGGGCGAGACCCACCGACAACGCGGCAATGCCAATGCGCCCGGCATCGAGTACCTGGAGCGCATTGACAAATCCTTGCCCCTCGCGACCCACGAGCCGGTCGGTCGCCACCCGACAGGACTCGAACCGTAGCTCAGCGGTGTCACTCGCTCGCATCCCGAGTTTGTTTTCTTTTCGTCCCACGACCAGACCGGGTGTCCCCTGATCGACGGCAAACGCGGAGATTCCTCGATGCCCCGCTGCTCGGTCTGTGACCGCCATCGTCACGACCACTCCGGCCACGCTCCCATGCGTGGTGAAGGTCTTGACCCCGTCCAGAATCCATCCATCAGTGACCCGTCTCGCCACTGTGCGGGTTGCCCCGGCATCGCTCCCCGCGCCGGGTTCAGTCAACGCCCATGCACCAAACATCTCGCCCTTGGCGAGTGGTGCCAAGAACGACAGCCGCTGCGTGTCTGAACCAAACATCAGCAGGTGCGCCGCGCTCAGGCCGTTGTGAGCGGCCACGGACAGCGCGACGGAGGGGTCAACGCGAGCGAGTTCCTCGATACAGATGCAATACTCGACCGCAGACATCTCGGCACCGCCGTATTTGGCCGGCACTTGAATCCCGAGCAGGCCCAGCGCGGCCAGCCCTGGCCGTAGCTCGCTCGGGAATCGTTGCGCCTCGTCCCACTGCATGACATGGGGCGCAATCTCACGCTCGGCAAACTCCCGAACGGCATGGCGCACTGTTTGGTGGGTCTCGGTGGGGCGCGGGTCCATGCGCGGCTGAGACTGTATCACTTCCATCCCGGCTTGACACGTTGTGACCGAGACCGCACCATGTCTCTCGTGCCGCGGTCCGTCTCTCGCTATCGGCTACTCAGGGGAGGGCTCCTCCTCGTCGTCGCTATGTGCGTGACCCGACCGGCAGTCGCGGACCTGACGGTTTTCGCCGGCTCGACGAGCTCCCCCGCGCGCCGACCCGCCTTTGGGGCCGCCCTTGGCCTTAGTCTCGCGATCTTGGGCGTGGAAGTGGAGTACTCGGCCACGCGCGAGAGCGTAGACACCGGGGCGCCGGCACTGACCACCGGTTCGTTCAACCTGCTGCTCCAGACGCCAGGGATCGGGCGGTTCCAGTTCTATGGGACGACGGGAGCCGGCGTCTACCAGACTCGTCGACTCGGCGCACGAAACCTCGGCGTCATCACCAACGTGGGCGGCGGGGTAAAGCTGGCGATAGGGGGGCCCGTGCGGGTTCGAATTGACTATCGAATCTCTAAGCTTGGCGGAGAAGCACTCGGGTCTGCGCCGCGACGCCTCTACGCCGGGCTCAATCTCGCGTTCTAGTAGACGGTCGCAGGTGGGATGCCTCGCCTGGGACCGAATGCAAGACACTACCGTTCTGGGAAACTGGCCCGGGCGAAGATTTCAGGGGGACACGCCTATCGACTCAGTCCACGTCCCGACGTCTTCTCAAGAATCGGACTGGACAAGCGCGTGCGCCGGGTCTGTCGATCCGACGATCCGTGATTTATCGGCCCGCCTCCCCCCGTCCCTCGTACACTCTAGGCGATCACCCCCAAGCGTCTGGGTTGGCGCCTGGTCCGTCGATAGGCGACGGTGGGCAGCAGTCTGGGGCCCGCGGTGAACAACGCGCGAGGGTGACCACACGCGTTGTTCACCGCGAGCGCGCCGCGAATGCATCGTGCCCGGCGACGGGGCCGCCACTCCGACCGCCACGCATCGCGCGGCAGCGCGATGGCTGACTAAAAGTCCGCAACGAGGTCAAGATTGACCATCACCTGACCGCCCGCAAACGACTCGCTGAACTGCTCGTAGAGCCCCTGGACTTCAGCCGGGAAGGCCTCGTTCAGGATCGCGGACACCGCATAATCAGCGCCGGACACCGTGGGGTCGATAAACCAGACGTAGAGCACGCTGCCACCCTGGCCCGGCTCCTGCGCCCTGTATACCTTCCACCCCTCGCCTTGCTGATTCCGCTGGGCGTTGTCGCTCGTCTGCAACGCTTCACCCAGCTTGCCCATCACCGCCTCGAATTGAGCGGTCGAATCGGCCTTGACGTAATTGAGCATCAAGCCCGCACCGCCACCAAACGTGCGTCCGGCCTGGGCCTCGGCGTCGTTCGTGGACAGCGTCATACCCAACCCCACACCGGTGACCAACGCGGTCACGACGGCGCATCCGACCCATACGTATGGGCGTCCGGACCGCAAAATATGAAACGAGCGCATGTTCTGAACCTCCTTCAAACGGCCTTCCGACGACTTCTTCAAAAGCACTCTTACGTTACAACAAACGCGTACCATATCGTAAATCACCGTTCAGACAAAAATTTTCATCACCTCGTTTGCGAGAAGCATCCCCGCTCGGGTGAGCCGAAGCCGTCCTCCAGCGTGAACAACAAGCCGAGCCTCGAGAAACGGCGCGAGCGCCTCGTCATAGCGTGTCATCACGTCGACACCGTAAGCGATACGAATGGCCTCTAGGTCAAGGCCATCGGTGAGCCGGAGCCCCGTGAACAACATGTCGCCAACCCGCTCTTCGGTTGAAAGCACGTGGTGCTCGGCCATCGGGGAACCACCCGTCGTCACCTGGTTGATGTAGCGACCGGTATCGCCGACGTTCCGCCACCGACCATCATGGCGCGTGGAGTGGGCACCGCAGCCAAAACCGAGCCACTCGCCATCTTGCCAATACTTGAGGTTGTGACGACATTGGTGAGAAGACCGCGCGACGTTGGAGATCTCATACTGCTGATAGCCGGAGGACTCCAGAACATCTAGCGCTTCTTCGTACATCTCTGCCGCGTCATCGTCAGGCGCCATCGACCACCCTGCGCGGGCCATGTCCTCGCGCAGGGGAGCGTTCGGGTAAAGCTCGAGCAGATACAATGACGCGTGATCCAACTCCAACGCGAGCAGCTCGTCGACGGTCGTCCGACACTGATCGCGCGTCTGGGCAGGTAGCCAGAGCATGATGTCGACGCTCATATTTCCGCACCCGGCCGCTCGGAGCTGCCCGACCGCCTGAATTGCCCGAACGGCCGAGTGACGTCTCCCCAGCCGCGTGAGCTCTTCATCACGAAGCGACTGGACGCCGAGGCTAAACCGGGTGACCCCGGCGCTAAGCCATCCCTCGGCACGCGTCGGCGTCACCGTCTCCGGGTTGACCTCAAAGCTCACCTCGGTATCGCCATGGCAGTCAAAGGCCGAGCGACAGGCCTGGATGAGGCTCGCGACGTCATCTGGCGCGAGAATGGACGGTGTGCCCCCTCCAAAGTAGATCGAGTCGACGGGAGTTCCGTCGCCGGCTCTGCCGATCTCCGTTTCGAGAGCCTGTATGTAGCGGCGCTCCAGACGGGGCTCACGCAGACCGCGATTGAAATTGCAGTAGTTGCAAATTGAGTCGCAGAACGGAATGTGGAGGTAGAGACCAAGCGGTCCACGCGCGACACTAGCTACTGACTTTTCCACCGGACCACCCCAGGTCGAGCTGCCCGTCTTTCTCGCGAAGCTGGGCTCGAGCACGCGCTGCCGCGCGCTTTGGCAGTCGGCGGCGAGGTTGCGCCTTTTGGTCTCGCCAGCGACGCCGCATGTCCTCACCGCTCGGCGGATACTCGAAGTCACGATAGTCTGGCCCCGAGTACTCCAAGAACTCGCACATCTCGCGCAACCGCGAGTGCATGCGAAAGCCCACCCGCTCGCGCAGCGAGTCCAACCTCGACTCTGAGTCGTTGGTGTCCGGAACGTCTTCGTAGTTCGTCGTAAAAATCGTCGCTTTGCGATCGTTGTATCGCGTGTTGACCACCAGATTCATTGTCTCTTCGACCCAATCGGTCGGTCGCTCGGCTCCGAGATCGTCGAGGACCAGCAGGTCAGCCTTCATCACGCGACCGAGTATGTCCGCCTCTGACACTCGGGTCACCGGGTTGTATGTACTGCGAATCGTATTGAGCAACGATCGAGTATCGAAATACAGTGCGCGCCCGCCCTTTTTCAAGGTCACCTCTCGCAAGACCGCGACCGCAAGATGGGTTTTTCCGATCCCGGGCGGACCAATCAACAGCAGGCCCTTGCTCACCACCGGAAACGCCGAGACGAACTCGCGGGCACGGGCGACCGCCCGCAAGAACGGCTCGTTGGGATACGTGACAAACGAGTCAAAATCGCACGAGCGATACCGCGTCGGAATCTGAGCCTCGTCTAAGAGCACGAGAGCCATTTTTTCCCGCCAACACGCGCACCGCTCGACCCGTCGAATGCCCTGGACCTCTTCGGTGCTCCACCCTGTCCCACGACAGCTTGGACACGTCATCGCCGTTGAGGATACTCCGAGTGGCCGCAATCACCGAGACGCGATGTTGGGGGGCGTGTCGCAAAGAAGGTTGGCCACGCTTGGACCGGCGCCGAGAAAAATAACGGCGGTGCCCTAGCCTGTTGTTTTGGGGTTCGGGGGCGTCGATGCGCGGCTCATCCCGTCGGCCACCGACCTCGCCGGCTCAACAAGAGGTCGCCCGGTCTTGACCAGTGCCGTGCTCAATCGCTGCTCCCAGTCCCTGTCGTCCACCCCACCGCCTTCTCGAGCCATTTGTCGCTTGACATAGACGACAAACTCGCCCACTTCTCGCTGCATTTGATCCATCTTGTGACGCATGTTCAGGATAATTTCTACCCCGGCCAAGTTGACCCCAAGATCCCGAGTCAACGACAAAATGGTCTCGAGCCGGTCCAGGTCGGCCTGGGTATACACCCGGGTGTTGCCGTCGGTCCGTGACGGCTTGAGCAAACCTTCCCGCTCGTAGAGTCTGAGTGTCTGGGGATGAATGTCATACCGTTGCGCCACCGCGCTGATCATGGAGTAGGCCTTGCCGGTTTGTTTCGCACCCATGAGTTTCACTCTGCAAACAAGTTCCGCCGCACGTTCCCTGGGTCGAGGCGACCCAATTCTTGCAACAGCTCTTTGGTCCGGGCATCGCTGACCCGAGGGAGCGCGAGTGTCACCGTGATAACGAGGTCTCCCCGCTCGCCGGTACGGGGTGACGGAGCGCCCTGGCCAGTGAGTCGAAGACTTTGCCCCGCCTGGGTCCCCGCAGGGACTTTCAGACGAGCGGCACCATCTGGCGTCGGTATTTCGATTGTTGCGCCGAGGGCGGCTTCGTGGACTGCTAGCGGGACCGTCAGGAGGAGGTCATCTCCGTCCCGCGAAAAGACCCGATGGGGCGCCACGCGCGCGACGATATACAGATCACCTCTCTCGCCACCGCGCCGTCCGGCGTTTCCCTGACCGGCAATTCGCATCCGAGCACGATCCGATACGCCGGCGGGCACCTGAATCGTGATGACATCGGTGCGTGACGACACTCCCGACGCGCCGCACTGAGAGCAGGGTTGTCGTCGTTGTCGACCGCCGCCGCCACACTGGTCACACGGCTTCGAAAACACCATGTGGCCTCGTCGCCAGCGAGTCGTCCCCAGCCCTTGACAGTGTGTGCACGCGGTTTCGCGAGCCCGACGGAGACCGGTCCCACCGCACGGCTCGCACGGATTCAATCGTGTGACCGACAGCTGGTGTTCAGTGCCCCGGAGCGCTTCGTCAAATGCCAGCTCCACATCGCCGACCAGGTCACCGCCTTTCGCAGTCGCCGCCCCTCGCTTGGGGCTGGGCAGCACGTCTCCAAAGAGCTCGTCAAAGGTGGCTGACGCACCTGAGACCGGCGTCGAAAAATCAAACCCGTGAAACTCTACCGATCTCGGGGCCCCGCCGCGATTGACCTCGCCGTGAGAGTCATAGGCGAGACGAAGGTCCGGGTCGAAGAGCGTCTCGTATGCCTGTGTGGCCTGCCTATAGAAAGCGGCGGCCTCACGGTCGCCGGGATTGAGATCGGGATGAAAACGTCGGGCAAGTCGGGTATAGGCCCGCTTCAGGTCCTTTCTCGTCGCGCCGCGCTCAACACCGAGGATCACGTAAAAGTCCATCGCATCTGACCGTCTATCCCGAGATCGAGCTCGTCACCCTCATCCACGAACCTCTGGGTTGTGGCTGGGATTCGTCGCCACCAGCGGCGTTATCGATTGCGTACGGTAGGCCCCGCAGTACGCGCTCCTCTCTCCGGCCAGGCACGACGAGGCCCAGCCACAATCCAGAAGGCTCGCGTGGGAAGAGCCACTAGGACTTCTCGTCCTCCACCACCTCGGCGTCAATGACGTCGCCCTCTGGCGCCGCCCCGGCTCCTGACGGTGCCCCTTCAGGTCCAGACGTCCCTCCGGCGGCGCCTGCGGCCTCCGCGGGCTTGTAGAGCTCCTCGGCGGCCTTGCCCTGGGCAGTGTTTAGCTGTTCAATCGCCGCCTCTATGGCCGCCGTGTCTTCGCCCTCGATCGCTTTCTTCAGCGCGTCGATCGCCGACTCCACCGGCGCTTTGGTGTCCGCCGAGAGTTTGTCGCCGGAATCCTTGAGCATGCGCTCCGCGGCATACACGACCTGGTCGGCACGGTTCCGTGTTTCGACCGCCTCTTTTTTCGCCTTGTCCTCGTCGGCGTTCGCCTCGGCCTCTTTCATCATGGCATCGACTTCGTCCTTGCTGAGACCGCTCGACGCCGTAATCGTGATTTTTTGCTCTTTGCCGGTACCGAGGTCCTTTGCCGACACATTGACGATGCCGTTGGCGTCGATATCGAATGTCACCTCGACCTGAGGCACGCCGCGGGGCGCTGACGGTATCCCGACGAGATGGAACTTCCCAAGCGTCCGATTGCCGGCCGCCATCGGCCGCTCGCCCTGCAGGACATGGACTTCAACGCTGGTTTGATTGTCGGCGGCCGTCGAAAACGTCTCACTCTTCCGCGTGGGAATTGTCGTGTTACGCGGGAGCAACGTGGTCATCACGCTGCCGAGCGTCTCAATCCCCAGCGACAACGGTGTGACATCAAGTAGCAGCAGGTCTTTGACTTCGCCAGACAACACGCCGGCCTGAACCGCTGCGCCCACCGCCACGACTTCATCAGGATTGACGCCTCGATGGGGATCCTTCCCAAAAAGCTCCTTGACGAGCTCTTGCACCTTCGGCACCCGCGTCGACCCCCCGACCAGCACGACCTCGTCAATCTGCGACGGGTCGAGACCTGAGTCCGCAAGGGCTTGCTTCGCGGGACCGATCGTTCTGGTCAGCAGGTCTTCTACGAGCTGCTCGAATTTGGCGCGGGTGAGTTTCTGCTGTAGGTGTTTGGGACCGGATTGGTCGGCCGTGATAAACGGCAGATTGATATCTGTTTCCATCACGGTCGAGAGCTCCATTTTTGCTTTCTCGGCCGCTTCCTTGAGGCGCTGGAGCGCCATCCGATCCTTACTGAGGTCAATGCCTTCATCCCGCTGGAACGAGGCGACAATCCAGTCGATGATGCGCTGGTCGAGATTGTCGCCACCCAGGTGCGTGTCCCCATTCGTGGCTTTGACCTCGACGACGCCTTCTCCGACCTCCAAGATCGACACGTCAAAGGTGCCGCCGCCAAAGTCAAACACCGCGATGGTCTCGTCCTTTTTCTTGTCGAGCCCATATGCCAATGCCGCCGCCGTGGGTTCATTGACAATCCGCATCACCTCGAGCCCAGCGATTTGTCCGGCGTCTTTTGTGGCTTGGCGCTGCGCGTCGTTGAAATACGCCGGCACCGTGATGACCGCCTTGTCGATGCTCTCCCCGAGGTAGGCCTCGGCGGCCTGTTTGAGCTTCTGCAAAATCATCGCGGAAATCTGCGGAGGGGAGTACTCGGTGCCGTCGGCATCTATCCGCGCGTCACCGTTGCTCGCCTTGACAACGTGGTAGGGCACCATTTTCATCTCTTCCGAGACTTCGTCGTGGCGACGCCCCATGAAACGCTTGATCGAGAAGATGGTGTTCTCTGGGTTCGTCACGGCCTGACGTTTCGCAACCTGGCCCGCCAACCGTTCGTCTCCCTTGGCAAAAGCCACGACGGAGGGAGTCACGCGGCCACCCTCTGGGTTGGTAATAACGGCCGGCTCACTCCCTTCAATTACTGCCACAACGGAGTTCGTCGTACCCAGATCTATTCCAATAATCTTGCTCATAGCGCAGTTCCTCGTTCACGTGTTTGGCAATATCTACGATGAAACGAAGTATAAAATATGAGTTTGTTATTGTCAATTTATATAACTACGACGACGCTATGGTACGCTGCTCTCATTAGTGTCAGGCGTGCTCCTTGCGTGCAACGCACTCTCTATGGCGAGTCCGAAATCCAAGAAATCAGATTGTGATAGGAGCATCCTATGTTGGGACGTAGTTAACTCTTCCGTGGGACAGTCCACTAGAATAGGGTGGCAATCTTCCCAGTCCGATACGTCTTATATGCTGCACACACCCACGCCGTCCGTCGTTCCACCTGCCAGAACGAAAACAAGACCGGGGACGCCTCAAACGCGGGTCCCGAATCAGCTCGTGCGACGCGCGACGGTGCTCACCGTGTTGGCGGTCGCGGGGCTTCTCGGCACCGTAGGCGGGGTGCTATTCGCATACTCGACGGATCTGCCCGCCATCTCGGGGCTCGATAGCTATGCGCCCGAAACGATTACCCGCGTTCACGCCCGAGGTGGGGAGCTGATCGGCGAGTACGCGACGCAACGTCGCGTTGTGGTGGGATATGACGAAATCCCCGACGTGCTCCGTCATGCCATCATTTCTGCCGAAGACGGCGACTTCTTCAATCACGTCGGATTCAACATTCCGCGGGCGATCGCCACCCTGGTGAGCAACATCCGTAAGGGTGACCTGACAGCCGCCGGTGCCAGTACGCTGACCATGCAGCTCGCCCGGAATGTGACCTTGAGCGGTGAAACGTTGGGCCAGGAAAAGACGTGGCAGCGAAAGCTGCGCGAACTGTATTACACGATCCATATTGAGAAGAGATACACAAAGAGAGAAATATTTACGCTCTACGCCAACCAAATGTGGCTCGGTTCGACCCGCCACAGCGCCTACGGCGTTGAAGCGGCATCTCGGCTGTATTTCGGTAAGCCGGCGATAGAGCTCAAGCTGGGCGAGGCCGCCACGATCGCGGGCATCATCCAGACCCCGTCGCGGCAAAGCCCGCTCGTAAATATCGATTTGGCGCGCCAGAGGCGCGACTACGCCCTCGGGCGCATGGCCGCCGAGGGCTACATCACCGACGCGGAAGCAGTGGCCGCGATCGCGCAGCCCATTGTCCTCGCCGAGCGCACTGTCCGCAGCAATGACGTCGCCCCGTATTTCATCGAAGAAGTGCGGCAGCACCTCGAAAAAGAGTACGGCGTGGACAAGCTCTACGAACAGGGCCTCACCGTCCACACGACGCTGGATGCCAGACTGCAAGCCGTGGCGAACAAGGCCGTCGCCGACGGACTACGTGCTCACGACAAACGCCAAGGCTTCCGCAAGCCGGTTCGCAACGTCCTGGCCGAAGCCAAAGCGCAAGACCCAGAGGACACACGGAACAGCCAGGAAATCCTGGCCGCATTCGACCATAGCCGGTGGGTCTTTGCGATGAATCCGGGGGACGTGGTTCCAGCCGTCGTGACCAGTGTTGACCGAGAGTTGATGCATGTCCGATTTGGCCCATACGAGACGACAGTGGTGCCCAGGGGGCAACGTCTCCTGGAATCCGGCGCGGTCGTCGGCATCCGAGGCATCGGCCGCACGCCGGCCAACGAGCTGGTGGAACCCGGCGATCTGATTGAGGTCGCGATCACAACGCTCGAGACAGTGGACGCGGATGGCGACGACGTCGACGAGCCTCTCGTCGCCGCCGAACTCGACCAGGAGCCACTGGCCGAAGCAGCCCTTATTGCGATCGAGAACCGCACAGGCCGAATCCTCTCGATGGTGGGCGGCTTCGACTTTGATCGGAGCAAGTTCAACCGCGCCACGCAGGCCGAGCGCCAGCTCGGGTCGTTGTTCAAAGGCGTGCTCTACGCGGCGGCGATCGATCAAGGGTACACGACGACAACCATCGTTCCCGACGAGCGGGCGACATACGATGTCGGCCCAAACCAAGAGCCGTATTCACCCGAAAACTATGACCATAAATACGAAGGACCAATCACCCTTCGACGCGCCATCGAACAGTCCAAGAACGTCCCCGCCGTGTGGTTGATGAACGCCGTGGGACCGCAAACTGTCGTTGATTTCGCGCGCCAACTCGGCTTCAGGTCAAACATCCCACCGTTTCTGTCGGTGGCGTTGGGCTCGGCCGAATCGAATCTCATCGACGTGACAAGCGCCTACGCGGCGTTCCCAAACCGTGGCACTCGTATGATTCCGTATCAGATCGAACGTATTACCGACCGGGCCGGCAACGTCCTCGAAGAGGGCCGTCCGGTCCCCCAAGATGCGATTCGACCCGACACGGCATACATGATGGTGAGTCTCATGGAAGGGGTGGTCCAACGTGGCACCGGACGACGTGCCCTTCGCCTGGGCTGGCCGCTGGGCGGCAAGACCGGTACGATGGATGACTATACCGACGCATGGTTTGTCGGGTTTGACCCGGACATCACGGTCGGAGTCTGGGTCGGCTACGACGAAAAGAAGACACTCGGCGACGGCGAGCAAGGCTCCGCGGTCGCCCTACCGATCTGGCTTGACTACATGGCCGCGTATGTCGAAGGTCGGGAGCCCCCCCCTGGATTCGACACGCCCTCAAACATCGTCTTCGCAACCGTCAATGAAGCGACCGGAAAACCGGCCGCTCGATGGTCTGGCGCCACGATCCGAGAGGCCTTTATCGCCGGCACCGAGCCCGGCGCCCGATTCTAAGGCTCAGTCCCTTTCGCCGCTTTGTGCATGAGGAAACTCTTGATGAACCCATCGAGGTCACCGTCGAGCACCCGGTCGACATCTCCGACCTCCTGTTTCGTCCGGTGGTCTTTGACGAGGCGATACGGGTGCAGCACATAGCTGCGAATCTGACTCCCAAAATCGATCGCCCGCTTCTCGCCCCCAATCTTATCGAGCCGCTCTTGCTGCTCTGCCTGCAGACGGTCATACAGACGCGCGCGGAGTACCTTCATCGCCGCGTCGCGGTTGCGGTGCTGCGACCGCTCGTTCTGGCATGACACCACGATGTTGGTGGGAAGATGCGTAATCCGCACCGCCGAATCCGTCACATTGACATGCTGACCACCGGCCCCACTCGAGCGATAGGTATCGATCCGCAGATCTTTGTCCTCAATGTCGACTTGCACGTCATCGGGTAGTTCCGGCCACACAAACAGCGACGCAAAAGAGGTATGACGTCGCGCAGCCTGGTCGAACGGCGAAATCCGGACCAGGCGGTGCACGCCCGCCTCGGCGAGCAGAAGACCGTAGGCGTATTCACCAGCGACCGTCACCGTGGCTGCCTTGAGGCCCGCTTCGTCGCCGGGCTGAAAGTCGATAATCTCAGCCTTGAACTCGCGTCGTTCCACCCAGCGGAGATACATGCGGAGTAACATGTCCGCCCAGTCTTGCGACTCGGTCCCTCCGGCGCCGGGATGAATCGTCACGATGGCGTTGGAAATGTCATGCTCACCGCCTAGCGTCTTCTTGACCTCAGCGGTCTCGACCTCCGCGGCGAGACCGTCGAGCGCGACGCTCAACTCTTCAGCGACGCTTTCTCCCTGCCCGGCCCAATCGACCAAGACCTCAAGATCGTCGCTGCGCTGCTTGAGCGACCGAAAGAGCTCGAGGTCCTCCTCCAGCCGACGTCGACGCTGCATGACGCGTTGAGCTTCGGCGCTGTCGTTCCAGAAGTCAGGGGCCGCCGCTTGATGCTCGAGCCGGGCCACCTCGGCAGCAGAACTCTCTAGGTCAAAGATACCTCCGCAAGTCGGCCGCCCGCTTGGCGAGGTCTTGATAGCGGCGAATCTGTTCGTCCAGCTCCATCGTCACAGTGGTGGTCTCCAGATCTACGAGAGTTTTGACATCTGGGCCGCGCTCCGGGTCGTCACGCGCCATGGGCGGCGTCTCAGGGAAAACGTCAGTAGAAGCGCTGACAACGAACCGCACGTGAGCGCCGTCAGATCGCCCGTCCGGGCAAAGATGGTCGCATGCTCAAGCAACCTGACGTCGGCGACAATCAGCGCTTCCTCAAAAAGTGGCGACCGGTCCAGGACGCGCCCATACGGATCGATGACGGCGCTGATTCCGGTATTGGCCGCCCGGACCAGAAAGCGTCCTTGCTCGATCGCTCGGAGCGAGGCCATCTGCAAGTGCTGGTACGGCGCCGCCGTTCGTCCAAACCAGGCGTCATTGGTGACAGTCGTCAAGAGGTGGCTTCCTTCCACGGCCAGCTCCCGAACAAGACCAGGATAGATGATCTCGTAACAAATCGCCGTTCCCACCGCAGCGCCATCAAACGGAAGCGTGGTCGCGCGGTCTCCGGCGGAAAAGCCACCGACGTTTTGGACCAGGGGCGACACAAAGAACAGCAGGTCACTGAGCGGCACATACTCGCCCCACGGCACCAGATGCTGTTTCCGATAGACACCCGCCGTCTCGCCCTGGCGGTCGAGCATGACGACAGCGTTGTAATACCCAGCAGGCTCTGAGGGACGCAACGGCGACCGCGGCGCCACATCCGTTGTCCCGAACAAAAGGTGCACCTGGCGCTCGCGCGCAAGCGCCCTGATTTGCTCTGCCCGCCGGTCCGATTCGAACACAAACGGCGTCGATGCCTCTGGCCACACCACCAGGCTCGCCCCGGCGTCGGCCGCCATTTCTGTGAGGTCGAGATATCGACGCAAATTCCGCTGGGCGAGCTCGGGATCCCACTTTTCGTCCTGCAAGGTGTTGCCCTGCACAGCCGCCACACGGGTTGCCGTGCCGGACCGCAAGAGGTCACTGGCCGCCAGGCGCGCCATGCCAACGCCCACGCCGACGGCTACGACCCCGAGCGTCACTGCCAGGGGAAACCAGCGACGACGGCCAACCGCCACTGCCGCAAACGCCAAACTGCCGTTGACAAGGGCAACCAAGGCCGACAGACCCAGCACACCGGTGACGCTAGCCAACTGAGCCACTGGAAGCACCGCTGCCTGACTGTAACCCAAGAGTTCCCAAGGGAATCCGGTAAAAAGGTGAAGCCGGCCGAGCTCACTCGTGACCCAGAAGACCGGTGTCCATAGCATCGCGTGCGCGCCAAGTCGCTGGCCGACCGTCCACAGCGCGAGCGCGAACAGTGAGGGAAACAAAGCCAAGTATCCGACAAGCACGGCGTGGACGAGCCAAGCGACGGCGGTCGGAAGCCCCCCGAACGTGACCATGACCGCGGGAATCCAGTAGATCATCCCGCCGAAATGCACGAGACCGGTGACAAGGCCCAGTCGCCACGCCACAAACGCCGACGGGGCACGGCCCGTCGCCACAACCAAGGGCACCAATGCCACCCACGACAGCGCCGGATGGCCAACGGTCGGAAAGCTTAGGACCAGAAGCACGCCCGACAGCAGTGCATACACCAGAGCCGTGGGCATCGAGAGAAACGGTCGCGAAGATTCGCGCGCACTACCATTCATCCGTTACAGGCCACTAGCGGGTGATATAGGCGGCACTCATGCCCTCGCCAGTAGTCAACAGTTCACGCGCCCGGTCGGCCTCAGCCCGAGTGTGGTAGGGGCCTACTCGCACTCGATGAAACCGGACCGGGTCGTCTGGGAATGGGTCGAGGACAAATGCCGGGAATCCCTTGGAGCGAAGCTGAAGAGCGACCACCTCGGCGGATGACGCTCCTCGACTGGCGGAAACCTGGACCGCGTATCCCTGTCGAGGTATCTGGGATTCCGTCACCCTGGTCGAGGTGCGGGACGTATCACGGGTCTCACTAAGAGACGAGCTACGTCGATTCCGCGTGGCATCGCGACCCGGCCTTTCTCTGTCGGAGACGTTCAGCGTGCCGGCCCCAGCCGAGGAATCGATGTCGGAATCTGGGTCGAGCGCGACACCGACGCCAAAGTCCGGATCGATGTCGGGACCAGAGCCAACCTCGTCAGCGACACTCGGCGACGGACTCCGCGCGGCCAACGCCCCCTCTGCCTTCTCGCCCGCGCCCGTGGTGTTCGCGGTGGACAACGTACCGAGCAAGCGTTGCGGGTAGGTCAAATCGTCGCTAACCGCCGCGCCCGCGGAGGGGTTCGTACTCGGCGTCGTCAACGTGGCGGGTGGCAGCTTATAGATCGAGAACCCGTCTGTCGGCCCACTCGACTGGTCGGCCGCCGGCGTTCCGCGGCCGACCAAGACTCCGCAGAGAAAAACGACGACCGACACCACGGTCGCTGCCATGAACAGGAAGACAATCTGCTTACCGCGTTGAGGTGTGTCGCTGGCGGCTCTTGAGGCCATTCAGGGACTAGTCTGAAAATTGCGACCTATACGCGGGGCTACGAAGACTCGCTTGACCCGCCGCCAAGCTGCTTCACGAGGCCGCTCATAAGATCAATAGGCAGTGGAAATACCAAGGTCGAGTTCTTCTCACCAGCGATCTCGGTGGCGGTTTGCAGATAGCGCAGAGTTACTGCCAACGGCTCCTGCGCGATCACGCCGGCCGCTTCCGCGAGTTTCTTGGACGCCAGGAACTCGCCTTCAGCGTGAATGATCCTAGCACGCTTGTCACGCTCCGCCTCGGCCTGACGCGCCATCGCGCGCTGCATATCCGGTGGGAGATCGACATGCTTGACCTCGACCGCTGACACCTTGACGCCCCACGGGTCAGTCTGTGTATCAAGAATTTGCTGTAGCTCCTGGTTGAGGTTCTCTCTCTCGGACAGGAGTCCGTCCAGCTCGACCTGTCCCAGTATGCTCCGCAGCGTCGTTTGGGCCAACTGGGAGGTGGCGTAGTGAAAGTTTTCAACCTCGACGATCGCCCGCTGGGGGTCCATCACCCGGAAGTACACGACCGCATTCACCTTGACGGACACGTTGTCCTTGGTGATTACGTCCTGGGGGGGGACATCCATGACGACGGTTCTCAGACCGACGCGGACCAGCCGGTCAATCGGTGCAAAGACAAGAATGACCCCTGGTCCTTTCGGTCTCGGGTAGAGCTTGCCAAGCCGAAAAATCACCCCTCGTTCGTATTCGTTCAGGATCTTGATCGAGTTGACGAGATAGAGACCGACAATGAACGCAAAGATGAGCAGTGGATTCAGGGTCATGAACGAGAACCTCCAGACGAGTGAGTAGACTGTATCAGTCCGCTGGCCGGCGCGCGGCGAACGACAAGCTGTAGGCCGCACACCGCGGCCACCTGGACGGAATCACCCTTCTTGAACTCTTCGTCCGAGGTCGCCGTCCAGATTTCACCGTGGGTGGACACGGGGCCCGTCCCACCAGCCGCAATCGGGGTCATCGCGTGACCCAACGTCCCTACCATTCCAGCGTCCCCGCTCACGGGCCGTACCCGGGATGACCGAACGGCGAGACGGACCAGTCCGCCGGTAATCATTGCAAGCGCGAGCATGGATGAGATGATGAACGGCCAGCCAAGCTGCAACTCGGGCGCGGGTGAATCGACAAGCATGACCGCCCCAAACATCATGGCGACAATGCCGCCCACCGCGAGCACACCATAGGTCGCGGTCATCATCTCGGCCATCAAGAGGAGCAGGCCAAATACAATGAGCAGCAATCCGACATAGTTGATGGGCAGGATCTGGAACGCAAAGAACGCAAGCAGTAGGCAAAGACCGCCGACGATACCCGGCACGATCCCGCCAGGATTCCACAGCTCGATCGTCAAGCCAAGCGTGCCCAAACTAAAAAGCAGCACCGACACTTGGGGGTGCGCGATCGCACTGAGCAGTTGCTGCCGCCAACTGAACTCGACCGACTCCACAGTTGCCCCGGTGGTTTCAAGCACCGTGACCGCTCCGTCCCACCGTGTGACCGATCGACCATCGAGCTGCGCCAGTAAATCATCGACATCGTCAGCCACGAGATCAATCAACGGAGGCTCAGCGCTGAGCGCCTCGGTTTCGGTGAACGACTGGCTCTCCAGCACCGCGTTCTCCGCGAGTTCGACGTTACGCCCTCGTTGGCCCGCCAACGAACGCGCATAGGCAGCCACATCCGAGGCCGCTTTCTCGGCCATCGTGTCGTCCATGGCCTCGCCAGTGCCAGACACCGGGTGCGCTGCCCCGATGTGGGTACCCGGCGCCATCGCGGCGATGTCGGCGGCAATCGTAATCAGAAAGCCCGCCGAGGCGGCCCGGGTCCCACTGGGACCGACATACACGACGACCGGTGTCTCCGATTCGATGATGCTGGTATTGATGGTGCGGGTGGAGTCCACCAGCCCTCCGGGCGTGCGCAGCACGAGAACGACCAGAGACGCGTCGGCGGCATCCGCCGTGTCGATCGTCTGGGCGATAAACTGCGCGGTCACCGGGTGAATCAGCGCTTCCACCTCGGCCACGTAGACAAGCGGGGCGGAACGCCGGCCAGAGGGCAGACTCTCGTCTTGGCGAGCGCCGAGCAGCCCGCTGAAAAGCGGCGCAACAACGCAGCCAAGTGCCAACCCGAGTCGAAGGCGAGCAAAGCGTCGCGACATTCTTGTCAGTGCACTCTGAGTGAACGTGTTCCGGGACTCCCCCCAGAATCGACGTCAAAACCAACCGTAGCTGAGGCACTGCGGCCTGTCAACGGAGCAGACGGCGGGCGGGTCCACATTCCGATCTGGTAAGGTAGGGCTCCGTTGAGCCAACTGTGTCCTTCTGGCCGTCGAAACACCTGCCTCGCGCCGCGCGGCGAACGTGTGTACCAGTCCTGAGCGATGCGGTTGATTGGACTACTGTAGAACCAGAGTGACCCACCGACAAGCAACGCCGCCAGACGGGATGCCCCGCCCGGAACTTATGTAAGGCATCGCTGACCTGGGGCATTAGCTGGATTCTCACCCTCGATGTCTTCGATGCAATGTGTGTGGCAGTGATTCTTGCCGGCGGCGCCGGGCGACGTCTTGGTGGCGCCGTGAAACCGTTGTTGTCCCTGGGGCACCAGCGAATCATCGACCGCCAATTGACGACGTTGCGGTCGGTGGTCGACCACGTCGCGATCGTCGCCGCCTCTCCACCAGACGTCGAGAGTTTTCAGGATCTGGGTGCCCCCGTTTGGGTCGATGAACGCCCCGGTCTTGGTCCGCTGGGCGGCATCCTGACGGCATTGGTCAAGGCCCAGACGGCCCACGCGCTGGTCGTCGCGGGGGACATGCCGTTTCTCACCGCTCCGTTTCTCAAGCACCTACTCGGCCTGACGGACGGAGTCGACGCGGTCATTCCGCGCCTGGGAACTCGCTATCAACCTTTGTGCGGAGTGTATCGCCGCACATGCCTCGCTGCGATCAGGCGACGCCTCGACACCGGTCAGCTCGCGGTCACAGAGTTCTTGGCTGACATCCAGATCCGCGTCGTGACCGAGCCTGAGATCGCAGCGTTCAACCCGGATCACACGCTCTTCTTCAACGTGAACACACCGACCGACTATGCGCGTGGCGTCGAGCTGGCGAGCGATCGCGAGCGGACGAGCGCCGACACACTCACATGATTCTTCTCTTGCACGATGCACTGCGTGACCGCGTACAAGCGGTCCTCACCGAGCTCTACGGACTGAGCGGAGACACCCTGCCGCCCGTCACGATCCAATACCCGCCGAATCGTCCACTGGGAGACCTCGCCATCACAGTAGCCTTCGAGCTTGCCCGGACCCTTCGCAAGGCTCCGCGGCTGATTGGCCAAGAGATCGCGGCCGCGCTCGGACCGATCGATGGGGTGGCACGCGCTGAGGCGGCCCCCAACGGCTACGTCAATGTCTTTCTGGACCGGGCCTACACGGTGCGACGCGTCGTCGACGGAGACGCACACGCGTCGGAACACGGCACGCTGGACCCACGAGACAAGACCGTCGTCGAGCACACAGCTATCAACCCAAACAAGGCCGCTCACATTGGTCATCTTCGCAACGCGGCGCTCGGTGACACCTTGGTCCGCCTCCTCCGTTTTCGGGGAGCGCCGGTCGAGGTCCAGAACTACATCGACGATACCGGTGTGCAGGTAGCGGATGTCGTCGTCGGGTTTCAACAGCTCCGGTCGAAGACCCTCGCCGACGTGCGTCAGGTGGCCGACACGACCCGGTTCGACTTTTATTGCTGGGATCTCTACGCGCAAGTGACCGAGTGGTATACGGGCGACCCCGCCCGACTCGAAGCCCGAAAGCAGACCCTTCGAGATCTCGAGCACGGGACCGATCCCGCCGCCAGCATGGCCACGTTCATCGCCGAACAGATCGTGACCTGCCACCTGAAAACCATGGATCGCCTCAACGTGGAATACGACCTCTTGAGTTGGGAGGGCGACATTCTGCGGCTCGATTTTTGGTCCCGAGCCTTCGAGATCCTCAAAGACGCCAAGGCCATCTTCCTGCAAGACACTGGACCCCAAGCCGGCTGCTGGGTGATGACCATCGATGACGGGCAGTCGGACGACACCAACAACGCCGGCGATGAGACACGAGCAAAGGTCATCGTGCGCTCAGACGGAACGGTGACGTATGTAGGCAAGGACATCGCCTATCAGCTCTGGAAGTTTGGCTTGCTCGATAGGAGCTTTGCTTTCCGACCGCTGGAATCTCAACGCTCGGGACGCTCGCTGTGGTCGACGTCGTCCACCCCACCACCGAGATCGCCGGAAGACCCCAACCCCTCGTCGCCACCTGCGTTCGGTCACGCCACGGCCGTGTATAACGTGATCGACACGCGGCAAGCGTATCTCCAGCAGCTGCTCAAGCAAGCCCTCACAGCGTTGGGGCATCCCGACGAAGCAGACCGGTCCATCCACTTCTCCTACGAGATGGTCGCTTTGTCACACGCGACAGCTCAAACGCTCGGGTACGACGCCGCGGACACCGCAGGAAAACCGTTCGTCGAGGTGTCAGGACGGAAGGGACTGGGAGTCAAAGCCGACGATCTCATCGACAGACTGATCGCGTCGGCCGCCGGCGAAGTACGTACGCGGAATACCGAGCTCGCATCAGCAGAGGTAGACCGAACGGCGTCGATGATCGCAGTTGCTGCGGTCCGCTATTTCATGATCAAGTATTCGCGCGGCAAGGTCATCGCGTTCGATATCGACGAAGCCTTGAGCTTCGACGGCGAGAGTGGGCCCTATCTTCAGTATGCCGCGGTGCGGGCCAACAACATCCTTCAAAAGCTGAAGGCCAAGGACAACGTCGACGCACGCGACCTGCCCGGGCGGGTGCACCGGCTCCCCGCAACATATCTCGATGACCCCGACGCTACCGATCTTTGGGGGCTCGTACTCGAAGCCTGGCGGCTCGACGAGGTCGCCGAACAGGCGGTCCGGACGTTGGAGCTCTCGTCGCTTGCCAAGTATGCGTTTGGGCTCGCGCAGATGTTCAACGCGTTCTACCACCGGTATCCCGTCCTGAGCGAGCCAGACGCTGACATACGCATCTGGCGGGCGGCGGGGGTCTCATTTTTTCGCCGTCAGTTGACGCGAGCCCTCGACCTCATGGGATGCGAGGTGCCGACCCGGATGTGACCCCGGGACCGACGAGCGTGGCCACCATCTCCACGTGAGCGGTGTTGGGAAACAGATCAAACGCCGCAACGTTGTCAACCGCATACCCGTGGTCCCGAAACCGACCGAGGTCACGGGCAAACGTCGCCGCATCGCACGAGACATAGACGACCCGGTGGACGCGGCGGCGCACAAGCGTATCCAGCGCGGCCCGCGACAGACCGCTCCGGGGCGGGTCGACGATGACGGTCTCGGCGAGTGGCGACGGTGCCGACGCCAGGTAATCCTCGACGCTGCACACCTCCGCTCGAATCGCGTGGCCGCACGCCTCGATGTTTCGTCGCAAGTCTCGCGCCGCATCCGGGTCCCGTTCAACGGCAATGGTCGACTCATGGGCGGCGCCGGCGAGCGCGATCGAGAAAAGCCCCACACCGGCGTAGAGGTCCAGGACCGGGCCGCTGGGCACACGTCGTCGCACCCCCTCCACCAGGGTAGGCAGGAGATACCGATTCGCTTGAAAGAATGACGGCGCGCGGCGCGCGAGAGAGCCGGGGGCCGCGATATCCCCGGTCACGACGGCCACCGGGTCCGATACGGTGGGTATGCCCCGCACGACACGAAGGCGAGATTCGTCACCGACACGGACCGTCACGCCCGTCACGCCCGTCTCCGGTGTCCACCCCTCGAGCGTTGCTCGGGGCACCGCCCGGCGTAACTGGTAGTGCACGACACGCTCGGTCGCCGCGATATTCTCGGCGAGCTCGATATGTTCGATACGACGCGCCTCGGTCCCTGACCGGACCGCGCGGGCCGCAATTCGGCGTCCCAGCTCGGCGACCACAGCGTCGGTCGCCGCGGACAGCTGCCCTGTCTCCGCCGAGTTGCACACATGGTGCGACCGCTCTCTCAGGAACCCGAGCCCCCTCGCGGCTGGGTGCAGATGGAGCCTGGCTCTGAGCCGATACCCGCGCTCCTCAGACGGAGCCACTGGGATCTCGCTGGAAAAATGGAGCTTGCCGATCCGAGTGAGCGCGTCACGAATCACCTCTGCCTTGAGTCGGCACTGGCGCGGATACGCGATATGGCGATACGCCTGTCCGCCGCACAACGGATCGCCAACCGACGGACGTCGATCCGCGTCGGGCTCGAGCACCTCGACCGTGGTGGCGTGTATGACATCGCGTCGCTCACGGTCCACTCGGACCCGGACGCGTTCACCAGGGATGGCACCGGTGACAAGGACGACACGCCCCTCGTGACGCGCGAGCATCACGCCACCAGCCACTGCTCGCTCGACGTGAACGTCGAGGGTAGCAGCCAACACCGGACGCGGCCTGACCTCAGTCACATGTGATCCGAGGTAACTTCAGATGCTCGCAAAACAGCCGGAGCGTCGCGGCCTCGACGGACTCCTTGAAGGCCGGCGAGGGCATCCGCGCACGAAACGGCTCGAGGTCTCGCGTCGCTTCCATCCGGAGCCGCTTGTAGAGTGGCGCGTCCGTCGCGTCTCGCAAGGCGGCGACGAGACCCTGTTGAATCTCAGCCAGGCTGGCGATGAGCTGCTCCCGGGCAAAGCCCCTCGCCGCACCGGCCCGGCCGAGAATCACACCAAGCTCATCCAACGTATGGGTCAACGCAGTCGTCAGGCCAGAGGGGACGTCGTCCCGGTCGGCCCATGTCGTCAGACGTTCGATGACGTCTGACACATGGGTCGTGAGCGACCGCCGTGGCCGGACGCGCGTGCTCTCTGTATCCGCGGCCGGCCGGACGCCGACCACACGCCGCCACTCATCGAACCGATCCAGCACCTCGCGCTCGCAGAATTCGATTCGGGTCGGACGACGCCGTCCCCCCTTGGCGGCGCGCCGCTCTGATACTCGGTCGATGGCCGAGTACACGACTTTGAGCGGAATCCCGCGCTCAGCCCAGTCGCAGACGAGCCCGAACGCCGGCCCCACGATCCGAATGAGATGCCCCTCATTCCGGCGGCACAAATACGATTCGATGTCCCGGCAGTAGCCGCCCTGGTCGATATCACTGGTCATCACTCGTCATCAATGGTCCGCGGCGAATCAGACTGATTGCGCGCCCACACCAACCGCAATCCGGTCAGCGTCAGATCGGCATCAACGTGGTCAATGACCGAGGTCTCAGCGGTGACCGAGGTCGCCAGTCCCCCGGTTGCGATACAGACGGCCCGCTCCTCGCTCGACAGCTCTGTCCGCATACGCTCGACGATACCTTCGAGCATCGCCAGATAGCCGTAGAACAGTCCAGCCTGCATTGACTCCACCGTCGTCCGTCCAATCAATCGCGGCGGCTTGCGGACCTCGACTCGCGGCAAACGTGCAGCCCGCTGGAAGAGCGCGTCGGCCGAAATCTCGACCCCGGGACAGATCGCGCCTCCGAGATACTCTCCGGCGCTCGAAATCGCGTCAAACGTGGTCGCGGTCCCAAAGTCGACCACGATGACGGGGCGCCCTGGCCGGCCGTAGCGGCTGTGGGCGGCCACGGCATTCACGAGCCGATCGGCGCCGACCTCGGCCGGATTCTCGTAGTGAATCGCAATCCCTGCGTTCGACGTATCGACGCGCAAGGTGTCATGGCCCAGACCCCGCTGGACCATCTCGGCGACAGTGTCGGTCAGCGGCGGTACAACCGATGAGAGCGCGACGCCACCAATCTGCCGAATGTCGATATGGGAGTCGTCGAACAAGTGGCTGACCAATACCCACAGCTCGTCCGCCGTCCGGTCCGCACGGGTCGTGAGTCGCCAATTCGCGATGAGGGTTTCGTCCGCAAAGATCCCCAGAACGATATGGCTATTTCCGATGTCAACGGCTAGGAGCATCGTGCGCAAACTCTCAGTTCGGTAGCCACTCCAGTGTACCTCCGATGATTCGTTCGGTCCGACCACCGGTGTCCACGAGCAAGGCGCCGTCACGATCTATACCGGCGGTCACACCAGAGCAGGGCCCAGCGAGCGTATCCCAGCGCACGACCACGTCTCGACTCGAGGGCGACAGGACGCGCCAGCGAGCCAGAACGGGTTCCACACCGTCCTTCGCCCAGACAGTGCGCCAGCGAGCGAGCGCTGCCAACGTCTCGACCAGAAGACGGCCCCGGTCGACCGACCGGCCCAGGGCCGACTCGAGCGAGACGGCACGGTCGGCGATGTCTGGCGGATATTCTACGGCTGCCAGATTGATACCGATACCGACGACCACCCCCCGAGACTCGAGAGCGGTCGACGCCTGGAGCTGGCCATACGCTTCGCACAGTACGCCCGCCACCTTTGGTCGACGTCCTGAACGACCGCGGGGAGAACCGTTCAGCACGACGTCGTTTGGCCACTCCAGCTCGAGGCCAAGACCGGTGACCGCCTGGACGCCCTCCACGACGGCGACGCCGGCCAGCAGCGTGAGGGCCGGCGATACGGCGTCTCGAAGAAGGATAGAGGCATACAGCCCATGACCGACCGGTGAAAACCACCGCCGGCCGTGTCGCCCCCGTCCGGTCGTTTGCCCCGACGCCAGCACCGTCGTGCCATCCGGCGCCCCTTGCTTGGCCAGCGTCAAGCAGAGATCGCTGGTCGAGGTCAACGTTGCCTGATAGATCAATTGACCCGCCAGACCGTCGAGCCGTGCGCGGACGCCCGGTTGTGCAAGCGCGGCCGTTACGTCGGAAGGGAGCGGCGAGCTCATCCCGCGCGCAGGTCAAAGCTGAAATCGACCGCCGGCGCAGAATGCGTGAGCGCGCCCACGGAGACATACTCCGGACGCATCGCCGCGATGCCGTCGATGCGGTCGAGAGTGACCCCGCCCGACACCTCAACCTTTGCGCGACCTCGGGCCACCGCCACGGCCTGACCGACCTCTTCGACGTCGAGATTATCGACAAGGACAATGTCGACGTCATTGTCGACGGCCTCAGAGACCTCGTCGAGGCTCTGCGCTTCGACCACGAGTGGCATCTCGTGACCGGCCCGCCGAACAAGTTCGACCGCCCGCCGAATCGACCCGGTAAAGCGAATATGGTTGTCTTTGATCAAGATACCATCGTCAAGCGACATCCGGTGGTTGACGCCTCCCCCGGCGCGGACGGCATACTTTTCCAGCACCCGCAACGTCGGGGTAGTTTTTCGCGTGTCCAAGATCACAGTCCGGCCGTCAGCGGCGTCGACAAAACGACGCGTCAGGGTCGCGGTGCCGGACATTCGCTGAAGAAAATTGAGCGCGGTCCGCTCCGCGGTCAACAACGCACGGGCGAATCCCGCCACCCTGACCACGACATCCCCGGTCGCGCAGATGTCACCGTCCGACCGATGACGCGTCACATCAACCCGGGGGTCAAGCTGCGAGAACGCTTCAATGGCCACATCGAGACCCGCGAGCGTGCATGGCTCGCCGGCGACGATCTCACCGGCGGCGTGGTCGTCCTTCTCGACCGTGGCGTCCGTCGTGATATCCCCCGATCGTAGATCCTCGGCCAGGGCGCGGCGCACGATTTCTCGATACAGCGACGGGTCCAACGGCCCCAAGGGTTCGACGCTCACGCCCCAAGCTCCTCAAGCATCTGCTCGAGCTTTTGTTGGCGTTGACCAATCTCGACTTCCCGTTCACGCGCATCCGTCACCACCGCGGGGTCGGCCCGTTCCACGAATGCTGGATTGCCAAGCTGCGTCTGAAGCCCACGCCGCTGCTTGACAAGTTTCTCGAGCTGCTTCGTAACCCGACGGGTTTCCTCTTCGCGGTCGACGATACCCGCGAGCGGGATGTGCACCTGGAACGTACGCACCACGCGGCGCACGGTATCCGGGTCGCGGGGCACGTGCTCGGCAAACTCCAGCCCTTCGAGCCCGGCCAAACGCTCGACCTGCGACGCGTTGTCCGCGAGCGCCGCGTGCTCTTCTCGCGGGATGCCCTCGATGACGGCCTGGACCCGCCGGGACTGGGGAACCCCCCATTCTGAGCGGACCGTCCGAATCGTGGTGACGACTTCTTGCAGAAGCGTCACCCCCGCGGCCGCTTCGTCGTCTCGCCATGACGACTCGGTCGTGGGGAACGCGGCAAGCGTGATCGTCCGCGCCGCGGAGTCCGCGCCGGACACCTGCCCGTCCAGGGGGCGCTGTGGCAACGCCTGCCAGATCTCTTCTGTCACAAACGGCATGAACGGATGCAACAACCTCAGCATCCGGTCGTGCAGCTCCAGCAGCACCGCGATCGCACTGGCGCGCCGGTCGTCCTCAGCTTGCATGTGAGGTTTGACCAGCTCGATATACCAGTCCGCGTATTCGTGCCAGAAGACGTGATACAAACGATCCGCCGCCACATCGAACCGGAACTCCCCCAGCGCCGCTTCGACCTCCTCCGTCAGCAGATTCATCCGATGCAGCATCCATCGATGCACCACGTCCAAGCGGTCCCGAGTCGGCACCTCCGGCCGTGTCTCTAGGTCCTCCGGCAGATTCATCAGCACAAAGCGGGACACGTTCCAGATCTTGTTGACAAATTGCCGATACCCGCGCAGTCGCCCTTCCGACAACGAGATGTCCATCCCTGGAGAAGCCAGAGCGGCCAGCGTAAAACGGAAGGCATCGGCCCCGATCTCCTCGATGAGCTCGAGTGGGTCCACGACATTCCCTTTGGACTTGCTCATCTTCTGGCCGTGCTCGTCCCTGACCAGTGAGGTGATGTAGACCTGCTGGAACGGGACATCGCCCGCAAATTTCACTCCGAGCATCATCATGCGCGCGACCCAAAAGAAGATGATGTCGTGGGCGGTAATGAGGAGGGTCGTTGGGTAATACCGAGCCAGATCATCCGTCTTATCAGGCCACCCCAGCGTGCTAAACGGCCACAGTCCAGAGCTAAACCAGGTATCCAGCACGTCGGTGTCTTGCCGCAGCGTGCCACCACAGCTGCACGCGGCCGGATCCTCCTCGGCGACAATCACCTGACCGCAGTCGTCGCAATACCAGGCCGGAATACGATGACCCCACCAGAGCTGACGCGAGATACACCAGTCGTGGATGTTGGTCATCCACTCGTTGTAGATCCGCGTCCAGTTGTCCGGAAAAAACCGGGTCCGCCCGTCCTCGACGACAGCGAGTGCCGCTTTGGCCAAGGGCTCAATCTTGACGAACCATTGGGTGGACAGGAGCGGTTCCACGACGGTGCCACATCGTTGGCAGTGCCCGACAGCATGCACGTGCTCGTCGACACCCTCGAGGACGCCGTCCTCATCGAGCTGCGCCACCAAAGCATCACGGGCGGCAAAGCGGTCCAGGCCGGCAAAGGGACCGGCCGCCTCCGTCATCTTGCCGTCTTCGTCGATCACGGAGATCTGTTCCAGTCCGTGACGTCGCCCCATCTCAAAGTCGTTAGGGTCGTGAGCCGGAGTCACCTTGACCGCGCCGGTCCCAAACTGAGGATCGACGAACGCATCCTCCACAATGGGTAGCGCGCGACCGAGAATCGGGAGTTGCACAGCCCGACCCCGAACCTGGTGATATCGTTCATCATCCGGGTGCACCGCGATCGCGGTATCGCCAAGCATCGTCTCGGGTCGGGTCGTAGCCACGGTGATCCAGTCACCTTCTCGGTCGCTTACGCCCGCTATGTTCTGGCCATCATCGACATACGGATACCGAATGCGATAGAGCTTTCCGTTTGTCTCCTTGTGATCAACTTCCAGGTCGGAGAGCGCCGTTCGGCATCGCGGGCACCAGCTGACCAAATAGGTGCCGCGATAAATGAGACCCTCTCGATGGAGGGTAACAAACACGCGACGGACGGCGCGAGACAAGCTCTCGTCCAGCGTGAACCGCTCTCGCGACCAGTCCACCGACGAACCCAGCTTCCGCATCTGACTGGTGATCGTCGCGTGACTCTGCTCGACCCACGACCACACACGCGCCTCGAATGCTTCGCGTCCGAGGTCATGGCGGGTCGTCTGCTCGTCCCGAAGCTGACGCTCGACCACGTTTTGGGTCGCGATCCCCGCGTGGTCCGTTCCCGGGAGCCAGAGCACATCATGACCGTGCATCCGCTTCCAGCGTGCGACAACATCGGGAAGTGTCTGGTTGAGGGCATGCCCGATGTGAAGCCAACCGGTCACATTAGGAGGGGGGAGCACCATGCTGAACGCGGGGCGACCCGACGATGGGTCCGCCCGAAACGCTCCTAGCTCTTCCCAATAGGCGTACCACTTCGGGTCAACCGTACCGTGCTCGAATACTTTTGCCAGCTCACGCATGGGTAGAAGGGGTGTCTGTCTCGGTGGAGGTTGCGCCGCGAACGTGTCCGCGGATGAACTCAATGATGGCGCTCATCGGTGTTCCGGGCTGAAACACGCCCTCGATACCCAAGGCGCGTAGCGCGGGAAGATCGGCGTCCGGGATGATCCCGCCGATGACGACGAGCACGTCATCGAGCCCCTGGGCCTTTAACAACTCGACCAGGCGCGGACAAATATGATTGTGGGCCCCGGACAAAATAGAGACCCCGATGACGTCGGCGTCTTCCTGCAGAGCCGCCTCCACGATCCGCTCTGGGGTTTGGCGAAGCCCGGTGTAGATGACTTCCATGCCGGCGTCGCGCAAGGCCCGGGCAATCACCTTGGCACCTCGGTCGTGACCGTCGAGACCTGGCTTAGCGATAATGACTCGAATCGTCTTCATAACCTCTTCCAGATGTCCGCGTTCGGGATCTCGAGCATCCTTCCCACTCAGAGGCCCGGGTAGGACCACCGTCCCGTTCCCAGTCCTCGATTCATCCCGCCAGACCGTGGGACACGTCCTCATCGCCGTTTTCCAGTCGGGGCGACCGCGCCCTCGTCGGGTCACGCCCCGTCACTCTGCAGAACCCGGAGACAATTATAGAAGGAGGCCGCCACTCTCGCCCGGCGAGGGCGGTCTCCGGTGATGAGATCGGGGACTCCCGCCAGAGTTCAAGCGGGTTGACGGGATGTAGCGCCGAGTTTGGCGACACCGGCTACCTTCGCCGCGGGCGTTGAGAGACGACGGAACCGGTTGCGCACACGTCGCCCGGTCGTCGCGCACACGTTGATGCCCTCAACACCGGTGAATGCTGGTGTTAGGACCCCAGGCGGAAGGCGACAAGCTCTGTACGGTCGTCGCGTGAGGTCGCAGCCGTCAGCTCGATCACATACTCGCCGGGGGCGAGCGACGCGAGTTGAACGTCGATTTGATTTGGATGACCGTCAGCCGCCGGCTGGACCGAGAACGGATACATACGGTCACCGCGACGGTTGAGAAGCCACGCTTCGAGCTCGGGCGCGACCGTCCCGGGCGCATACATATCGAATCGAACCAGCAGCCGTTCGGTCCGGCGGAAATCCCGCGCTGGGGTCGGCGCGGCATCCCATTTGTCGACAAGCTCTTGCCACTCGAGATTGTTGCGCGCCCGCACGAATGCCGGTGTGCTGAACACCAAGTCTGGACCGGTGAAGTCCGGTATCTCGATTTCGTCCCGGTCGCGGTCGAGTACCTCACCCCCACTCCCCTCGACCGCGAGAGTGAAATGCATGAGGCCAGGGTCAGCGTCGAACGTGGCGAACTCGACCACACGCGTCGTGAGCCCCGGAGAACCGCGTCGTCCCACGCCTCGCCCCGCCGCCGCGGCGCGCTCAGGCACGCGCCCCCGATAGAACGCGCCACCGGCGTCGCCCATCGCCGTCACCAGCACCCGCTCTGCCCCTTGCTGACGGGACGACCGCCCAGCCGTCGGCTCCCACGCGAATGTCACCTGAGTCTTACCGTTCTCTCCGCGCGAGGTGCCGATCCAGGTCGACACCAGTCGCCCCCGACGCGGTGCGGCGAGAGAACCCAACGCGACGTCGACCGCTTTGGGAGGGACATCGGCCTCGGGTCCTCTGAGCACCCGCTCGACGTCACGTTCGCTGGCCGCCCAATACCCGCGCCGGTGCCGCACATTCATATCGTCGCGGGTGACACGCACGTCGATTTCATGAAATTCGCCGTCGGTGGGTGACCCGCTCGACGTATATCCGATGAGGTAATACGCACTAGAGTCCTGCAGCATCTGACCAAGACCCTCGTCGATGTTGTTTATGTTGACGAGGGCGCGTCCGTCCGTCTGTTCGGCAAGGGTCCGAAGAGTGTCCTGCGTACTACGCAACGCCCGGAGGCTGGTGCGGGTCGAAACATTCGGTTGGCTGACATCGAACTCTCCGGTGGCCAACCCGCGGGGGTCGAGCGGATAGATGGAAGTATTGAACCGGTTCGCGGTCTGAAACAGTCGGCGAAGGTCCATTTGCAATCCTGCGTTGCTAAAGAATTCGTGTCTCTCTTCCATCCGATTCTCGGCCGCAAACGGGTCACCTACCGAGGGATTCTCATACGAGTCGGGGTTGTTCAACGCGTTCGAGCTTCGGAGTTGAGGCGGCAAATAGTTCGAAAACCCCTCACCCACGAGAAGAACACTCTTCCGCGCCTCTCGGATCCCCCCGAGATAGATCATCAGCCCTCGGAGCGCCGACATCGAGATGTCGTTCCGGAGGAGCTCGACCGTCTCCGTAGGGAAATTCGCGTATCTCTCTTCAAACAAGTTGCGCGGCGTGTACTCGTATTTGCGGCCATACCAGCTGTTGATCTGCTCGAGGATGAGATCGTGGTCGCGGGTGAGGTTCAGGTCGACCAGCGGCGTCAGGGGAAACATCAACCCGACGAGGTCGGTCGGCAGCAAGTTTTGGCTCAGAAACTCCGTCAGTTTGATTGCGACGCGCCGTCCATTCCCAAACCGCACGTGATAGTCGTCAAAGAAGATCACAAACACGCGGACGTCCGGCCGGGAGGCCTCGCGCTCGACATCATTGCGGTTCCTCACGGTCCGCTCGAGCCTCGCGTTCGGGTCCTCGAGCGGGTCGATCGTGATCACCTCGAATGTTTCGATCTCCTGGAGCTCGTCATCCTCATAAATCTCGAAGTCCGACGGCTGAAGATCCATCACGTGGTTGCCGTCATCGTCGGTCACGGTCGTATCGACCCGGATAAAGTTGATCCCCGACCGAAACACCGGGAGCGGGACCTCGGCGGGTTGCTCGCCGTCGGTCGCGGACGCGTCAGCCGCGGTGCCGTCGGTCGTGGTCTGGTCATCGGTCGACGACGCCGACGGGTCGGCGGTCTGGGATGCGGCGCGGGGGAACGACAGTGTGCCGGTCGCAAGCACGGCGACCAACACGAGGGACCAGACGACTCCTCGAAACATAGGCTGTATAGACATGGTGTATCCGCTCAACTTGACAACACTTTGGACGCGATAATCAACCGTTG
>CAUZIB010000003.1:0-112513 GCA_963579735.1 Vicinamibacteria bacterium | reverse complement strand
CGGTGACGGTGACGGTGGAGCGAACCTGGCGCGGCACAGCGGGGGCGATGGTCTGGTGGATCGACGACATCATCTACGACGAGCAGACCCGGCTCGCCGAACGGCGCTGGCCGGTGGACCTGGACGCGTGGGGTGCCCAAGTGGATCGAATGTGGATCTTTGCCGAGTTAGTGCACGACACGGACCGCCATGGCGGGAACCTGCTGTATACACGTGACTGGAAGCTCCACATGGTCGATTTCACACGCGCGTTTCAGGCCGGTCACGAGCTCATGAAATCGTATCGACTGCGGAGAATCGACCCAATGCTCTTGGCTCGGCTCGAAGCGCTCTCGGTCCGGGCCGTGGCTGAGGCCACCGAGGGATATCTCAGCCGGGAACAGATCACGACCGTCCTCCGACGCCGAGACATCTTGGTCGAGCATTTCTGTGGTCTCATCCCGGAGGTCGCAGGACCGTAAGCTGCCGGCGCAGCATATTCGGGTCTACTCCGGGAGCGCGAACGCCCAAAAACCCAGTCCGGACGCGATGGCAACATACTGTCGGCCGCCGACCATGTAGGTCATTGGCGAGGCTTTCCAGTCCTGGTTGGCCTGGAAGTGCCATAACGGCTCACCCGTATGGGCATCGAGTGCGGCAAACGCGCCGCTATCTTCCCCAAAGAACACGACGTCCCCGTCTGTCGACAGGACGCCTGAATAGGTCTGCGCTTTCCCGGTCTGGGCGTAGCTCCACACGATACGTCCGGTCTGAATGTCGATCGCTCGAATGAACTTTTGATTCACGGATCCGTCCGCCAAGCGGGCCGTGCCTCCGAGCCAGCTGCGGCCTCGCTGCCAGCCGCGGTCATTCTTTGTATAGGTCATGCAGGATTCGTGCGCCAAGAGGTAAAACAGCTGTGTTCCCGGGTGATAGCTCGTCGCCCACCAATTTGTCGCACCCCGAATAGCCGGGCAGACGTCTGACCCTGCTTCGGTGGGGTCACTCCCCGGCCGCACAATCGGCCGACCAGTGTCGTCGATCCCGTCGGCCCAGGTTTGGGTCACAAACGGCTCTCCCAGCAAGAACTCCCCTGTCGCACGGTCGAGCACGTAGAAGAAGCCGTTGCGGTTCCCCTGTATCAGGAGCTTCCGCGGCCGTCCCCGAAACTCTTCATCGATCAAGAGCAACGGTTCCTGCGCGTCCCAATCATGGGTGTCGTGCGGCGTGAACTGGTAGTGCCACACGAGCGCACCGGTCTTTGGTCGGAGCGCGACGACCGAGTTTGTATAGAGGTTGTCTCCGGGACGAAGGTCACCATTGAGATCCGGACACGGATTGCCGGTCGGCCAGTACAACAAATCGAGTTCCTGGTCGTAGCTACCCGTCAGCCAGGTCGCGCCACAACCACGGCGAAGCACGTCGGGGTCGCCCCAGGTCTCCGAGCCCGGTTCGCCCGGTGCCGGAATCGTCCAGAATCGCCACGCTCGCTCCCCCGTGACCGCGTCATATGCGTCCAAGAATCCTCTCAGTCCCGTATCTCCTGCGCTGACACCGGCCATGACGAGGTCATCGACGACCAGTGGGGCAGCAACCGCACCATAGTGCTCACGGTAGTCGTCCATCTCGACGTCCCACACCAGCTCGCCGGTCGAACGTTCCAGAGCCACGACATGCGCGTGATCGGTGACGGTGAATAGCAAGTTGTCCCGCACTGCCACTCCCCGGTTGAGCCCGATGGCGGGGTCACCCACCAGACCTTCCGTCCGCGGTTGCGAATAGCGCCAGATCTCGCGCCCAGTCGTGGCGTCGAGGGCATACACCTGGTTGACGGCCGTGACATACATGACCCCAGAGATCACAACCGGCGTGCCCTCAATCATCGGCATACCGTCGATTGGAAAAAACCACTGCGCGGCCAGGTTTGCAACGGACTCACGGTCAATCTGCGCCAGCGGGCTATGACGATTGGAGGTATCACTGCCGTTATACGAGGACCAGTCGGCAAGCGGCTCTAGCGCGGGCTCGCGGTAGCCGTCGGATCCCGTTCGCAGCAAGCGGAGTTGGCCGTCCTCGGTGCGAAACTGCGCGTCAAACCCGCTCTCGTTGAGAACGGTCCCAGTAAGCTCACCGACACCGACCACGTCAACCAATGCGGTTCTCGGACGCGGGGCTCTGGGGTCGCGCGCCGCGGGCGACACCGAGACCGCAAGCCCTTTGAGATAGTCAATGAGAGGGGTGAGCTCTTCGGCAGAAATGTCGACTGCCGGCATCCCTTTTGAGGCAACGCCTCTAGTGATGATGGTACCGAGTCGGTCCGGCGTACTCGCATACAGCGTCGGCAGAATCGAGGCCGCCCGGTCGGTCCCCGCCGCGTCGGGTCCATGACACAGCGAACACCGGGTCTGATACGAATCCTCACCGTCGGCGGCTACGAGGGGAAGAGCGGAACTCAACAGAAATGCCACAACAAAAAAAACTCTCATCGATAGTCACCTGAGAACACGGGATGAGCGTGAACGTGGGCCCGGCCGGCGGTCAGATCACCGGTGTGTCGGAACCGCTCCGGTAGCCAACCATCAGTGTCGAGCGGCCGGCGTCTGGACAACCGGTTGAATATTCTCGGCGCCAAACGATCGTTGCACCTGTTGTGGAGGCGGCTCCCCATAGGCGGTTGAACGCTGTCGGGGCACGCGGTCGAGATTGGTGATCAGCGCTTCCATCTCCTCCGGGGGGAGCTCCTGACCAAACGATGCGCCGGCCGCACGCGTAATGCTCTCGTTCATCAGCGTGCCCCCAAGGTCGTTGACACCGGCATTGAGACATGCCGCGACACCGCGTGGTCCCATCTTTACCCACGAGGCCTGAATATTGGGTATGACCGGATGAAGCGCCAGCCGTGCCACCGCGTGCATGAGCAGTGACTCTCGAAACGTCGGTCCTTTACGAGCTTTGCCCTTGAGATAGATAGGAGCTTCCATATGGACAAACGGCAGAGGCACAAACTCGGTAAACCCGCCCGTCTTCTCCTGCAGAGCCCGGATCCGCGAGAGGTGTCGGCCCCAGTTGAGAGGTCGGTCGATATGGCCATACATGATGGTGGCGGTCGTCCTGAACCCAACCTCGTGGGCGGTCCCCATCACCTGGAACCATTGATCCGACGTGAGCTTGTCGGGACAGAGCTCTTTCCGCACCTCGTCATCGAGAATTTCGGCGGCGGTGCCCGGCAGCGTACCCAGACCGGCATCCTTCAGTCGGGTCAGGAATTCGTGCAACGAGATTCCGAGCGTGTCCGCGCCTTGCCACACTTCCAGCGGCGAAAAGGCATGCACGTGCAAATCGGGAACCGCTGACTTTACCGTTCGGCAGATCTCGAGGTAGGTGTCCCCGGTGTAGTCCGGGTGAATTCCCCCCTGCATGCAGACCTCGGTTCCCCCGCGTGCCCAGGCCTCGATGCTCCGGCGGCTGATCTCTTCCAGGTCAAGGTCGTAGGGGACGCCTCGAAGGTTCTCGCTCAACTTTCCCTTCGAGAACGCACAGAACTGACATCGGAAATAACAGACGTTGGTGTAGTTGATGTTTCGATTGACAACATAGGTCACCTCGTCGCCGTTCACCTGTTTGCGAAGCGCATCCGCCGCTCGGACGACCGCCGCCACATCGTCGCCGCGGGCGGTGAAGAGCTCCGCGATTTCGGCGGCGGACAGTGCGACCCCCTGACTCGCCCTACCGCATAGGTCATCCACTTTCGAGGACGAGTGCAACGGTGACGTGTCCTCGATGCGACTCAAGAGGACCTCGGGAAGCCGCGCATCCGCGTCACCGGGAGACCACGCATCCGCGCGCGCAAAACCTTCGGCGTCCGAGGCCCGTATGACGACGGGCCATAGCTCCTCCGCGAGCCAGGTCGCCGGTTCGCAGATATACGACGGATAGGTCGTGAGCCGCTCGACGAGCACCTTGCCCTCTTCGGCGGTCTTTTTGGCGAGAACGTCCAGCTGAGGCCAGGGTGCCTCCGGATTGACGTGGTCTGGGGTCACCGGCGAGACCCCGCCCCAGTCGTTGATACCGGCGCGAATCAACGCGCCAAACATCCCCGGACTCAGATTCGGCGGCGCCTGAATGGCCATCTCGGGACCAAAGATGAGTCGAGCGACCGCAATGGTCCACACGAGGTCATCCAAATCGGGCTCGGCAGCTAAGGCCATCGCCGTGCCAGGCTTGGCGCGGAAGTTCTGAATGATGATCTCTTGAAGATGCCCGTAGACGTCGTGAAGCTCGCGAAGCGCCAGCAGCGACTCTATCCGCTCCGCGCGGGTCTCACCGATCCCAATCAGGATGCCTGACGTATAGGGAATCTTCAGCTCGCCGGCGGTCTCTATTGTCCGGAGCCTGACAACTGGATCCTTGTCCGGCGAGCCGAAGTGCGCTTCGCCACGGGTGAGTAGGCGTCGAGATACATTCTCGAGCATCATGCCCTGCGACGGACAGATCTTCCGTAAGGCGTCGAGTTCCTCGCGGGTCGCGACCCCGGGGTTGGCGTGCGGCAGGAGACCAGTGTCGTCGAGGACCGCTTTCGCCGCCGCGACCAAATACGCGATGGTTGTCGGATACCCCATCTTGGCAAGCTCCTCTCGAGCCTGCGGATATCTTGACTCCGGCTTATCGCCCAGGGTGAAGAGCGCTTCACGACAACCGGCCGCCGCACCCTGGCGCGCGATAGCCACCACCTCATCCATTGTCAGATACGCTCGCTCGCCAGGCCGAGGCGGCTGGGCAAATGTGCAGTAGTGACAGACATCGCGGCACAGCTGCGTGAGCGGAACGAAAACCTTTCTCGAGTAGGTCACGACATTCCCGAATCCGACGTCCCTGAGCGCCGACGCTTCGTTGATAAGAGCCGACAGATCGGTTGCCTGGGCAAGACTCAACGCCTCGTCCGGGGATGGGCGTACACATGCGGTGGGTGTTGTCATTCTCACTCAACCGTGATTCTACATAGGAGCGCGACACTCATTTGGACGGAAGTGGCGCTAGAGCTGGCGCAGTTTCTTTGGGCTCAGGCAAGCGGGTTGACGTGTTCGACGCCTGGGAACCGTTTAAAGTCGTTGTCCGCAGAGTAGACCACGGCCCCCCGTTCGACCGCGAGCGCCGCAACGTGAGCGTCGGATGTCAGGTTGCCGCCGGTTCCCGTCGCTTGCAGCAAGCCCTGCAATACTGGCCAGTGGTTTCTCCCGGGAGCGACCGCCTCGGCGATCGGCTGGTCGAGCCACGAGTCGACGTATTGGAGCGCAGCGACGGGTTCGAGTGGGCGCACGAGAATACTGGCACGGGTCGTCACTCGCAAGAACGCGAGCAAGACCATCCACGGGAACCCGACCGTTTCTCCGCCTGATAGCGCATTTTCAAGCCAACTTCGGGCACGGAAGTGGTGCGGCGAGTCGGAGTCAACCGCATAGATGAGCAGGTTGGCATCGACCAGGATCACTTGCGCAGCTCCAGCTTCCGCATGATGCCGTCATCCTCGAGTCCGTCGGCAATCTCAAGCGCTTTGTCGAGATTGACGCCCGGGCGGACCCCTCCGAGAGACGCTGGTCGCAGCCGGTAGCGGCGCGGGCGCGGCTTCGAGCCTGACATCCCGGCCCGAAGGGCCTCGTTGACAACCTGCTTGAATGAGCGGCGTGTGCGATGTGCCAGAGCGCGCAAGGCCTCGGCCAGATCATCATCAATGGTGAGCGTCGTTCTCATGAAGGCATCATATCATCACACATAAAGCATCATAGCATCGCGTCTTGTAGCGCGCCGGTGGCCGAACCATGCATGCGGACAGCCATTGACAGGCCTGGACGCATGCAACACACTAATGCCCGGATACGTATCGGAATCGACGCCACGATGAACACACTCAAAATGGGCAGAGGTATGCGTGCCCTCTCAATCGTCGGCCTTACTGCCACACTCGGCAGCGCCGACGTCGGTTACGCCGCTCCGGAGCAAAGCGCGGCAGTCTCCGCCGCCGCGGAGCAGCGTCAGGCCCTTCTCGATCAGTACTGTGTGACGTGTCACAACGAGCGGCTACAAACTGGCGGTCTTACACTCGACACACTGGATGTCGCACACGTCGGCGACGACGCAGAGGTGTGGGAAAAAGTGGTTCGCAAGCTCAGCGCGGGTGCGATGCCACCCGCGCCGCTGCCGCGGCCCGATGCGGCGACCTACGCGGCCTTCACAACCTGGCTCGAAACCGAGCTCGACCAGGCGGCGGCCGCAGCGCCGAATCCGGGTCGCACCGAGGCCTTTCACCGTCTGAATCGCGCCGAGTATCACAACGTGGTTCGTGACCTCCTCGGTCTCGAGGTTGACGTCAACGAGCTTCTCCCCGCCGATGACGGGAGTTACGGCTTTGACAATATCGCCGGCGTGCTCGGCATGTCGCCAACGCTCCTCGAACGGTATCTTTCGGCGGCCAAGAAAGTCAGCCGTCTGGCCGTCAACAGCCCCACCTTTGCGGCGACAGCAGATACCTTTCGCCTCGCTGCCGATTACTCACAGGACGACAGGGTCGAGAGCCTCCCCTTTGGCACACGCGGCGGCCTAGTCATCCCGTACACCTTTCCGCTCGACGCGGACTATGTCATTCGGGTCCGGCTGGGTCGCGACACGTCTGACCGCCTTGCGGCGTTCCGTGACGAGCATCGGTTGGATGTGAGCCTCGATGGGCAACATCTCGAAACGTTCACGGTAGGCGGCCCGCCGCCGGATGGGGCGGACCGAGGCAGCGAAGAGTATCGGGAGTGGAGCACCCGCCAAAGCCGGGCCGACGAAGATTGGGAGATACGAGTGCCAGTCCGCGCCGGACCGCGAGAGCTCCGAGTCACGTTCCACAAGAAGACGGGTGCGTATCCTGACACGCTCCGGCAACCGTACTTGCGGCCATATACGAATACGACAGGAGGCGACACCCGTTACCAGCCGTATGTCGACAGTGTGATCGTCACTGGCCCCTACGAGGCGAGTGGGGCCCCTCCGGTCGAGGAAACCCCCAGTCGCGCCCGCATCTTTACCTGTCAACGACCCACCGACGGCGAGCTGGAGTGCGCGCGCGACATCCTGTCGTCCCTGGCCCGACGCGCCTATCGGCGACCAGTCACCGAACGCGACCTGAATGTGTTGCTTGGATTCTACGAACGCGGTCGCGATGCGGGGGGCTTTGAGGCTGGTATCGAACTCGCACTGCGACGACTACTCGCAAGTCCAGAATTCCTTTTTCGGGTCGTACGGGATCCCGCAGACGCCTCGGCCGGGGACAACTATCGGATCACCGACCTTGAGTTGGCTTCACGTCTTTCCTTTTTTCTGTGGAGCAGCAGTCCCGACGACGAGCTTCTGGAGACCGCCATCTCGGGCCAACTCGGAGAGCCCGCGATTCTTGAACACCAGGTACGGCGGCTCCTTGCCGACGACCGATCGTCGGCCATGGTTGAGAATTTCGCGGGGCAGTGGCTCTATCTCAGAAATATCCCGGCGCTGGTCCCCGACGAGAATCGGTTCCCAGATTTTGGGGAGGCACTGCGTCTGTCGATGCGCCGGGAGACCGAGCTCTTCTTTGAGAGCGTGATGCGTGACGACCGAAGCGTCCTCGACCTGTTGACCGCCAACTACACATTCGTGAACGAGCGTCTGGCCCGGCACTACGACATCCCGAACGTCTACGGAAGCCATTTCCGCCGCGTAACGCTTGGAGAGAAAGACGACGCACGGCGCGGCCTTCTCGGCCACGGGAGCATTCTCGCGGCCACCGCGTATCCCACCCGAACCTCGCCAGTGCTTCGGGGAAAGTGGGTGCTCGAAAACCTGCTGGGAACCCCGCCGCCGCTACCTCCGCCCAACGTCCCGTCGCTGGAGGAAGTCCACGATGGACGAGCGCTCTCGATGAGAGAAGCGATGGAGCAGCACCGAGCCAATCCGGTGTGTGCAAGTTGTCACAGGTTGATGGATCCTCCGGGCTTTGCGCTCGAGCAGTTTGACGCCGTCGGGCGATTTAGAACGCGAAGCGAGGCCAACGAGCCGATCGACGCCTCCGGCGTCCTCCCGGACGGCACGGCGTTCGAAGGGGCTGCCGGCCTTCGGGAAGCGCTCATGCAACGACCCGATCTGTTTGTCACGACGGTGACAGAAAAGCTGTTGACCTATGCGCTTGGCCGAGGCACCGAGCACTACGATGCGCCGGCGATACGCGCGATTACCCGTGAAGCCGCCAAGGACAACCATCGGTTCTCGGCGCTGATTCTCGGCGTGGTCAAGAGCGCACCCTTCCAGATGAGGAGAATGCCATCATGATGATCCGCAAGCTATCGCTTCCGCGTCGCACTTTCTTACGCGGTGTGGGTGCCGCGGTGGCATTGCCACTGCTAGACGCCATGGTGCCCGGGCTCTCCGCCAACGGCGCCGAACCAGTCAAGCGTCTCGGCTTTATCTATCTGCCCAACGGCGCGGTCATGCCCTCCTGGACACCACGCAAGGAAGGCGCCCTCGAGCTCTCCCCAACGCTCAGTCCGTTAGCGCCATACAAAGATCAGACCGTCGTCTTATCCAGGCTGGCGCACGGACAGGCCGAACCGTTGGGCGATGGCAACGGTGAGCACTCACGAGCCAGCTCTGTCTGGCTGAACGGAGTCCACCCGAAACATACGGAAGGCGCCGACGTCGAGGCAGGAATCACCGCCGACCAGATCGCGGCTGCGGAATTTGGCAAGCTGACTCCGCTGCCATCGCTCGAGCTGGCTATCGACCTCGATTTCCTCGTCGGCAACTGCGAAAACGGATACAGCTGCGTCTATATGAACACCATCTCGTGGCGGTCACCGACGACCCCGCTGCCGATGGAAAACAATCCGCGGGTGGTCTTCGAGCGCTTGTTTGGAGACGGCGGGACACGCGCCCAACGACGCGCCGAGCTCCTCACCGACCGCAGCATCCTGGACTCGGTCACCGCCGACCTCGCGCACCTCGAGCGAGATCTCGGCACTGGCGACCGGCGACGCCTGGACCAGTATCTCGACGCGGTGCGCGCTCTGGAGCGACGCATCCAGCTGTCCGAGGCCCGGGGAGCCGACGCGGAGCTACCAGAGAATCTGGCTCGACCGACTGGGATCCCCGAGTCTTACGAAGAACATGTCACGTTGATGTATGACCTGATAGGGCTGGCGTTCCAGGCTGACCTCACCCGAGTCTTCACCTTTATGGTGGGCCGAGAACTGGGTGGGAGACCGTATCCCCAGATTGGCGTGCCAGACCCCCATCACGGGTTGTCGCATCACCGAAACGACCCGGAGAAGCTCGCCAAGCTGGCAAAAATCAACCAGCACCATGTGGGTCTGTTCGCGCATCTTCTAGAGCAACTGAGCACGACGCCTGAGGGTGATGGTTCGCTCCTCGACCGCTCCTTACTGCTCTATGGCGCGGGGCTCGGCGACAGCAACGACCATCTGCACTACGACTTACCGGCGGCAGTGGTAGGCGGCAAAAGTGCGGGCTGGCGAGGGGGCCGGCACTTGGCGTATCCGAAGGACACGCCGCTTGCGAACTTGCTTGTCAGTATGCTCGACAAGGCCGGTCTCCCCGCCGAGAACTTTGGCGACAGCACAGGGCGCTTGACGACGTTGACCGACGTCTAGCTGCCACCTGACCTTTGGGACGTCGCCGTCTGGACCGGAGAGATTAGACCGGAGAGAACCCATGCGTAGAACACGAGTAGCCAAAGTGTGCCTGGCCATTGTGGTCTCGGTGGTGGTCACGCTGAGTGTCTCGACCATGGCCGGCGCGGCGTCGGACGCGCCGCTCCTTGATGCGGTCCGGGTCGGCGACGCGAGTCGAGTGCAGGCGCTCGTCGAGAACCATGTCGACGTCAACGCCGGCGATAGTGATGGCACGACCGCCTTGCATTGGGCGGCCCACCGTGGCGATATCGATATCGTGCACCTGCTCATCTCCGCAGGGGCTGACGCGGACGTGGCAAACCGCTTTGGCTCGACGCCTCTGGCCCTCGCCAGCGAAAGCGGAAGCTCTGCAGCCGTCGATGCGCTTCTGGCGGCGGGCGCAGACCCGGACGGGGCTGGACCGGAAGGCGAAACCGCGCTGATGACCGCCGCCCGGACGGGGCGAGTGGCCGTGGTGCGGGCGCTCCTCGACCGTGGGGCCGACCCAAACGCCACCGAACGGTGGAGGGGCCAGACCGCACTGATGTGGGCCGCGGCAGAGAGCAACATCGAAGCGGCGGAGGCATTGATCGCAGGCGGCGCCGAGATTGGTGCGCGGTCGAGCAATGGTTTCTCCGCGTTGATGTTTGCGGTCCGAGCAGGACGGCTGGAAACGGTTCGGAGCCTGCTCGACGCGGGCGCACCGGTGAATAGCGCGCTGGACGATGGGACCAGCGCCCTCGTGTTGGCCACAAAGAATGCCCACTACGACGTCGGCGTACTGCTACTCAGGGCCGGCGCCGACCCGAATGCGGACGACCAGGGTTGGACGGCGCTCCACGAAATCAAGTGGGCGCGGCGGCCAAACCTTGGTTTCAACAACCCGCCTCCGCTCACGACCGGCACCGTGACCGATGTGGAGTTTGTCCGCGCCCTTGTCGCTCATGGCGCATTTCTGGACGCCAGACAAACCAAAGAACCTCTGAACAAATACCGAAACGTATTGAATCGAATCGGTTCCACGCCGTTCTTACTTGCCGCCAAAGCCGCCGACCTCGAAATGATGCGTCTATTGGTAGAGCTAGGCGCTGACCCGCTGTTGCCAAACGAGGACGGGACAAACCCGCTCATGGTGGCCGCGGGAGTAGGAATCTGGGCTGTCGGCGAAAGCCCGGGGACAAACGAAGAAGCGCTCGAAGCCGTCAAGTTTGCACTCGCGCTGGGCGGTGATATCACCACGGTCGATGACAACGGTGACACCGCGATGCATGGGGCCACCATACGGTCGTCGGAGCCGCTCATACGCTTCTTGCTCGCCAACGGCGCGGAGATAGACGCGGTCAACGCCAAAGGGTGGACACCCCTCAGAATGGCCAAGGGGATTTTCTATTCGAACACCGGGAAGCGCTTTCCCGAGATGGAAACTCTGCTGCTCGAGCTGGGCGCGAATGAAGCGCTCGCGGCCGGTCCTGACAATACAATCGAGTGGTCCGCCGGGGATGTCGAGCTCGACCAGGCCGATGCGCGCGACTCCCGATAGAGACCGGCACGGACGGCCGACCTCGCTGTGACGACGGTGTCGGCGTCGTGTCTCATTCTTGGTCGGCCCGTGCCCAACCGCCAAGTCCGCGAGACGACGCCTCCTCTGCTGACGCGCGAGGAACCGAAATGACGAGCCCGTTGGCGAAAGGACAACCGCGTCAGCGTCACCCCAGCACGGGGTGACGGATGATGACATGAGGAGAGTTCTTCGATGAAACGACGTTGTCCGTGGCGACCCACTGACATCAGGCTGTTCCGCCTGTACATATACAGCATCACCATCGCCGCGTCCGCGGCGACCGGCGCTACGGCTCAGGAGCATCCCGGCGCCGAACCCTATCGGCAGGTCTGTCAGCTGTGTCATGGGGAGATGGGCCAGGGCGACATGGCACCCTCGCTGGTCCCCCTGGGCTACGACGCCGACTATGTCCTGGCGATCGTGCGCGAGGGCTACAGTCAGATGCCACCGATCTCGCGGCGCGAGCTTACCGACGACGATGTGCGCCAGGTCGTCGCGTATCTCGACTTGCTGGCGTCTCCCTCTCCCCAAGCGGTCGAATCGGGGGCGCCGGCGTCGAGCGCAGCGTCGTCTCAAGCGGTATCGGAATCACTCTACGACGGACCCCGTACCGCCACAGGGCGTCCCGACCTCAATGGGATCTGGCAAGTCCTCAACACGGCCGCGTGGGATATCCGAGCCCACAACGCCCAAGATGGAATTCCAGCCGGCCTGAGTGTGATCGACGGAGATGGACAGATACCGTATCAGCCGTCGGCAGCCGCGCAACAGCAGGAAAACTACGCGAACCGACTGACCGATGATCCAGTGCGCCAGTGTTTTCTCCCTGGTGTGCCACGGATCACGTACATGCCGTTCCCCTTCCGGATCCTGCAGACACCTGACCATGTCGTCATGACCTACGAGTTTGCCCACACGGTCAGAATCGTCTACACGGACGGGAGCCCACATCCGCTTCCAAATGACTTTTGGATGGGCGACTCACGGGGCCATTGGGATGGCGACACGCTCGTCGTCGATACGACCCATTTCAATGGTCGCACCTGGCTTGACGCCGCCGGAAACTTCCATAGCGATGCGCTGCGCGTCGTTGAACGCTACACGCCAACCAGCGAGCATCACATCGATTACGAAGTGACACTCGAGGACGAAAACGTCTTCACTCGCCCGTGGACAATGCGCATGCCGCTCTATCGTCGGGTTGACCAGGGGCTTCAGCTTCTGGATTATGACTGTGTCGACTTCATCCTCCAGTCGCTCACCAGCCAAGAAGGAGGTGCTCAGTGAACCGGACAGCGCTCATTCAACGGACATCAATCGCGGGACTCGTTGTTCTCTTCTCATCGCTGGTGGCACATGGACAGACCGTCGGCAGCGGACAGACCGATCCAGCGTGGGAGCCGGCGCTGACCGAGTGGGGTGACCCTGACCTTCGCGGGCACTACCTTCCCGGGGCCTATCAGCCACTAGAAACAAGACGCAGCGACGACTGGCAGCCACCGGATGGAGCCAACATCGGACAAGGGGCCGCATTCTCGCGCTTCTTTGAACCCGACCCAGAGCCTGCCGCCGACGAGGCTCCGCGCCCGCCCCAACGAATCACGACCCCAATGGTCGTGGACCCGCCCGATGGGAAGGTGCCCTTCCAGGGTTGGGCGGCCGAGCAACGCGGCGAGATCATGGCCCGACAAGATGAGCTGGAGCACCTCGACCCGCGGGTAAAGTGTCTGCCGTCGGCGTTGCCTCGGGCCCACCTACCAGTGGGATACAACACGTATCAGATTCTCCAGATTCCTGGCTACGTCGTCATGTTGTACGAGTGGAACCATTTGTACCGTTACATCCCTCTGGATGGACGACCGCATGTCGACCCGGAGATTCGACTCGGAATGGGTGACTCACGAGGGCACTGGGAGGGCAACACGCTGGTCGTCGACGTCACGAATTTCACGGACAACACTTGGCCGGTTGGTCACGGTGCGCCACCGGAGGGTGCGCCGGCGAGCGCCTTGACGACGGGACACGGTGTATTCCAGAGCGGGGCGCTGCACGTCGTCGAGCGCTTCACATTGGTTGGCGACAATACGATTCGTTACCGGGCGACCATCGAAGATCCTGACGTTTTTACGCAGCCCTGGACAATCGAATTTGACGCCCTGCGCCGCGCGCCGGACGACCACATGCTGTTCGAATACGCGTGTCACGAGGGAAACGGGCGGAACCTCTCACTCATGACAGGGGTCGATGTGAGTAGCGCTCGGGTCCATGCAACGCGGTGAAGACAAGGTGAGCCAAATGAACCACACAAGACTGACACCCTCGACTCTCGTCCTTCTCTTGACCGGTGTCGCGGTATTCCTCGGTGCCGCGTCGGTGTCTGCCCATCACGCGTTCTCGGCTGAGTTCGACGCGAACCGGCCCATGAAGCTCGAAGGCACGGTCGAGAGGACCGAGTGGATCAATCCGCACTCCTGGATCCACATCGAGGTCACTGACGATGATGGTCAGGTCTCCAGCTGGGCCATCGAATGTGGCGCACCAAACTCGCTCATGCGACGTGGTCTGAACAAGAACTCGATTCCGGTCGGCACCGACCTTGTCATTGAGGGGTTTGGCGCAAAAGACGGTTCCAATACCGCCAACGCGCGCGACATCACACTCCCCGACGGGTCGGTCTTCTTTGTGGGGTCCTCGGGGACTGGCGCGCCTTACGAACGATAAGATACGGCTGGGGCGGAAGCGCAGACACCAGCGGCTCCGAGACCACGGCCGCCTCCAGTGTTTTCGGCAGTCGGGCAACGTTCTTCGGACTATGTTCCGTTCACGCCTCCAGCGTGCGCGGCACCCTTTACGAAATGCCGCGCCCACCATGGGCTGCTAGCCGAGACCACCCAGAAACTCCAGGAGTAGATGGCTCGTCATCTCTGCTTGTTCCTGCTGCACCCAATGACCCGCACCGTCCACGAGATGGACCGATCGCATGTCCGTACAGGCAACTTCCTGCATGCGCTCAAAGGACCCCGGACTCTGGTAAGTACCCCAGTCGCTGGCCCCGCTAATGAACATGGAAGGCTGGTCGATGGTCCTACCGGCGTATAGTTGCACCTCTTCTATGCCGACACGACTGCCGCCCATGCGGTAGCCATTGAGGCCACCTTGAAAGCTGATGCGTCCATACTCTTCGGCATAGACGCTCAGGGCCGAGTCGGGTAACCATGTATTGGCAGCAATATGCGCGGCCGAAGGCATGACGTCCGCGACCGTTTCTGCCATGCCCTGACTCTGCTGCATGATGTAGTAGTTCGGCATCTTCGCCCATTCTTCTGCCGTTCGGGCCGCCAGCCGATAGGGCGTGTTGCCCTCCCAGTCGGCACTCTTGAAATGGTAGTACCCCCGAATAAAGTCATGAATGCCCTGGGCGGCATGCCACATGTTTTCGTTGGCGTCCCGTGTCGTGTAGTAACGCTGATAGTGCTTTCTTGGGCGTGGTAACGCGGCCAGATCAACGTAGATGCTGGTTCGGTCCTGAGCAGCATCGGGTGGCGGATCGTCGGCGGTATCGAAGGGTAACGATGGTGTACCACTGAACGGCGCGCTCATCATCACCACCGCGGGGAAAATGTCCGGGCGGACTATACCACACCAGGCGGCGAGGGGCGATCCGGCGTCGTGACCTATGACGGCCGCGACGGAACGGTGGCCAAACGCCAGCACCAAGCCCAAGGCATCCCGCACCTTGTTGAGCCGGCGAAATGGTGCCAGGTCCGTGTCGTAGTCCGAACTCCAGCCGGTCGTGCGGCCGTAGCCGCGCACATCGGGCGCGAAAACATGATAACCAGCCTCTGCCAGCGGAACCATCACGTTTCTCCAACTGTAGGCAAGCTCTGGAAAACCATGCAACAGCAGTAAGGCAGGTCGATTGGCGGTCTCGTAACCCGCTTCCAGGACATGCACCCGCAGACCGTTGATGTTATTGACGAATCGAGACCGAACGCCGTCGGGCAGCCAGCCAGAAGGGTAGGGTTCCAGCTCCACGTCCAGGCCTGTAGGCTGCGCATAGGCTGTGCGAGAGACCGCTGTGGATGCTCCGAGCGACGCCAGACCGAGTGAAGAAAGTGCCAACATATGCCTTCGTGAATATTCATTCATAGCTGTATCCTCTGGAGCTCGAGGTCCCACCGTCTATCGTTTGAAAATGCCGTGGCGTTTTCGCCCCGCACGCGATGACTTTCACGCCGACCCTAAGTGTAGTGTCTCTGTCTTGCCCAGACAGGGCTCGGGCGGGCTTTCCGTTACGTCTCGCATACCATGGCGGCATATCTGGCCTACAGCGAGACTCCTCGATTTCGAATGGCCCAGGTGCTCCCTCGCGGGGCCTTGTGAGCCGGGGCCGCATTCAGGGGCTTCTGCCAAATATTGCGGTTGCGGTCGACTCGCTGCGAGACTACGCCATCAAAAAAGCCAGCGTTCTCCGCCGAGCGGTAAACAGCGTCCCGTGACGCCTATTGCCGTTTGACGATAACAACGGTGATGTCGTCCGACGGGGGGCAATACGCTAGCAAGTCGGCCTGGATGGCCTCATAGATCCCGCGGGCAGGCAGGCCCTTGACCTCACGGAGGCGGTCTTCAACGCCTTGGGGGAAGTAGCGGTCATTGCCATGTTCAGATAAACCGTCGGTGTAGAGCACCAGGATATCACCGGCCCCGAGAAGCGCCCATTCGTTGACTTCATACTGGTCTTTGAAGCCCAAGGGACTGCGGCTGGTCTTGCGGTCGATCACGTTGAGCGACGGCTGAATACCGATCGGTGGAAATGATACGCACCTGTCGGCGCCGACATCCATGAATCGGTTGTAATACGATGAAAACACTCGTGGAAACGGTTGGCCCGCGGAAAGGAATCTGAAGGTCCCGGCCTCCGACACTTCGCCGTAAAGAAAAGATACAAACTTGTGCGCACCCGATGACCCATAGAGACGGCTGTTGAGATTTTCGAAGAGCTGGGTCGTGATCTGACCGTGCCGGTCGAGCTCGTATAACGCACCGAGCAAGAAGGCCTGGTGCACCATCGCCGCCAAGAGGGCGTCGGTCATCTGGTGTCCAGAGACATCGAGCAGGGCGATACCCGCACGATGGCGACACCGCATCAAACCGTCGACGACGGCGGTCAACCCCTTGGCGGCCGCCTTGGCAATACGAGCGTCCAGGTCGTATCGCTGTTTGAAGTCGACGTAAATGATATGGTCGCCGCCCAGCGCTCCTCGAAACGGGAGCGTGCCACCCCACACGTCGATCCCACGCAGGTTCGGCACCTCCCCTGGCTCGGGCAGGAGCTGATGGGCTATCTCTTGAAAGTTCTCGAGCTCTCTGGCGAGCAAGGCCGCCGCGTCGGCCGGGTCCGCTTGTTCACGACGGGACGTGGCCATACGCGGCGGTCGAGGGTTAGACCCCGGCGAGCGGTTCAAACGGCAATACGCCGTTTGCGTCTCCGAACCGTTCCGTGTGCACGCCGGAACGCTCGAGCATCGCCATCAGCAGATTGTTCATCGGCGTATCTCTTGGATGCCGAAGGACACGACCTCCCTTTGTCCCTCCGGCGCCGCCCACGAGAACCAGCGGCAGGTCGATGTGCGAGTGCTCGTTGGCGTCGCTGATACCGCCCCCGTGAAGAACGAGGGAATGGTCAAGGAGATTGCCGTCGCCATCGGCCGTGGCCTTCAGCTTCTCGAGGAAATGCGCCGTCAGGGCGACGTGATACTGGTTGATCTTGGCGCCCTGCTCGAACTTCACGGCGTCGTGCTGGTGGTGAGACACCGCGTGGTGCGCGGCATCGACGCCAAGCTCTGGGTAAGCGCGATTGGTTTGTTCTTTGCCGAGTGTGAACACGAACACACGCGTGATGTCGGCCTTGAACGCGAGCGCGACCAAATCGAACATCAGCTTCGCGTGCTCGTCATACGACTCGGGCACGCCAATCGGTCGGTCGGGTAGCTCGAGCGAGGATTCGCCGTGCTGACGCTCGGCGACGTGCAATCGCCGCTCGATCTCACGTACCGAGTCAAGATACTCGTTGACGCTGTTCCGATCGGCCGGCCCAAGTTTTGTCTGTAGATGAGCGATATCCGAAGTAACCCAGTCGAGGATGCTCCGGTCCTCTTTGAGTTGCGCGAGCCGCTCGGCGGCCGTGCCGCCATCTCCAAACATCCGCTGAAAAACGATACGCGGATTCGTTTCGTGCGGGTTCGGAGCAGTGGGGGTGCGCCATGAAATGCTGTTGGTGTACACACAGCTATACCCGTTGTCGCAGTTCCCGATGAGATAAGTCTGCTCCATCGCGAGCTCGAGCGACGTCAGGGGCGTGTCGCCGCCGATGTGCTGGGCGGCAATCTGGTCAGCCGTCGTGCTGTTTCGGACGTCCGCACCCTCAGTCTCTTTGGGATGGACACCGCTCAGCCAGACCGTGCCGGCACGGGAATGCTCTCCATTACCGTCACCCAGTGCCTCGGCTTGTTTTTGACTCAGGCCGATCGGAACGATCACCTGGTCTTGAAACGGCGCGAGGGGGCTCAGCGTCGGTGACAGCTGCGAGAGCAGGCCGTTCCCTTCTGGCTGCCAGTGCGACATCACGGCACCGTTCGGAACGTACACGAATCCCAGCCGACGAACCGGCTTAGCCGCTGTCTTGGCGAGCGCCGACGCCGCCGGCACCATCGCGTCCAGTAATGGGAGTGCCATTGTGACCCCCATCCCACGCAAAAACGTACGACGAGCTAGAGCTTTTTTTGTAATAAACATTGGGAGCCTTTCCTACTCGGCCGCTTCCGCGGCCTGGGCCAACCTCATCTGGAACGGCGGGCTGTTGACAACGCCTACAACAAGCGACGCCAGCCCGTAGTCATTGTCGGCGGCCGTTCGCGTGATCTGTCGGACAGCCGGAACATCGAAGTATTCGATGCCTCGCCCAAGCGCATACGTCAAGAGCTTTTCGGTCACCACGGTGGCGAGCATTTCTGGATTCTGGACAAGCAACTCGCGTAGCTCTGACGGGCCATCGAACGTCGTGCCGTCGGGCATAGTCCCCGCCGCATCAATTGCGCCACCACCGGGCATTTGGGGACGCCATCGACCGACCGCGTCAAAATTTTCGAGAGCCAAGCCCAGCGGGTCCATCATCCGGTGGCAGCTCGCGCAGACTGGATTGGCGCGATGCTGCTCCATGCGCTCACGCATAGACAACACCGTGCCGGTTTCGGTCGCCGGCTCGAGCTCGGGCACGTTTGGGGGCGGCGGGGGCGGCGGCGTGCCCAGCACATTCTCCAACACCCATTTCCCACGGCCGACCGGCGACGTCCGGTCACCGTAGGAGGTCACCGTCAGGATGCTCCCTTGCCCCAGCAAACCGCGACGTCGCTCATCGGTAAGCGTCACCCGCCGGAAGTCGCTCCCATACACACCGGCGGTGCCGGCCAGACCGTAATGCTTCGCGAGCCGTTCGTTGAGGAACGAATAATCCGCGGTGAGAAGCTCCGTGACACTCCGGTCCTCACGGACGATGCTGTCAAAAAACAGCTCGGTCTCTTGGACAAAGTCTTGACGGAGGCTCTCTCCGAAGTCCGGGAAGATGACATCCGATGGAAGAGCGCCAGAGATATTGCGCAATCGCAGCCACTGACCGGCAAAGTTCTTTGCCAACGCGATCGACCGGGGGTCGGCCAACATCCGACGGACCTGGCGCTCGACTTCAACTGGGTCCCCGAGACGCCGCTCGGCGGCGGCGGCGAGCAGCTCTTCGTCAGGAAGACTGCTCCACAGGAAGAACGACAAACGGGAAGCCAACTCAAGGTCGCTCAACAGATACGGCGTCCCCGGTTCGATACCCAGCGGGTCGGCGACCACTCTAAAGAGAAAGTCGCGGCTGACGAGCAACGCGCGAATCCCGCGTTCGATCCCCGCGTCAAAACTCCCCGGGATACCGTCGCTACTCTGACCGCGGCCCTCATCGTAGAACGTCATCAGCGCACCAAGGTCGACGTCCGTGACGGGGCGCCGATACGCTCGACGGGCCAGCGTGCCCAAGATTCTTTCAGCGCACGGCTGTTCCTCTTCTGCCGTCGACGGTTCGCACACAAAAATCTGCGCCCGCGATGGAGTCCGTCCGACACCCGTCACATTGAAAGGCCCAGTGATCGTCACGGTGCCGAGATGAGGTTGATAGAGAAGGTAGTCTCCTTCGCCGTGGGGACGATGAAACGGCTGCCGCCAGCTTTCGGCCAACGCATCCGTTTTCTTGACAAACGCCGCGGTCACCACACGCGGTCCGGCGGCGACCTGAACCCGAACCTCGAGCTCATCTGGACCGGTGTTGTAGGCAGCGCCCTGATCGCTTTCACTGTCGGGAGGAGCCAGGTGGAAGTTTGCGATCTGGTCGCCGTCGATGCTGACCTCGAGCTGATGCTCTTCTCGGATGGGCGCGCCGGCGAAGAGATCGAGGAGCGCGAGCTTGATGTCGTATTCGCCGTCCTGGGGAAAGTTGTAGGACACCGACATTCCGCCGCGAGTCCCAAAGGGCAACCCGTCACGATGCTGATACTGCGACAAATCTGACACGACGCGGAACGTCTCGCCACCCGGAGCTATTTTCGACGCGCCAACCGCCAAACGACTGATTTCCCGAGCCGCAGTCATGTAGCGCTCGAGGAGGGTCGGCGAGACCTTCAGGACTCCGGCGATATTGTCAAAACCGTAGCTTTGGTCGTCCGCAGGTACAAGCGCGGCCGCGTCAATATCCAGCGCCAAAAGGTCGCGAATCGCGTTTTGATATTCAGTGCGGTTGAGACGATGCAGCGGCTCGGTGCGACCGGGGTTGGGATGCGCGGACGCCACGCGGTCAATCTGGGTTTCCAGCCACGAGGCAAACTCGGCCGACTGCGCACTTTCCGGTCGAGGTCTACCCGCCGGGGGCATCGAGCCCGTGCGAAGCTTTCGGATCACCTTCTCCCACAGCTCGGCACCGGCCGGAATGTCGGTCAGGTCGACGGACTCCAGCGAGAGCGGCACCGTGCCACGGTCACGTAACCGTTCGCTGTGACACGTGACGCAATAGCGATCGAGGAGCGCTTGCCGCTCACCGACCTGTTGCTGCGCGCGAACGATGCCTTGGCCGGGGCCCGTAAAAGCCCAGCCAAAGGCAAGGATGACACCGAGCAAGGCGGAAGGGTGTCGCATCAATGGCGTCATTCTCCTCTGCGTCTGACGTGCAGTCCAGCGCTGGTCGCCCGTAGGCACAGGCCGGACCACGCGTTGGTATTGCCCGACTCCTAGATCGTATCGGCTCCGTTGGCGTTGTCAACCCGAAAACCCGTATATTTGCAGTAGCATACCGTTCAGAACAATTTATTCGTGCGTGACACAGACGCGCGAGACGGCACACGAGACCCGACACCGAGAGGAAATCCAATGCGTGACACACAACTGTGCGCAGGACGGCTCGTCTTGTTCGCTCTGCCATTGACGTTGGCCGCTTTTCTCCTGTTCTACGCCGTGCCAAGCGTCTCGGCCGCAACCGACGTCCCTCTCGTCGACGCCATCAAATCGGCGGACGCCGACGCGGTACGAGAGCTGCTCGCGCACGAGGTGGATGTCAACGCCGAAGAGGCTGACGGCACGACCGCGCTGCATTGGGCCGCGCACAAGGGCGATGTCGACACTGTTAGCATGCTTCTTCGCGCTGGCGCCCGCGTTGACGCTCGTAACCGCTTTGCGGTGACGCCGATAGCGCTGGCCGCCGGCAGAGGCAGCGCGCCAATCGTCGGGGCGCTCTTAGACGCCGGCGCCGACCCGAATACGAGCTTGCCCGAGGGCGAAACAGTGCTGATGGCCGCCGCCAGAACGGGAAGTGTCGAGGTCATCAGGTTGCTGCTTCGGAACGGCGCGGACATCGCCGCTCGAGAAAACTGGCGTGGCCAGACCGCGCTCATGTGGGCCGCTGCGGACAACCACCCTGCCGCCGTCCACACGCTGGTGGAGCTAGGGGCGTCCGTCGGCGAACGGTCAAACGGGGGCTGGACCGCGCTGTTGTTTGCGGTCCGCGCGGGCGGCACCGATGCCGTGCGCGCTCTGCTGGAGGCGGGCTCCGACGTCAATGCCATCGTCCAACTCCCGAGCGCAGAGGCGTCCGAGGCCGAAACCCATGGCACGAGCGCCTTGGTCATCGCCGTCATGAACGGGCACTTCTCACTCGCAAAGTATCTTGTCGAACGGGGAGCCGATCCGAATGCGGCGCGGCAAGGGTGGACGGCTCTCCATCAAGTTGCCTATACGAGCCGACCAAATTCTGGCAAAGGCATGCCACCCATCCCCTTGGTCGATAGCCTGAGCCCGCTCGAATTCGCAAAGTTCTTGCTGGAGAACGGGGCCGACCCGAACCTGCGCCAAACGAAGCGATTTAACAATCACGAGCGCAACAATCTCAATCGGATCGGCGCGACGCCGTATCTACTGGCCGCCAAACACGCGGACGCACCGCTGATGCGCCTACTCGCCGCAAACGGCGCCGACCCTCTGGTCGCGACCGAAGGCAACGCGTCACCGCTGATGGTTGCTGCTGGCGTGGGAATCTTCAATCTAGGCGAGAGCGCCGGCACCAACGACGAGGCGTATGAGGCCGTGACCCTCGCGTATGAGATGGGCGACCAAGATGTAAATAGGGCCGACAATCGCGGATACACCGCCTTGCACGGGGCGGCGCTGAGGGGCTCCAATCCCATCACCAACTTTCTCGCGGACCGCGACGCAGACTTGCTCGCAGAGTCCCAGGAAGGGTGGACGCCACTTCGCATCGCTGACGGTGTGCACTACACCGGCACCGTGAAACGCGCCGACCCTACGGCTGAGCTCCTACGCCAACTGATGAAGGGCCAGGGTGTCTATACGGCCGCCCATGCCAAAGACGTCAACAGCGTAGCCGTCGTCAAGCCCGCCGATCAGCCTTAGACATATCTTAAGGCTGGGATCGTCAGGTTCGCAGCAAGTCTTGGTCGAGGAAAGGTCGGTGCCCCACCGTCAGTGACGCCTTCCATAGTATCGGGCGGGGCCTCCCCTTCTGGCACCGTTGTGCCTTAGTCGAATGTGTCCCATAGCAGTCCGTGGTGAAAGTCCCGCTTGGCACCGAGACCGGCGCTGGGCCGGCCGGACAAGGCGAGAAGAGGAAAAATACGGGCAGTATTTGACCGATGAACAACGCGGGTCGGACGGATTCAGCGACGGTCGAATGCAGCGGGACGTTCACCACGGGCTGTTAGGCTTCCCGGTCTGGCTGGCCAGCCGGGTGCGGAGCGCGGCTACCTGCTGTAAGCAATGACTATCTCGACGACGGTGCACGATGGTGATCAAGAGTGGCACCTAGATTTGCTCGCGCCTTACGAGAACGCACGACCCACTTGCCGCGGAACGCGGAAATGCTGACCACGGTGAGAGTCGAAGAGCGACCGAACAGGCTAGCGAAAGGCCGCCGGGGAAGAAGTGGTAGCGGCGCCAAGAGTCTGGGCGGCGGATTGGGCGCGGTCAAAGACCGGTTGCGGATACACACCGAAGATCGCACTACCAACCAGGCAGACCACGAGGGCCGCCGTGATGGCGCGGCCGAAGACCAGGTCAGACCCGACAACTTCTTCCTTGATCCACATAAAGACGATGACACGGAAGTAGTAGTAGAGCGAGATCGCGCTGTTTACGACCCCGACAACCGCCAGAGATATCTCGCCGGAGTCGATCGCCGCGCTAAATATCCAGAACTTACCCATAAAACCGGCAGTAGGGGGTATTCCGCCGAGCGATAGCATGAAGACCAGCATTGCAACCGCAGCAAACGGGCTGCGGAAGTACAAACCACTGAGGTCCTTAAGCTCGTCACCAATCACGTCCTTGCGACGCAGGAGCGCGACGATCGCAAACGCCCCGAGCTGCATAAAAACGTAGACAAAGAGGTAGACCAGCGCCGCCGTGACACCACGCTGGGTCGCGGCCACGACACCGATCAGCATGTAGCCAGAATGCGCGATCGAGGAGTATGCGAGCATACGCTTCGTGTTGCTCTGTGTGATCGCGGCGAGGTTACCAACCGTCATCGTCAAGACGGCCATCCACCAGAAGATCTCGTGCCAGGTCGCACTGACTTCTGGCAAGCCCTCTACAAAGATTCGCAGCAGCATTGCAAATGCTGCTGCCTTGGAACCGACCGAGAGATAGGCGGTCACGGGGGTCGGCGCACCCTCGTACACATCGGGTGACCACATATGAAACGGCACGGCCGCAATCTTGAAGCCCATGCCAGCAGCGACCAGTATGACGGCCAACACCAACACCCCGTCAGGCTGACTCGTCGTCGCTTGCGCGATCACCGCGAGATTCGTCGACCCTGACACGGCATACAGAAGGGACATGCCGTAGAGCAAGATTCCAGTGGAAAACGCGCCCAGCAGGTAGTATTTAACCGCCGCTTCGTTCGATCGCTGACTCGGTTTCAGATAGCCCGCCAAGACATAGAACGAGACGGCCATGGTCTCGAGACCTATGAACAAGGTGATGAGGTCGACTCCGCTCGCCATGAACATCATGCCGACCGTGGCACACAAGATGAGGAAGTAGTATTCCCCGCCCCGCATCCCTTCGATCCGCAAGTAGGCGTCTGACATGAGCGCCGTCACCGCGGCGGCGAGCAAGAACACGAACTTGAAGAACAGAGAAAAGCCGTCGATCGACAACAGACCGCGTGAAGCCAGCGTATCGGTACCGGAGAAAGACCAAAGGACCGCGGCGGTGATCGCGAGCACTCCCAACGTCGCCGGAAGTGCCAGGTCCTCGCGGTCGCTCTTGAAGAGGTCGAGCACCAATACCAAGAGCGCGCCCGCAGTGAGCACGATCTCCGGCAAGATGTAGTAGAAATCAGCTCCTGTAAAACCGGCTGGCATCTACCGCGCGCCTCCGACCGCCCCTGCCACGGCGCCCGCGGATTGCGCGTCCAGATCAGGACTGAGGTCCTCGAGGTCGATATCGATCTCCCGGGCGGTGGAGGCCAACCGCGGGACATACTCGCTGTTGACACGCACCATGACCCGGTCGACCGAGGTCTCGAGCCGGTCGATGAACGGCTTTGGATACAGGCCAATCCAGACGGCAAGTATCAACAACGGGGCAAAGGTGGCGAACTCGCGCAGACTCAGGTCGCTGAGGCCTTCATTCTTTGGGTTCGTGACCTCGCCAAACATCGTCTGCTGATAGAGCCGCAGCATGTAGGCCGCCCCGAGCACGATACCCAGCGCCGCAAACCCTGCCCAGACCTTGTTCACCACAAAGACCCCTTGCAGGATCAATATCTCCCCGATAAAACCGTTGAGTGCCGGGAGGCCGATAGACGACATCGTCATGACGAGAAAGACTGCCGCATACACCGGCATCACTTTCGACAGCCCGCCATACTCCGAGATCTCCCGGGTGTGCCGCCGCTCGTATACCACGCCAACGAGCAAGAAGAGTGCGCCGGTCGAAATCCCGTGGTTCAGCTGCTGAACGATACTGCCCGTCACGCCGACGGGCGTGAGCGCGAACAGCCCCAGCGTGACCATACCCATGTGGCTCACACTGGAATAGGCCACCAGACGCTTCCAGTCTCGTTGCGCCATCGCCACCAGCGCGCCGTACACGATGCCGATGATTGACAGCGTCACCACCAGCGGTACGAAATGTTGCGTCGCCTCGGGGAGGATGGGCAAGCTGAATCGGATAAACCCGTAAGTCCCCATCTTGAGCAGCACGGCCGCCAGGATGACCGACCCCGCCGTGGGCGCGTCGGTATGCGCGTCGGGCAGCCAGGTATGGAAGGGAAACATTGGCACTTTGACGGCGAACCCGATGAAGAATGCCAGAAAGACCCACCACTGCAGGTCGAATGGCATATTGAGCTCGTGGAATCTCGTGATGTCAAAGCTGTAAATACCGGTGACCTCGGCGTGATAGAAATAGACCGCCAAGATCCCCAGCAGCATCACAACGCTACCAACCAACGTGTAGAGAAAAAACTTGATCGCCGAGTAGAGACGATTGTCGCTGCCCCAGATCCCGATCAGGAAATACATCGGGACGAGCATGACCTCCCAAAACAAGAAGAACAGCAGGAAGTCGAGAGAGACAAACGCTCCGATCATTCCGGTCTGTAGTAAAAGGATGAAGATGTAGTACTCCTTCAGCCTCATAGTCACCGCGTTCCAGGACGACAGCACGGCGATCACTCCGACCATTGTGGTCAGGAGGATGAGCAGCACGCTGAACCCATCGACGCCGATGAGATACTCCGCCCCGATGGACGGAATCCAGGTGTGTTGCTCTACGAGCTGCCACCGCGGATTCTGCGAATCGAACCAAAACCATAGAGGCAGCGAAAACAGAAATCCCACCCCGACGGTCGCGTTAGCGATCTTGCGGATGAGACCCTCTTGCGTCTTGTCGACAAACAGGAGCGCAATGGCACCCACCAGCGGGGTGAACAGGATTAAGGACAGGAGCGGGAACTCAGCGTATGTCATGGTCTTGTGCGTCTACTACGTCTCTAGGACCGGGGCCGGACTCAGCTAGGACCCGATGAGATACCACGTCACGAACGCAGCCACTCCCAGAAGGGTCGCGAACGCGTAGTTTTGAATTAGTCCGGTCTGAACCCGCCGGAGGGTAAAACTTCCCTCTTTGAACGTATTCCCGACCAGGTTCACCAGGCCATCGACAACATACTTGTCGGCCATATGAGACGCCCAGGAACTGAGCACCGTGAACCACCCGGTGCCATTGACCGCGCCATCTACGACCTTTCGGTCAAAGACGAACAAACCGTGGGCACTGGCCATCGTCCCGGCGACAAACGTAGCGCCGTAAAACTCGTCGACGTAGTACTTATTCGTCAGCAGTTCGTGGGGTCCCGCGCAGGACTTCGCCCACCGCTCGGCAATCTCGGGTCGTTGGAGATAGTTCCGGGCAGCCAGGAGGATACCGGCGAAGGCGACCAACACGGAAAACACCATGAGCCCCAACTCCGCGGCATGCGAAAGGTGGTGGACCTCGACCGGATGCGCCTCACCGGCGACAAAACTTGGCTCCAAGAAATGCTCGATAGCGTTAGGAATACCCGCCCACTCGCCGAGAGCGGCCGGAATACCGATATAGCCGGCGATTACCGCCCCGACTGCCAGCGCAATCAAGGGCATGGTCATCGCACGGGGAGATTCATGAGGTCCGTGCCACGCATGACTATCGTGACCGTCCCCTATGTCGTGACTGTGCCCGTGATCCCACGATGGCCCCCTGTATTCACCGTAGAACGTCATGAAGATCAACCGGAACATATAGAACGCCGTCATCCCGGCCGTCACGATCCCGAGCACCCAGAGAGCAGGGCTCTGGAGAAACGCGTAATACAGGATCTCGTCTTTGCTAAAGAAACCAGAGAGGAGCGGAACGCCCGCGATAGCCATCGATCCGATGAACATCGTCTTGAACGTCACCGGCATGTATTTCCTCAAGCCGCCCATCTTGGTCATCTCTTGTTCGTCGTTCATGGCGTGGATCACCGAACCACTCCCGAGGAACAGTAGGGCCTTGAAGAAGGCGTGGGTCATCAGATGAAACGCCGCGGCGCCAAAGGCTCCCACTCCCGTTGCCAAGAACATGTAGCCGAGCTGGGAAACGGTGGAATAGGCCAACACCTTCTTGATATCCGTTTGGACCAGCCCAATGGTGGCGGCGACGAGCGCGGTCATCGCTCCGACGATCGCGACGATCGTCATCACCTCTGGAGCATGGGTAAACAGCACGGCGTTCCGACAGACCATGTAGACGCCGGCGGTTACCATCGTCGCCGCGTGGATCAACGCGGACACGGGCGTCGGGCCCTCCATGGCGTCCGGGAGCCAGATGTACAGCGGAATTTGGGCACTCTTGCCGATGGCCCCGACAAAAAGAAACAGGCAAATCAGTGAGATGACGCCAAAGGCGCCAGCCTCGACGGGCATGTGTGACGCGGCTTCGGCAACCTCTCGAAATTCGAGCGTGCCAAACGTGAAGAAGACCAGGAAGACGCCAAGGACAAAGCCCCAATCGCCAACTCGATTGACGATAAACGCTTTCTTCCCCGCGTCCGCGGCACTCTTCTTGTGATACCAAAACCCGATCAGCAGATATGAGCAGAGCCCGACCCCTTCCCACCCGACAAACATCACCAGGTACGAGCTTCCCAATACCAACGTCAGCATGAAGAAGCAAAAGAGGTTCAGATAGCAAAAGAACCGCGCATAAGCCGCGCGGGGCTCATGGTCCATATACGCGGAGGAGTAGATATGGATCAGGAACCCGATGCCGGTGACGATCAGAATCATCATTCCCGACAGGGGATCCAGCACAAACGACCACGGCACCTCGAACGACCCCCACCCACTTACGGTCTCGAGAGGAATCGCGGGTATCCATTGGGCAATCGTGACGCGGTGAAACCGCTCGTCCGCCGGCAGCCCGAGAAGTTGGACAAACGCCGTCAACGAGAGCAACAACGCCAGGCCCATAGTCGAGCACGCGACTATGGCGACGGTGCGCTTATCGAACGAACGGATCCCAATCAGGCCGTTTAGGGCGGCCCCCAGGCCGGGAAGAATGGGAATCAGCCAGATCAGGTCCATCGTCGGTTACCACTTCATGATCGTCATCTCGTCGATGTTCACGGTCTCTTTGTTCCGGTAGAAGGCCAGAAGAATACCGAGCCCGACGGCCGCCTCCGCAGCGGCGACAGCGATGACAAACACGGCGAACACCTGTCCAGAGAGATCCCCCAGACGGTAGGAGATTGCAACGAGATTGATATTGACCGCGTTCAGGATCAGCTCGATCGCCATGAAAATGATGATGATGTTACGGCGCACGAGGACGCCGATCACCCCAATCATGAAGAGCGCGGCCGAGAGCAACGTGTAGTGAAGTGGCGTGATCTCGAGCACAGTGTGTTACATCGTTCGTCGGGCTAGCACGATCGCACCGACCATCGCGACCAGCAACAACATCGAAGCTAGCTCAAACGGGATCAAGTAGTCCGTATACAGCACCCACCCAAGCTCTTGAGTGTTACCGCCCAGTATCGACGCAGGAAACTCGCGGGTCGCTGAGGAGACCACCGCATCGGGCTCTCGATTCATGGTGTAGGCCGCGATCCCGACAACCTCCAAGAGCACGAGACCGGCTAACGCCATCCCAAGACGGGCGAGCCGCCTCGAATCGACATGTTCCTCTGGTGCTCGCTTCAAATTCACGAGCATCACCACGAACAAATACAGAACGACGATGCCGCCGGCGTACACCATGATCTGAATCACCGCGAGAAACTCGGCACTCAGCGTCACATACAACGCCGCCACACACAGGAAGTTGGCCACCAAAGCCAACACACTGTGCACCGCGCTCTTGGCGATTATGACCAACACGCCGAGTCCCAGTATCAGAGCTGAGAGTGTATAAAACGCGAATGCTTCCATAGTTTTTTAGAAGACCACCTTCGCGATTCCGGTCAGGACCAGATTTCCGAGAGCGATTGGTATCAGCACCTTCCACCCCAGATGCATCAGCTGGTCGTAGCGATACCGAGGCAGCGTGGCCCGGAGCCAGATAAAGACATACAGAAACACGAAGATCTTTCCAACCAGCCAAATCCAACCCGGGATGAGGTCGAGAAAACCAAGCGCCTCAATGTTTGGAAATGGCCGCATCCAGCCGCCGAGAAACATAATGGCGACGACGGCCGAGATGACGATGATATTGGCGTATTCGGCGAGAAAAAACAGCGAGAACCGCATCCCGCTGTATTCCGTGTGAAAGCCGCCCGTGAGCTCGGTCTCGGCCTCTGGCAAGTCGAACGGAATCCGGTTGGTTTCAGCGAGCCCACCGATAAAAATCAGGACAAACGCTACTGGCTGCCAGAACACGAACCAGACGCCAGCCGTGCGCTGGGCTTCGACGATCTCGACCAGACTTAGGGTGCCCGCGGTCAGGACCATGCTCACCAACATCATGGTGACGGCAATCTCGTAACTGATGAGCTGCGCGGAGGCGCGAAGACTCGACAACAACGGATATTTGCTGTTCGACGCCCATCCCCCAAGGATGATGCCGTAGACCCCGATCGAGGTGACCGCCACGATAAAAAGCAGACCGACGTTGATGTCGGCTATGTAGTACAGGGGGTCAAAACCAAACGGCACCACCGCAAAGACTACAAGTGCCGGTACGAGGCTCATGATCGGCGCGATCGTGAATACCCACTTGTCGGCACGGGCCGGCGTGATGTCTTCCTTCAAGATCAATTTGATCGGGTCGACGATAGCTTGGAGTATGCCGTGGGGGCCGACTCTCATCGGCCCTAGCCGGGACTGAGCCCATCCGATGACCTTACGCTCCATCAGCACGAGGAACGTCACTGTCACCAGGAGCGAATTCAGGAGCACCGCGATCTTGAGAAGCGGTATGACGAAAGTGTCGATCATGCCAAAAGCCGCCTACCTATCGACTTCACCCAGCACGATGTCAATCGTACCGATAATCGCCACGACATCGGCGATGAAGTGTCCCTCAACCAGTCGACTGAGTCCCTGAAGATTGCAAAAGGAGGGTGGTCGTACTCGCAGCCGATACGGATTTGTCGACCGACCATCGCTCACGATGAAATATCCAATCTCACCCTTCGGCGACTCCACCGCATGGTAGGTCTCACCGGCCGGCGGCTTCAGGAGACGTGGAACTTTCCCCATCACCGGTCCCTCGGGTATCCCTTCGACCGCCTGCCGAATGATGCGGATCGATTGCGTAAACTCTTCCATCCGGATCAGATAGCGGTCGTAGGTGTCCCCCCGGGTCCCCAGGGGGACGTCAAACTCAAACTCGTCATATGCAGCGTTGGGCTCGTCCTTGCGCACGTCACGTGACACGCCTGACCCACGGAGGGGCGGGCCACACAGACCCAGAGCGGTCGCGTCGTCGCCCGAGATGACGCCAATGTCGCGGGTGCGGCTCAACCAGATTCGATTGTTGGTGAGGAGCTGCTCGTACTCGTCGAGCTTTGGCTCCAGGAGATCGCAAAACGCGAGGACCTTCTTATCCCAGCCGCTTGGGATGTCGAGTGGTAAACCACCGACCCGCATCGAGTTGTAGGTCAGTCTGGCGCCGCAATACTCCTCGAACAGGTCGAGCACATGTTCTCGCTCGCGGAACGCGTACATCAGAACGGTCATCGCCCCGATGTCCATCGCGTGCGTGCCGAGCCACAAACAGTGGCTGGCGATCCGTTGCAGCTCGGCAAGGATGGTCCGCACATACCGGGCACGTCGCGGCACCTCGACCTGCATCAGCTTTTCGACAGTCTCTACATATCCGAGGTTGCTGGTCGCGGCCGATACATAGTCCATCCGGTCGGTCAGCAAGATGATCTGGGTCCAATCGCGGTTCTCGCACAGCTTCTCGATACCCCGATGGACATACCCGATGACGCAGTCGGCTTTGACAACGCGCTCGCCGTCGAGACGCAGCACAATTCGCAGCACCCCGTGGGTGCTGGGGTGCTGCGGTCCCATGTTGAGGATGAGATCGTCCGTATCGAAGGCGGCGCCGGAGCCGACGGGAGCCTTGGTGGTGTCGAGGGTCACTACTCGATCTCCGCTTCGTCCGAGAGGTTCCGAAGCTTGAGCCAATCCTGCGGGCTCTCCATAAGAAACTCGCCCGGCCCTTCAAGTGGGTAATCTTTACGCTGCGGATGGCCCTGCCAGTCCTCGGGCATCAAGATCCGCCGGAGGTCGGGGTGCCCGGTGATGTTGACTCCGAACTGATCGAACACTTCGCGCTCGAGCCAGTTCGCGGCGGGCCAGATCTCCGTCACCGACGGCACAGGATCGCCCTCGCCAGCCATGAGTTTAATCCGCAGCCGGTGACGCAACCGCGTCGAGTACAGACAATAAATCACGTCAAAGCGGCGATCCCGCGGCGGCCAGTCCGTGGCGGTCACGTCGGCGCAGTAGTCAAATGCGCCGACGGAATCGTCCCGTAGGAACCGCGCCACTTCCAACAAATGATCGGCGCTCACGATGACCGTCCAGTCACCTACCCAGTAGCTGAGGCGTTCGACCCCACCTGGGACCCCTTCTTGCACAGCTTGGATGAATGCAGGAACGGCAAGGCCTTCGGGTGGCGCCTGATCTTCCGGTCCTTTTGGGGGTTCTGGCGGCGCTTTTGGTTTCGGCTTTGGCTTTGGCTTCGCGGCGGCGCTGGCGGCCGGTTTGGCGGCTGGCGGTTTCGGCTCAGCAGCCGTGGCCGAGACGGGCTTACTCGCGGATTTGGCGGTCGTGGACGCCGGCGCGTCGCCGCCGGTAGACTTTTTCTCGTCAGCCATCGTCAGGCCCAGTCCAAGGCACCCTTACGCCAGGCGTAGGCATAGCCAACCACCAAGATGAGCAGAAATACGAGCATTTCGATTAGCCCGAAGAGGAGAAGCTCATCCATGATGACCGCCCACGGGAACATGAATACGGTCTCGACGTCGAAGATCACAAACAACATCGCGATGAGGTAGTAACGAATGCTGTATCGGTCCCTCGCGTCGGTCTGCGGCTCAATACCGCACTCGTATGGCTCCAGCTTTACTTTGCTATATTTCCGCGGGTGCACCAGCCCTGACACGATCAGCGTAAAGATCGCAAAGCCGATCGCCACCAAGACAAAGAGAAAAATCGGTATATATGCGTCAAGCATCGATATGTCAGGGGTCTCCTGCGCACACCAAACCGGACCGTGGCCGGCGACGACACCGAGGCGCACTGGCAGCCGGTGATATCAAAGCGGTTCCGTTCCGTGGTGCAGAACGATCGCCCTCCGTCACACGAGCTACGAGAGCCCGAAAACCGCGGTATTTGTAACACGCCCCTGGCCGAACGGTCAAGGAGCCACCACACCAGAGCCCGCATGGCCGGTGGCGCCGCAACCCTCGCATTCGCAACAATTTTGGACAGGCCAACGGGGTTGACCGGGTCCAAAACCGGGGCCTATACTGCGACGATGGTCAGTCTTGCGGGGACCCGCTCCGCGACGGTGATGGGATCGGCGGTGCTCCTACTTACCGGCGGGTTGTTCGCGAGGGTCGCCGCACAATCCGTCGAACGCGAGATGGTCGTCAGCGTGTTCGATGAGAACGGTCGACCGGTAACAGGACTCACCGCGTCTGACTTTCTGGTACGGGAAGACGGCGCCGCCCGAGAAGTCTTGCGGGTCGGCTCCGCTTCGCGAGGTCGTCAGATTGCGCTGCTAGTCGATACGAGCGAAGCCGCGGCGCCCGTCGTGAGTGACTTGCGGCGCGGCGTCGAAACGTTTGTCGATGCGATGATCGCCGGAAACGAGATCTCGCTGATCGCCGTGAGCGGCCCACCTCGGATCCTCACCGCGTCAACCAGCAGCGCCACGAGGCTGAAAGACGGCATCGGCGACATCTTCGCCTTTCCTGGGTCAGCCAGCTATTTGCTGGACGCGGCGCGCGACACGGCCCGCGGCTTTTCTCGACAAAACGCCGCGCAGCCCATCATCATCGCCATGACGACGCTCGGTGTCGATTATTCCAATCGTGGGGCGCAATCGACGATCGAGGAGCTCGTCAAAGCCGGTGCGGCGTTTTACTCGATCGTATTTACAGTGGGTCGATCGCCGGTGTCGGGCGGTATCGCGAACACCGACCGAGAAATCGCGCAACGGCGTCTCGAGCGAGACCGGTTCCTTTCGGCCGGTCCGACCGAGACCGGTGGACGGCGGAGAGAGCTGCAGAGCGGCTCGGCGGCTGAGCGAGTCATGAGCGATCTTGCGACCGACCTCAGGAATCAATACATGGTCGTCTATTCGCGACCGAATACGCTTATCCCTCCGGAGCGCATCGAGGTCGAGCTGACCGGCGACAACGACTCGCTGGATGCGCGTGGCACTCCAGTGTTGACGGACCGATAGACGCGGGCACAGCGCGCGTCGTGGACTCAGGCAGGACTTCGAAAGCCGAAATGACTCGTGTCTCCAGACCGCTCGTTGTGCTCGTCGTGGCAGCAGGGTTCGTTGCGCTGGGCATGCGCGCGGCCGGGCCCACAGTTGTCACGGCGCAGAACGAACCGCAAGCGCCGATCCAGCCTCCTACCTTCCGGACGGGGGTCGATGTCGTGTCAATAAACGTAACCGTGAGCGACCGGGACGGGCGGTTCGTGACCGACCTTTCTCCGGAGGAATTCCTCGTGTACGAGGATGGGGTGCAGCAGGACATCACGTTCTTCTCTCGTAGCCAGCTACCGATCGCGTTGGCCATGCTCATGGACACCAGCGCGAGCATGGATGAGCGCATGACCACGGCGCAAGAAGCCGCGATCGGGTTTGCCCAGCGGCTTCGCCCGCAGGATATTGCGGAAATCATCGACTTCGACAACCGCGTCAACATCCTGCAGACCTTTACAAACGATGTCGACGCGCTGGAGACCGCTATCCGACAAACCTCCGCCGGTGGGTCGACGCAGCTTTACAACGCGCTCTATATTTCGTTGAGAGAGCTCAAGAAAGCGCCGCTACGGGCGGAAGATTTGCGCCGCGAGGCCATCGTCGTGCTCTCGGACGGCGAGGACACATCGAGCCTGGTCTCGTTTGAAGAAGTGCTCGACCTGGCCAAGCGGTCTGAGACCGGGATTTACACCATAGGGCTCAAGCCGTCGGAAGACGGCCGGGCGGGCGGGTTCAACGAATCCGACTATGTGCTAAGGACGTTGGCACACGAGACTGGGGGTCGGTCGTTCTCCCCCGACAGCGTGGAAGACCTCCCGGAGATCTACGAAGAGATTTCTGATGAGTTGTCGAGTCAGTACTCGCTCGGCTATATCTCCGGCAACCCTATGCGGAACGGCCGATGGCGACGGGTTGTCATCCGAGTCGCTCGCGACGACCTGTTCACCAGGACCAAACAGGGCTACTTCGCCGCCACTGGGAACTAGGGGCGAGGGACAAAGAACCAGTGGCAACCGCCCGCCGTATCCGGAGCACGCTGTGAACGCGTATCCGCTGGGGATCTACCTCGTCGCGGCGATCGCGTATATCGTCCACTTTGCAAAGCGACATGACGGTGCCGGCCGCGTCGCGACCGTGACGCTGGTGCTGGGAGCGCTCGTCCATGCGTTTGTCATCGGGATGCAGACGATGCAAGTCGGACACATTCCGTTCGCCGGCACGACCGGCGCGGTGTCGACGTTCGTGTGGCTGCTGGCACTGGCCTATCTCTACACCGAAATGATGGCGGAAGAGCGGGCCATGGGTGTGTTCATCGCGCCACTGATGGTGCTTCTTCAGGTCATTCCGGCAACGACCAGTATGGTCTCGGCGCGCGCGCCGGTCCTCGACAGTCCCTGGTTCGCGATCCATGTCTCGGCACTGTTGTTCGCCTATGCGAGCTTTGCGTTGGCAAGCGTCGTGGGGTTGACGTATGTGCTCCTGTTCAAGGAGCTCAAGGGAAAGCATCTCGGGTTTTTCTATGCCCGTCTCCCCTCACTTCGCGTCCTTGACCTGATGAATGGCCGGGCAATAGCGGTCGGTTGGGTGTTTCTTACCGTTGGCCTCGTGGTGGGAGCCATCTGGCTCCTGCAGGTGCAACCGGAAAGCGCCGACCCACGGGTGCAGGCCATGACCCTGCTCGACCCAAAGATTTTTATCGTGTTGGGGTGCTGGACGGTGTACTCGTTCGCGCTGTATGCCCGACAAGTGAGCGGATGGAGCGGACGCCGGGCCGCGCTGCTGTCTGCAGTTGGATTCGCGATCCTCCTGCTGAATTTTGTGCCCGTGGGTTATTTCGTCACGGACAGTCACAACTTTTACTAGTGTCCCAGTGAGTCTCTTTCTTCTCGGTATCAGCCATCACAGTGCGCCGGTCGACCTTCGCGAGAGGGTCGATTTTTCACGGCGGGGCGTGCCCGAGGCGTTGTCGGTGCTCGCGGAGCGAGACGGCTTGAGCGAGGTGGTGATTCTCTCGACGTGCAACCGATCGGAGATCTACGCGATCTGCGAGAATCCGACGCGGCCCCGTGAAGTGCTGGCGTCGTTTATGAGCTCCTACCACGACGTCGCCGAGTCGGAGCTCGCCCCCCATTTCTATGGACGCGAGAACACCGACGCGGTGCGTCATCTCTTTCGATTATCCGCCGGACTGGACTCACTCGTGATCGGCGAACCTCAGATTCTGGGTCAAGTGAAGGATGCGTTTACCACCGCGTCCCGCCACGGCTACACCGGAGCTTTGCTCAATCGGTTGTTTCACCGATCGTTTGGCGCGGGCAAACGGATCAGGTCGGAGACCGGGCTGGGAGAGGGCGCCGTCTCGGTGAGCTACGCCGCGATCTCCCTGGCGCGGAAGATCTTTGGCGACCTGCAGGGACTGCAGACGCTCTTGGTCGGCGCGGGTGAAATGGCGGAACTGACCGCGACCCACCTGCGGTCACAGCAGGTCGCGCAGATCAGCGTGGCCAGCCGCACGCCGTCACATGCCGCCGCGCTCGCTGCCAAAGTTGGAGGCGAGGCCGTGCCGTGGGAAGACCTTACCTCTCGGCTCGCGACATGCGACATCGTGGTTACGGCCACCGGCTCGGCGACACCCATTGTCACCCGCCGCCAAATCGAGTCGGCGATGCGCGCCCGGCGGAGCCGGCCGCTCTTTATTATGGACATCGGCTTACCTCGCGATGTCGAAGCGTCATCCGGCGAAATGGAGCAGGTTTTCCTTTACAACATCGACGACCTGCAAACCATTGTGCGTGAGAACCTCACTCGACGGCAGTCGAAGGTCGACCGGGCCGAATTGATGGTGGAAGAAGAAGTGGACGGGTACATGGTCTGGCTGCGGTCTCGGGCCGCCATACCCACCGTCGTCGCGCTCCGTCGCCGATTCGAAACGATCCGACTATCAGAGCTCGAGCGGCTCGCGCCAAAGCTGGCGTCACTGCCCCCAGAGTCGCGGGCGCGGGTCGAGGAGGTCACCCGACTCCTTGTCGAGAAATTGCTATTGGCGCCGACGGAAGAGCTGAAATCGACGACCGACGAGGAAACCGTGGAGAGCTACGCAGACGCACTGAACAGGCTGTTCAAGTTGAGTGCGGCTCCGGCGCCACAATCCGCACGGGCGACGACAGACCGTTGACAGCGCTGCGCATCGGCACCCGGGGGAGCCCGCTCGCGCTGTGGCAAGCGCGAGCCGTCCAGACCGCAATCACCAAGGCGGGTGAATCCTCTGCCGACATCATTACCATTCGCACGACCGGCGACCGACTAACGCGTGCTGTATTGGCCGATGTTGGGGGCAAGTCGGTCTTTGTCAAAGAGATAGAAGACGCGCTGCTGGACGGCAAGATAGACCTGGCTGTGCATAGTGCCAAGGATCTCCCGGCTGACATTCCGGACGGCCTGGCCATCGTCGCCGCGCTGCCCCGTGCCGATCCGCGCGATGCGATCGTGCTGCCGCGCAGGGGGCCGGAAAAGCCCCCGGAGTTCAGTGAAGTCGACGCCGACCGCCAGACGGCGTCGACCGAATCGGCGCAGGACGTTATGCGTCGTCTCACATCACACCCGCGGGTGGGGACCGGAAGCGTACGGCGCGTGGCACAGCTAGTCCGTCGTTTTCCGGACGCACGGTTCACGCAGATACGCGGCAACGTGGGAACACGTCTCGAGAAACTCGACGACGGCGCCTACGATGTCCTGGTGCTCGCGGCCGCGGGTCTCGAACGTTTGGGTCTTGCACAGCGAATCTCCGCCCGTCTCTCGGTGGAGGAATGCGTACCGTCTCCGGGTCAGGGCATCGTGGCGATCGAGACTCGGGTAGACGACGAGCGAACCCGGTCTGCGCTCGCGGCCGTGAACGATGCCCCCAGCATCGCCGCCCTCGATGCCGAACGGGCCGTCCTCAGCGCACTTGGTGGTGACTGCCAGGTGCCGATCGGCGCCATCGCGGTACACGACGGCGCCCATATGGTCGTCCGGGCGATCGTGACAGCCACCGACGGCGCGACGCTCCTCAAGCGCGAGGCCAGAGGTCCCGCCCCGGAGGCCCGCGCCATTGGCCAGCAGGTTGCCACCGCGCTCATCGCCGCCGGCGCCGCCGAGCTTATCGCCGCGGGTCGAGCCGACTCCGGGATTTCATGATGACGCCGGCGCCCATTTATCTCATCGGCGCGGGCCCAGGCGACCCGTCACTCATTACCGTCCGCGGTCTGCGCTACCTTCGCTCCGCTGACGTGGTCGTCTACGACCACCTCGTGCACGACCGTCTGCTCAGGTCCGTTCGCGACGACGCCGAGCTCATCGACGTCGGTGCGGCCGCCCCCCGATCCATAGAGCAGAATGCCATCCACATCCTGCTCGCGGACAAGGCTCGCGAGGGCAAGACCGTGGCCCGTCTAAAGCATGGCGACCCGTTCATCTTTGACAGCGGCGGGACCGAAGCACTATTTCTCTACGAACAGGGCATCCCCTTCGAGGTTGTACCCGGCGTGCCCATCTTAATTGGCGGGCCCTGCTATGCGGGTGTCCCCCTCACCTATCCGGAGGCCGGTGATGCGCTGGTGTTTATCCGCGGCCATCCGACGGAAACCAACGTGCCGCCTGATGTGGATTGGCAAAAAGTAGAGGCGCTCGGCGGCACGGTCGTCAGCTACGGGGGCGGGCCACAGCTCGAGGTCGTCATCAATGAGCTCCTCGCCCACGGCCGGTCTCCAGAAGAATCGACCGCGCTCATCATCGACGGCACATTGCCGACACAGCGGACGGTCCACGGTACGCTCCGGGAGATTCAGACCGTGGTGCATGATGCCCAGCGCCGAGGGTCGGGTGTGCTCGTCGTGGGTCCTGTCGTGGGGTTCCGCGAGTATCTCCGGTGGTTTGACTCGCGACCACTGTTCGGTAAGCGCATCCTCGTGACCCGACCGGAGTCACAGGCCGCGGAACTTGTCGACCGGCTGTTAGACCTTGGCGCCGCTCCCATCGAGGCACCGACCATCAAGATAGCGCCGCCCAAAGACAGCGAGCCACTCGACGAGGCGTGCGCGCACGCGGGATCGTTCGACTGGATCGTCTTCACTTCGGTCAACGCGGTCGAGTATTTCATGCGTCAGTTGCGACGCGGTACTCGCGATGTCCGGACACTGAAGGACGTGCGTTTGTGCGCGGTCGGGCCGGCGACCGCGACGCATATCGAATCGTATGGTCTTTACGTCGACGTGGTCCCCGGAACCCATCGGGCAGAGGCGGTCGTCGCCGCGCTACGGGAACAGGAGCCGGACCTATCCACCCGCCGCATCCTGTTTCCGCACGGCGATCTGGCCCGCGAGGTGCTCCCCAAGACTCTCCGCGAGGAAGGTGCCGAGGTGGTCGACGTCGTCGCCTATCGGACTGTGCTCGCGGATAGCGACCGTGACACGGGTCCAGACGTGTATAAAATTCTGCTTGAGCAGAGCGTCGACGTCGTCACCTTTACCAGCGCGTCGTCCGTGCGCAACCTGGTCAAGATACTGGGCGAGGAACCGGCGGCCGACCTTCTCAACACCACCACCATCGCGGCCATCGGTCCGGTGACCGCGGAGACGGCGACCGCGTTGAACATCAATGTGCAGATCGTGCCACGGTCCTACACCATACCGGCCCTTGTTGACGCGATCGCTGAACACTTTCGGAATCAGAGCTAATGCCCCTACACCTCTCCCATCGACTCCGTCGCCTCCGACGCACACCGGCCCTCCGCGACCTGATACGAGAGACAACATTGACACCCTCGTCACTGGTGTATCCATTGTTTGTGTGCACCGGCGCAGGCGTCCGACGTGAGGTGGTATCGATGCCCGGGGTGTGTCAACTCTCGGTCGATGAGGCTGTTTCCGAGGCCAGAGGCGCCGCCGCCGACGGACTACGCGCGGTGCTGCTCTTTGGTCTACCCGACCAGACCGACAAGGATAGTACCGGCTCGGCGGCGTGGGACCCTGAAGCGCCCGTCCAAGCTGCCGCCAGGGCCATCAAACAGGCCGTTCCCGGTTTGCTGGTGATGACCGACGTCTGCTTATGCGAGTACACCTCGCATGGTCACTGCGGTCTGATCGAGGGAGAAACGATCGTCAATGACCAAACGGTGGATCTGCTGGCCCGGGCAGCGGTCTCGCAGGCGGAAGCGGGCGCCGACATTGTGGCGCCATCGGACATGATGGACGGCCGGGTCGGGGCCATCCGGGAGGCGCTCGATGGCAGCGGTCACGAGGACACCGTGATCCTGTCGTATGCCGCAAAATACTGCTCGGCCTATTACGGGCCGTTCCGCGACGCCGTGGATTCCGCGCCGGCGTTCGGCGACCGCCGGACCCACCAGATGGACCCCGCCAATGTTGACGAAGCCATTCGTGAGGTTGCCCAGGATCTCGAAGAGGGTGCCGATATGGTGATGGTGAAGCCCGCGTTGCACTACCTAGACGTGATCACTCGCGTCAAGGAGGAGTTTCGGTACCCCACCGCGGCGTATCACGTGAGCGGCGAGTACGCGATGCTCAAGGCCGCGGCGCAGAATGGCTGGGTTGACGAGGAACGCGCGATGCTCGAATGCTTGACATCCATACGCCGAGCCGGCGCCGACATCATCGTGACCTACTATGCTCGCGAGGCGGCCCGGTTGCTCACGTCGTAGCGGCGGCGGGGGTCCGAGGCCGCGTCTGTTCGAGGTCCAACACAAACTGAACCTTGCCCCGCAGCGCCCGCAGTGCTGACCGCTTCTGGGCGCGTTGCAACTCGCGTAGACCATCCACGATGGTGCCGGTGATTCCCTTACCCGTAATTCGCTTTGCCTCAGCCAGGATTTCTGCGGGCACCTGCACGGTGATTTTTTGAAGCTCAGCCATAACGCCAGTATCTTGCATGGTAAATGCCAGCTTTGCGACTGGTCAGTGGACCGGCCTTCTCTTCGGACCGAGGCGTCTACTGCCCTTCGATGACAATGTCCTCAACCGACTCGACCGTCAGTTCATCATCTCCGGCGGGAAACTCGTTGACTTGTAGCACATACGCGATCACATCCGCATAGTCTTGCTCGCTGAGGCCGCCCGGGTTGTCCTGCGGCATGGTCTCCTGCACGAACGCCATCATCTCGCCAAGGCTCTCACCATCCCAGGGCCCCAAGAACGGCTCTCCGACAAGTCCTGGGCCCATTTCGCCACCTTCCAGGCCACCGGCGTGACAGCTGGAACAGGTTTGGCGATAGACTCGGCGGCCCCGACGGGCCTGACTATCGGAATAAACACCGTCAGACAGGAGACGACCTTGACCGGCGGCGGCGACCGGGACACCGGTCGTGATCGTCGCCCCGACCGCCAACAAAGCGCCTACGGCCACGGCGGTCACGGTCCATCCAGAGCGAAGCGTTCGCGTAATACCCATCCGATCATTTTCTCACTTAGCCCGGCCGGGCTCAAGGCGTCTTCCGGAGCCAAAATTCAAAATCGTAGCCTAGCGCTGTGGACGCGGGTAGCGTGTCGAGCGCCTTTGAAAAGCGGTGAGCATAGAAGTAAGGAACTTGACGATGCACCCATCGCCGATGACGCGCTGTGGCCTGGTCTACGGCCTCGGCCAAGGTCTCGAACACTGCTGCCTGAGACCGAGCGGGCAACTCGACACCCGCTCTCGGCGCAGCGTTGTCGACCCGAGCCCCAGCCGCCGCAAAACGGTGCTGCCCGGGCAACCATCCGAGTGCCTGGAGTCCCCGTCTCACGCCGATGACCCGGGCCCGTTCCACCACGAACCCGCAGTCACCGAACAACCGCCGGAGATTGGATTCCGTAAAGAACGACAAGTGCCCTTGGTCGAGGAGCGGGAGTTCGTCGGGCGAGGCCGTCGACGCAACTGCGGCGAGCGGGCGGAGATTTGCCTGGCCGTTCGGCGTGATCACCCATAGCTGCCCGCCGGGCTTCATCACCCGCCATGTCTCGTTGAGATGGGCGCGGGGCGCCGCCACGTGCTCGAGGAGGTCCTTCTGGATGACGAGGTCAAATGTATTTTCGTCAAACCGGGCATCTTCAAGCACGCCGTGGGTGATCGGAATCTCAAAACGGGTGTGACCGTAATAAGACGCAAACGCGGAAGCGTCCACGCCGGCCACGTCAAAACCGTGCTGTCGCAGTGCGACAAGGAGAAAGCCAAGTGCACAACCGACTTCCAGCGCACGCCCGGGCAAACGCCCGCGACTCAGGAAGTATGCCTCGCGTCGTCGCCGTTGCGCCTCGCGAGCGTAATCTCGGTAGCCGACGGACGACTCCGCATCGAAGTAGTCGGCGGGATAGAGCTGCAAGATCTCTGTGGCCGTGAGCCGCGGTCGCACTTGATGAAAGCCGCACGACCGACATCGATGGATCCAGCGGTCAAACACCTGGACGACACTGACTTCGAGCCACGGCTCGAACGAGTCGGTGGCCGCGCAGATGTCGCACGATGTTTCTGGTGAATAACGAGACATAAGAACGGGTTGTGAGTTGAACGCCAGAGTACTGAACACTCATAATATCGCTCGTGTCCGACATCCCCACTCGCTCTGGCCCCCGGTCCGCCCGCTTGTTTGCACGCGCTCAGCAGGTTTTACCCGGCGGTGTCGATAGTCCCGTCCGCGCCTTTGGTGCGGTCGGAGGCACGCCACCGTTTATCTGCCGTGGCCGAGGCGCAAAAATAGAAGATGAAGACGGTCGGGTCTATCTCGACTACGTCATGTCGTGGGGACCGCTCATTCACGGCCACGCTCCGACAGCGCTCACGCGCGCGTTGGCCACGGCGACTCGCGCCGGCACGAGCTTTGGTGCGTCGACCGCCGCTGAAGTCGAGCTGGCGAAGCTTGTCTGCCGGTATGTGCCCTCGATCGAGCGAGTGCGCTTCGTCAACTCCGGGACGGAAGCAACGATGAGCGCGCTCCGTCTTGCGCGTGCCGCCACCGGTCGCGACTTGGTGATCAAGTTTGCCGGCTGTTATCACGGTCACGCTGATGCCTTCCTCGTGGCAGCCGGGTCGGGGGCTACGACACTCGGCGTCCCCACCAGCCCGGGCGTGTCGCGGGCGACCGCCGCGGAAACCCTCATCGGGCGCTACAACGACCTCGCGTCGGTAGAGCGACTGTATCGAGCCCATCGTCAGAAGATCGCGGCCGTGATTGTCGAGCCCATCGCGGGCAACATGGGAGTGGTGCTCCCTCAGGACGGGTTCCTTCAAGGTCTGCGCGACTTAACGTCGCGACATGGCAGCGTATTGGTCTTTGACGAGGTGATTTCGGGTTTTCGGGTCGGCAAAGGAGGCGCACAAGCCCACTACGGCGTAATCCCTGACCTGACCTGTCTCGGCAAGATCATTGGCGGCGGCCTACCCGTAGGCGCCTATGGTGGTCGGGTGGACCTGATGAACCAGATCTCCCCATCGGGCCCCGTCTATCAAGCGGGAACGCTGTCGGGGAACCCGCTAGCGATGACGGCGGGGGCGTGGGCACTAGGACAGCTCTCTGCGTCGCTTTATCGGCGACTTGCCCAACTTGGTCGTCGTCTCGCGAAAGGTCTCACCCAAGCGGCTGAGGAAGCTGGCGTCGCGTTACAGGTAGCCAATGCGGGCTCCGTTGTCACCCCGTTCTTTATCGACAAGCCCGTGACCGACTACGACACGGCTACTACTGCCGATACGACCGCGTATGCGACGTTCTTCCACGGGATGCTGAGCCGCGGATTCTATCCGCCCCCCTCCCAGTTCGAAGGATGGTTTCTCTCGGACGCTCACACGCCACGCGATGTGGACCGCACGGTCAACGCGGCCCGCAAGGCGCTCTCTGATGTTGCCGAAGAACGCGCTCGCAGGTAACACAAGACAACGACCGCGGGGCACGGGACCCCGGACCGCCCAAGGTCTCCACGCCAAGTGGTATCATCCGATATTCCTCACACCACCTCTGCTCGCACAGTTGAAGTACGCGTCGGTGACGTCCGCATTGGTGGTGGCGCACCGGTCGCCGTGCAATCGATGACCCTGACCGACACGGCGGACGCGCCCGCCACCGCTCGCCAATGCGTCGAGCTCGCCGCGGCCGGCTCCGAGCTCGTGAGAGTGACGGTGAATCAGCCCGCCGCGGCTGCGGCCGTCCCCGAGATCAAGCAACGAATGATCGACGCGGGCTGCACCGCGCCGCTCATCGGAGACTTTCACTACAACGGCCACCTACTGCTCGCTCGATATCCGGCCTGCGCCGCGGCGCTGGACAAGTATCGAATCAACCCCGGCAACGTGGGAACCGGAAACCGGCGCGACGAACAGTTTTCCACCATTTGTGCAATCGCCCGCGACAACGGACGGCCGGTCAGAATTGGCGTCAACGGCGGCTCGCTCAACCAAGAGCTGGTCATGGCCAAGATGCAAGAGAACACTGACCAGGCCCTCGGTCGTTCGTCTGACGAGATCGTCAACGACTGCATGGTCATCTCGGCCCTCGAGTCGACAGAGCTGGCGCTCGAGAGCGGTCTGACCACGAATCAGATAATCATCTCCTGCAAGGTATCGCGACCCGGTCATCTGATCGACATCTATCGCGCCTTGTCGACCCGAACCCGACAACCGTTGCATCTCGGGCTGACCGAAGCAGGAATGGGTACAAAGGGTTTGGTTTGGTCAGCGTCCGCGATGGGCGTGCTTTTGAACGAAGGTATCGGCGATACGATTCGGGTATCGCTGACGCCGCGTCCCAACGGCGACCGTCGGGAAGAAGTCTACGCCGCGTGCGAGCTGCTGCAAGCGCTCGGGCTTCGCTCGTTTGCTCCGAGCATAACGGCCTGCCCCGGTTGCGGCCGAACCACGAGCAGTACGTTTCAGCAGCTCGCCGAGCGCATCCAGGACCACGTGCGAAGCCAGATGCCGGAGTGGAAGAGCCGCTACGAAGGGGTCGAAGAAATGACCGTCGCGGTCATGGGATGCGTCGTCAACGGACCGGGTGAGTCGAAGGCGGCCAATATCGGAATCAGCCTACCCGGCACCGGCGAAGCACCGACCTGCCCGGTGTATATCGACGGCCGCCATGTGTCGAGCCTCAAAGGCTCGTATGCCGAGCTGGCGGACGCGTTCCAGACATTGGTCGACAACTACGTCGAGGCACGATACGCGAAACGACCGATGACCAAATCTGCGGAGCGCGTCTGAGCATTCGACTCATCGGCATAGACATAGACGGCACACTCCTGGATAGCCAGGGCGCGGTGCCGGACGAGAACCGGGCGGCACTCCAAGATGCGGTCGCCGCGGGAATTCAGGTCGCGCTTGTCACTGGGCGCAGTTTTCATCACGCGCGTCCCGTAGCGCTCAAGATATCCGACGACGACACCCTGCCCCTCATCGTCAGCAACGGCGCACTCATCAAACGGCCAAACGGCGAAACGCTCCAGCGGCGCGTGCTGGACCCGGCGGATGTCCGCGAGCTCGTCGTGAGCGTGCGCGCCAGACGCTCCGGCGCCGCGCTCATCTTTGACCGTCCCGGTCCCGATCAATACGTCTTCGAAGGAATCGACTGGTCTCATCCCAACCGCAACTGGTACTACGAGCGCAACAAGGTGTTCATGACGGAGATGTCACCGCTTGAAGACGCCCTGACGGAGGGGCCACTACAGCTGGCCTTTACGGGCGGTGTCGAGGAAATGCGCCAATTGGCGCACTTTCTGCGAGGGCTCCCGCTGACCCGAAAAGTGACCCTCACGCTGACCGAATATGAGGACCGCGACTTCAGCCTGCTCGATATCATCGCGGGCGGTTGCTCAAAGGGGTCGACACTCGCGGCGTGGGTGAAAACGCTCGGAATCCGGCCTGAAGAGGTCATGGCCGTCGGCGACAACCTCAACGACCGTGAGATGCTGGAGTTCGCGGGTCACCCCGTCGTCATGGGCAATGCGCTCGATGAACTCAAAACCGCGGGATGGCCGATAACGGCGTCCAACGACGAGGGTGGACTAGCCCTCGCCATTCGGCAGGTCCTTGACGTGTCCGGTGGGGATGCGAGCATCGAGCAACGGTGAGAACACGCGCAGTATGGCCCGGGCAAACAAACCAGCGGAGCCGTGTCCGCTCAAGTCCACCATCTGGCTTGTTGAGAGCCACGATGACGATGGCACCAAAATTCGTGTCGAACGCAGCGACACCGAGATTGCAACCGTCGTCCTCGAAGAGGCAGAGTTCACCGGAGAAGGGGTCTTGGTCCTGCAAACACAAGCGATACTGAGGACTGTATCGGTTACATATCAATCTCTACCGGACCGCCGCCTGACGCCAGCGGGGCGTCGAGTAACTGACCATGCGTCGCGGGCTAGTCCTCTAGCGCCCCTTGAACTCCGGGGGGCGCTTCTCCACAAACGCCTGGGCGGCCCGCCTATGGTCGTCGGTCATGAAGGTGCGAATCATGTGTATCGCCTCGAGATCCATGACGTCGCTCAGTGAGCCATGCTGGGCCGCATTGAGGTTCTTCTTCATGTAGCCGATGGCGACGGTGGGCAGGGCCACAAGGCGAATCGCAAATGCCCGCGCTTCCGCCTCGAGAGCGTCGGCTGGCACTGCCTTGTTGACAATACCCAGCTGGAAGGCCTGCCGACCCGATAGTACCTCGCCGGTAAAGAAGAGCTCTCTGGCCCGAGCGGCTCCGACCAGGTGGGTCAGGAAGTACGACCCGCCGTAATCACCAGACAGGCCAATTCGCGAAAAAGCGGTGGTCAACTTGGCAGACTCGGCCGCTATTCGCAAGTCACAGGCCAGCGCCAGCGACAAGCCTGCGCCAGCGGCCGGACCGGAAATGACTGCCAGCGTCGGCTTTGGCATCTCGTGCAGACAGCGGCTCAGCTCCATGGAGGTCCGTATGCTTTGGACCCGGTCCTCGAAATCGAGCCCGTTCCTGGGCTCACCGGCCTCATTGGCCGCCGGTACCCGAGCGGCAAAGCGCTTGACATCGCCGCCGGCACAAAAGGCGCCAGCCGCCCCGGTGAGGACCACCAGTCGCACCGACCGGTCGGCGGCCAGACGAGGGACGGCTTCGCGGAGCGCCGCCATCATCTCGACCGACATGGCGTTGCGCGCTTCGGGCCGATTCAGCGTAAGGGTGACGATGGCGTGGTCGGCGTCAGCGGTTTCAAGCAGATGGTCAGTCATGCAGGTCCTCCCTGGGTCCAGCCCTCACGGGGCGGATGTCGATACAGACTATCGGTGGCCGGCGGCAGCTGTGCAACGGAGTAGCAGACACCGCTCTCAAACGTGTCCTCGTCTCTCACGGCTGCGTGGTCAGCGCCAAAGCTTGGACCCGACAATGCCACATCGGGACGAGGATGACGCCAACCAGAATTAGCCCCAGAGACAGACCCACCCACAAACCAAGCACGCCCCATCCCCACGAGAAACAGAGGGCGTAGCCGACCGGGAGCCCTACGACCCAGTGTCCGAGCAAATTGCTCAACATCGGCGTCCTCGTGTCTCCCAAACCCCGCAGCGCACCGGTGGCAACAACCTGCAAGCCGTCAAACAGTTGGAAGACGGCCGCCACACGCAGTAGGAGCACACCCACGTCAATCACGCCTAGGTCAGACGTAAACACGCTCAAGAGCCACCGCGGGACCGCGACGAACAGCACTGCTGCCACACCCATGAACAGCGCGCCAAGACCGATCGCGACCCACCCCGAAAGCCGTGCCCCGTCGGTATCGGCCCGGCCGACCGCTTGCCCGACCCGAACGGCGCCGGCGGCAGAAACCCCGAGTGGCACCATAAACGTCAAGCCCGCCAAATTCAGCACAATCTGATGAGCTGCGAGTTGCTGTGGCGCGAGCCGTCCGGCCAGCGCCGTAGCCGCCGCAAACACGCCGATCTCGAGAATAAGCTGGCCTGCCGCCGGGCCACCGAGGGTGAGGAGCTGTCGCATTCGGGCCACCTCGAAACGGCGAATCGGGCGTTGCGGACTCACCTGGTCCTCCGCTGAGCCATCAGAGACACTCCGGCGATGCACCCACCATGTGACCGCGGCCAGCATCGCAAACATATATGCGCGCGAGATGCAGGTCGCCCAGGCCGCGCCCTCTACCCCGAGCCGCGGAAGACCCCAATTTCCAAAGACGAGTAACCAGTTGGCCCCCGCGTTGATGAGGTTTGCGCTCAACAAGGTGAGCATCACCGGCCGCGCGCAATTCATCGCTTGGAGATAGCGTCGTAGGGCGAAGTAGAGCAAGAGGGGAAGCATGCTCCAGGTCACGACACCAAAGTAACCGGTCGTCAGCTCGAACACGGTAGGGGTGAGTCCCCACACCTGCAGTGAACTCGCAACCAGACGCGCGGCGAGAGTCAGGGGGACGGTCAGCGTCGCCGCGAGGAGCAGGCCATGACGAAGCCACACCGCACACTCTTGGGGTTGATGCGCCCCAGCCGCCTGAGATATGAGGGTATCGAGCCCGAGCAACAACCCCATGGCGAACACGGACAAGGCCAGAAACAGTGCGCTCCCAACCCCGACCGCGCCGATCGCTTCGGGTCCGAGTCGTCCCACCATGCCGATGTCGACGATTTGCATCGCCATCCATCCCACCTCGGCGATGACCACCGGAAACGCCAGCGACAGCATCGGCGAAAGCTCCCGGGAGACCGCGCGTACGGTGTAACTGGGCATGACTCACAAGGTGTGGATACGTCACAAACGTATCCAGGTCGGACGAGATGGTGAGCGCCGCTATCTCGGCGGCGGGCCGAATTGGACCGTGGGGCACCGCCGGTGAAACGCGTAGGCCCTCGTCCGCGAGGGGAAGCTTATCGCCAGAACATCAGACGCTCGATCCAAGAGACACGGGTCAGGTCGTTATAAATGACGGTGACCATCAGCGTCATCAGCAGCGCAAAGCCGACAAGCAGCATCCGCTCCTTCATCCGCGCGCTGAAGTCCCGGCGCGAGACCCCCTCGAGCGCCATGATGGCGATATGCCCTCCGTCGAGGACCGGGACCGGCAGCAGGTTGAGAATTCCTAAATTGAGCGACAGGAACGACATGAAAGCAAACAGCTCGCTCGCCCCGAGCGCGGCAGCGCCTGCAGACATCTGAGCGATTCCAATCGGACCCGCCAATTGACGAGGCGACGTCCGCGCGGTAAACAACCCGGCAAGGGTCTGAAAAATCGCGGATGCCTGCTCGTAGTTCCGCTCGAGACTCAGGGTGAACGCTTCGCCGAATCCTGGTTCTATCATCCGCGTGACGAACGGATGGAGCGCCACCCCGATCAATCCCACGTCACCCACGAGGGCCGGGACGACCTCGATAGAGTGCCGAACGCCGTCTCGGCGAACTGTGATCTCGATCGATTCCCCCGCGCTGCCGTTGATGAAAGCGACCAACTCTTCGCTGGAGACCGGCGTACCTTCCAGGGCCTCGATCACATCGCCAGCAAGAACCCCGGCGACGGCGGCGGGCTGTCCGGGGGTCACGGAGCGAATTTGAGGCTCCATGGCCGGCCCGACGCCCAAGACCGCAGCCATCGATGTCGCCTCGGAGTCGGGTGTCATCATCACGGTCCGCAGCTGCCCGGTCTCGCTCCGTATCTCGACTGACAATGCCTGGTTCGCCTGGGGCAACGCCTCGACAAGAACCTGCCGCCACGTAGCCACCGCACTGCCGTCGACACTGACGATCCGATCACCGACCTCGACACCGGCTCCATCTGCCGCCGACCCGTCCACGACGGTCCCAATGACCGGCGGAGCATCCTCGTAGTCCGGCACTTCAGCGCCCTGATACAGCACGAACGTCATCACGACCACTGCGAGGACGAGGTTCATGACCGGCCCCATGATGAGCACTTGAAAGCGCTCCCACTTCGTCTTGGACATGAACTCGTCGTCGGCCCCGGTACGCTTGTCTTCGAGGCTTTCGCCCGCCATCTTGACGTAGCCACCAAGGGGCAGAGCGCACACGCAGTACTCGGTATCGCCGCGCTGATACTTGAGAAGTTTCGGACCAAAGCCCAAAGAAAAAGTGAGCACCCGGATCCCGACCCGACGTGCCGCGAGGAAATGGCCGAGCTCGTGAACAAACACGAGGACGCCAATAACGAAAACGAAGGCAAGAATGCTCTGCATCTAGTTAAAGAGAAACCTGCATGGTTATTACCTCTTACTCGATTCTACTCTTCGAATGGCTTCTGTCGAAAACCCACGTGCCCAGGCGTCGACTTCGCGCACGGCCGCAAGGGTGTCGGCTGAACCGATTCCGCGCACCTCAACGGCCTCCATCGCATCGCCAATGAGCTGCGGAATAGCGCAAAACGCCACCCGTTCTTGGAGAAACGCATGCACCGCGACCTCATTCGCAGCGTTGAGCACGACGGGAAGTTCGGATCGGCCGGCGAGCGCCTGATAGGCAAGTCGCAAGCACGGAAACCGGTCCAGGTCTGGCGGCTCGAAGTCGAGTCGGCCCCGTGTGGTCAAGTCGAGGGCCGGCAACGAAGTGTCCCACCGCTGGGGATACGAGAACGCATACTGAATAGGCAGTCGCATGTCCGTCACACCCATCTGGGCAATCACGGATCCATCGCACAACGCAACCAACGAGTGAACGACCGACTGCGGATGGATGACCACGTCGATCTGCTCAGCCGGCGTGTCAAAGAGCCAACGCGCTTCGATGACCTCGAGCCCCTTGTTCATGAGAGTGGCGGAATCGATCGTGATCTTTTGGCCCATCTCCCAGGTTGGATGGTCAAGAGCTTCCGCCGCGGTGACCGATTGGAGCCGGTCCGCCGGCCACTCTCGAAACGGTCCACCGGAGGCCGTAAGGATGAGCTTCGCGACCTCCGCCCGGTCTCGACCGTGGAGACACTGGTGGATCGCGTTGTGCTCACTATCGACCGGGATCAGAGTCGCACCATGACGCTCGGCCGCATCCATCATCAGCCGACCCGCCATAACCAGCACTTCCTTGTTTGCCAGCGCGACCGTTTTCCCGGCCTCGATCGCTCCCAGCACGGCGTCCAAGCCGGCGGTACCCGATGTGGCGCACAAGACGAGGTCAACGTCCGGATGGGTGGCTGCCGCATACAGACCATCCCCGCCGGGGGGGCCAATTTCGATGCCGACCGACGCGGACCCAAGCGAATCGCGGACCCCCGCAGCATCGACTTCGGTGGCCATGGTCACCAGGGAGGGACGATGGGCCCGCGCTTGCTCGCTCATGCGCGTCACATTGCGCCCAGCGGCCAGCGCGACGACCTCGAGTCGATCTCGGTGTGTCTGGACGACGGACAATGCGCTCTGACCGATCGAGCCTGTCGAGCCGAGAATCGCGATCTTCATAGGAACCAAAGGACCGCCACATAGTAGACCGGGACGGCAAAGATGAACGCGTCAATACGGTCCAGCACCCCGCCATGTCCAGGGATGAGCGCCGACGCGTCTTTGAGACTCGCCGCACGCTTGAGACCTGACTCGAACAGGTCACCGGCGATGCCAAAGACGGCCATAGTGAGACCGAGCAACGCGCGACCGGCCGGGTGCATCGAGGTGAACCACCACTCTCCAACCACCAGCATCACCACGGTCGCCGCCACGACACCAGAGAGCGCGCCTTCTACGGTCTTACCCGGACTCAAAGACGGTGCCAGACGGCGGCGTCCAAAGGCTCTTCCTCCGTAGTACTGGACGGTATCGCTGGCCATGACCGTCAGCACAAACATGAGGACCGTTTCGCGGCCATTCGCGTATCCCAGGGCGACAACGGCGCCGCACGGAATTGCAAGATAGACGACCGCCATCACCGACGCGGCTACCGACGCAAGGAGGCTCGGGGGACGACCGCGTATGAGCTCGGAGCCTCCAACCAGGGTGAACGACAACATCAGCACCGCCGGGAGTGCCATGGGAGCGAGCGCCACGGCCGCACAGGTCACGATCGCGCCGATGATGGTGGGGGCTCGGGAAATCGGGCATCCGACGTGGCTTACCAGGTTGGCATACTCGAGAAGCGCGATAACGAGAAGCGCTTCGACCAGGACTAGCGTCCAGATAGGCGCCAGGAACCAAATGATGCCGACGACGATCGGAAGCAGCGCCAGCGCGCTCAGCACACGCGTCATCGACAACCGGCGCCGCCGGTGACCAGAGGGAGGCTACCCGACAACCGCTGGCTCTTGCGTGATACCGCCGTATCGACGTTCGCGTTTTTGGTAAGCAAGAATGCCTTCGAGGAGGTGTCTGGCGCGGAAATCAGGCCACAGTGTCTCCGTTACCCAGATTTCGGAGTACGCGATCTGCCACAGCAAGAAATTGCTCACGCGCATTTCTCCGCTGGTGCGAATGAGCAGGTCGGGATCGGGTTGACCGGCGGTGTAGAGGAATCGTTCAAAGCATTCGTCATCGAGCTCGTGCGGTGTCACGCCCGCCTCAATGGCCCGTCGCGCGGCCTGGACGATCTCGGCCCGCCCGCCATAGTTGAGCGCGATGTTAAAGACCATCCCATTTTGCGTGCGTGTTCGCTCCACCGCCGCGGCCAGCTCACGTTGTACATCAGGGGGAAGCCCGTCATCACCACCGATGACTCGGAACCGGATGTTGTTTCGAAGTAGCGTCCGCAACTCGAGCCGTAGATAGCGTTTGAGGAGCCCCATAAGGACCGACACCTCGGCCGCCGGTCGCTTCCAGTTCTCAACCGAAAAGGCGTACAGCGTCAGGACCTCGACCCCCAGCCGCGCCGACAGCTCGACGGCGGTACGGACCGCCTCGATACCCGCTCGGTGTCCCTCGACCCGGGGCAAACGGCGCTGGGCTGCCCACCGCCCATTCCCATCCATGATTACCGCTATGTGAACGGGGAGACGCAAAAAATCTACCTGGTTAGCGAGATCTTCCTCGACCGAGCCCGGGGCCACCGAGGCGAGTATGTCATCGAGGCTCATCGGTAGCTACTGATAATACGAGGAGTTAGCCACCCATTCAAGGGTCGCGGAACTCCACACGCAAGAGATACAGGCCGCGCGCGGGGGCCGTCGGTCCGGCTTTTTGGCGACTTCTGGACGCGAGAAGCGGGGCCATATCCGATGCTCTGCGACGACCAAATCCCACGTCGACCAGGGTTCCCACAATCGTTCTGACCATGTGACGCAGAAATCCATTACCCTCTACATCGATAGAGAGCATCTGCCCTTCCGTTTCGACCCGCAGCGCGTAGATCGTTCGAACCGTCGAGGTCACTGCCGACTGGGCGGCTGCTGTCTGGAAGGCGGCGAAGTCGTGACGACCCACGAACGCCGCGCCGGCCCGCCTCACCGCTCCGAGATCAAGGGCGCCCGGCACATGCCAGGCGTATCGATTCTCCAGAGGTTGAGCGACCTCGCCGCGATCGATCCGATAGCGGTAGCATTTGCGAACGGCCGAATATCGCGCGTGAAACCCGGGGCTCGCTTCTCCGACCTCTGTCACGCGAATATCGCGAGGCAACGCGGTATTGAGCGCCCGCTGGAGAGACTTTGCCGGGATCGAGTGAGCCATCTCGAAACTGGCGGCCTGACCCAGCGCATGGACGCCGGAGTCAGTGCGACCGGCGCCGTGTACTACGACGCGTCGGCCTTCAATGTCGGCGAGCGCTGCCTCGACCAGCGCCTGAACGCCGGTCGCATTGTGTTGACGCTGCCACCCTGCGTAGGCCGTGCCGTCATAGGCAACGATCAGGCGAAATGTCCGCACTAGGACCCGGGGTTTGACCCGGGCTTTGTCAGCTCCGCGTGTTGACCGCAGAGGAGACAATCTTCTGGGAGATACGTCGGCCACGACACATCTGCGAGTGCGTGTAGTGGCGCGCCTACGTCGACGTCTGGGCCCCCTCGGTTGATCACTGCCGCTGCGCCCACCACCCGACCTCCGGCGAGGGCAGCCACCTTGGCGGTTTCCCGTGTCGACCCGCCGGTCGTAATCACGTCCTCGACGATCAGCACTGGTTCATCGGGTTCAATTCGAAAGCCCCGTCGTAAGGTCAGCACGCCCTCTCGACGCTCGGCAAACTGCGCCCGCACCCCCAGTGCCCGCGCGACTTCGTGACCAATGACCACCCCTCCGAGCGCGGGTGAAAGCACCAACCGAGGCTGTAGTGACGAGACCCGTTCGGCAATCGCGGCACCCAGCCCGGCAGCGTGCTCCGGATGCTGGAGGACCAAGGCACACTGCAAATACCCGGGGCTGTGCAGACCTGAGGACAGCTGAAAGTGTCCTTCAAGAAGTGCACCGCATTGCCTGAACAGGTCGAGAACGCGACCTGATTGCATGGGTAAGAAGTGTACACTGGCGCGTGCTGGACGTCTCGGTTGTCGTCATTGCCAAAGACGAGGCGGACAAGATCGGTGAGGCGCTCGACTCGGTGCGATGGGCCGACGACATCGTGGTGGTCGACAGCGGAAGCACCGACGCGACCGTCGAGATCGCAAAGCGCTACACGGACCGTGTCATCACGAGGGCCTGGCGCGGCTACGGAGACCAGAAGAACCACGCCACCAGCCTCGCCGCCCACGACTGGGTGCTTTCACTCGACGCAGACGAACGGGTGTCGCCCGCGCTGGCCGTCGAGTTGGACGCGCTCTTCAGTCCATCGCCGCCAAAACAGGGCTATCGCATTCCCCGCACCACTCGCTATCTGGGACGCTGGATCCGCTCGACGGATTGGTATCCGGACTATCAGCTGAGGCTGTATGACCGCCGCGTCTCACGATGGAACGAGCGCCCGGTCCACGAGTCAGTCAGGACGACCGGTCGGGTGGGTCGGCTACGTTCAGAGATCCTGCATCACGCGTATCGCGATGTGTCGCATCACCTCTCGACCATCGAGCGCTACACGACGCTGGCGGTCGAGCAGATGACAGCGGACAAACAACGCGCCCACGCCGTCGATCTCATCGCGCGCCCACCCTTGGCGTTCATGCGCAATTACATCCTGCGGGGCGGGTTTCGCGATGGTGTGCCAGGGTTGATCGTCTCACTGATGAACTCGTATTACGTCCTCCTCAAGCTGGCCAAGCTTTGGGAGCGTCAGCATCGGGAAAGTCCCTGATGTTTTCGCTGCACGTAGACACGGCGCGCACGTGGCGCGGCGGACAGAACCAGGTACTACTCACCGTCCTCGGGCTCCGCATGCGTGGGCATCGGGCCGCGCTGGTCGCCCATCCCCACGGCGAGCTGAGACGTCGCGCCGCCGAAGGACCGGACCTTTTTCCGCTGGCCCCTCGCACGGAAATGGCTGTCCGCGCTGGCTGGCAACTGTCTCGGCTGCTCCGAGACCTCCGACCGGACATCGTGCACGCTCATGACGCACACGGGGTCGCGATGACCGCTCTGGCCTGCTCGATGTGTGGCGAGCGATTCCGACCTCTGTTCGTGGCGTCCCGTCGAGTCGATTTCCACATCGGCAGAAACGCGTTCTCGCGGTGGAAGTATCGGCAGGTGGACCGTTTTGTCTGTGCGTCGCAGTTCATTCAGTCAATGTTGATACATGACGGCATCCCGGCCGCCAAGACCTCTGTCGTGTATGAGGGCATTGACCTCAGACGGGTGGAGCGCGCCCCAACGATCGATTTGCGCAAAGAGCTTTGGCTGCCCCGGGGAGCGCCGCTGGTCGGCAACGTGGCCGCGCTGGTTCCCCACAAGGGTCAGCGGTATCTCATCGACGCCGCCGTCCGGGTGATACGTGAGGTCCACGACGCGCGATTCATCATCGCTGGCGAAGGTGAGCTTGAGCACGACCTCGCCCGACACGTGGCGAGATGCAAACTCGGCAAGCACATCGTCTTCGCAGGTTTTCGCCCCGATGTGCTGTCACTCCATAAGGCCTTCGATCTGTTTGTCATGAGCTCGGTAACCGAAGGGCTGGGCACGTCTGCGCTCGACGCGATGGCCGCGGGTCGCGCCGTCGTTGCGACCCGAGCGGGAGGGCTCTCCGAGGTCGTCGACGACGGCCACACGGGGCTGCTGGTCCCCACCCGAGATCCACCGGCCCTGGCTGCCGCCATCGTGCGGCTACTCTCGGACGAGACATTTCGGCAGACGTGCGCCCACAACGCACTCCAGCAAGCGCGACGCCGATTCAGCGCCGAACGGATGGTTGACGAGACGCTCGCGACCTACGAACAACTGGTTGGCACACCCCCCGCAACGGACACTGGGCATCCCGTTGGGGCTGATTGAATCCGCAACGGTTCTGCATCCCGATGTGACATAGCGAGAAGTCATACTTGACTGGGTCGTGCGGGTCCACCCGTCGGAGCGCCATCGTGATCTCTCGAGCCATCGCCCAGCCGGGCGCACGATAGTGCGTCAGCCGCAGACACTGGCCAAGCCGAATGACATGAGTGTCAAGCGGCACGACCAGGTGGGCGCGGTCGACCCGTGTCCACACGCCAAAGTCGACTCGGTCCTTCCTGACCATCCATCGCAGATACAGATTGAGCCGTTTGCACGCGCTGCCATCCGAAGGCCGGGGAAAGAAATAGGACACCCGCTCGGGCGCGACACCGAGGAGACGAAGCGGCCGCAAGTCGATATCCCGGGCCGCTGTACAGAACGCGTCCAACGCGGGCCCCACGTCGACCGCGTCCAACGCATACCCACGCAAAAAGACCTGTTCGAGTGACCCGGAGGTCTCCAGCAGGCGCCGCAAGATCCACACCAACGCGACGAGGTCGTCGCCGCTGATCCAACGGTGCCGGAGATGACGAAGCGCGGGGCCGTCCCGCTCGGGAGAAAATCGTCGGACAAACGCGGCGGGCGATGGCCCCATGAGCGCCAGCAACTCCGTGACCGAGTCGATGACGCTGGCTACTCGGCCAAATGCCAAACCGGCGGCGCAAAAACCGGCGATCTCGATGTCTGCAGACTCGCGATAGCGTCGAACGAGGTGCACCGGGTCGGCCACCCCGGACGGTTCGTCGAACTGGGCGTAGAGCTCATCGAGCGTCGAACGCGCCGCCGTGAACGAGCGTGTAGGCACCAGCGATTGACCTAGCCTGTGGCAAGATTCCCGCTTGGCACTGAGACCATCATCGCCCGGCCGGCCGCGCAAGGCGAGAAGAGAGACACCAGCGATTAGCGATCAGAGGGCGAGAACACGACCGCCCGCGGGACGTCGGGGTTCACAAACACGGGGCGCCCCCCCACAAACGTGGCGGCCACGCTCCCCTGCAAACTCCATCCGTCGAATGGAGTATTACGAGAGAGCGATCTGAACGACGCGGCGTCGACGTCGGTCGTCGTCGTGGGTGCCAGAACGGTGATGTCCGCGGGGCCACCAACCGTGAGACCGCCCGCATCCAGGCGAAGCACATCGGCAGGATTCACGGCGAGCAGCTCGACAATCCGTCGTAGCGAGACCTTCCCGGTATGGAGCAACCGATCCAGTACCAACGGCACCGCCGTCTCGAGGCCCACGATACCAAAGGGCGCAGCGTCGAACTCAACGGCTTTCTCATCGGCATGATGAGGCGCATGGTCGGTGGCGATCACGTCGATACTGCCATCGACGAGCCCGGCGATCATCGAGTCTCGGTCGACACCTTCTCTGAGCGGCGGATTCATCTTGTAGTTCGTGTCGTAACTCAGATCTTCGTCTGTCAGAATGAAATGGTGGGGAGTCACCTCGCAGGTCACCCGCACCGCACGCTCCTTGCCCGACTGGACCGCCCGGAGAGAGCCGCGGACGCTCATATGTGCGATATGCACATGTCCGCCCGTCAGCTCACTGAGCGCCACGTCTCGATCGACCATGACCGATTCTGCGGCGCCGGGAATGCCGCGTAGGCCAAGTACCGACGCGTAGTACCCTTCGTGCGCAGAGCCGTCGCCCTTGAGCGACGGCTCCTCGCAGTGATTGATGACGGGCAAATTGAACATCGAAGAATACTCGAGCGCCCGCCGCATCATGAGTGCGTCGGCCACGGGGTGCCCATCGTCAGAAATCCCCACGCACCCGGCGGCCTGAAGCTCACCAATCTCCGCCAGCGCCTCGCCGCGCGACCCGATAGACACGGCTCCCACGGGATACACCCGCGCCAGTTCAGCGTCCGACGCCTTGGTGAGAATCAGTTCTGTCACACCGCTATGGTCGTTGACCGGTACGGTGTTGGGCATACAGGCGACGCTCGAAAACCCTCCGGCCACTGCGGATGCGACCCCGGTGGCAACGGTTTCTTTGTGCTCCTGACCCGGCTCCCGTAGATGCACGTGCATGTCGATGAACCCGGGACACACGACGTGGTCCGAAGGAACGTCGACCACGACGGCGCCGTCGGTCGGAAGGTCTTTGTCGACGCGGGCGATCGCACCGTTATCGTCGATCTCGACATCGAACACGCCATCTCGCCCGTGCTTGGGGTCAACGACACGCCCCCCTCTGAGCAATGTCTTCATTGCATTGTCACTCTTCGTGCGTCCCACATCAGCCTTCCGTGCCCCCGGCGAGCAAGTAGAGCACCGCCATTCTGACCGCTACACCATTTGACACTTGCTCGAGAATGACCGAGCCCACGCCATCCGCAACATCTGACGCGATCTCGACACCACGATTCATCGGGCCGGGATGCATAACCATGACATCGTCTTTGGCTCGGTCAAGCCGCTCGCGGGTCAACCCAAACAGCTTGAAGTATTCCCGGCGGGACGGAAAGAAGTGCCCCCGCATACGCTCGAGTTGGATCCGGAGCATCATGACCACGTCGGCGTCGGCGACCGCCTCGTCGATCGAAGTCGTCGGGGTCACGTCGAAGCGTTCGATCCCGCGTGGCCACATCGTGCGAGGACCACACACCCAGACATCCGCGCCCAGAGCCCGCAACAGCAAGATGTTGGACCGCAGCACCCGGCTGTGGGCCAAGTCCCCGACAATGGCTACCTTCAGCCCCTCGAACGACGCTTTGTGCTCGCGGATCGTCATCGCGTCGAGCAGCGCCTGGGTCGGATGCTCGTGAATGCCGTCGCCGGCATTGATTATCCGAGTGTGTGCGATCGGCACCAGTTGGTGACACGCGCCGGAGCGCGGGTGCCGAAGAACAATCATGTCCGGCGCCATGGCTTCGAGGGTACGCGCGGTGTCCAGGAGTGTCTCCCCTTTGCTCAGACTCGACTCGGAGGCGGCGATGTTGATTGTGTCGGCGCTCAACCGTTTCTCGGCGATCTCGAACGACGTCCGGGTCCGCGTGCTCGGCTCGACAAACAAGTTGACGACAGTCTTGCCTCGCAGTGTCGGAACCTTCTTGATCGGCCGGGTCCCAATCTCCTTCATCGCTTGCGCAGTGTCGAGGACAAGGAGAATCTCTTCCCGCTCGAGGTCGGCGATACTGAGCAAATGTCGAGCCCTGAGACGGGACTGCATCGTCGGAGCGTCCCGGTCGCGGACGGTCTCGGGCTGCGTCGGGAGCCTCACGACAGCCCCTCCCCGCCAACGTCGTCCGTCTCGCTCGGACGATCACCCGGGACGTCGACCTCGACTTCATCGCGACCGTCGATTTCAGCCAGACTGACCTGCACGCTTTGCTCGGGCGACGTCGGCAAATTCTTGCCCACATAGTCCGCTTTGATGGGAAGTTCACGATGCCCGCGGTCCACCAGAACGACTAGCTGGATCGATCTCGGCCGACCAAAGTCCACCAGCGCATCGAGCGCGGCACGGACCGTACGCCCCGTGTAGAGCACGTCATCGACGAGCAAAATACGTCTATCGTCAATGGAGAATGAGATCTCGGTCTCACGCAAGATCGGCTGGGGGCCGATCGGATGTCGCATCAGATCGTCGCGATACAGCGTGATGTCCAACGTCCCAGTCGGCAGGGTCAGCCCAGAAATCTCTTTGACGTTGCGGGCAATCCGATCGGCAATCGGCACGCCGCGCGTGCGCACTCCAACCAGGGCAAGATTGTCGAGCACCCGATTGCGCTCGACAATCTCGTGGGAGATACGCATGAGCGCCCGAGCGATGCGGTCGGCCTCCATCACGATAGCCATGACAGACCTCCGGCGCGATACGGAACAGGAACGGGGGAAGTAACTCCGGGCGAACGGCAGGTGTCGTCGTAGATCGTGCGCACGTTTTCTCTTTGCGACCTCTCAGGGCCGCCCTTAAAGAGCCGTCCGAATTCTATCGTGATTTGTGCAAATGCGGTAGCGCGACTTTCCGGGATCCCTTCAACGTGCACACGGTGGGCCAGAGCACCCTCACCGCGGCGTTAATGGGGCTAAGACCCTAAGGAGAGAACCTGAATGCGGCCTGGCCACGGATGGCACTGGCCCAACTCAGGAGTGAGCCCATATGCGGCCGGCTACGGGCACTCACGCGCACGTAGTAATCCCTGTTCGCTTCGAGACGCGACGTATCGCACAATGGCTGCCGCTCGACGTTTGTAAACCACTCCTCGACGAGGTTCTCGTCCTGCGTAACAAGGGCCTCGACGACGCGGCCGTCGACCCGTCGCGCCAGGCTGTGCCGTCCTGTGAGGCTGTCGTATTCGTCCGAAATGCTCACGAGGGCAGTGGCGACCGTCCGGTCAACCCAAAACCGGACGTCCATGCGGAGATCCACCTCGTAGTCGAACGTCGTCCGCAGCCCGCTCAAGACGGCCTGACGAACGTCATCCGTATAAGCGTCGACCAACTCGAACGACACGAGAACCTCGTGCCCGCGGACGACCGGCATAATGCGCAGGCTCTCGGCCGCGAAAACGATACCCGAGAGGCCCACGATTCCAACAGTGCACCAAAACGCTCTTCTCAACATCACAGCGGTATCCGTCTCAATAGCGTATCGCGATTGCCATCGTCCCTCGCCAGAACGACAGTCGCTCGGGTCCAAAACTTACCCCTGTCGATTCAGAAGCGCTACTGATCGTTCGGAAGTGCCGCACCTCCCAACTCACGCCGAGCTGGTCGGTCAAGAATCCGGTAACGCCCCCGCCAAGACTCACTGTCGGGAGCGTATCCGCCACCTGCAACACATCAAGCGCGTGGTTACTCTCCACTCGCATCAGACCACCGCCACCGACAAAATAGGGTCGGAGTCCGACTTCGGCCAGGTGACGGGGCACCGCGACGATGATGTTGCCGGTGAGGGTCATCACCCGACTGGACAGGACCAAGTGGCGGCTCCCCGACTCGAAGAAGCCCGGTCCGTAGCCAAAATCTGCGTCAAGCCCGAAAACCCTCCCCAAGAGCACCGCGTTGACGCCAAGCATTGGGTGGGGCATGCCCACGGCGTCCTCAACGTCAACAAAGGTCGTGTTGCCTCCAAATGCGATGCCGACAAACGGCTTTATCTGCCGCTCCGCCGCCGCCTCCCCCGGATTGCCCGCCAGACACGCCGCCGCGACCAGCCCGACTCTTAGAACCCTGGTCAGAACATGGGTGCCATCCTGCGACGTCGCCACGCCTCGCCGGCCCGGCGCGAAGAGCGCGCATCCTGGGAGTAAGCACGTGGCGTCTCGACCAAAATCCATTACGGCGCGACCAGCTCGAGAAACAGCCGTGCGAATGGCGACGATCTAACGTCGGCCACCGACTCCAGAAATGGGCTGGCCAGCTCGTCGCTATTGGCGAACAGGACCAAGGTCAACCCCTGGGTCAACGCCGTGACCACGAGAGACGACGAGGCATCCGCTCCAACTCCATATTGCCAGATAACAGGACCGTCGGCATGGGTCCCAACGAACCAACCGTGGGCATGTGGCAACAGATGCCCGTCTCGGCCTATCGGCGCACTCCAGGTAAGCGTTCGAGTCGGCCACGAAAGGAGCAAGCCGACTCGAAGCGCGAGATCGAAACGGGCGTAGTCGCGGACCGTCGAGACAAGCCCGGCGGCCGGTGTCAGTGTGAACACGTTGTACTGCGACGGCACGGCACGGCGCCGCTCGTGGACAAGATACGGGATGGTCAGCCGGCTCAATACGTTTTGATACCGCAGCTCGACAGCGGCGTCCGGATAGGGCATCTGAGCAACGGCGTCCGGACCGGGCACCGAATCCGCCATTCCCAAAGCGTTGAGCCAGCTTGCGATCGCCTCGTGAAACGAGACGGCTGTGCACGCTTCCACCGGTAACCGAAGCGAATCGAGTCGCTCCAGTCGGTAGTCAAACATCCTACCTTCGGCACTGGCCGTGGTGTGAGTGAGAATGTCGCGAAGTGTTGCGTCGGCGTCTGGACTATCCGGGTCGAAATGTCCGATGGCGTCATCGAGCCGAAGTCGACCATCTTCGACGCAGCGCAAGACCAAAGATGCGACGACCACCTGCGTAACTCCGTCCAGGTGGAACGCCGTATCCAGAGTAATTGGTATCGCCAGCTCTTGATCCTGGTAACCAAACGCCCGCTCCCAGACAATACCGTTCGCCCCGACAATCGCGGCCGACAATCCGGGGATTCCGGCTTGGGCCCTTAGAGCTTCCAAGTAAGCGCCAAGGGTGTCCAAGACAAGGTCTTCGGCACGAGCGGAGGGACTCCCGCCGACTAGTAGGGCGATGACGAAGACAAACGTTGAACGCATGAGCCGCAGTGTCGTCGTTGAGGCGACGCTACCGGGAGCATAGCAGCCAAACGTTCCAAAAACCTTGCTCTCTTGGCGATACGTCATCGGCCGAGGCCTAGACTCAGTCCACTAGTCGTGAGACGGCACAAACGCGATCGGGTGGCTTTCCGAAAAGCTGGCGGTAAAGATATCCGTCCGGACCACGCCATCGGAGTCCCGCGCGACTGGAACGCCCATGAAATACAGCACCGTCGGCGCCACGTCGACGACTGAGCCACGCGGTCGCCGCCCCGGCTCGACTTGGGCCCCGTATGCCAGCAAAAACCCGTCTGGGGCGTTTTCGTGCGTCCCGGTAGCGGCGGGGTCGCCAGTGAGATGAGCCAGGACGCGCTTTGACACGCTCACGGCTTCCATCCCAAAACCAGAGACAACCAAGAGGAGATCATTCGGACGGAGCCGACCGAGCATGGCGCCGACCTCCACGTCGACATACTGATAGTAGGTCTCGAGGCTCTGCTGGTCGCCCCGGGTGTCGGCGAGCCCAAGGAATGGAATGGGTGTCCCTGCCGGAAAAAAGCGGTGACCCGCCAAGTCGAGCCCCCGATAGCGGACGGCGAGGAACTGGACGTCGGCAAATTGACGCCGGAGCGTGTCTGCAATCCGTCCATATACGCGGTCTCGCCAGATCGGCGCTGCGGCCGCCGGTGGGGCGAGCGCGCCTTCTTCTCCGGGGCGTCGCACGCTGTCCTCGCGGCCCCTCGAGACCTCGCGAATCGTCGCGGCCCCGACCGCCGCGATGTCGGGTGGATAGGTGGCGCGGGCCACGCCTGGGTCTGGGGTCAGATGAAACTGGTCGCTGACAAGAAACCCCCGTACCGGTTGGGCTGGATGGGTGAGCGGCCATCCCACCACACCAACCGCGACGCCCTGCGCGCTCAACACACTCCAGAGGGGACGGCTACGAAGCTCTACCGACGACGCGGGCGCTTGATCCAAGAATCCCAGATAGACCAATGCCTGTGCAAAACAATGGTCAGGAAGCAGACTCAACGCCGGTCGACCGATTCCATACAGGTAGGTCGACGCCGAAATCACACCATGACGAGGTGGATACTGGCCGGTCGCGACTGTGGTCCACACTGGACCAGGTTGCGTGGGGCTCAGCGTCGCCAAGTGCATGGCGGCGCCCGCGTCGAGCACCCTCCCAAAATTTGGCAGCCGACCGGCGGTTGTCGCAAGCGTCACATAATCCAGCGAGGCTCCATCGAGCAGCAACATCGCCACCCTGGCCGAACCAGGCCCCGGCGCGCTTCGCAGCGACAGGTCGAGCGGATAGGCGCTGAGAGGGCGAGGCTGTCCCGCCCCGCGGGCCGCGAGTGGCAACGTGACCGACGCCATGACCGCCAAAACATACAAGGAGACGCCGACGGCGCTCCCGCGTCGGCCGAATGAATAGTGCACCACGGCGATCGCCAACAGCGCCGTCGCACAGAGTCCCATTGCTACCGCACCGACCCCGAGGCGACGCGCCGCTTCGGCCTCGAGTGCCGTGCGAAGCCCCTGGAGGTTCCACCACATGAGGGCCGCGGCAGCGGTCGCCGACGCCGCGCTTGACCACGAGAGAAGACGCAAACTCAGCCATCCGGGTACGAACGACCGTTGAACGACAAGGTGTCGAAGGACGATGGCGACATAGAAGATGGCGGTTGCGTTCACCGCGTAGAACCCGACGACAATCGCCAGGAGCGGCCACAACATGGCGACATCCAGCGGAAGATGCGGGTTGACTTGAAGAAAGACCAGCGCGATATACGCCGCCGCGAAGACTCCGGCCACGACGGCGTTCGACAGCATCCGAAGATAGCGCACGTCGCATCATGCCAGAAACGACGGGCGCATGAAGCGCGGGAAAAAAAGCATTGGGTATACTGTCACCGACTTTCTCCATGCCGGTCGATATCGATGCGGTCGTATTGTCGAACGATCGGCTTTCGGCCGCCTACAACGTCCTCACGATTGCGGCGTCTGCCATCGCAGCGTCCAGCCGCCCAGGACAATTCGTCATGGTCAAGACGACAACGCCGGCTGCGACCTGTGCGCCGCTGCTTCGTCGCCCGTTCTCGGTCTTCGAGGTCACCCGGAGCTCCGACACTGGAGAGGTCCACGGATTGTCCTTGCTCAACAAAACCGTCGGGGTCGTGACGAGCGCCCTCTACGCCCTCGAGTCCGGTCAGCATCTTCAGTGTCTTGGACCGTTGGGTCGGCCATTCTCCCAGCCACCTCTGTCCGGGGATGCATGGATGGTCGCCGGTGGTGTCGGCTTGGCCCCGTTTCTGACGCACGCCGAAATCCTCTGTCGACGCGGGGTTCGGACCACGCTCTTCTATGGCGCCCGTTCGGCCGCCGAGCTCTATTTTCTTGAGCGCTTTGAAGAAATCGGCGTCCGGACAGTCGTGGCCACCGAGGACGGCAGTCGCGGCCACCGAGGGTTCATCACGGCGCCACTGGCACAAGCGCTCGAGAACAAACCCCCTGAACGTGACGTCACTGTGTATGCGTGCGGACCGACCGGAATGATGAGGGCTGTCGCCGGCTTGGCGACACAGCACGGACGACAGTGTGAGGTATCGCTCGAACAGACGATGGGATGCGGGCTGGGCGGATGCTACAGCTGCGTCGTCCCGGTTCTTTCCGACAACGGGCCAACGCGTCTTGTCCGCTCCTGCCTTGAGGGCCCCGTCTTCCCCGGTGACCGAATATCCTGGAGCACCCTTCCGTAGCCCCTGCAGCAACATGTCATCTCCTGATCTGTCGGTCCAATTCGGTTCGCTATCGCTCAAGAACCCACTGGTGGCGGCCAGCGGTTGCTTCGGCTACGGGCTCGAGTACGCGGAAATCGTCGATCTCGCGTCGCTCGGTGGAATCGCAGTCAAAGGGCTCTTTGTCGATGAGCGCGAAGGGCACCCACCGGAACGAATCGTCGAAACGCCGAGCGGCATGCTCAATGCCATCGGGCTCCAAGGTATCGGCGTGCGGCGTTTCGTCTCCGACAAATTGCCGGAGCTCAGGGCGCGAAACGCGACGGTCATCGTCAATATTTGCGGGACAACGGTGGACGAATATGCGGAGCTCGCGCGCGTCTTGTCTGACGCGGATGGCGTAGCAGCGCTGGAGCTCAACATTTCTTGCCCAAACATCAAAGAAGGCGGGATCACCTTTGGATGTGACCTCGGCGGCACCGACGCCGTCGTATCGGCGGTCAGGCGCGCCACGACACTACCGATCGTGCCAAAGCTCACTCCCAACGTCACCAGTATCGCGGCGTTCGCAAAAGCGGCCGAAAACGCCGGGGCAGACGGCGTTGCCCTGGTCAACACCTTCCTCGCCATGGCCATTGACATCGAGACAAAACGACCAAGACTGTCAAACGGCATGGGGGGACTGAGCGGTCCCGCAATCCGACCCATTGCCGTACGTATGGTTCATGAGGTCCGACAAGCGGTCTCGATCCCGATCATGGGGATGGGTGGGATCATGACGGCCGACGACGTCGTTGAGTTTATGCTCGCGGGCGCCACCGCCGTTCAAGTCGGTACGGCAAACTTTGTAGATCCGTTTATTTGGGGGAAGCTCCTCTCGGGGCTCGAGGCCTACCTGACACGTCACCACTATCCATCCGCCGGGAGTATCGTTGGCGCGGTTGACCTCAACTGATGCGTGAACTTCTCATTGCCCTAGATGTCGACACCGCCGACCGTGCGTGTGAACTCACCGACCAGCTAGGCGCTGTCGCCGGTGGATTCAAGATCGGAAGCCAGCTCTTTACGGGCGAGGGCCCGTCCATCGTGCGGCGAGTGGTGGAAGACGGTCATCGAGTGTTTCTTGACCTCAAGTATCACGACATCCCCAACACCGTCAGTCACGCCGTCCGGGTCGCAGCCGACCTTGGGGTATGGATGCTCACGGTACACGCCGCGGGCGGGACAGAGATGTTAGCTGCTGCGCACGAAGCGGCAGCCCGACACCTTCACGCACCGCTCGTCGTCGCCGTAACAGTGCTTACCAGTTTTGGCGATTCGCGCCTGCAAGAAATCGGCGTCCCGCCGCCCATCTCCGGACAGGTGACAAGACTTGCCTCGCTGGCACAGGAAGCGGGAGTGGATGGCGTGGTTGCGTCGCCGCTCGAGATAGAACTGGTGACGCGGCAGTGCGGTGGAGATTTTACGATCGTGACACCGGGTATTCGCCAGGCGGTGCAACCACAGAAAGGCCGTATCCCAGGAGAGGACCAGATTCGAACGATGAGCGCCGGCGACGCGATGCGCGCCGGCGCCCACTATCTCGTGGTTGGTCGGCCCGTCGTGGCGGCGGCCGACCCCAAGGCCGCCGCGCTCGCAATCGAGCGCGACGTCCGTGAACGAGGACAGTAGCTCAGAATCGACGCTTCGCTATTTTGCAGTGACCAAGAAGTGGCCGCTTCGGTTCTGCTGCCAGCATGCTTCCGTCTCTTCCTGACAGAACGGCTGTTCCTCTCCCATGCTGATCGTCGTGATACGACTGGCGTCGACACCGAGACTCACGAGGTAGTCACTCACCGCTGTCGCCCGCTCATTGCCAAGCGACAGGTTGTATTCGTTTGTCCCGCGCTCGTCGCAGTGCCCAGCGATTCGCACTTCGGTCGATGTCCACTGGAGTAACCACCGCGCATCACGCTGAAGCGCTGCCAGCGCGTCTGGCCGAAGGACCGCCTCGTCGTAGTCGAAGTGGACCTCGTCCAACGGCGACTCACTGTTGAGTTCGTCCAGGCTCTTTCGGTCGAACAGCTCTTGTTCGGTCGGTGGAGGCGGCGGCGGGGGGGGAGGCGGCGGCGGCGGCGGCGGGGGCGGGGGCGGGGGTGGTGGGACGTCGGGGGGCGGCGGCGGCGGCGGCTCGGGTGGTGGGTTCGACGAGCAAGCAGCAGCACCTACAAAAATGGCGCACATCGAAAACGCCAGCAACTTACGCCATGCGGATGTCATAATCCTCTCCGTTCAGAGACGTGAGACACGTTAGCTAACAGTCGCGACGCGGCGCGAGAAACGCGGGATGCTATCGTACGCCCGCTCGCGGCTGAGCTTACAAACTTGCCCAAATCCTGTCAATTGTTCTTCCTGAGGCATTTCCTTCTAGCCTCACCCGTTCCATATTAGACTCGCCAATGACCCTGCCTCCTGGCGCCCCAAAGGTCGTCGCGGTGACAAGCACCGCGACCGAGGTTCGTGACCGCTTCAGAGTTGCACTTCAGCCCACCGGGCACCGGGTCGTGGAAGCGGCTACCGAAGACGAGCTCCTCACCCACCTCCGCTCGGCGGCCGACGCCGTGGATCTGGTCGTTCTCGACCTCCGGGTAGGCGGCAAGGGTGTTGCCGGAGTCGAAACGATTCGACGCGTCGACCCACAAGTGCCTATCGTCGTCTTCGCCGGGTCGGTCAATGGCGCGCAAGACGTCCGAGCGCTTCAGAAGCGTGGTGTCACCGCTTACATCAGCGAGCACAGCGCCGTCCATCACATCTTGCCCGCGTTGGCCCCGCTCCTTTTTCCAGAGAACTTCAATCGGCGGACCAGCCTACGGGTCACGCTGGACATCCCCATCTCGTATCGTTACAACGAGACCATTACAACCGCGCTATCTCTCAACCTGAGCAAGGGTGGGCTTGGAGTGCGAACGATGACCCCGCTCGAACCGGGAACCAAGGTCGCCGCTCGTTTTCGGCTCCCCGGGTCACAGCACGAGGTAGGCGCTGCGTGTCGAGTAGCTTGGAGCGACCATCGGACGGGTATGGGACTCCAGTTTGAAGACGTCGATGCCGTCGACCAATCGGCCATCGATGAGTTTGTTGACCAACACTTCGTCATCGACGGTGACCGCAGCTGACCCGATAGTCCGGCGGTCAGCAAAAGGAGTCCCCCGTCGCTCGGGAACGGTCGTGGAGAAAAAGCGCAACGCAGTGGGCTCGTGTTTGACACTTTTTCGGCCGACTGTCTACCATGAACAGTTGTCGAGTTTAGCGGCGGATCTTTTAGACTTTGCGCTACATCCTTCGGATTTCCGTGGCGTCGGGTACGTCAACGACCCGTTTCGGCGTATCGAGCGTCAAATTAGCTATCGGCGGAGCGTTCCTCCGCAATCAATTCACAGCGTCTGTGAAGGAGCAGCCTCGTGATCGAGGTCCAAAACGTTACAAAGCGCTACGGTCCGTTCAAGGCCGTCGACGACGTGAGCTTTCGGGTTGATTCCGGACAGATTCTGGGATTCTTGGGGCCGAACGGTGCGGGCAAGACAACCACCATGCGCATCCTGACCGGGTGCATCCCCCCCACCGACGGGAAAGCACTGGTCGCTGGATACGATGTCTTTGAACAGCCGGTCGAGGCAAAGCGTCGAACGGGCTATCTCCCGGAAACGCCGCCACTCTATCCGGATATGACCGTCCGCGAATACCTGACGTTTGCGTCCAAAATCAGTGGCGTGCGCGCCACGGACCGCGCGTCCCGAATCGCCACCGCCATGGAGCGGACGAATATTACGGATGTGGCCGACCGCCATTGCGGCAGACTCTCGAAAGGCTATCGTCAGCGGGTCGGTCTTTCCCAGGCTATTCTTCACAACCCCGACGTGCTCATCCTCGATGAGCCGACCGCCGGGCTCGACCCGAAGCAGATTATCGAGACCAGACAGCTTATCCGCGATCTAGCTGGGGATCACACGATCATCCTGAGCACGCACATCCTCCCCGAGGTGTCGCAGACCTGCGAGCAGGTTGTGATTATCAACAAGGGACGCGTGGTAGCCGTCGACACCCCGAACAATCTGACCGAGCGATTGGGTGGCTCGGAGACGATTCGCCTTGAGGTCGACACGGCCGGGTCGGATGCGATGCCGGTGCTTGCCGAGGTAGCGGGCGTGACCCAGGTGTCCCTGAAGACCGAGCTTGTCGGAAGCCGCGTATTCGACATTCAAACCGCCATCGGCTCTGATGTGAGACGAGACGTCGCCAACGCGGTCGTGACCAGTGGCTGGGGTTTACTGGAGCTCCGACCACTAAAAATGAGCCTGGAGGACATTTTCCTCGAGCTCACTACGGTGGATGAAGCGAACGCTGACGCCGACACGCACCGTGACGAGGGCGAGGCGCCCGCTCCCGAAACCCCGGCCACCTCGTCGACTGATGGAGGTCCCGTATGAGTCATGTCTTTGTGATCGCCCAGAAGGAGCTGCGGTCGTTCTTCGTGTCGCCGATTGCCTACGTTGTAGTGGGGCTGTTCGCGCTGCTCTTTGGCGTGTTCTTTTACAGCTCTCTGGGCTTTGTGCTCAGAATCAGCCTCCAAGCCGGAATGATGCAGGGCGCCCCGCCCATCAATATCAACGAGTTCATGATTCGGCCGCTGTTTGGAAATACGGCGGTGATTATGTTGTTTGTCCTCCCGATCATCACGATGCGGTCCTATGCCGAGGAAAAGCGTTCGGGCACGATGGAGCTGTTGCGGTCCTCACCTCTGACCGATGTGCAGATCATTGGCGGCAAGTTTCTGGGGGCGCTGGCTCTGTTTGCGCTCATGCTTGGGGTCACCGCCATCCACATGAGTGTCGTGTTTCTTTATGGCGAACCCGAGCTGTGGCCGGTGCTCACGGGGTATCTGGGACTCTTTCTCATGGGCGCGTCGTTTATCTCCATCGGTCTGCTCATCTCGAGCGCAACAAAGAATCAGGCTGTCGCGGCGATGGTCACCTTCGCGGTACTCCTAATGTTCTGGGTCATCAGCTGGCTTGCCGATCCGACCAGCGGCTCAACCACCAGCCAGGTCTTGGCCTATCTGTCTGTGCTCGACCATTTCGATGACTTCTCAAAGGGTGTGATCGACACGAGCCACCTGATGTACTACGTCAGCTTCATCACGTTTGGGTTGTTCCTCACGGCAAAGTCCGTTGATAGCGAGCGGTGGCGAGGATGAGCGATAAGGACATGGCAGGCAGCGACACGGGAAAACTTGGTCAACTCTCGGACATTCTCGGTTGGGCGGGGATGGCGTGTGTGGCCGGCGGCGTCATCGTTCGATTTGTAATGCCTGCGCGCGAACAACTGTCGTTCTGGGCACTCATCGCAGGCATCGTCCTCATCCTGCTCTACGGCGTTACCCAGTGGCGCCAGATCGCTGACAGCCTCGGCCGGCGACAGATCCGTTCCGGCGCGCTAGCCTTCTCGAGCATCTTCATCGCGCTGGGCATCTTGCTGCTTGCCAACTTCGTGTTGGCACGACAAAACGTCCGTTGGGACCTGACCGCGGCGCGGCAGTACTCGCTGGCGCCGCAAACAATCCGGCTCCTCGAATCCTTGGACTCCCCCATACGGATGATGGTGTTTGCCCAGGAGATCGACTTTCCTGGCTACCGCGACCGACTCCAAGAATATGCGTACACCTCATCGCAAGTGGAGCTCGAATACGTCGACATCGACAAGAATCCCAGCGTTGCACGTCAATATGAGGTGCAGGCGTATGGAACCGTCGTCATCGAGTATGAGGGACGCGTGGAGCGCGTCGGCTCGGACGATGAACAAGATGTGACCAACGCGCTCATCAAGGTGATCGAGGGTGAAGAACAGCACGTGTATTTCGTGCAAGGACACGGCGAGCGGTCGCCGGACGATAGCGAGCGCACGGGGTATAGCGGCTTTCGGGACGCACTTCGTCGCGACAATCTCTCGGTCGACACGGTGGTGATCGCGCAGACAGGGACCATACCCACGGACGCGTCCGTGCTCGTGGTCGCGGGTCCGACGACCGACTATCTACCCGGCGAGATCACGATCCTCAGGGAGTATCTCGAAGCTGGCGGCAAGGCTCTCTTCCTTATCGATCCCGCAGACAGCGCCGCGGCCGTGGAGCAAGACCAGAGCAACCTGATTGCGCTGCTGGCCGAGTGGGCCATCGATGTCGGGTCAAACGTGATCGTAGACGTCAGCGGCGTGGGTCAGCTGCTGGGAACCGGGCCAACCGTACCTCTTGCGTCCCAATACCCTCCGCATCCGATTACGGACGACTTCGAGCTCCTCACCGCGTTTCCGTTGGCGCGTTCGGTGACACCGGTCTCGGGTGGCGTCGATGGTCGGATTGCGGAAAGCTTTGCCGAGACATCGCCCCAGAGCTGGGCAGAAACAAGCCTCGATGAGCTCGCAGGCGGTGAGGTCAGCGCGGGAGACGATGACCTGCCCGGCCCTATTTCGATTGCGGCAGCCGTGGCGATCCAGATCGAGGTCGACCCAACCGGCGCTACCGGAACATCGGCGGCGGACACTGAACCGGACACCGCAGACATCGCAGGGACCGACCTTGCCGGAGACACCGCGGGGAGCGACGAAGCCACGGAGGCGCGGGTCGCGGTCGTTGGAGACTCAGATTTCGCATCAAACGCGGCACTGGGGACGCAGGGAAACCGAGACCTCGCCCTGAATACGATCAACTGGTTAGCCCAACAGGAAAACCTGATCGCCATCCGGCCACGCGAGCCAGAAGACCGACGGATCACCATCACTGCGATGCAACAACGAAATATTTTCTGGCTATCGTTTCTTATTATCCCCGGCGCGGTCCTCGGAAGCGGCGTCTTCACCTGGTGGCGGAGACGGTAGATGAAGGGCACCCGCTCGACGCTCGTGATGTTGCTCGTGTTGCTCGCGCTTGGCGCGTATGTATATTTCGTCGAGCTCGACCGACTCCCGGCCTCGGAAACGCCACCCAACGAGCGGCTTTTTGCCGCGTTCGAACCCGATGACATCCAGTCGCTGATCATTCGGGGGTCAGAGGGGAACACCTCACTGGAGCGACGGCCCGGGAACGATACGTTGGGCGTGGCCTGGCACCTGACGGCGCCGGTCGAAACACGGGCGGATGAGGTGGAGGTCTCGACCGTCACATCGAGTCTGTCGTCGGTCGAGATTCGGCGGGTCGTGGAGGAGGGCTCGGCAACCGACCTCGAACCGTTCGGTCTCGCCTCTCCCGCCGTGGAGGTCTCGTTTTCCGTGGACGGAGACGAATCGATGCAGACGCTTCTCCTCGGGGATGCGAGCCCCACCGGGGCGGACCGCTATGCGAAACTGGCGGACGACGACCGGATCTTTCTGGTTGAGGAAGGGCTCCAAAGTAGTTTTGACAAGTCGACATTTCGGTTGCGCGACAAGAGTATTCTTGACATCAACATCACCGGAGTCGAAACGCTTCGGGTAGAGACCGCCGAGAGCGCGGTCGGGTTCTCAAAAGTCGACAACGAATGGCAACTCATCGAGCCGTGGGAAGCCCGCGCCGACTTCAGTGCCGTCGAGAGTCTGGTCGGGCGACTGGGCACCGGCGAAATATTGTCCTTCACGGCAGAAGATGCCGATGCTCCCGGCCCCGACGGCGGTGCCCAGGCTGACGCTTACGGGCTGGATACACCGTCGGTGACGGTGACCTTGGGCGGGGACGCGGTGTCGGCGTCGCTGCTCGTGGGAAACTCCGCCGAGAACGGTGGTCGTCATGCACGCGACGCGTCACGTGCCGTCGTCTTCACGATCGACGAAGCGCTGGTGACCGACCTCCAACAGGAGCCCGGGGCTTTTCGTCGAAAAGATCTGTTTTCGTTTCGGTCGTTCAACGCCACCCGTCTCGAGATCGAGCAATCCGGTGAAGCAATCGTCTTTGAGAAAGAAGCGACCGCCGCCGACGGTGACGCCGACGACAATTCGGTCAGCGGAGCAGACGCCGGGGACGAGGTCTGGGTTCAAACGGCACCAGAACGGTTGGTCGTCGAACCCAGCGACATGGACGACCTACTCTCGAAAGTCTCGAACCTGCGGGCCGACTCATTTATCGAGTCACGAGCCGACGGCGGCTTGACCGAAGATTCAATCCTCTCCACCATCCAGGTCACCTACCGCGACGACGACAGCGACATAGAAGAGCATGTCGTCTTTTGGCGCCGCGGTGAGGACACCCACGCGGTCCATGGCGACGAACCCGGCGCCGGTGTCGTCAACAGCCGCAGTGTGGATGACGCCAACGACTCGCTGCAGCAAGTGCGCCAGCTGGTCCAGAAGAGCGACGAGCCCTAGTCTGGCGAGGCTCCCGCAAGGACCGGGTCGGAGACGCCCGCGTCTTGAAAGCCCCGCGCGCGGAGCCGACAGCTATCACACCGTCTGCAAGGTCCGCCGCCCGGGGGCGGGTCGTAGCAGCTGTGAGTAAGGCCGTAGTCAAGACCAAGCTCAACACCGCGGCCAATGATCTGCCCCTTTGTCAAGTCGATCAGGGGGGTGTGAATACGGAGCGAACGGCCCTCCACGCCAGCCTTTGTAGCCAGCGTCGCGAGACGCTCAAAAGCCGCGACGAACTCCGGGCGACAATCCGGATACCCTGAATAGTCGAGGGCGTTGACCCCAATCACGATGTCGGCGGCGCCGACCACTTCGGCCCACGCGAGCGCAAGCGACAACAAGACCGTATTCCGCGCGGGCACATAGGTATTGGGGATGTCGGTCGCATCGAGCGGCCGGTTTTTTGGGACGGCCGTCTCGGCCGTCGGCGCGGTGAGTGAAGACCCTCCGATAGCGGCCAGATCCACCGCGATTTCCAATCGTTCGCGAACTCCAAGGGCTTCTGCCACTCGTGCCGCCGCTTCAAGCTCGCACGAATGAAGCTGTCCGTATCGAACTGTGAGCGCATACAGCGCATAGCCGTCGGCGCGAGCGATTGCGGCGGCCGTGTACGAATCCAGCCCGCCACTGAGCAGGACGACTGCGGGAACAGCCCGCGAAGCCGCGACCCTCAGTGCGCTAGACCCCTCGGGTGTCATCGCCCCACAGATACTTGTGCAGCTGCACCTGCACGCGAACCGGCATCCGGTCGGCCAGGGCCCACTCCGCAAGCTGGCGCGGTTCAAGCACGCGATGGACAGGTGACAAGAGCACCCCTCCGCAACGATCGACCAGCGTGTACTTTTCGACAATGGCTCGGGCAAACTCGTAGTCTGCGCGGTCCCGAATGACAAACTTGACTTCGTCATGCGGCTGCAGCCGCTCAAAGTTGCCGGTGTCCATCCGACCCGCCTCGCGGCTTCCCGGGCACTTCACATCGACCACTTTGACCACCGCCTCCGGCACGCTCGAGATATCAATATGCCCACCCGTCTCGAGAAGCACCGTTTTTCCTTCGGCAAGCAGCCGCGCCATCAAGGGATACACATCCGCCTGCAACAAGGGTTCGCCACCCGTAACCTCAACCAGGGAGCAGTCGTAGGCCCCAACACGCTGCACGACGTCATCCACCGATGACCGCCCCCCCTCGTCAAACGCGTAGGGCGTGTCGCACCACGCGCAGCGCAGGTCGCAGCCCGCAAGCCGCACAAAGACACAAGGCCGGCCCGTGTAACTAGACTCGCCCTGGATCGAAAAGAAGATTTCGTTGATGGTCAGCACAATGTTGTCGCGGGGAACCCACGTTCTATTTTAGTGATGTATCCCGCAATTGGCTTACCGCCCGACGATTCGAGGCGCCCGAGTGACAAAGTGAGTCACGAGCCATACGTGGCCGACCCTATCTCTACGACTGTCCACTAGCGCCCGGTGCGAGTCACACCGAGCCGAGGACACAAAGTCCGGATTCCACACCGAGCGCAGCGTGGATACACCGGGCGACATACGTTCTGTCCCCACGTCACCAGATACCGATTGATCAGAGGCCACCACCGACGGGGAACGACTTCATACAGCGCCAGCTCGGTCCGCTCCGCAGTTGTCGTCTCGACCCACCCCAAACGGTTCGCGATCCGATGGACGTGCGTGTCCACGCAAATATTTGACTGACTGTGAAGCGCGACGATCAGGACCAGATTCGCCGTCTTTCGCCCGACCCCGGGCAACGACACAAGCGCCTCCATGGTGTCCGGGACGTGGCCGTCGTATCGGTCCAGCAACAACCGACACGTGTTCTTCACATGCTTCGCTTTGGTCCGGTAAAAGCTGACGGGATAGATCAGCCGTTCGATGTCGGCTACGGAGAGGTCCCTCAGGGCCCGCGGGGTAGATGCACGTCGAAACAGACGCGTGGACGCCTCCAGAGTGACCGCGTCCTTGGTTTGCGCCGACAGCAGTGTCGCGATCAACACTTGAAAAGGGTCTGCCTTCTGGTCGTCCGCGATCTTCTCGATCGCTGGGTCCTCGAGACTGTCGAGTGCTGGACCGAGACGACGCATGACGCGACCAATCGAACTGACCGACGCGTAGGACGTGGATGTTCTTCCGCCCACGAGCCTAGGAGCGTGTCACCTTTGATTCAGGTGGCTGTCGGTGAGTCATCGTTGTTCCCGGCCAGACGGGAAGAGCGCGCAATGTGGGCCAATTGTAAGCGACGAGCAACGTAGCGGGGGCGACGATGACTCACCGACAGCCACCTGAATCAAAGGCGACACGCTACTAATGCACCGCCGGTGGCCCGACCGGTGTCAGCGCGGGGCGCCCGCCCAGCACCGCGACGACATTGTCCACCGCGAGCCCGGCCATCGCGACTCGCGTCTCTCGCGTCGCGCTCCCAATATGCGGAGACAGCACCACGTTGTCGAGCCCTCGTAAATCTGAATGCACGTTTGGCTCGTCCTCATAAACGTCAAGCGCGGCACCGGCGATCAGACGCTCTTGTAGCGCCCACGCCAGCGCGGTCTCGCTGACGACCGCCCCCCTCGACATGTTGATGAGAAACGCCGACCGTTTCATCCGCGCCAGCGTTCGTCGGTCGATGAGATGCCGGGTCGCGTCGGTCAGCGGGACATGAAGCGAAATGACATCTGATGACACGAGCATTTCGTCGAATGACACCCGGGGTGGCCGAGACGCGAACAATGGGGCCGAGGGGGTTCTACCACCACCGACACGCTCCGAAAAGACAACGGTCATGCCGAAACCCTCGGCAAGCGTGGCCACCGCGGTGCCAATCCGGCCGGCTCCAACGATACCAAGCTGCTTCCCGTGGAGCTGTGTCCCCAGCATGAAATCGAGAGACCACCCGTTCCACGCGTTCGCCCGAATCAGACGGTCCCCCTCCGCGATTCGTCGCGTCACCGACAAGATTAACCCGCAGGTGTACTCCGCGACTGCCGCCGTAAGAACATCGGGCGTGTTTGTGACGACAATCCCGCGCGCGGTCGCGGCCACCACGTCGATATTGTCGAATCCGACCGCGACGGTCGCCACGACTTGAAGATGGCTACCCGCGACCAGTACCGACGCGTCGACCGTATCGGTCGCAGTGCAGACCATCCCAACCTTGTCACGGACGCGATCTCTCAACTCGTCATGGGTCAAATCATCGCGAGACTGATGAAGGTCTACATTGCACGCGAGACCGAGCTTGTCGAGCGCTGAGGACGGGAGTCGACGAGTAACGAGGACCTTTGGAGCAGCCATTGAGCTTTCCTGGTGGACTGTCGAGATGAAGTCGGCGGTGCGCTAGTGGCCCAAGGAGAGACAATAGCCACAGTGGGTGCATGGCACGGCTGGCTCGATCACACAGGCCGGCGTTCCGTCGGCACCCCTCGGCAGAGAAAAGCGAGCGTGGCTCACGTGCTCCGGGGGCCGCTCGGTCGTGGTGGTTCCCAACAGATGCCGTTGTAAGGCCGCGTCAACCGCTGCCTTGACGCGCTCGTCAGACGACGGCATGATCTGGCCTCTTGTCCGCCCGTTGGGCCGTCTCACGCTCGCCGCTGTCTATGTGATCAACGATACCGACAATTGCGGCATCAACGGGCGCGCCCCGACGGCCAAGCGCAGAAGCCGCAGCACGCCCCTCGGTCACCACGAGTACCGTATCTCCGACCCCGGCTTGCGCAGCATCCACGGCGATGATCGCCGGTCCCATCGGAGCCGGCTCATCTCGTCCGGTGGGCAGCGGCTCGGTTGGCCGTACAAGCAGCAGTTTGGCCCCTTCGAGTTTTGCGCTCTTCTCGGTGGCGACAACGGTGCCGACCACCCGACAAACGCGCATCCTAGCGCCCCACCATCGAAAGAGAATGGTTTCGTGTAGCCGCCAGCCCCCCGGCCGCGCGGTCACCTCTCACCTGAGAGCGCGCAGGCGGTGCTGCTACCTCTGGGACGAGAGCACTGCGCCACCCCAGGCCTTTAGATTTTTTTCGACGCTGAGACACCAATCCCCTTCGAGTGCTCGGCCTCCAGCGACCAATGATCGACAATCCCAACCACACTGGCATCCGTCGGCACATGGCGCGACAGAAATGGCAAACTCGCCTCACGTCCCCGCACAAAGAAGACGTCCTCGCCAATACCGGCTCCGACCGAATCGACACCGACAATCGACCGCCCCGCCGGCTCTCCCGTCGCGGTCAGAGGCTGGAGGACTAGGAGCTTCAAACCGTTCAGCCTCGGATCTTTCTGGGTCGCCACCACCGTCCCTATGACCCGAGCCAGTTGCATAGAAGACTTACTTCGCCACTGACACTGTGTCGACGATACCGATGATCGCCGCATCGACCGGGGTGTCGGTCAGACCGGCCGCCATCCGAGCGGAGCTCCCGCTCACGATCAGCACTGTCTCGCCAAACCCGGCGTCGACCGTATCGACGGCAACAAGCTGATTTCCCACGACCTCACCATCAGGATCCACGGGTTGGGCCACCAGAAGTTTGGTGCTCACGAGTCGCTCGTCCTTTCGGGTTGCGACGACCGTCCCGACCACCTTGGCGAGGATCATCTAGCCTTCTGTAACCGCATTGCCTAGAACCAGGTCGGGCGGAGAGTCCGGGTGGCCGGCACGAGCAGTCCGTGGCGAAAGCCTCGGGGTATTCGCCCAGAGCTGCATCCCGGTCGACTGCACTGCTCCTCGGTCACACATATCTAGTTCTCTCGCGTCGCGCCTTGTCGGCCGGGCGCGGAACCGGTCTCGGGGCAGCGTATGGGGTTCGGCACCAGCTGACCCGCAGACTGTCGGAGCGAGGCAGGCATATCGGGCGTATATCGATACGGCACGACGACGCCGGTGAGCAGTATGAGCCGGGCATGCGACTCGAAGTTCAGAAATGCTGGTCTAGCCCTTGCTACCGGACTTGCCGACCGGCAGTGCGTCCTCTACATTCGTGTGCGGACGAGGAATCACATGGACCGAGACCAGCTCTCCCAGGCGGCGCGCCGCAGCCGCGCCAGCGTCAGTCGCCGCTTTGACGGCCGCCACATCACCTCGGACGATAGCCGTCACGTAGCCGGCGCCAATTTTCTCTCGCCCGACGAGAGACACGTTCGCGGTCTTGACCATCGTATCCGCGGCTTCGATCATTGCCACGAGACCCTTGGTCTCAACCATCCCCAACGCCTCACCCATACCATCTTCCCCTCACGGAGCCCGCGGCTACTGTAGGACATCCGCCACATTAGCGCAGCTGTTTCACGGCATCTTCTATCAGGGCCGTCAGCTCACGGTATGTTAGTCGAATCTCACGATCTGGAGCCAGCGCGGGTGTGGGCTCGTCCGACGAGACATCCGGGAGAGCCGGACGCGCGCCGTCCGCGCGAACAAGACGCTTGTCAGGCGACGAGGGTGCGTGCAGCACCTGGCATGTCGCGTCATCCTCGGCGGGCCGCGGAGCGTGGTCGTCATCCGCGCAGATCGGTGCCGGTGCGGCAATCCCATACATACCGCGCAGATCTTGCAGACGCATCACTTCCTCGCGAGACAACAACCGCTCGCCACCGAGAAGACGTGCGACGACACTGATCCGGGCAAAGTGTTCGATGGTCTCCATCTTATAATAGGCGGCGAAGACGTCGCCGGCGATGGTCAATGCGCCGTGGTTCGCGAGCAGCAGTCCGTCGTGCGCCTTGATGAATTTCCGCACAGCCTCGGCAAGCTCCGGCGTGGACGGCGTGCCGTATTCGGCGATGGGAATGCTGCCAAGCGTGGTGACCACTTCGGCCAAGACCGCGCGGTCAAGCGGGATCCCGGCGACCGCAAAGCCAGTGGCCGTCGGCGGATGCGCATGCACCACCGACTTGACCTCGGGTCGGTTGTGATAGACCGCCAAGTGCATAGGCAGCTCTGACGACGGGTCGCGGTCACCCGCCACCTTGGTGCCCTCGAGATCCGTTACGACCATCATATCCGGGGTCATAAAACCCTTCGACACCCCCTTTGGCGTCGTCAGAAGTCGGTCGTTATCGACCCTGATACTGATGTTCCCATCATTGGAAGCCACATACGATCGTGCGTGGAGGCGACGACCGACTTCCACAATATCGGCTCGGAACCGTTCCTCGGGATGCATGGCTGGGGGTCCTGGGGACAGCGTGGTGCGATGTGGTTAGACGCTCTTCAGAAACGCCTCGCGACAGTTCTCGGAACAGAAATAGCGCATCACGTCTCCAGACCGAGTTGAGACCGAGTGCGACGGCTCGACATACGTGCCGCACATCGGATCTCTGACTAACGCTCCCTGCTTTTGAGAACGGACCCTGCCCGTCGGACCGGACGACCGAGACGCGTGCCCCATCTGCCGCGGTAAGACCCTCGCTAGGGCCTTGATGACGATTCGAAACAACACGGCCACGAGCAGAAGCCGCACCAGCCAGCCCAGCATCTTCGACGTTCCTCGTTTCTACCGGGAGGTCCCGGCCCGCATCTCGTCCACTCGGCCGAGCGCCTCGCCGGCCGCGCGAGCCTCGCGACCATCGGGTGCGACTTCGATGACCCGTTCCCAGGCGACCTTGGCGCCCTCGATGTCATCAAGAGCAAACGCCCGAACGATACCGACGTTCAGGAGAGTCTGCGGATGGTCCGGCTCGATCTCAAGGGACCGTTCGAGTTGCTCGATAGCACGTTCCGCGCGACCGGCATAGAAATAGCACACACCAAGGTTTGTGCTCGAATCAAGATCATCTGGCTGCAGCGCGAGAGCCTCTTCGAACCACGGGATAGCGGCTTCAAACGTCTGAGCATGGTAGTAGAGGTTTCCGAGAGCCACGCGTGGGGCCGGATCCCCCGTGTCAGCGAGGGCGGCGGCCTCGAGCGCCGCGGCCTGAGCGGGGTCTACTGGAGGTGGGTCGGCCGGCACACCAGCGCTGGGCGCAGTGGAGGCATCGCCTGTCGCGCCAACTCCCATGGCGGTTGCTGCCGCAGCGGCGGCGGGTACGGGTCGCTCGCTCCACACAATCCACGACATGATCGCCAGAGAACAACAGATGGATACCGCCAGCACGATCGGTTCGCGTTTCATAGTGAGTCGTTCGGCCAGCGGCCGGAGTTTACCCAAGTTGCATGATAGATCAACGTTGAACCAGCGTGAGCATCTCCCGAACCGCGCGCTCCATCCCCACGAGCACCGCTCGAGACACAATGCTGTGGCCAATATTCAACTCTGCGATGTCCGTAATGGCCGCCACCGGCCGGACGTTGCGGTATGTCAATCCGTGCCCCGCCAGCACCTCCAGCCCGGCTTCGACCGCGCCCCCCGCGGTCCGCGCCACTTTTTCGCGCTCCGCGTCCCGCAGAACCCCGAGCGCGTCTGCATACGGGCCGGTGTTGATCTCGACCGCGGTGGCGCCGATCGCGACGGCACCGGCAACCTGCCTCGGGCTCGGATCGACAAAGACACTCACCGCGATCCCCGCGCGTTGGAGTCGGGCAACCGCCTTCTTCAACCCGGCCTTGTGACGCGTGATATTCAGACCGCCGGTCGTGGTCAGCTCATTCGGACGTTCTGGGACCAGGGTCACTTGAGCGGGACCGATCCGTTTGACGATGGCGATCATCTCCGGTGTTGCAGCCATCTCCACGTTCAACCGGGTCGACAGCACCTGCCGGAGCAGATCGACGTCACGCTCTCGGATGTGCCGGCGATCGCCACGGAGGTGCACGGTGATGCCATCCGCGCCGGCGAGTTCCGCCAGCACCGCCGCCGCGACAGGCTCGGGCTCGGGCGCACGCCGCGCTTGGCGAACAGTCGCCACGTGATCGATATTCACGCCGAGACGGATAAATCCGGAACTCATCACGTTATCCCCGGCCCAGTCGCTGGCGCACGCAGTGAGCGATGGACTCGGCCAATCTCTGAATCAACTCGTCGTCTGGCCCCTCGATCATGATCCGCAGAATCGGCTCGGTTCCGGAATAGCGAACCAGCACCCGCCCTTGATCGCCGAGCGTGCGTTCAGCCTCCGTCGTCGCAGCCATAATCTTCGGCTCGGCAGCCAGATCGGGTTTGCGCTGAACCGTCACATTGAGAAGAACTTGAGGATAGACAGTGAGCCCACGACGGAGATCGGCAAGCTCACGACCAGTCTCGTGCATCACTTGGATCACCGACAACGCGGTCGCCAAACCGTCACCGGTCGGCAGTCGATCCGAGAAAATGATGTGCCCGGACTGTTCACCGCCGAGCGACACACCGTGCTCGTCCATAGCCTCTCGCACCGACCGGTCTCCGACGGGACATCGATACATTCCAACCCCGACGGCTCGAAGTGAGACCTCGAGACCAATATTGCTCATGACGGTCGCAACGATACTGTCGCCTGGCAATCGACCCGTGGACGCGAAATGCGATGCGCAAATAAACAACATGGCGTCGCCGTCGACGACCGTTCCGGCGGCATCAACAAGAATGACGCGGTCGCCATCGCCATCGAACGCCACCCCCAGACGACACGCCTGCCTCCGCACAACGGCGGCCAACGACTCGGGGTGAGTAGAGCCACACCCATCGTTGATGTTGCGGCCGTCGGGAGCCGCGTGACACACCACCGCGTCAAAGCCCAGCTCACGAAAAAGGTGAGGAGCGACGGTACTGGTCGCGCCGTTGGCGCAGTCGATAGCGATACGCGTCGACGCCCCCGGTGTGTCGGATGGAAGGATGGTTTTCAAGAACCCCTCATAGTCCGGGATCATGTCGCGTGTTTCTAGCGGTGGCCCAGACGAGAGGTCGGGGGCCCACGACGGGTCGCCGACACGGTCGGCGATACGCGACTCAAGAGCCGGCGAGGCTTTCTCACCATCGCCGGTCAACAACTTGATCCCGTTGTCTGGAAATGGATTGTGAGAGGCGGAAATGACAAACGCCCCATCGAAGTCCGCAGACGAGGCCAACCAAGCTGCCGCGGGCGTGGGCAAGACGCCTACGCTGACCAGCGAGCCCTGCTGAGCAAACACTCCGCGGGCCAACTGTTGCTCGATCGTGGGTCCAGACTCTCGGGTATCGCGTGCGACCAGCAATCGTGGCCGCTCCACCGCGAGCTCCTGTATCGTCGCCGCGCCGAGACGCTCCACGGTTTCAGCATCAAGCGGGTAACGACCAGGGGTCCCCCTGACTCCGTCAGTGCCAAACATAGACCGCGGCCAGATGATGTGTACTCTGGTTACCAAGGGTCGAGCTGCACCGACGGCTCCGACTCCACCGCGACGGGCAGATTGTATCGGCGGTGCGAGAGCTCAGCAAGACTACTGATGCCGACGACCGCCGCAAGCGGCGTAGTATCTCCGCCATCATAGCCGGAGACCGGTGCGATACGCGCCTCTCGCGGGCTCGAGACCCGGGGGCCGTTCGACCGGACCGGAGCCCGTTTGGCGCCATCCTGTCACTATCGGGAACAATGGGCTCCATCCGTGTAGTGCCGGTGCGCTCGAGCGTTAGCGTAACAGTCGCCGGTATGACGCTCGTGACCTCCACTCCGGGCGGTGCTTCGATAGCGCCGGGGAACAGGTCGTAAAGCTTCCGTCCCGGTCGCTCTCCTGAGAGGTCGAGCCGCGCCACGACCGTCCCCGGAGCGATCCGGGCGAGGGCGCTGGCGAGCCCGCGAACCCGCACCCGGACCGAATCCGTCTCGTCCCCCAAGACCGCCAGGCCCCGCGGCACATTCTCGAACTCAAGGGGAACATCGAGACCGCGCTCCACTACCGGCTCGCCGGCAACAACCATCCACAGCGAGACCGCAAGCACAAGTGACACTGCTTTGAGCCACGAATCGCGAAGCGGGTGAAAGTTCATCGTGCGCGGTCCACCAGTTGCCGGTGCGCCAGTTGAAGGTGCACTAGCGCTCCAAACCGTAGCGGTCCGAGGGTGCGCGCGTCGGTCGAGGCCGCACCAGCGTTTCCAGCCGCTCCTGAAGTTGCTCGACAGACAGGTCTCGCTCTATCTGACCATCGAGAGAGACCGAGAGAGACCCGCTCTCCTCTGAGACGATGATGGCGACGGCATCGCATTCCTCACTGAGACCGATCGCCGCGCGATGCCGCGACCCGAGAGCTCTGCTCAACCGAGGATTCACTGTGAGTGGGAGAAAGCACGCAGCGGCAGCGATCCGATTCTCCTGGATGATGACCGCGCCATCGTGGAGCGGCGACTCGGTCTGAAACACGCTGACCAGCAGGTCGTAGGTCACTGTCGAGTCCAAAGGAATCCCGCTCTCCACGAAATTCCGCAGTCCGATGTCGCGCTCGATGACGACAATAGCGCCTACCTTCTTGTTCGCCAGCATGGATGCCGCCGTCACCACTTCTTCAATCGTCTCGTCACTCGTCGCCGACCGCCCGAAGAGTCGAAAAAACGGAGCGCGCCCCAGACTGGACAACGCCCGCCGGATGTCCGCCTGAAACAGCACGATCGCGATGAACACGACATAGCCGAACATGCCGCGGACGAGCCAATTCACTGTTGGCAGCGGCGCCCGTTCCGACACGTAATACAACCCCACGACCAGCAAGACGCCCAGCACCATCTGGACGGCACGGGTGCGACGGATGAGCTTCAGAAACTCGTAGACCAGAAACGCGACGACGGCAATATCAACCAGGTCGAGCCAATCGAGACCCGCCCGAGGCCAGACGCTGAGGAATGAGCTCGTCATGACATCGGCTCGGACGATGCCACCAGCTCGTCCGCCACTTTGACCACGTCGGCCATCGCCCCCACGCCGTGCACCCTCACGATGTGCGCCCCCCCCAGCACCGCTGCCGTAACGGCGGCGGCGGTCCCCCACTCCCGATCCGACGGCAGACGTTCCCCGAGCACCCGGGTCAAAAACGACTTTCGCGACGGGCCAACCAGTATCGGGTGGTCCAGCTCGCGGAGCGCCGTCACGCTGGCGAGTGCTCGAAAGCTGTGCGCCGCCTGTTTCGCGAACCCAAGCCCGGGATCAACGATGATCTGCTCCGGCGAAACGCCAGCGTCCGTCGCCCGCTCGACGACCCGGGCGAGCTCGCCGGAAATCTCGCCCGGCGTATTCTCGTAGTGGGCGTCGTGATACATCTCGCGGGGCCGGCCGCGGTTGTGCATCAGTACGATAGGCACGTCCGTGGCGACCAAGACATCGACCAGACGCGGATCATAGCCGAGTGCTGAGATGTCGTTGACAATCGACGCGCCATGATCGATTGCGTGTTGCGCGACAGCGCCCTTGTATGTATCGACCGACACCGGGATGCTGACCTGAGACACGACCTTGTCAAGCACCGGGATTACGCGCGCGAGCTCGTCTTCTTCGCTGACTGGGTCCGCGCCCGGGCGGGTCGATTCTCCTCCGATATCGATGATGTCCGCGCCATCGGCTTCAAGGCTCGCGGCCATCTCGGCGGCGCGATCAGGGTCGAGGTATCTCCCGCCATCGGCAAACGAATCGGGGGTCACGTTGAGGATGCCCATGAGCAACGTATGTCGCCCAAGATCCAGCGACCGGCCGTCCGGAAGCCGCAACGAATAACATCGCCGATCGGTTGTGAACTGTGGCAGAGCAGCCCTGCTGCAGAGCGCCAGAGATCGGCTCGGACGCTCCGAGGTCTGAAGCGGATTACTCCTGGGGCACGGCCCCGTCCAGCGACGGCACTGGCGAGACGACCGGCGGCTGTTTTGCCTCCGCGGGGTCGGCGTCGCCCAGAGGCGGTGTCGACGATGACTTTGGCACCGGCACAGGTTCGGTCAGTTTCTCGCCTCGCGCCATCCGTCGCACTTGGTCCGCATCGAGCACTTCTCGAATCAGAAGCTCCTCTGCGATGTTTGTCAACTCGCGCTTGTGAGTCGCCAACGTCTCGCGGGCTCGGTCATAATTGCGAGTCACGATCGCTTTCTGCTCCTGGTCGATTCGCACGGCCGTCTCTGGGCTATATTCTGCCTTCTGGGCAAGATCTCGACCGAGGAAAATCTGCTCTTCCTTTTTCCCAAACGTCAGCGGTCCCATGGCATCACTCATGCCCCATTCGCAGACCATTTTTCGCGACAGGTCGGTCGCCCGGTCGAGGTCGTTGCCGGCACCGGTCGTGATGTCGTCCTGGGTGAGCTCCTCAGCAATACGCCCGCCAAGCAAGATCGCGATTTGGTCCTCGAGATAGTCGCGCGAATAGTTGTGTTTGTCGTCCATCGGGAGCTGCTGCGTGAGACCGAGCGCCATGCCCCGCGGGATGATGGTGACCTTGTGAATGGGGTCCGCGTGTGGCAGTAAGACGGTGAGCAACGCGTGCCCTGCCTCGTGGACAGCCGTGACCTTCTTTTCTTCGTCGCTGATGATCATCGAGCGACGCTCCGACCCCATCAGCACCTTGTCTTTGGCGAATTCGAAGTCCTCCATCCGAACGACCTTCTGGTTGTAGCGAGCGGCATTGAGCGCTGCTTCGTTCACCAGATTCGCGAGGTCTGCTCCCGAGAAGCCGGACGTGCCGCGTGCGAGCACGTGGGAATCGACGTCGTCAGACAAGGGGATCTTGCGGGTATGCACCGCGAGGATCCCCTCACGACCATTGACATCCGGTTGGTTGACGACGATCCGCCGGTCGAAGCGGCCCGGCCGTAGCAAGGCAGGATCGAGCACGTCAGGTCGATTCGTGGCGGCGACCAGGATGACACCTTCGTTTGACTCGAAGCCGTCCATTTCGACCAACAGCTGGTTGAGAGTCTGCTCGCGCTCGTCGTGCCCGCCACCCAAGCCAGCACCCCGGTGGCGTCCCACCGCGTCGATTTCGTCGATAAAGACAATGCAGGGGGCGTTCTTCTTGCCCTGTTCAAAGAGGTCGCGCACCCGGGACGCCCCAACCCCGACAAACATTTCGACAAAGTCCGAGCCACTGATCGAGAAGAACGGCACATTTGCTTCGCCGGCCACCGCGCGGGCCAGCAAGGTCTTGCCGGTTCCCGGAGCGCCCATCAACAAAACGCCTTTGGGAATACGGCCGCCGAGTTTCTGAAATTTCTGCGGCTCTTTGAGAAAATCGATGATCTCCTCGAGTTCTTCTTTTGGTTCCTCGACACCCGCGACGTCCTTGAACGTCACCTTCTTCTGGGTACTCGACGAGAGCTTCGCACGACTCTTGCCGAATGACAGCGCCTTGTTGCCGCCACTCTGCATCTGTCGCATAAAGAAGATCCAGAACCCGATAATCAGCAGAATCGGCGCCCATGAATACAGGAGTGTTGCCCACGGGCTGGAGGTTGCCTCTTTCGCGGTGACGGCCACGTCTCGTTCGACAAGACGGTTGACCAACCCCTCGTATTGGGGAGGCGCGTACGTGCGGAACCGCCCGCCGCCGGAGCGGACACCGGTCACCTCATTACCGGTCATTTCGACGCTTTGTACATCACCGCCGTCGACCTGGCGCAAGAAATCACTGAAGGCAACCGAGTCGTCGGCCGTTTGGAACTGTGTGGACACATTCCAAATCAGAAATACGACAACGACCAGGACCATCCAAAAAACGAGACTTCGCAGGGTCGAGTTCACCCAGCTCCTCCAACTTCTTTAAGGCTCCGTGCCTTCAAGATTAGCATGCCTTCGCTGGCCGACGTCACACGAAAGTCTTCGGCGATTCCGTGGCCAACGACCCAGACAATCCCGTCCGTCGTGTCCGTCACCACCGGTATCAACTTCCGCTCAGCCCGAGGCACTTTCCGGTCCACAAACACATCCTGCAGCTTCTTGCGCCCTCCAAGCCCCAAAGGCCGCAACGCGTCTCCCGGTTTACGGCTTCTCACGACCAGGCCGTCCAACAGCCTGCGCCCGTCCACGTAGGCCACCTGGCCGGCGGCCACCGCCGCCCTCATTTCCGCCGGCACCTGCCCACCAGACACCTCTTCGCTTGACAGAACGACCCCGGCTTCAACCACGCACACCTGACCGGGGACTGGCAAACGATACTCAAACCCCGTGGCCTCCGGCCCGCCGGGCGTGGACAACCGACGCAGACGAGGTGGGCGAATCGTCAGCAGTCCATCGCGAAGGCTCACCCGACAGCCCGGCAGGTCAGCATCCGCCCGGCGCGACTGGGACCTGGACAGAGTCAGAACGCGCTCGACCTGGTCGAATCCCGCTGTCGCCCCCGCAATACGCTCGAGGGCCTGCTTCACAACGCGCCGCGCGACCGCGGTCGGAAGACCCGCCACGGGCTCGCCCTCCAGCCTCGCCGTACCGTCTCTATATATGACGCACTTGGTGTGCGCCACGTTCGCCACGGACTCAAGCCACGCCGAGTCGTGACGGGCAATATTCGCATCGCGCGCCAATGCCTCCATTACCGACGGCGAGAAGCGCCGCTCGAGAAGCGGGATCAGCTCGTGCCTGACGCGGTTCCGCGTGACATTGACATCCGCGTTGGTCTCATCCTCGTGATACGTCTGACCCCGTTCCGCAAGAAATGACCTTAGCTCGTTTTTCCCGACCCCGAGCAAAGGCCGAATGACGCGGCCTGACTGCGGATAGATCCCGCCCAGGCCCCCCGGACCGGCCCCCCGCAACAAACGCATCAGAACGGTTTCGGCTTGATCGTCGCGCGTGTGCGCCGTTGCAACACGATCAGCCCCAAACGATTCGAGCGTTCTGTTGAAAAACTGGTACCGCTCGCGATGCCCGGCATCCTCGAGCGAAATCCGCGCGAGCCGTGCCGACGCGGACACATCGACGGTCTCCGTGACGATTGGTAACGACAACTCCTGGGCAAACCCGCGACAAAAGCGCTCGTCCTCTCGGGCCGACCCTCGCAACCAGTGGTTCAGGTGAGCGACACCCGCTATGGTGAAGCCAAGATCTGACGCCACTTCACCCAGCAGAAGGGTCAGGGCCACTGAGTCTGAACCACCAGACAGGGCGATGACCACCCGCCCGTGGGGTGGAATCAGCTCCTCCCGGCGAATCTGCTCTCGTACCCGTGCGTGTAGCCCGCGCCCCTGCTGCACGCTACCGCCGCTCACCGGCGATCGCCCACTCATCGGCGCCTGTGCCCGGCAAGATGCCGGTCATCCTGTGTTTCCCGTCGTGACATGCGTATTCATGTCACTCTCCGCTCAAACGAGCCGCGGCCGATAGCCATACGGACCCACATGTCGCCACGCCACACCGGCTTCGCGACCGGTGTCGCCAGCCAAACTCGGGTCGGTCAACAGCCCGCGCCCCGAATCGCGCCGGGCGATTCGCTGAGTCAGGTAAGTCCTCTCATAATACAGCGCACCAGTGCCGCGACAAGACCCGAGGGGCAAGTTGTTCGAGTTGACGGCAGTACTGTTTACGAGTGTTCCGCGTCAGTGATCCGGTGCGTAGGTCGCGGCGCGCGGCGCCCGGCCGACCAGGCGCGACGACGAAAAAGTTGGGCATATTCGACTGAGAAGCAATGCCGCCAGCCGCGATGCCCCGCCCGACACTTATGCAACGAATCACTGAGGCGGGACACTACTGACAGATATCGGCGAGGTCGGCCGGAGACGAGAGCGACTCCCAGACCGGGTCAGTACCCGGGCCGGACCGGACTTGACGCATGGGGTTGCTTCTCGTCGTGACCGAGATCGGGTCGGCCAAGAGGTCGAGGTCGAGGTCGGGCAGCCGCAGACGAGTCTCTGCGCATATCAAGGTCATCTCCGTCACGAGGACGTGGCCGTCGGCAATCCGTATGCGGCCCTGTGTCTCGTCAGCATGGATCCGTCCGGCCCGAAACCCGTCGGTGTGAAAGATGCCGGCAGCCGACAGCGCCGTGTAGACGCGTTCGTCCGCTGACCGTCGCTCCAGGTCAGTGAACCGCGCGTCAAGCCCACTCGCTTCCAGAATGGGAACGCCGTCGGGAGACCGAACAGTCAAGGCTGCCTCACTCATCTCTATAACCGGGCTCTGAAAAACAAGCCATGGAGAACCTCCGGCGATGCTAGCTGGTGGCGGGACCGGGGCCTCCTCTGAATCAGCGTCTACGGTCTCGGAGACAGGCTCAGAACGAAGAAGGCCGGGCTGGGCACGCGGCTCCAGCGGCCCGCCCACACCCACCGTGAGACGTGACCCAACGAGCTGCACGCGGTCGACCGTCAGCGCCCGCCCGGGGATCCACACCTGGGGAAATAGCAATGCGTCGGCTTCGACATCGAGAGAAAAGTCCGGCGCCGCGACTCGAGCCGTCAGCCCGGAAAGACGTCCACCGGCGAGAATGCCTAGACGCGACTCGGCGGTGCGCACCGATAACGTCCAGCCGGTCCGCGCGCGGTAGAACAACTCGTCGGAAAGCGCCGGTATCGAAAACCTGTAGGTCAATCCTCCCGCGGCCACAGCACCAATGAGGACCGCCAACCCGAGAGTCGCCCAATTTCTCATCTCGCTTCTGGGCTCCCAGCCGTTGGACGGCCGCCGATCGGCACGCATCCTCGAGTGTAGCAGTCCTGCTTCAAGACAATTTTCGGTTTCTGGAAGACTGGACCGCGCTCGTGACCTGACGAGCCACTATCAAAGAGTTGCGGGAAAGCTCATTGTTGAGCCATCATACGAATGCTCAATGTACAGTTGGGCACGTGGGAGACAGAGCTCATGAGCCGACAGATAATCGTCGCTGTGATGACCGCGATGACGGTGCTGTTGTTTGCGCCGGTGGCCGTAGACGCCCAAACTCGGGCCGCAGACGGAACGACCGCTCAGCAGCCATGGACCCCCGAACGCACCACAGACGGCAAACCAGACCTGCAAGGATATTGGACCACCCAGACGTTTACGCCGCTGCAACGCCCGGAGCACCTGGCAGACAAGGCGTTCTATACCGAGGAAGAAGCTGCCGAACTTCACGCGCAACTCACGGCTGTGGGTGTCGACCCGCTCGCCGGAAGCGCGATCAACATTGATGACACCGAGGAGCGGAGTCAACGTCTGTATCAAGACAATCGTGACCCGTCCTACGTGCACTACGATAATTCCGTGTGGCTGCGCACGGACGTGCCAAAAGGCCTGTCGACTCGCCGCACCTCGCTCATCACCGACCCGCCCAATGGGCGCATACCACCGCGCACCGCAGCGGCCACGGCCCGAGCCGCTGCCGCGAGCGCCGCGCGACGCCAGCGGGGCGACTTTGACGGGTATCACACCCGGCCGCTGTCAGAGCGATGTTACGCGTGGCCCCACAATGGCCCACCAATGCTGCCGCCGGCCTACAACGACATTCATCAGATCTTTCAGACTCCGGACAATGTCGTTGTCTTCACCGAACTCAGTAACAACGCCCCGCGCATCATCTCTCTGGCGGGAGGCCCCACTCTGCCGGACGGGATCCGTTTATTTCCAGGACACTCCCGGGGCCATTGGGAAGGCGACACTCTGGTCGTCGAGTCGACGAACTTCAACGGTCGCACGCGCTTTCAGGGTGCCACCGATGCCCTGCGTGTCGTCGAACGCTTCACGCGCGTGGACGCCGACACGATCCGATACGAGTTCACCGTGGACGACCCGACTACGTGGACGCGCCCTTGGAGTGTGGAAATACCCATGATAAAAACTGAGGGTCCGATGTTCGAGTTTGCCTGTCACGAAGGCAACTATGACATTCGTCACATCCTTGAGATCTATCGCAACATCGAAAACCAAGAAAGCCAGCACCCGTAAAACGCTTCGAAGTCCCGGCGGTATCGCTGGACAGGAAAAACCGGACGCTCGGCCGATCCGCGGTTTAGTAGCGGGTCACTCGAGTGCCGCCCATGGTCGTTGACAAGTCCAGTCGAACCAGCGGCGCTCCGGCATGGGTCGACACGCCATTCTCTTCAGTTGGGAGTACCCCTACTTCTCCAAAGCGGACAGAGGTCTGAGAATCGTCGGCGATTCGGACCGAATCCGGAATATTCAGTTGCAAATCTCCCATCGAGTGCTCGAGCGAAAGTTCGGCCGCCTGGTCGGTAACCCACTGGCCTCCCAAGTCGACGGAGAAATTTCCCATGCTGCTCGATGTGTGAAAGGCTCGGGCGCGAGAGTCGCCCAGATGATCGAGTTCGACGTTTCCGTAGCGACTCGTGACCGACGCGCGGTCGATCTCCCGCGTCAAAGGCTCAGAAAAGTCCAGTCGGTGGTCACCCATTGACAAGTCCACCGCGAATTCAGTGAGAGTCAATCCACCCAGATCAATATCCGACTGTCCCCTGGTCACATCGAGGGTCAAGGCAATCGGAAGGTCCGTGGGAATCGTCACGGTGAGCTCATTCGGCTGTCGTGACGAATCGTCCTCGCGCATCGCCGCCATCATACGGACCAGGAAGGAGCTGATGGGACGGAGTCGGATGGATATGACGGGGCCCGCCTCGTCGCCCGCCGGTTCGTACTCTTCCACCAATTCGTAGTAGTTGTCCGCGTATTCCCCGTCGACCCGGACGTCGCTCCCGGGAGGCCCCGAGCGGATCTCGAACGATCCGTCCTCAAGCGCGATGTCCAACCGAGTCGGTGCGGAGCGGACGTCACCAATCGGCGCTGAAGGAGTCGGCGTTGAAGGAGATGAAAGCGCCGCTAGTCCCGTCAAAGAGACCCTGCGCACCACAGGCACGGGGGTCGGGTCCCCTAGCCGCTCTGCGGCCGAAACTCGCCCACCAAAAAGTCGTGACCGCGCCACCGGCCAACAGCACCACACACGACGCGCATCCTAGCGCGACATACACCAACACGCGCTTCCAGCCGCCGCCCTTGGTCGATGCTCCCTCCGTTCTGTCTTGGTTGGACGAGAGCCGAGCGGGGACGGTTCCGCGGGGGATGACGGAACGCTAGCGGTCGCCGCTCTTGGCCCCAGAAAACCGCCGGTGCTCGCCCTGCGACTCGGCACTCCCGGCGGAGGCGCCCCGTGCCTGTGAGCCAGATTGTCCGGAGCCATCAAATATCTCGACGTCGCCGGCTTCGATCTGTTTCTTTACCGATTCGCGCTCCGCATCCTGCGTCGTGATCTGACCTTCCTTGGCCGGTCCCAGCCGTAAAACCCGTCCTCGGGCCAATTTCACCTGGAGCGGCCGCCGGGTCTTGTTGACGATTATCTTCATGTCCTACCGTCCTCTTTTCTCCGCACGCGTCGTATGTGCTAGTCCGAGCAATCACATCGGGTAGCGGAACACAGCGACGCTTGGGAAGCTCGCGTCACGATACATCACGGAAACCCCTGCGTCTTGGCCCCGCAGCTCCGGACGGCATGGCACCACGCGAAGAACCGGGCCGCCGGGATGCGTGAGGGGATGCTCCGGACACGCCGGTTCTTCGCGCTGTCCAGTTCGTGGCGCGTCGCTGGTAGCTCTATTTTGTGCCTGCCGCTTCATCTCTTTCACAAGCTCGACATTCAGTCGGCCTGGTTGAAGGAGGGCCGCTCGACGGGCCGATGCATCATATGCCGAGGTGTGGCAACCCTGTGAACTGTCGCAGAGAAACGTTCAGCATCCTCAGGTCGGCACGCCGCGTCGCGACCCGGACCAATACTCGATGTTCCTCCCCGACACGGAAGGGCAATCATGTTCCAGCCGCGCTCGGGCGAGCCCGAGTCATTCCTCCACTCTCCTGGCAACAGCCTCAGCGGACCGAGATCCTCATCACCGGACACGCCAGCGCCGACGACTCGTTTCTGACTCCGCAACCTTTGAACGACTTGGTTGGTGATTAATTCTGCTTCCTGCTTTCCGATAGGCCCAACTGGCGGTCACGTGTCCCTTCCACTCAGGACAACGTCCGTTTGAGGCAAACCGAACGCGGCCATGGCCCGCTGCGTCTCGGCGGACGTCTTGCGCAGCGGCACTCCTACGGAACAGCCGGTAATTCCGGGAGCACCGAGCCAGAGCCTCACGCGGTCCGTGGGAGGACTGAAAAGACGATTCGGAATCCAGTGAGGGAACACCTGTCTCGACTCGTAGAAACAGGCGGTGAACCGAGGAGGGCGCGACCGTTGCGGTGACGCGGGAGAACAGTTGTAAGTGGTGCCGGTGCAGGGACTTGAACCCCGGACCTAGCGGATATGAGCCGCTCGCTCTAACCAGCTGAGCTACACCGGCAGCAGGTGCACATCACCGAAACCCTGATTATAGCGCGGCGAAGCGAGCGCCTGCCGTGAGCGCCCCAGGCGCGCCGTTATGTGATCAACATGGCATCGCCATAGCTGTAGAAACGATACCTTTGCACCACGGCTTCTCGATACGCGGCGAGCACTGGCTCGCGACCCGCCAACGCCGACACGAGAATGAGGAGTGACGATCTTGGCAAATGGAAATTCGTCACCAGGCCGCCCACCACCAAGAACGGATGCCCCGGCCGGATGTAGAGTTCCGTTTCACCTGCGCCCGGCCGAAGCCTGCCGCCGCCGGCCTTCGCGGCACTCTCCACCGCGCGCGTCGTCGTGGTGCCAACAGCGACCACGCGACGACCGCTGTCGAGCGCGGCATTGATGCGGTTCGCGGAATCGGGCGCAACCTCATACCGCTCTGTACCCACGCTATGGGTCTCGATATCGGCGGCCCGAATCGGCTGGAACGTCCCATAACCCACGTGCAGGGTGACCTCAGCGATCTCGATACCGCGAGCCGAAAGCGCGCTCATGACACTCGGCGTAAAGTGCAGACCCGCGGTCGGCGCGGCCACCGAGCCGCGGACCCGCGCAAACATCGTTTGGTAGCGATTCTGGTCCGCAGATTCGGCCGGGCGCTTGATATATGGCGGAAGTGGAGTCTCCCCAATCGCATCGATCACCGTATCAACATCGTCGGTCCCATCCGTGAGGAAGCGCACGATGCGACGGCCATGGAACCGTCGCACGAGCACCTCCATGACGAGGCGAGGACTGGAGGTCTCCCCGTCCGCGCCCGCATGTGCAAATACCGCCTGCGACCCTTCTCGGAACTTTTGACCCGGATGAACGAGCACATCCCAGCGATCTTCTTCGAGCCTGGTCAGCACCAGGCACTCGACCCGACCACCTGAGGGATGCCGGTGCCCTCTCAAGCGCGCTGGAAACACTCGGGTGTTGTTGACTATCAGCAGATCGCCTGGTTCAAGCAGGTCCGGCAGGTCGGCGAAGCGCCGGTGCAGCCGAACACCCGTCGCAGTGTCGAGGTGCATCAGCCGCGATTGATCGCGGACCGCGGCGGGAGATTGAGCGATGAGCTCGGAGGGGAGCTCAAAATCGAAATCTGAGACAGGAGTCGCCACGTGTGAACGGCATTGCTATTGGACGGTGTGGCGCGGCGCCCGGCTGGCAAGGCGTGAGGAGCGAGGCCATTCGGCCAGTGCAGCCGACCACCAACGCGGCCAGGCGCGACGACACGCTACGAATTTGCGGACCGAAGGAGTCACACGGTCCCCTAGAACGACCACCGCAGCAACACCGCTCCGACCGTAAAGCCGGCGCCCACGGACGTCAACAACACGCGGTGCCCCTTCTTGAGACGCCCGCTGTTGATTGCGTCAGCAAGAGCGAGAGGGATTGTGGCTCCGGTCGTATTGCCGAACCGCTCGATGTTGATGACGATCTTGTTGGGGGCGAGACCCAACCGCCGGGCGGCACCCTCGATGATCCGTCGATTGGCCTGGTGAGACACGAACAGGTCAACGTCGTCGGCGGTGATGTTGTTCTGCCGAAGAACTCGTTGACAGATCTCTACCGTTTTTCGCACCGCAAACTTGAAGACCGCGGCACCATCTTGCTGAACGTAGTGCAGACGCTGATCAATCGTTTCTTGAGACGCCGGCCTCAGGCTCCCACCCGCCGGCATACGCAACGCGTCCCCGCCATGGCCGTCGATCTCGTGGGCAAAATCAAGAATCTCGAAACCGCTCTCATCGGCGGGCGTCGGCGAGACCACGACGGCTCCCGCGCCATCGCCAAAAATCACGCACGTCGCCCGGTCTTTGTAGTCGACGATCGACGACATCACATCGGCGCCCACCACCAACGCGTGTTCGTGCACCCCAGTCACGACCATCTGGGCGGCCGTGGTGAGCGCGTAGGTGAATCCAGAGCAGGCCGCCCCCAAATCGAAGCCCCACGCGTTGACCGCCCCGATTTTCTTTTGCAGAAGACAGGTGGTGCTGGGAAAAAACATGTCCGGCGTCGTCGTTGCGACCACGATGAACCCGATGTCTTCGGGGGTCAGACCGGCCTGCGCGATAGCGGCCAATGAAGCTTCTTTCGCCAGATCGGACGTCGCCGTACCGGGGTCGACGACATGGCGCTCACGGATACCTGTGCGCTTCAGAATCCACGCGTCGGAGGTGTCGACCAGCTTTTCAAGATCTGCGTTCGTGAGTACGCGTGGAGGAACAAACGTCGAAAGCGACGCGATATGGGCACTGCGAGTGGCCCTGCCACCTTGTAAACGTCCACCCTTCCCGATCGTCGCCAACACATTTCCCCCTGTGCGTCTCGTCCTGGCCAACCGGCCGGTCTGCCCAGCGAAAGAGCATGATACTCCGACTCACCAGAGCCGTGGGTCACGGGCCGGGGGCGCGACGCCGAAGTAGTCGTAGGCGCGCTGGGTCGCCACGCGCCCACGAGGCGTGCGGTCGAGAAACCCTTCCTGGATAAGGAACGGCTCGTAAATATCTTCGATCGCCTCGCGCTCTTCACTGATCGCAGCCGCCAGGCTATTGAGTCCTACGGGGCCACCGCCAAACTTATCGATAATTGTGCGAAGGAGTCGACGGTCTGCTTCGTCAAATCCGTTGGCGTCGACTTCGAGCATCTCGAGTGCTCGTCTGGCGACCGGCAGGTCGAGACGGCCGTCGGCCTTCACTTCAGCGTAGTCTCGCACCCGCCGGAGAAGACGATTGGCAATCCGGGGCGTCCCGCGCGCTCGCCCCGCGAGCTCTGTTGTCGCCGCGCTAGCGATCGACACGCCGAGAATACGAGCTGAGCGGGTGACGATTTCGCTGATGTCGTCGACCGTATAGAAATCGAGCCGCTGCACAATCCCGAACCGAGCCCGAAGCGGAGCGGTGAGGAGCCCGGCCCGGGTCGTCGCCCCAACCAACGTGAACGGCTGTAACGGCACTTTGACCGACCGGGCACCCGGCCCTTGCCCAATCATGATGTCGAGCTCGTAATCCTCCATCGCGGGATACAGAATCTCTTCAATGCTCGGACTCAACCGATGGATCTCGTCGATAAAGAGAACCTCGTGCTCTTTGAGATTGGTCAGGAGCGCGGCCAGATCGCCCGGCTTCTCAAGCACCGGACCCGCAGTCGCCCGCACCTGCACTCCGAGCTCCTGTGCAATGACATAGGCAAGGGTCGTTTTGCCCAGTCCCGGTGGCCCGTAAAGCAGCGCATGGTCAAGGGCTTCCTTCCGGTTGCGGGCCGCAGTTATCGAAATGGACAAGTTCTCTCGAACCTTGTCTTGACCGATATAGTCGTCCAGGGTCCGCGGTCGCAGCCCCGCTTCATAGCGGACCTCCTCATCGGCCCGCGAGGTGGCCACGACGCGGTCCGGTGGGGTCACCTGCGAAGGGTCCACGACTTACTTGGCGAGCTCTCGAAGAGCCTGTCTGAGCGCTTCTTCAAAATCCGAAACACCGTCTGGCGTCGCGAGCGCGGCGTCGACGGCTCGTTCGGCCAGCGGGGCATGGTATCCAAGGTTTAGCAGGGCTGACAACACATCGGCCCTCACCCTTGCCTCACCCGGCAGGGGTTCGTCTGCATCGGACACCACCTCTGCGACGAGACTCTCCGGGAGCCGGTCCTTTAGCTCCAAACCCATCCGCTCGGCCGTTTTTTTTCCCACGCCTGGGATCCGGGTGAGCCGCACAATGTCGCCGACCCGGACGGCGCGGATGAGCTCGGGTGTCTCAATACCAGACAGGACGGACAACGCAAGCCGTGGACCGACGCCGCTGATACCGATGAGCTTCTCAAAGACATCCAGCTCGAGACGGGTGGAAAAACCAAACAACGCGAGTGCATCCTCACGCACCTGCGTGTGTATCCGCAACGAGATGTCGGCTCCGACATCACCTAACCCATAGAACGTCGACAGTGGCACCTGTACGTCATAGCCCACGCCGCCAACATCGATCACCAAGCGATTGGGCTGCTTGTCAGCCAACCGCCCCCGCAATGACCTGATCATCCGTCAGCCTCTCGGCTCGCAGTTCGAAAGTTGCGCCAGCTTCTCGGGGTGGTCGACGGTGGGCCCGGCTGCTTTCCAGTTCGATCGTCGAAGTCCTGCCGATGCGCGTGACACACGGCCACCGCCAGGGCGTCGGACACGTCGAACGACGATGGCGGCGCGGTGAGGCCGAGAAGCAACGTCACCATTTCTTGCACTTGCAGCTTCTCGGCGCGACCGTATCCCACCACCGCCAGCTTTACTTCCGCGGGGGTATATTCGACGACTCTGATACCTGCCTGTCTGGCGGCTAGAAGAATCACACCACGGACATGCCCAAGCTTGAGCGCGCTGCGCGCGTTCTTGGCGTGAAAAAGATCTTCCACCGCGACGGAGTCAGGTCGGTGCTGCGCCAAAAGAACGGACAGTCGAGTGTGGATAGAGTGGAGCTTGTCTGGGAAGGCAGCCCGCGCCGGCACACGCAGGGCGCCAGAGGCCATCACCCAGTGACGAGTACCGTCGGTCTCGATACAACCGTATCCCGTGCTCGCGGAGCCGGGGTCGACCCCGAAGATTCTCACGCCAACGAGGCCTCGATCTCCTTTGCCTCAATATCGAAGTTCGACCACACGTGTTGCACGTCGTCCTGATCGTCGAGCAGATCCATCAGTTTGAGAAGTTGCTGGGCTGGCTTGCCCTCGACCTTTACAAGGTTTTGCGGCAGCATCGCGATCTCGGCGGTCACCGGCTCGACACCAGCCGCCTTTACCGCCTCCAAGACCTGGTGATGTGCCTCGGGCGCACTCACCACCTCCCAGTTTTCGTCGTCCTCTCGAAAGTCGTCGGCCCCGGCGTCAATGGCGGCCGTCATCAACGCCTCCTCATCCGCCGCACTACGCTCGACAAGGATGTAGCTCCGCTTGTCGAACATCCACGCCACGCTGTTGGTGGTCCCGAGATTGCCCCCGTGCTTGGCTAGGAGGTGGCGGATCTCTCCGACGGCCCGGTTGGTATTGTCGGTGAGTACTTCGATGAGCAATGCCGCCCCCCCGGGGCCATAACCCTCGTAGGTAATCTCCTCATAGCTGACACCTGGCTCTTCGCCGGTACCGCGTCGAATTGCCCGCTTGATGTTGTCAGCCGGCATGTTCGCGGCCTTGGCATCGGCGACAACCGTCCGCAACCGAGGATTCATATCCGGGTCGCCACCGCCCGCCCGCGCCGCGACGGTCAGCTCTTTGATGATGCGGGTAAACAGCTTGCCGCGTTTCGCATCAGCCGCGCCCTTCTTGTGTTTGATGGAAGCCCACTTGGAATGGCCAGACATACGTGCAGCTCCAGGACTTGTAGTTGCGTCCGCTCGTTCGCAAACGAACCCGTCAGATTATCGCAGAAATGGTTCTCGTCTTACTGAGCGCCGCGACATTTTCGTATCCCGGCGCTCACTACTGCTTTCGGGCCAGAATGACCCACACATCCGCATCCGGGGTCCATTCGCGGTTTCGATAGTCACCAAGTACCGAATCGACACGAAATCCGGCCTTCTCTAGCCGACCGCACATCTGGGGCACGGTCAACGTTCGAAACGCGATGGAGAAATGGTGTCGTGTACGCCGACGACCAACGCGCTCGACGAACTCTTGGTCAAATGTGGTGAACCCGCCTTCATAGTCCTGGGTAACGGTTTCGTAGAGCGTCAATCGACCGCCTCGTGGCCGTTCTCCGCGCAGCACGACCTTGCGCTCGTACTCTTTCCAGCGCGGAAGGTCGGGCACAAGGTCGACCGCGATCATGCCGCGCCGCGCGGTCGCGGCGGCCACTGCCTCGAGTGTCGCATCGACGTCGGCATCACTCAGCAAGGACTGGAGCATGCCGTAGGGCGCCATGACGAGCGAGAAGCGCATACGTTTTCGAAACGGTAGCGCGCGAATGTCCCCGCGCACAGCCGCCGCACGAGCCCCTAGGCGTGCGCGATTCAGCCGTCGCCGCAGACGCTCCAACATCGGCGCGGAGCGATCGATACCCACGAACCGCTCGGCGACTTTTGCCACTGGCAGTGAGAGTCGGCCAGTTCCACACCCCAGTTCGAGGACAGCCCCACCCGCGCGCGTGGCCAGATCGCGCCAGAACCGCTCGTCTCGACGGCCGATCGTCCGGCGGTTCTCCCAATCATAGAACTGTGCGTAGGTGTCCCAGCCATGCCATCCCTCCATCCTGTTCGGACCTCTAGTGGACCTCATCTCGACTGCGGTGCACTAAACAGATCCGGTCGACGAGAACTTCATCGCCATCGGAATAAAGGTGATGTTGTTGACGGTACGCTCAGGTCCGGTCTGACGAAACCCAAGTCTTTCGTACGCCGGAACACCGTATGTGGTGGAGTTCACGGTAACCCGTTCCAGGCTGGGCTCGTGCGCTCTGGCGGCTGCTAGCCCCTGATCTAGCAACCCGCGAGCGATACCCTTCCGCTGATACGCCTTGTTCACGAACAAGAGCGCCACGTGGTTGTGCTCACGGATTTCAATCATGCCGGCCACACCGTCACCCGTCGCCGCAACCCAGACGAGGTTGCCCTTCTCGACCCTCTCGCGGAGCGCCTCTACGGCAACATAACGGCGAAATTCGGCGACCCCTTCCGGGCTGTACTCGTGCGCAATATACTCATCGAAGGCAGCCAAAATGAGCGTCGAGACGGTAGGTTCTTCGCCCGGCTTCATCCCGCGATAGTGAATCTCGGCCATAGACTCTGCGGCGAGGCACCGACTACTTCGACAAGCTCTTGAGATAGTTCACGAGGTGCCAGATGTCCTCTTCGGGTATTTGGTTCTGATAAGGCTGCATATCGGCAGACACTCCATCTCGAATCACGAGATAGATCTCGCCATCCGTCTCGCCGTGCTGCCAGATGTCGTCCGTGAAATCTGACGGGACCCCACCGGCGTGCGACATGTCGCCGTCCCCCTGTCCACGATTGCCGTGGCATTGACGACACGCATACACATATCGCGTACGGCCCGTTCCAATTGATTCCCGGGTCGCCTCCACGGGGTTTGTGAGCGCCTGCTCTTCCGCATCAGATCCCTCCGGTGGGAATTTTACCAGCTTCGACACTGGCGATTGAGGGGGGCATTCGTGAAGACCTCCGTTATTCTGCAAACACCGACGTTGGCGTATCGCGCCCACAACGGATTCCAACGTTACTCGTCTGACCGGCCTGGTCAAACATCAACCGAACCGAGAGCCGGAGCACAGTCGGAGGATTGAACCACGAGCCACCCCGAGCCAGACGAAACACACCGATGTCGGTCACGATCGGGTCGGTCACGGGCCCAGGCGCGTAGTCGCTGAACCAGTCGACCACCCACTCCCACACGTTGCCCGTCATATCGTAAAGGCCGAAACCATTGGCAGGAAACGACTTGACCGGCGCGGTGCTGACCCAGGGGTCGCCCGTGGCCACATCGCCGCAACACTCCTCGTTGTAGTTCGCCCGGTCGGTCTCGAACTCGTCGCCCCACCAGTAGATCTGGTCGGCGGAACCACCTCGGGCGGCATACTCCCACTCGGCCTCGGTGAGAAGGCGTCCGCCCGCCCAGTCACAGAACGCGAACGCGTCGTTCCAGTCGACGTGGACGATCGGGTGGTCGCCATTCTGGAGAAAACTCGGTTGCGGCGGCAGCGGATGGCCCGATCGGCGACTGAATGCCAGGTATTGCGCGACCGTGACTTCGGTCGGCATCACATCAAACGGCCGGGAGAGCGTGACCTCGTGATACGGCCGCTCCGCGTCGAGACAATCTTGGTCGGCGGGCACGCAACCGATATTGAACGTGCCGGCCGGAATAGTCACCCAGTCCATCTCGGGCGGCGACTGCGCACTGACCGTGGCAGCTGAGACCGTGAGCGTCACCGACAAGACGCAGCAAACTTGCGTCACAATGCGTCTCCTCGGCTATTCCTTCACCGCTATTCCCATCACTTCAAAGCGCGCCCCAAAGAGCAGGTCACCAGCCCCCAAAAAAGCCCTGGCGGGTGGTCGCTCGCCGAAGTACTCCTGATAGACGGCATTGAACTCGCCGTAGAGCGACACATCAGAGCAAAAGACCTGAATCTGGACGAGGTTGTCCATTGTCATCCCTGCCTCGGACAACACGCTCCGGATACTGTCCAGCACGATGCGCGCCTCTTCTGTCGCGGTCGCTGGCGGCTGACCGTCCTCGAGACCAAGTCGTCCGGCGAGATACAACGTGTCACCGACCAGAACGGAGTCGCTAAACAAGTTCGTGGTTCGGCCCGGCAGATTGATCGCGCGGACATCACCGTCCGTTTGCACGCGCGCGCTCAAAACAGCCACTGCCGCCGCTGCCACCAGACCCAGCGAGAGACCAACTACAAATCCTTTGCGTATTCCAAGCATCTGAACCTCCAGTAGACAAGCGTTGCGAACGTGAGCCGCCCCAGTATCCGGTGCGATTAGTCAACCGTAAGGACTGTCGAGCCAGTCGTGCGGCGACCTTCCAGATCTCGGTGGGCTTGCGCTGCCTCCGCCAACGGATACGTTTGATTGACCGCAATCTTCACCGCACCACTTGCGACGACGGAGAACAGGTCGGTCGTCACGGCCTCCAGTTGCTCTCGGGTGCTCGTGAATGTCGCGAGCGTCGGCCGGGTCAAGAAGAGCGATCCCCTCGTGGCCAGCGCGGCCGGACTCACCGGTTCGACCGCGCCGGACGCATTTCCAAACGTCACCATCAAGCCCCGCGGCTGGAGACAATCGAGCGACCCCATAAACGTATCTTTCCCTACCGAATCAAACACGACGGGCACTCCCTTGCCGTCGGTGATTTCTTTGACACGCTCGGTGAAATCCTCCTCGGTATAGACGATCGCGTGGTCGCATCCGTGCGCCCGGGCCACCGCGGCTTTCTCGTGTGACCCGACCGTGCCGATCACTGTGGCGCCCAGATGCTTCGCCCATTGGCACGCGATCAACCCACACCCGCCGGCCGCCGCGTGGAACAAGATGGTCTCGCCCTTCGCGACCGGATGAATCTGACGGATCAGATATTGGACCGTCGACCCCTTCAGCATCATGGCCGCCGCCTGGTGGTCAGAAACCGCGTCAGGCACCCTGACCAGGAGTCGCGATGAGATGACGCGGCGCTCCGTGTAACTGCCGATTTTCATGCAGTACGCCACGCGGTCGCCGACCGAGACCTCGGTCACGCCGTCACCTACCGCTTCCACGAATCCGGCGCCCTCGTTGCCCAAGATGGCAGGAAACGAACCCACCGGATACAGACCCGTCCGGTGATACACGTCGATGAAGTTGAGACCCGCTGCGGTCTGGGCGACGACGGCTTGGCCCGGCCCCGGGGACGGCACTTCGACAGGCTCCCATTGCAGCTGGTCCGGGCCACCGATTTTGTGGATACGAATCGCACGTGTCGCTGTCATGGCCGCGATCTTAACCCTGGCTCGCCGCCGAGACCTAGTGACGGAGACGCTACACGAGCGGCTCTTGAACTTTCAACCGGCGAGTTGTCGCTCGGCCAGGTCGCGCCCAGACGTTGGTCGACGTCGGAGCCGCGCGTCGGTCTTGACCCAGGCTCGGCATCGGGTGCTCGTCACTCTCAACCCGTCCTGCCAGCCCGACGTGACAACACCGGGTAACTGCGCCAGACTGTGCGTGTGGCCACCACGAACGGAAGTTTTGACGATCGTCACCCGCCCTCGAGCGAGTTGCTGGCGGATTGCGTGCACTGCGGATTTTGCCTGCCCGCTTGCCCAACCTATACGCTCTGGTCCAACGAAATGGACTCGCCCCGTGGGCGTCTGTACTTGATGCGGGTTGGCCTAGAAGACCGGGCCCCGCTCGATGAACATTTCACGAAACATATTGACACCTGTCTTGGTTGCATGGCGTGTGTGACCGCGTGCCCGTCAGGTGTCAAATACGACCAGCTGATTGAGGCCACACGGTCCCAGGTGGAACGTCACGCGACGCGCTCACTATTTGACCGATGCTTTCGGCAATTGATCTTCTCGCTCTTCCCCTATCCCAGGCGGCTGCGATTCGCAGCGCTCCAGCTCTGGGTGTACCAGAAACTCGGGCTGCAGTGGCTGGTCCGGGCAAGCGGGCTCTTGAAAATGCTGCCAGCGCAGCTCGGCGCGATGGAGGCCATCACGCCGCCAGTGACCCTGAAGTCGGCCTTCGGAACTCTCCCGACGCACATCCCGGCAGTTGGCCAGCCCAGAAGACGCGTGGCCCTGCTTCTGGGCTGCGTACAGCGGACCTTCTTTCCGGACGTGAACGAGGCGACGACGCGAGTCCTCGCCGCCGAAGGCTGCGACGTTGTGATACCACCCGGGCAAGGCTGCTGCGGTGCGCTGATGGTGCACGCGGGGCTCGAGGACGACGCGATTGGCATGGCCAAGCGATTGATTGACGCCTTTGCCGACGTCGAGGTCGACACCATCGTGACCAACGCGGCCGGCTGCGGGTCGACGCTCAAGGAATACGGCCACCTCCTTCGCGATGAGCCAGATTACGCTGCGCGTGCGGCCAGCCTTGCCGCGAAATGTCGAGATATTTCAGAAGTGCTCGCCGAGCTTTCACCTCGCGCGCCACGGCACCCGATCCCACTGGCGGTTGCGTATCACGATGCCTGTCACCTGCAGCATGCCCAACAGGTAAGCGCCGAGCCCCGACAGGTGCTGAGCACGATTCCAGGGCTTGAGGTACGAGAGATTCCAGAGTCGGGTCTTTGCTGCGGCTCGGCGGGGATTTACAACTTGGTCGAACCGGAAGCCGCCAGCCAGCTGGGCGCTCGAAAAGCGAAGAATGTGCAATCGACGGGGGCGGCAGCAATCGTGTCGAGCAACCCCGGGTGTTTACTACAGCTGCAAAGCAGTATGCGTGAAAATCGCGAGGGGTCCGCGCCGATACCGCCGATGTATCACCTGGTGGAAATGGTGGACGCGTCAATTCGAGGAACCGGTCTATGACAACCGACGGACTGTCACCGTCTTATGTGTTCGGAGCGCGGCACCCGTCTGCCCAGGCGCGACGAGGGAGCGTAGTGGGCATAGCTGACGGAGGAGTCACGCCACCCGGCGGGATGTCCCGCCCGGACAACGTCACACCAAGACGAAGAGGCTGCACGAGAGCACGCATTCTGGCGCCATTCCTTTTCTGTGCGTGTGTCGTCACCGTCGCGACCGCGCAGGATCTCAGCACCATTCAGGATCGGCTTGCGATCGCGGACCACTTGACCCAGTATTCGTATCGTTGGGACTCCAAGGATTCCGTCGGTTTCGCCAGACTCTTCACTGACGACGGCATCATGGAGCGATGGCGTGGCGGCAAGCGCGTGGATGGCTCACAAGTGGTCGGGCGTCAAGCGATTCTCGGCTATGCGAAGACCTCTCATGAGGGGCGGTTGGCCGATAGGCAAACGCGACATCATTTCTCGGGTCTCGTATTCCTCGAACTGTCACCCGAAGCCGCCGTGACGGAAAACATGGCGTTGATCACTCACCAGACCGCAGAGGACCGGGTGCCGTTCATCAGTGGCTCTGGCGTGTATCGGAACACGTGGAAGAAGACCGCCGAGGGCTGGCGGATTGCCAAGCGTCTCCTGTTTACCGATCGCTTCATCGCGCCGTAGTTGTCGCCAGTATCCAAACCGACTGGGCGGGAGCAGAGCGAGCACGGGTAGACGGCTGCCGGTGGGGTGACCCCCATATTCCGTTAGCAAGCCCGTGACGTGTTGACGAATGACGATCGTCTACGCGGGCCCGCGGCCGGCGTTGAGAATGCCGTCGGGGTCAAATCGCTGCTTGATGGCCCGCATCACTGGCAGGGCGTCGCCGATAGGCCCCCAGGGATCGATCGCGTGCCGGAGGGCCAGGGCGCCCCGACGGACCACCGCCGAGCCGTCACCGGGGGCACACCGCGCTCGGAGCGCGGTAATAACTCGCGCCTGGGCATCGAACGGACCGTCCAGCAGCACATCGACCACACCAAGCGCAGCACGTCCCTGCGCCGCCATCCGCACACCGTCGGCGTCGGCAGCGTCGCGCAGCCACGCCAGCGTCGGCACAAGTCTGCGCGGCACCGTGCTCACTTTGACAAGCGTCCCGTGCTCATCCCAACGTTGGCGGTAAGGACCCCACACCTCTGTCTCGGCGACGGCTTCGTCGAGCGAGGTGGCGACGGCCGCCGCAGACACGGCTGCGACGAGACGGGCAAGCTCGTCTGCCTGCTGGTCGACCGCCGTTTGGACCGAGTCAAAGCGAACAATCACGCGCGCCGGTGCCCACTCGAGCTCTACGGCCGAGGGTGTCAGTGAGGACGTCGAGACGGCCGCAATCACCGTCTCGAGCTCCTCAAGGGAGTTCGATGCGACCGTCACTGTGCGTGACGCCCTGGGCCGTGGTGCCAGTTTGAACGTCGCATCGATGACGACCGCGAGCGACCCAAAGGCGCCCGTGACAAGCCGAGACACATCGTAGCCGGCCACGTTCTTGACGACGATCCCACCGGCCTTCGCGACCGCGCCGTCGGGTCGGGCGACAGTCACGCCAATGATGAGATCGCGAGGCGCACCGTGCGTCTGTCGGGCGGGGCCACTGTCATTCGTGCTGACAATGCCGCCGATGGTTGCGCGCTCCGGCCACGGCGGATCAAGCGGTAACCATTGACCCTCGGCCGCCAATTCGTGGTTAACCGCGGCCAAGGTGGCACCGGCTTCGACTGTCGCGGTCAAATCACCGTGACGATGCGCGATCACACGGTCAAAGTGCGTCATGCACAGGAGCACGTCCACAGCTTTCCAACTGCCTCCCCACGATTGCTTTGTGCCACCTCCACGCACCGAGACAGAAAGACCTTGGGCAAACGCCCAGGTCAGCGTGGACGCGAGGCCGCCGCGGGTCGTCGGCGTCACAACGATACGAGGCTGCACACCGTCGTGGACGTCCTGGTCGTTGCCAAATCGAACAGCGTCGCGCCCCGCGTGCGACGTCGCCTGTTCGTGCAACGTGGTGGTCTCGATGGTCACGACGCGCTACGCCCGTTCCGCCAGACCAGCGGTCTCTGCCGGATGCGCTCGATACGGACCAGGCACTTCGCCACACAGCCGCGGCGTCGGAAACACTTTGCCCGGATTGCACAAATTCTTCGGGTCGAAGCCACATCGAACCAGCTGCATCGTGTCGAGGTCAGTTTCAGAAAACATCTTTGGCATATGCTCCGCCTTGTCGGCGCCGACACCGTGCTCGCCAGTGATCGATCCGCCGACGTCGAGGCAGAACGTCAGGATCTGTGATGCCACCCGCTGGGCGAGGTCGGCCTGGCCGGGTACCCGGTCGTCATAACACACGAGGGGATGGAGGTTTCCGTCACCCGCGTGGAACACATTCCCGATCCGCAGGCCAGACTCGGTCTCAAGTGCGCGGATGCGCCGCAAGACTTCTGGCAACTTTGTGCGCGGGATGACGCCGTCCTGGACGTAGTAACTCGGAGACACCCGTCCCATGGCTGCAAAGGCGGCCTTTCGCCCCATCCAAAACCGCGCCCTTGCGGCGTCTGACTGGGCAATCTGAATCTCGCGGGCGTCGGCGTCTCGGCAGACACGCTCGACCTCCGCGAACAACGCGGTCACCTCCGCCTCGGCACCGTCCAGCTCCACGATCAAGATCGCCTCAGCCACTGGGAAATTCGGATGGACCGCCGCTTCCGACGCTTCAATTGTCGTTCGGTCCATCATCTCGACCGCAGCCGGGATGATGCCCGCGCTGATAATGCCGCTAACGGCATTGCCGGCGCCCTCGGTGGAGTCAAATGCCGCGAGCAGCGTTTGGACCGCGGCCGGCTTTCGCAGTAAGCGAAGGGTCACCTTGGTGACGACGGCGAGCGTGCCTTCCGAGCCGACCAGCACACCGAGGAGGTCGAGCCCGGGTGGATCGAGCGCGGCACCTCCGATGGTGACCATTTCGCCGTTGGGCAGCACGGCTTCGACCCCGAGCACATGGTGGACCGTGAAGCCGTATTTCAAACAATGAGCGCCCCCCGAGTTTTCGGCGACATTGCCACCGATCGAACAGATAACCTGACTTGATGGATCGGGCGCGTAGTAACACCCGTCTTTGGCCACGGCCTTTGTGACCTCCAGGTTCATGATCCCGGGCTCGACCGTTATTCGCTGATTGGGAATATCGATGTCGAGGACGCGGTTGAGACGCGTCAACACAATCAAGACCCCATCGGGGTGTGGCATCGCACCGCCGGACAGACCGGTTCCCTGCCCCCTGGCTACAAACGGGACATTCGCGGCGTGACATCGCTGCACCACTCGTTGCACCTCAGCCGCCGTGCCCGGGAGGACGACAACCCCGGGTGTCGCGCGCAATTTTGCCAGGCCGTCTGACTCATACGTTGCACGCTCGGCCGGCGAATCAACGACGTGGTCGGGACCGACGATCTGGGTCAAGGCCGACAGGAATGCAGAGTCCATAAGGCGCGTCTACCTTCTCGAGTACTGGTCTATCACGCGCGTGATCGCACGCTGACAGACACGGCAGAACCCGACCGGGTTTCTAGTAAACATGATGCAGTCGATCTCCGGTCGATACAGGCCGACTGGCTCATACGAGGCGCCTTCAAACGCGCCGACCTTCCCGGCGTGTTCCATGGAGGCGAGAAGCGCCGTTTCTCGCTCCATCTGGTCGGTAAAGAGTTGGTCCATCCGAGCTTCGGGCGCGCCTTCGCTGCGCAACTCACGCCGCTCGGATTGCGCGGCAGTGCTCCCGTTCTCGAACATGCTCTTGTCCCAAGGCGTCGGGAGCGGAGTCGCAGGGTCGGCGAGGTCGCCCCATTTCAGGTTCTCTGGGGCGTGAAGCGCCGTCACATTGGGTTCCCAGGGCTCCGGATGCGTGGCGGCCCCGGTGTCATAGGCAACATCGGACGTGTAGTACTCGTCCGCCAGACCGGCAAAATGGTGACCAAACTCGTGGACAAACACATACTCGGCAAATCCGGTATCGGCGGCGGCGGTGGCTTGAAAATTAAAAATTCCGCCCCCGCCATACTGCTCTTCATTGACGAGAATCTCGAGAAACTCGTAGGGCGCCGCCGACGCAGCGTCCCGCAGCGCGCGGTTGTCGTAGGTCAGCAGATACCGTTCGGAGTCAAAAATGTTGTATTGCGCCGAGAGCGGTGTTCGCCGAAATTCACCGGCCCGGGGCCGACTGACGCCGGATTCGACAGAAGGAAGGTCCAACCCCCAAACGTTGAAGTCGTCTCGACGGCTCAGAAAAGGCTCTTCCTCAAAGAGCGCTTCGACCAAGCGGCGCGCGTCGGCGTGAAACTTTGGGAGCTCGGCCTCCGTGTAGCCTTCACCGATCACGAGCAGATCGACTTTCTCGGTGGGCGCGCCGCTCTCGATGATCGGCCAGACGTCACCGGCGGGTTCGCGGTCGGCCGGATTGACAAATCGGGAATTCGGGTCAACGACCGTCGACCAGATCTGACGAAAGCTCGACTCTCGATCCCGCACCTTGAGCACAACTTGCACCGGGCGCTGCGGCCAGGGAAAACGAAGCGATTCGTGAAACGTCCGGTAGACCTCGCGCGATTCCGGCGTGGTTTCCCATTCGCCGTAGATGGACGCGAAGCCGCGAGAGTAAATGACCCGGTTCGTTTGTCGATCGATGACGTCGAACAAGTACTTGCCCAGGTTAAGGTCATCGACAAGACGGGTTCGGCTTCCCGCCCAAGACCCATCGGAGACGATCTGGTCCAGGGCGATGGTTTCGGTGCCGAGACCGCCCGAGTGGAAATAGTCGAGACGCATGGTCTTGTCGACAAAGAGCCGGTCGAAATCTGCTGCGACCGGCGTCTGTCGCGCCATCCCAGTAGCCACTGCCAGAACGACAACCATGGCGACACACGTCACGGAACCGGACACTATCGCGCATCTCATGTGACGTATTGTATCGTCGCCGATGGTCAAGTCTGCGGAGGACAAAATCTGCCCACCGTATCCGCGGGCTCTCAGTGGAACGTCACCCCACACCTCTGCCAACCCACGCGCAGTCGGACCCGGCGATTGCAGGGCGCCCCGGACGACTGCGTATCATTGAATGGCTGCCGACGGACTCTCGCGGAGCGAAAGACGTAATCTATGGTGCGTGTCGACAGTCGGCTCATAAGTTTTGGCGGGGCTGCGATCGAGCTTGAGTTCGCTGGAACGCGAGCGACGGAGATTGTCGAATTCCTGTTCCCGAACCGGGTGGACGACCGCTCCGCCGATCCACACCTGAGGATGCGGATTCACGAAAACACGGACGATGGGGAGTTGGAGCTCCACTGCGCCGGCGAGCTACAGAGAAAGCACCAATCGGCGGGAATCATCGCCCACGAGATTCTAGAAGCGACGTGCTTCCATCTGGCTGGCGCAAGCACGACGGGGGTTGTCCTCCATGCTGCCGCACTCATGTGCGAAGGCTGCGCCGTGCTCTTTCCCGGTCGGTCAGGCTCGGGAAGAACGACGCTCAGTGGATTCCTCGGGCGTCAAGGTGCTCGACCGCTATCTCAGCTTTGGCGACAGCGAAGCTCGAACCCTCAGAAATGATGGTGCACTGCTGTTCGCAGCCCACGGGCAACGTCTGCCTTCGGAGATTCCCGCTACCGCGATTGTCTTCCCGGAGTATGCATACGGAGTCCCGTTTCAACTGAACGCGGTCACTCCGGCTCACGCTGGCCTGACCTTGATGGAGTGTCTCCTAAACGCACGGAACCTGCCCGATCACGGGTTTTCAGAGATCACGCGTCTGGCGCACTCCATACCGGCCGTCTCGTTGCGTTACGGCAGTCTGGAGCAGGTGGGCCAACACCTCGGGTCGATCCGCTCGCTCGCAACACCCCATCATCCTCCGGACACATCGTCGGAAAGATAGCCGCCGGAGTGACCTTCCCCACAGGCCCGACGGGGGGATAGTCGGGCCTAATTTCGAGGGAAGGGCGTGAGCATGTCGGGTACAGGCGATTGTAGAGCAACGCCGCCGACGCGAGCGTCCCGGCCGGTCCATGCGGAACTTTCCGCGCGAGACCATCAATCGCTTACGGCGAGCTCTCCCGGCACGATCGGGCGCGTGCGCGGAAGCTGTCCTCGATAGGACAACCACCCAACGTAGACGAGGATGGCAACGAAGACCAGGAGCTTTGTCACGTCGGCTGCCAAAGTCTGCGGCATCACCGCCCATAGGAACCACAGCACCGGCTGCGCGATAGAGACGGCCCACACGGAACCATAGAAATACCGTCGCTCGTGTCCTTCGCCCTTTGTGGACGCCTTGACGCGAGGCAACTGGCCGAGCGCTCCGAGCGCCCAGATTGTGACGGCCATCGGGAAGTACGCGACGTCGTAAGCTTCCCTCAAGAGCCATGTGCCGGTCGCTATCGCAACAACCAACCCGCTCAGATTGAGCAGGGCGAATGTCAAAACGGCGCTCCAGGCAAACGTGTAGCAGACACGTCGATAGAGGGGATTCGGCCGGTCCTCTGTAAACCGAATGATATAAGGCCGAGGCTCAACCCCGGGCAGACGACCGCGAAGACCGGCTACGCCGGTCGCGAGCAACACGGCGCCTAACCACGCTGCCATACGTCGGTCGAACCCCTGTGCGAAGAGATCGAACGTCAGCGGACCAGGCGCGAGAAAGAACACCCAGATCCAGATTGGCCAGTGCAGGAACCGGTAGTACGCTTTGTTCCTTAAGCGAAATTTCCGGTCGCTAGCCAGCTCGACCGGAATACTCGATTCCGTCGGCGGGTCAAAGAATGCAGATGACGACACGTTATGACTGAAGCCCGAAGAGACATCGAAACACCCCCCGAATGCCTCCGGTCCCGCGGCCCTCGTCAAGCCGTTGGAGTAGGGCGAAGCATTCCGTCATGGTCGAGACCGCGCCCACCCCGAGTTTTTTGATACCTCTCGGGACGCCATCGCTTGTTCCGCGCCAAATGAGAATCGCCCGGGCGCGGGAATCCGAGACGATATCGATACAGTTCCCTGGATTGTCACCGAGCACGACGTCCAGATCCAGGGCACTCGCGATCTTACCGCGCGAACCGTTCGTGACAAAGACAGAGGGGAGATGGAAGCCTTTCTCGCTCAACCACCGCTGACTCTGCAGCTGCGTGGAATACCCCTCGCTGCCCGGTCGACTCGTCAGAAAAATGATCTCCCACCCTCGTGCTCGGCCAAGATCCCCAAGCTCTTGGACGGCCCCTTGCTCCATCTCCTCCAACGTCTCCCAGAAGTTCTCACTCGCCGCTGCGCGCCGCCACACCCCAGCGGAGGCGCCCCGAACGTGGGGCGTGTCGAGCAGGGCATCAACGCCCGAGACCAAGCGTGCTTTCGGTTGAGCGCCGTCGGCCCCGTCGGATCCGTGCGCCGGAGCGGGAGAGTCATCGAGTCTGACAGCGCTGGACATCTCCTTGAGACGGGCGCCCAAATCCGCCAGCGTCCATCAAGGTCAACGCCCAATCGCAACGACACCTCCATATGGTAGCCGTACGCGCAAACACCCGAGACGACCCTTCATCTCGAACAACCAGGGTCTTCTTCGGGCGATAGGATCGCAAACACACGACAAAAAAAACCGAGGCCACTAGAGACCTCGGGTCAAAAAAATCCCGGCGGCGACCTACTCTCCCACGAAGCTACCCTCGCAGTACCATCGGCGGTAGAGAGCTTAACTACCGTGTTCGGCATGGGAACGGGTGTTTCCCCTCTCCTATGACCACCGGGAAATGAACAAACCGAACCCCGCACATCTGGCGGGCGCCCGGCCTCCGCCTCGATACTTATCTCGCATCTTGACGGAGCAAACTTGTCAAAAAACATCACTTTCGACAGCTGAATACTCTACAAACGGTAGTTTCCCAAACGCAGCAAAAAAATGAATATGGTCAAGCCTCACGGCTGATTAGTACCAGTAAGCTCAAGCTCTCGCAAGCCTTACACATCTGGCCTATCACCTGGTAGTCTTCCAGGAGCCTTCAGGAGCCGAAGCTCAGGGAGATCTCATCTTGGGGAGGGTTTCACGCTTAGATGCTTTCAGCATTTCTCCCTTCCGAACGTAGCTACCCAGCACTGCCGCTGGCGCGACAACTGGTACACTAGAGGTTCGTCCATCCCGGTCCTCTCGTACTAAGGACAGCCCCCCTCAAATCTCCTGCGCCCATGGTAGATAGGGACCGAACTGTCTCGCGACGTTCTAAACCCAGCTCACGTACC
>CAUZIB010000002.1:0-114813 GCA_963579735.1 Vicinamibacteria bacterium | reverse complement strand
CGGGGACTCGGGCTCTCCCGGTGAGCGTGCGGACGTCGTCGCGTTCGGTTCTGGCTATTTCTCTAGTGTGGATGTCCGGTGTTCTGTCTGGCGTCGTCTCTGCGCAGGTCGGGGAAACCGTTGGGCCTCGTTTCGCAGGACGCTCGTCCACCGACGTTTCGGTCAGGCGTGCAGCTGGTGTTGGTCAGTGCCGTCGTTAGAGACCGTCGAGGGCGGCTCGCGTCTGGAGTGACCCAGGATGCGAAATCGTAGACGGGGGTGAGACACGCACCATCCGTGACTTCTGGGCGACGCAGGATGCCGCGATCAGTGTTGGTTTGCTGCTCGACGTCAGTGGCGGTATGGCAATCGGCAGCAAGATGGCCGATGCACGGTCTGGGGCCAATATGCTGCTCGGCGCCCTGCGCCGGGATATCGACGAAAGCACCGTGTTCACCTTTGACCGGCACTTTCGAGAGCTGTTGCCGGCGTCGACAGCGCGTAGACAGGTTGCACCCGCCGAGGACGCGTTGTCTCCGTTTGGAGCGACATCTCTCTATGACGCTATTGCGGAGGCGGCGCGCCGGATGGCACATCGCCCGGCAGTTCATCGCGCCGTGGTGGTGGTGTCTGACGGTGTGGACACTCGTAGGACATTGACGGCTCCCGAAGTGTCCGGTATCGCCAGCGCGATCGACGTGCCCATATATGTGTTGGCTGTGGTGTCACCGATTCGACCGGCGACCCGCTGCTGAACGAAAATCTTGGTCTAGAACGGGCCGAGGCGGTAAAGCGCTATCTCCACAATACGCATCAAATCCCACTTCATAGGATGAATACGATCAGCTACGGCGAAGACAATCCGATCGCGCCAAACGAGACGAGTGAAGGCCGAGCGCAAAACCGTCGCGTCGTGGTTCGAGTCCTCAGCTAGGGACCTACCAGGGTCAAAAAAGCCTGGCTTGTCATCCAAACACGTGGCCGGAACCCAGGTTCAGGGTTCTGGCCCGTCAGGGCATCGGCTTGGCATCTTGTTCCCTGCGGGGTTATAACGGGTCCATCGTGTCGAGACGAACCCGTATCCGCTGTGCGCTCTTGCCGGTTCTGGTCTTCATCATTGTGGGTGGCATGTGGTCAGGCACGCACGCTCAGTGGGGCTGGGGCGGCGTCGGAGAAGGAAATCTGCCACCTCGATTTCCTCCCGAGAACATGCCCGACCGGGACTTTGCATATTGCAAGGTGATGTATGACCGCGTGCGTTATGAACAACTCGGGATGGGCTGGTCGACGGACTATCCGTACGCGGGGATCAATTTGATGATCCGTTACTCAGAGCTGACCACAGGACGGGTGAGCTGGGACCGAGACGGAGAGCCCAATCACTGGGTCGTGCGGCTCAACGATGACGAACTTTTCAACTGCCCGTTTTTGATGGCCGCTGACGTGGGAACGATCGGCCTCACCACAGACGAGGTCCGTGGGCTACGCGACTATCTACTCAAAGGCGGGTTCCTCTGGGTTGACGATTTTTGGGGCAGCCGGGCATGGGCTCATTGGTCGAACGAAATTGGGAAGGTCCTGCCCCCCGCGCAATACCCTGCCGTCGATGTGCCGCTTGACCATCCGGTCTTTCGGATGCTCAGCCACGTGTCGTCGATCCCGCAGATTACCTCTATTCAATTCTGGCGCAGCGTTGGCGGCGTCACCACGTCGGAGCGCGGGCGCGATAGCGCCGAGGCTCATTTTCGGGCGATCTCGGACGAGCATGGCCGCTTTCTCGTGGTCATGACGCACAATACGGATGTCGCTGACGCGTGGGAGCGAGAAGCAGACGACCCGAGATTTTTTTCAAAGTTCTCGCCCGACGGTTATGGGCTGGGAATCAATGTCCTTCTGCACGCTATGACGCATTAGTGCGTGTTATTTACAAATCGTTGTTCGCAAGAAGCACCTCTACGGTAGAATTCACTCTCACTGGCCACCCCATCGACACATGCTGGAACGAGTTCTTTGCCTAGTTCGCAGACGTCATGAGAATCGCCTTCGCAACGAAGGTGGCCGGACGTTTCTGGTGTGTGAGTATTGCGGGCACCAGTCGGCCGGCTGGGAAACCGGCGCGCCGCCGGCCGCGCAAAGTCGGCCCGACTCCCTTCGCTTGCTGTTCGGAGACGGGGATGGCGCAGATTGGGTCGACAGCTCTGTGTTGACGCCTGGTACCGGGGTGGCCCCCGACTACCCAGAGTATCGAGACTCGTTCCGGCTGTTGTTCGACCGCTAGTCTGGTCCCCTGTCAAAAAAAGCCCGTAGAAAAAAATAGGGCAGGGGCCAGACCTACTAACCCCTGCCCTCGATCAAGATTCCGCTCGCGCGGCTAGTCGATCGCGAAACAGTAGAACTTGCCAGCCCCACCCGTGCCTTCGAGGTCGGCTTGGCCACAGCCCCGGCTTCCGTGAGCTGCGTTCCATGATGACGGAACCGCGCCCCCGCCTGTGCGGTCATGATGGCCAACCTGCGCGCTGCCTTCGCCGTTGCTGGTCCAGTTGCTGCACGTGTGGTCCGCGCCGTCGGTGAATGCTGTGCCGTCCAGCTGCGAGCCGGTGAGGATGTCGTGGCGGTTGGGATCATCGCCCCGGCCGTTGTTACGCTGCCCGTGCTCGTTCAACTGCGTGTCCTTGGTCAGCGCTGCGTTTGAGTAGTGCAGCTCGTCCACACTCCCGGCGATCTCGTCACCTTGATAGTTGTTCCAGGGGCCCGACCCGATTCGGTCGCGGGCGTTGACGGCCCCGTCGCCTTGCGTACTGAGGTAGGCGTGCCAGGTCTTGCCACCGGCGCCGGCTGCGGTTGCCAACATCTGGCAGTGAGCGTCGGCGCCGTCCAACCCTCCGAGGTTGGCGCCGTCGCCGTTGCCGCCGCTGGTCATGAAGAAGGTCATCTCGTTGTCTTGCGAGAGCACGGGGAGGGTGGCGAAAGCCGCCACGACGAGCGCGATGCCCAGGGTCCGGGCCTTTTTCAGAATCACCGCTGTGGTCATGTTCCGAGTTCTCCTTTTCAAAAAATGGGCTAGCAGACAGAAACTGTCCGATCGTGTGCGGCAGTTTACCTCACGACTTCCAGTATCACCACGTGACGATCGTCGCCTTCTCGTTCGGAGTCCCCAACAACGGCAAAGACGTAGTCGTGCGTGGCTGATACCGAACGCGCCGGGCGTTCCGTGGTAAACGAATTGACGACGCGGGGCGCGTCTGGTGTTGTCAGGTCAACGACCTGCACACCCGCCGACCCGTCCGCGACGTACGCCAGATTGCCGTGCAGCGACACGCCGAATGCGTCTCCGGGCGTGTCGAAATCGGCAGTCTTCCGTGGCGCCGTCGGGTCGCTCACATCGAACAGCTGGAGGTTCGCACCACCAATACCAGCGAGCACGGTCGTGCCGTCGCGTAGCTCGGTGACGCCGAGCGATGTGCGTGGCGCCGATGGCGCATGAAGCACGGCGATTGGCTCCGGGAGGCCATCCTGAGAGAGGTCAAAGATATAGAGCCCGGTGGGGGAGTCGGTCGCATAGGCAATGGAACCGGAAGTGACGACATCCCGGGCGTAACCGTCCAAGAAAAACGACCCGACCGATGTCGGCGTGGATTCGCTCGATACATCGATGAGGACAAACCCTTCCATGTGGTCGATCAATCCGACCCGATTCTCATACACATCGCCGATCTTTGTCTGTCCCAGACTCTTGTGGACACCGAGAATGTGAGGATTTGTCGGGTCCGAGATATCGGCGATGGCCAAGCCGTGGAAGTTTGCTCCAAGATAGACGCGATTGTTCGCGATCCGAAAGCCCCAAATCTCTTCCGGCAGGCTCAACGCACCCACTGCCGTCGGCGACGCCGGGTCGGAGATGTCGTATACGGTGAGGTCTGTGTGATGAGTCGTGTATGCGTATCCTCCGCGGACCTCGACGAGATCGATGGGGCCGTCAATGATACCGATCTGGGTGAGTGTGCTCGTCTCTTGGGCGGTGACCGGCTGCTGACTTGTTGCGACGAACCCACAGACGAACAACAGCCGGACGATCATATTTAGAATTTCCCTGGGTGCTCTTGGCGCGGTCATGACCGCCCTCCTTTGGTGATGCGATAAAGCTGCGATTGAGTGCGGATGATCACACTTCCACGGGCGACGGCCGGCGTGGCTAGCGTCATTTCATCGAGCGAGTTCGTGTGCAGAATATTGAATGTCGAGCCTGCCTCGACGACAAACGTGTCGCCGTCTTCACTGAGCAGAAAGATCTTACCGTTGTACGCCCACGGAGATGCCGTGAACCCGTTTCCTATCTCGAGTCTTTGTCGGCCGTAGATCTCTTCGCCAGTATGGGCATCGTGACAGACGAGGAACCCGCGGTCGAGCAGGGTGTAGTACGCGTCGCCGTAGACCAGCGCCGATGTGTTGTACGTGCCGAGCAGCGGATAGGACCAGGCGATGTATTCCGACGACTCCTTGGGACCCGGGAAACCGGTAGCCATCCCCGAGCGAATGCGGTCGGGTGGCCAGATCGAGATGTCCCCCGATGCGCCCGGGCGCACCACATACACCGGACGGAGACCACCGCCAGGATACCCAGAGCTCAGATAGAGCAGCCCGTGCTTGGAGAACGGCGTGGGGATTGTCAGCCCTGACATGCCATGGATTTCCCACAGCAGGCTGCCCGTGAGATCATAGGACCGGATACCGCCAGTTCCATTCGTGACAAGCTCGGTCCGTAGCTCATTTTCCCATACAAAGGGTGTCGCCCAGTTCTGACCACGTTCGTCCCGCGGGACTCGCCACACTTCTTCACCGGTGTCCTTGTCGATGGCGACCATAAATGAGTCGACGACGTTGTCGTTGACCACGTAGACATGGTCCCCGTAGACAACCGGTGACGCCGCGCTCCCAAACCGGCCGGTCGTTTCGTAGGCAGGTAACTCATGACGCCACACGGTCTCACCGCTCATGTTGACAGCCGTCACGAGCCCGATGGTTCCGAGATACACATAGACCCGTCGTCCGTCCGTGACCGGCGTCTCCGAGGCGAAACTGTTTTTGAGATGCCGCGAAATTGGCGGCGCCATTGCGTGAAGCTCGCTTTGCCACAGGACATCTCCCGTGCGGAAGTCGATGTCATAGAGGACCCACCGATGCTCGTTGCCTGATGCGGTCGACCCGTTGTCGTCGCCGGGGTCATACAAGCCTTTGACCGGGGCTGGTTCGTCGCCCGCACTGATCGCGGTCGTCACAAAGATGTGATTGTTCCAGACGACAGGCGAACTCCAACTCAGTCCCGGGATACCGATGTTCCACGCGACGTTTTCGGTGGTGCTCCACGTGTCGGGGAGTGACGGGTCGTCGGCGATCTCGCCGGCCGACGTCCCCCGGAAGCCGGGCCAGTGTTCCTGGGCTGCGGCCGGGGCGTCAATGCCAACGAGAACCGAGACGGTCAGGATGGTGCAGACGACGACTATGGTTGCGCGCATTGTGCGCTGATCAGTAGCCGCTGCCGGTGACGCTGTCAAGACCGGGCGACGTTCGACCACCCGTCACGACTGTTGACCCGTCACTTCGCGCGAGCGCGCGGGATGGACGGGATGGATAGGGGAGGCGAGCGATTAGCGGGCGGAGACGAGCCCGTAGTTGTGCGTGGCGACCCACGTGAGCGCGGCCGTTTCGGCGACGACCCAGATCCAGGCGGCCTTTGGGTGTCGTCTGTACAGTTCTATTCTCTCCCAGGTAGAGACCCTACCAGACCGGCCTTGGTCGCACTTATGGCCAGCGGGCTATTTTCCCAAATGCTCTATACGGGGTTCGCCTCGCGGGTACCAGGTTGCTGCAGCGCATAGAGTGTGGAGCCAAGATCCGCGGCGTGGGCCGTGACGCTGCCGGCAAGGAGCATTTTGAAAGCGGACGAGGGCTCCTCGGCAAACGCGGTGGAGGGAGCGACCAGAAGCGCCGCCGCTGCCAGTATGAGGAAGACAATCTTGAACGTCTGTTTCACGCACAGGCCTTTCTTCTCCCCGTGGCTCATCCGTCAGTGAGAATCTAGGGTCTCACGACGCAAGAGGTCTATTTATGACTAGAGAGAACTTGGTAGACCTATTGAAAACTTCAAAAACTGTGCCTCGGTGCCACGCTCACTTTCTTTAAGGTTTTTGTCGAAGGCATGTGCCCTCGGGGGTGAAGCGGAAGGCGTTCGTTGACTTAAGGTCGTATTTTTGGAGACTTACGGCGTCTGCTTCCGGCATGGCTCATGCCGCTGCCGTGCTGAGCGAGAGGCGTCTCGGCACCTGGACAAAACGACCGCGCGCAAGAGAGTAAAAGAGAACAGGAGTTGCGAGGGATATAATGGGACCCCGTATGGTCGAGCCCGTAGCGAAACCCCCGACTGCTGAATTTCAGTTAGATCCCGGGAGCGCCTCAAAGCGTCCCGACCAGCTGGTGTCCGTGTTGACGAGGACCCTTCGGCAGGAGTTTCCCGAGGTGTTCGAGCGCCTCGGCATTTCGCACGACGCGGAAACCGCTCTGGTCAGCATTCTTCATCTCGACGAACTTGAACCGGCAATTGCCACAGCAGTCACCAAACGAGCCCGCGCGGCCTACCACGACTTCGTGACCAGTCCCTGGTACTAGCTGCACCCCTTCGAGATGAGGTCAATCCTCGGGCCTGCACCGCCACGGCGCCGCGTTCCCTCGTCGCGCCTTGCTAGCCGGTGGTGCGCTCCCGGACTCACTATCAAGGCAAGACGGAGACACTACCCTAGTAGTCGTGCGCCACAGGACGTGAGGAATGCGATGAGGTTGTGGAGAAGGTCGGTCCTGCCGTGGGCGGTGTTCATGGGTCTCGTCGGCCTCGCGTCTCCCGCACTTGCGCAGGACGATGACGAACGTGAGAATCTGGCCGACCTGCGCGAGGTCAATGTTGTGGTCGAGAGCCTCGCTCCCGATGCTGAAGAAGCGGGTCTGGACAGGCGGGCGATCACTCGGGCCGTAGAGCAGCAGCTCGAGGCGCGCGGTGTCCCGTTGGGGAGCTCCCGAAGCGCGGGCGATCTGTATGTGAACATCGAGACCTTTCGCGGATCGACGGGGTTGTATGCCTACTGCGTCGAGGTGTCACTTCAGCAACTCGTGACCATCGAGGGCAATCAGCTCCGCACGCTTGCCGACGTATGGGAGCTTGGCAGCCTCGGCACCGTCGGCGCGGGAAATCTCCCGCAGGTGACAGGTATCGTGAGCGATATCGTCGACGCGTTTATCGACGACTACCTCGAAATGAATGAACCGCAGTGAAAAGCCCTGGCCGCTTGCGTTGTTGCAATGAGACGGCTGGACTGATAGCTTTCTTTGTGTTCGGGCATGCTCAGTCGGCGTCGGCGCGACCTGAATATCGCTGCCCGTTAAACGAATACGGCTGTGCGGTGAGGTGACGGGCGTCTGGTCCACCAGGCGCGCCATACCAAATACCTGGGATAGTGGAACCAGAGAACAATTGGACACACGAGTTACGCCGCGGCGTGGGAACGTATTCGCTTCACGCGCGGCCGCATATTGTTACCGACCGTCAAGGAGGTCGTCTCAATGACAGACCCGGAACAGATTGAAGCTCAGACTATTGCCCCGGCCGACGGGTTTTCGCGACGGACGTTCATAAAGGGTGTGATCGCCACCGGCGCGAGCGTGTCAGCGTCGAGCTATGTGTACAAGGACGGTGCGACGGTCCGGGCGCAGGCGCCGGGAGCGGTGGAGCGCCTGGTCACGCTCCGTGTCAACGGTCAGCAGCGTCGCGTTGATGTGGTGCCACAGGAAACCTTGGCCACCACCTTGCGCTACAAGCTGGGGCTCACCGGGACAAAAATCGGGTGCGACCGCTCAGAATGCGGGGCGTGCACAGTACTGGTCGACGGTGTGCCGCATTACTCCTGCTCGATGCTGACGCATCAGGTACGAGACCGCGAAGTTCAGACGATAGAGGGCTTGGAGGCCCCGGATGGAACATTGAGTCCGGTCCAGCAAGCGGTTATCGATGAACAGGGCTTCCAATGTGCGTTTTGCATGCCCGGGTTTGTGATGAATATGACGGCACTGGTCGAAGAGCAGCCAACTGCGACCCGCGCCGAGGCTGCCCAGCATCTGTCGGGCAACCTGTGTCGGTGTGCGGACTACAACAAGATTCTGAACGTTGCCGAGCGCGCGCTTGAGCTGTCCCGGAGGAGCTGACGTGGCCGATTACAAACTGATCGGGAAGGACTATACGACCCCGGATTTGATCGCGAAGGTGACCGGGCGTGCAAAGTATGCCGAAGACTTTCGAGCCGAAGGCATGCTCTTTACGAAACTGCTGCTCAGTCCGATGCCTCATGGACGCGTCCGGAATCTGGACACGAGCGCAGCGCTGGCGATGCCTGGGGTACAAGCGATTCTGACCGCAGATGAGCTCCCCGAGGTCGACGCGCCCGAGGAGCGGATGCTGACGAACGAGCCGCTCTATGAGGGCGAGCCGATTTTGGCGATAGCGGCCACGACAGAAGAGCAGGCGGCGAACGCTATCGAGCAGATACGGATCGACATCGAGCCGCTGCCCTTCGCGGTCGATCCGCTGGACAGCCTGCGCCCCGGAGGCTCCAATGCCCGGCTCGAGGGCAACACCATGGAAGGCCGGGATCTCAAAGACGTCAAATGGGACACGGTTGACTGGGACGAGCTCGACCGTGACGGGCGACTGCCCCTCGGCGGAGCCTACACCGACGAATGGGAGGTCGGCGATGTAGAGGCGGGTCTTGCCGCGGCCGACCTCGTTCTTGATGAAACCGTCTTTTTCCAATCGACCTCCCATCAGCCGCTCGAGTCCCGAACCGCGATGGCCTACTGGCAGAATGGCAAGTGCTATATGCACTGCTCGACTCAGAGCACTGCCCGTACGCACGGACCAGCCGCCCGGTGGCTCGAGGTGGCCCCGCAAGATGTGGTGTTGATTGCCGAGTATTGTGGCGGCGGGTTTGGAAGCAAGGCGAACGGCGCCATCATCAACGGTGTCCCTGGGCTACTTGCCCGCAAAGCGGGTAAGCCGGTCATGATGCGAATCAACCGGCAAGAGGAAAACTTTATCGGGCGGGCCCGACCGGGCAAGCAGGCCAGGGTCAGGATCGGTTTCCGCGCCGACGGACGGCTCACGGCGCTGGACATGTTCGTCGTGCAGGACGGTGGTCCGTATGGGCGGTCTGGCGACTACCTGTCCATGGGCGACATGGCGTCTCTCATGTATCAGCCGCCCAGCATTCGTGTCCGCGGGCTCAACGTCTATACCAATACACCTCCCCGGGGCGCCCAGCGAGGTCCGGGTGGCGTGCAAGCGGTGAGCGTGTTCGCGCCCCTGATGCAGAAGGCCGCGAACGAGCTGGGTATCGACGAGCTCGAGTTCATGAAGACAAATGCGCCGGCCGGTCAGGCCACGTTTGGGCGACCACGCCAGGGGCGTCAGGGCAACGTGTCAAGCGCATTCGTGCGAGAGGCCGTCGACCGCGGCGCCGCCAAGTTCGATTGGGCTGCAATGAAGGCTCGGAGCGGTCAGCGCAACGGCTCGAAAGTCACCGGAATAGGGGTGGCGCTGAGCGGATTCGCGGCCGGAACGTCCGGGCTCGATGGTCTCCTTGCGATCCGACCGGATGGTCGGGTCTACATCCACCAGGGGATCGGAAACCTGGGGACCGAATCGGTCTTCGATACCGCCCGCGCGGCTATGGAAGCGCTTCAGACCGATTGGGAGCAAGCCGAGGTCATTTGGGGCGACACGACGCGGCACTTGCCGTGGAGCTGTATCCAGGGTGGCAGCATGACGACTCATGCCCATACCCGCGCCAACTGGGCGGTGGGGCTTGACGCGAAACGCAAGCTGCAAGAGATTGCCGCGCTCGATTTGGGTGGAGACACTGACGACTACGAGGTTGCCGACGGTCGTGTCTTCCGGCGCGGCAACCGGTCGCAAGGAATGGGCTTTGCCCGCGCGGCTCAGCGCGCGATCGACCTTGGAGGCAAGTTCGCCGGTCACACGCTACCCGAAGACATCAACGAGATGACCAAGACCTCTGCTACCGCCTTGGCGGGACAGGGCTTGATTGGCGTGGCGAAAGACAATTTCGACACGGGTGGCCGGATCATGTCGTATGCGATTGGCTTTGCTGAAGTCGAAGTCGATACGGAGACTGGTGGCGTCAGCTTGAAGGACTACAAGGTGTCTTCCGACGCTGGCACGATCATTAACCCGCGCACCTTTGCCGCTCAGCTGCATGGCGGCGGAGTGCAGGGTTTTGGTACCGCGCTTGGTCAAAAGTGGATCTACGACCGTCGCTGGGGTTTGCACGTCTCGAAGCGGTTCTATTCCAACCGGCCTCCGTCAATCCTCGATGTTCCTCACGAACGGGAAATGGATTGGGTGGCCGCGAACGAGCCCGATCCATTCAACCCACTCGGCGCGAGAGGGATCGGCGAAGCTCCGCAGGGCGCCGGGACCGGTGCCGTCCAGTGTGCCATCGTCGATGCCCTTGGCAACATCCACTTCAATCGGACCCCGATCATGACCGACATGATCCTGGCAAAGCTCGAGGGCTTGCCCGAGGCGGTGTCTCGGCTGACAGCCCACGCTTAAATACCCGAGTAGGAGACAAAATCAATGGCGGTGATACGCGATAACATGCCGGCGTTCCAGCTCCTCCAGCCGACGAGTGTCGATGACGCGCTGGGGATGCTCCGTCAACACGGGGCGAGTGCGTGGGTGCTGGCTGGTGGGTTGGACACGTGGGACTGGTTGAAGGACCGGGTGAAACGACCGTCGGTCGTGGTCGACCTTGGTCGTATCGACGCGCTGCGCGAGATACGCACATCGGCGTCCGGCCTCGAAATCGGCGCGATGGCGACGCTGAGCGAAATTGCCGGGCACGAGACCGTGCGGGATCAGTATGGTCTACTCGCCGAGGCGGCCGGCATCGTCGCCTCTCCGCAGATCCGGAATCAGGGCACCCTTGGTGGCAACGTCAGCCAAGACACGCGGTGCTGGTATTACCGGGATGGTTGGAACTGCTACCGCGCCGGCGGTAACATTTGCTACGCGGATACGCCGACGGCGATGAATCGAGAGCATTGCATCACCGGCGCGAGTCGGTGTGTCGCGGTAAATCCATCCGATACCGCGCCGGCCCTGATCGCCTTGGATGCCGAAATGGTGATCGTTAGCTCGACTGGCGAACGGGTGGTACCGGCCGCGGAGTTCTTCGTAGGCCCCGAAGTCGATATCGAGCGCATGACCGTGCTGGAGCCGGGCGACCTTTTGACGATGGTGCGGATTCCGTCGACCTGGGCGGGTGCCGAGTTCTACTTTGAGAAGAGTCGCGACCGCGCAGTCTGGGATTTTGCGCTCGGCAGCGTTGCGGCGGCGCTCAAGGTCACGAACGGTGTCATCGAAGACCTCAGAGTTGTTGCGAACGGTATTGCCCCGACTCCGGTCCGGCTCACCGAGGTCGAAGACAGTGTGCGAGGCCAGGCAGCGACGACGGAGACGGCGGCACGGGCCGGGCAAGTGGCGATTCAAGGGGTGACACCTTTGGCGCATAACGGCTACAAAGTACCGTTGCTTCGCAACCTGGTCATACGCTCGATACGCGGCACTGCCGCGTAAGCGACACGTCGTGGGGTAGGGTGAGCGTACCGCCGCGTCGCGAAGCAATGCCTGGGCAGCGCGGACGTCTTGCATCGCACCCGGAGCGATGACAGGCGTCTGTCTCGCCCGGACCGCCGCGGTGAGCCCAACCGACACGGCGCCAAAGCAACGACAAGGCGCCAAAGTAAAACAATAGTTGACGGTGCGGGCAAGGCGCCCGAGCCGTCGGGCTGGCCTGTTTGGAATCGACCCTCTATGCCTTCTTTTGATGTCGTGTCCCAAGTCGACCAACAAGAAGTCGTCAACGCGGTGAACCAGGCCAATCGCGAGGTCGAAACACGTTTCGACTTCAAGGGGACGAACGCCAAGTTCGATCTCGACGACACGCACATTACGATGCGGGCCCCGGACAATTTTCAACTCGACCAGATGTATGACGTGCTCACGCGCAAGCTCGCCGGTCGGAAGATCAATGTCGGGTGTTTGGAGCGCGAGTCGATACAGAAGAACGTCAGCGATGCCTGGCAAGTTGTAACGGTTCGTCGCGGTATCGAGACCGAGCTCGCCCGCACCATCGTGAAGATGGTCAAACAGACGAAGCTCAAAGTACAGGTGGCCGTGCAGGGCGACCAGCTTCGGCTAACCGGGAAGAAGCGCGACCTCTTGCAAGAGGTCATCGCGTTACTCAGGGAAGCCGAGTTGTCGCTCCCGCTTCAGTTTGTCAATTTTCGTGACTGATGGCGTGGTTGACAGACATTCGCACTGTCGTTGGCCGCGCTTTCGATCAATAATGAGTGGGCTTGTGGAGGGTTGTGAATGCGCGTGAGTATCCTGTTATCCGCTGTGTGTTTGGCTGTCACCGGAATGTTCGTGGGCGGTTTCGCCGTTCAGGCCAACCAGGATCCGGAGCTTCCGGAAGTCCAGGTCTACAAATCTCCGACGTGAGGCTGCTGCGGTGCGTGGGTCGCGCACCTCGAAGAGCAAGGGTTTACGGTCAAAACCACCGATGTCGCTGACATAACGGGTGTAAAGCGAACACTTGAGGTTCCGCCCATGATGTCGTCCTGCCACACCGCGGTGGTCGGTGGCTATGTGGTCGAAGGCCACGTGCCGGCGGACGATATCAAGCGTCTGCTTGCCGAACGTCCCGACATTGCGGGCATCTCGGTGCCGGGCATGCCGGTTGGGTCACCCGGGATGGAAGGACCAAACCCGCAGCCGTTCGACGTTATCGCCTTTGAAGAAGGTGGGAAGGCCTCCCGCTTCTCTTCGCACGCTCCGTGATATTCCTTGTCCCGGCGGACAGGCGGTCGCGGTAAGAACCCACCCTCGAAGATCCCCCGGCGTGAAGCCCGTGGTGTCCGGGGGGACGCCTATGGCGGAGCCACTTCGATTCGGACGCTATACAGTGATTCGCGTGCTCGGGAGAGGGCGCCTGGGTGTCGTCTATCATGCGGCGGACTCGGAGAAATCGCGAGACGTCGCGCTCAAGGTCATCAAAGCACCACCGACGTCGACGCAATCAGACGTCAGCCACCTTCAGCAGTGTCTGGACCGTGATTTTCGCGCGGCCGGACTGCTGTCGCACCCGAATATCGCTGAGGTCTACGGTGTCGGTCAGCAACTGGACAACGTCTATGTCGCAATGGAGCTGGTGGCCGGCGAAAGCCTCGAACATGAATTCGGAGCGGGGGTCGAGCTGGCGCTCGCGCAAATCGCTCAACTCGCCCAAGAGGTCGGTTCGGCGCTTACCTACGCCCACGCTCAGGGGGAAGTGCATCGCGACGTCACCCCTGGCAACATCTTGGTCTCGGACGACGGACGCTTCAGACTCACCGACTTTGGGGTCGCGGCGTTCTACGAGCGAACGCTTGGACGCGGGCGGTCCGCGCTTGGGCATCCGGCCTTTACCGCACCGGAGCTGATCAGCGGCGCGCCCGCGACGCCGGCCTCGGATCAATTCTCAATGGGGGCCGTCGTCTACCGAGCACTCACCGGGGACCGACCGTTTGCCGGCGAGCGCACCGCCACGGTCTTGTATCAGGTGACCCAGCTCGACCCGCCGCCGCCCTCATCCCTCGAGCCGCGTGTTCCGGAGGCGGTCAGCCTGGCGGTGATGCGGTCTCTCGATAAAGATCCGACCCAGCGATACCCTGGATGTCAAGATTTTGCCGCGGCGGTGATGGCCGGTTTGTCGGAAGATCGCGGCGGAACCGATACAGCGCCGGCGACCCATGACTCGGCGACATGGGCATGGCCGATACCAGTCGCTACGGCCCCAGTAGAAAGCGTCGCCCTAATACAGGCTCCCACAGGGGGAGTGGAAGGGGAGCCAGTCGCCCAGCCATCTGCCGTCGATTGGCAGGATACCGCGTTGCACGATGCCGAGTTGCTCGATGGCTCGGTGCAGGATGACGCGTTGCATCATGCCGCCGGGTTGGAGTCGCTCCCGCCTCCGGCCCCGGTGTCGCCGCCCATCGCTCCGCCTCTGCCAGCGAGGCGGCGGCAGACCCGGGTCCTCGCCGGGCTCGCCGCCGTGTTCGCGGTGGCTCTCGGGGCTGTCATGTTTTGGCTGAATCTGTTTGGCGTGTTCGGTCCGCCCTGGGTCGAAGCTGTAGTGGCCGTGGACTCGGAGCCACCGGGTCAAGACTTGGCGGTGTGGCTCGCGGGCCGGCCGCTCGGGGTGACGACGCCCACCGAGGTTCCGGTTGAAGGAGAGGAAGGCGTTGCTCTCCGTCTCGATCTCGTGCGTGAGGACGCGGTAGTGGCCTCGACCGTGCTGGTGCTCGGTGCAGGCCTGTCGCCCCGCTGGGTTCCGGAGGTTGCGGTACCGATCCTGCCCATACGATACGAGATTGTGAGTCAGCCGGTCGGTGCGAGGGTGCGACTCGACGGCCAGTCCATCGCCCGCCCCACGCCTGTTGACGTCGATTTGTTTCCTGGGCAGGCGTATCACATCGAGGTCGCACTGGACGGACACGAGACGTTGATCCGGACGGTCGACCCCGCCCTCCTCGATACGGAGGACAGCTCGCTGATGTTTGCGCTGGCCCGGATTATTGCACCGGCCCGGGTTGAGGCATCCGCGGATGTTCCCCTGATCGTTGTTGCTACCTTGGCTGATGACGGGACGGAACATAGAGCCGAGGGTCAGTCGGCGAGCTTGGAGCTTCCGCCCGGTGAGTATTCGGTGGTGGTCACCGCACCGGAAATCTTCTTTTCTGGTGCGACGGATGTCACGCTAGATGAGGGCCAAGGGGTTCGCTTGCCTGACTTGCCGGTGGCGGTTCGGATACTCGTGTTCGACGTGCCGGGCAACGCCACAATACAGATCGATGATTTCGAGCCCTTTCCGTCGGGGGGACCACGTCTTGTCGCGGTTGGTCAGCATCGTTTTACGTTCGAGTGGCCATCAGGCGCTCGTCTAGAACGAACCGTTCAGGTCGAAAACGACGATCAGGAAGTGTCGGCCCGCGAGCCATCCTCGTGAGCTGGTCAACTAGTTGACTCGAGTGACCATGGACGCGAAGCGAGCAATTTGTTCCGTGCTGCTCATCGGCCTCGTGTGGCCAGGTGTGTCCAGCGCGCAGGATGGGGCGGCCCGCCGCCGCTTTGCGCAAGCGGCGGAACTGGCGAGTCGCGGTGAAGCCACGGCGTCGGTGGATGTCTATAAGGACCTGGTGCGGCAGTATCCGGAGGACGACCTGGTCCCGCTCGCGCTTCTGCGGGTCGCAGAGGGACGGTGGGCGATGGGTGACGCCGCAGGGGCTCGGGCCGTGACCGCGCAACTCCGGGAACTGCATCCCGCGGCGCCCGCAACGGCGGGTGCGTATGTGCTCGAAGGTCAGATGCAGCTGGCGATGGCCATCACGCTGAACGACCTGCGCGATGTCTGGGTGACGCTTGGACATGTTCGGAGCGCCTTTGACCCGCTCGTCTATCCTGACCCGGCGTGGCGCCGGCACGCCGGGCTCCTCCGGGGCCGCGTCGCGGTTCTCCTCGATGAACTCGATCTGGCGGCAGCCGAGCTTCTTACGGTTCTGGAGGAGGACTCTGTCGCCCACGGTCGGAGCCACATCCTTGAGGCTCGCGTGGAGCTCGCGCAGGTATTCTTGGCTCAGGGGCAGTTCCGAGAAGGGGCCGAGATCCTACAACGGGTGATCGAGGACGGGGATACGACGCCGGCACCCAGCAACACAACACGGCGGACCGTGGACCTCGCCCGGCGGCGCCTGAGCCTCCTGCAACGTATCGTCTTCCGTCCCCTGGCCGGCCAGTCGGCATGGACGTCGGTTCGATCGCTCGTCGTACCCGGCGGCGGTCTCCGGGCGCCAAATGGAGTGGCGGTCTCAGACGACGGGCACTTGGTGGTCGCCGATGAAAGAGCCGACCTAGCGCTTGTTTTTGACCCGGGCGGCGCCCTGATTGCCACCAGTGTGGTGGAGAATCCCAGGCTGCCGTGGTGGGGGACCGACGGACAGGCCTATGTGCTCGACCGACGACTCGTCAAGCGACCGCTGAGCGAACCGGACCCGGTGACCTTCGCGATGCCGGAGGGCGTCGAGCTGCGACCGATGAACGACCTCAGGGCCGGGGCCCAGGGCCCGTTGGGAGAGTGGGTACTGCTTGACGTTGATCTCCGACGCGTCGTCCGATTTGACCGGTATCGACGGTATCAGTCGACGGTGGTCTTCAGACGGCTCGCGGAGGAAATCACTGACGTGGCTGTCGATCTACGAGGACGGATTTGGTTGCTCGACCGGGACGAGGACCGCGTGCTGCGCGCCGGTCTCGACGGCAACCCCGACACGGTTTTCGCGACGGGCGAATGGCGACGCCCAGAGGCCGTCGCGGTCGATGCCCTGGGGGGAGCATACGTGCTCGACCGCGACGCAAAAACCGTGTCGGTGTTCGGACCAGACGGTGCCTTGAAGCTGTTGGTCGGACCGGTACTTCCGGACGGCACGGAACTGAGAAGTCCACGCGATGTCGCGGTTGACGGAGCCGGGCGTCTCTATCTCGCGGACCGGGGGCGGAATGCGGTGTTCATTCTCGAGTAATGATGAGATGTGTATGATGCGCGCCGGTCGCTGGCTGTCACTCGTCGTCGCTGCGCTGGTTGGGGTTGAAAGCTCGGTCATTACGCAAGAGAACGACGATGTCGCGCTGCCCGTGCTCGAGGCGCTCGACGAGGGACGAGTGCTGTTCGAGAACCTGGAGCAAACCGCGGCCATTGAGCGCTTTAGCGAGGCTATCGACACCTTGCGTCCGGTGGCCGAGACCGGGCGGTTGTCGGACGCCCAGCGGCGCGTCTTGCTTGACGGCGTATCGTTTCGAGCGCGGGCCGCGTTCAACATCGGGCGGAGTGAGACTGTGGTCGCCGACCTCGATTTTGCGATTCGACTAGAGCCGCGCTTTGCGTGTCGCGATCGATTGGTCTCCCCGGTCCTCATTCAACAGTGCGAGGAGCTCTACGCCAATCTCGTTGGCGCGCTCGACGTGCAGGTGCGTACGGTTGAGGCGGAAGTGCGGATCGATGGACTTGTCGTCGACCCCAGCGACGGGCCGTTTCTGGTGCTGGCGGGACCGCATCTAGTTGACGCGAATCGACCCGGCTATCAGGGGGTGAGCGAATCGGTCGACGTGACGGCGGGTGGCTCGACTCCGACGCAGTATGAGATCGAGCTCACCCGCGTGAGCTCCGTGCTGCAGGTCGTCACTCGGCCGTCGGGCGTCACCATCTATGTAGACACCGTCCCCTACGGCCCAACCGAGGATTCGCTGCAGATCGACGGGCTCGGCGATACCTGGCCAGTCACCATCGATGGGCATCCCCGTCAAGAGTTCTCGACTGAGCTGGTCGTGCCAAACTTGCCCCCCGGTCCGGTGACGATGGTGGTGACCAAAGACGGGTATCGCGCGATCCGCACGGAGCTGGACTTGGACACACCGGATGACTACCCAATGCATTTCTCGCTCGAACTGGCGGAGGGAGCCGTTGTGTTCGGTGGAGACGGCGTGCCTGATGGCGCGCTGGTCGAAGTGCAGCGTCGAGGCGAGGAGACGTCGCGGAGTGTGGCCGTCGACACAGGCCAATTGGTGCTACCGATCGGAGTCTATGCGGTCTCCGTGTCGCATCCGGCGGCCGGATTCTTCGAAGGTACCGCGACGATCACTGATCGTGAGGAATATCACGTCCAGATTCGACTGCGTCCGACGTTCGTCGCGCTGGGGTTCTTGGGAGAGGATGCCGCAGGCGGTCGCATGCTCCTTCGTGCGTTGGAAGAGGTGTTTGACGACCTCGACGGATGGACCTTTCAGAACCGGATAGCCGCGGGGGTATCGGTCATCGAGCGGGCGGCAGCCGAGGCCGGGCTGACCGCTGACGCACTGCGTGAAGAGATCCTCGCCGTGACGCCGCGGACCGAGCCAGTCGATTGGACGCGTGCGCAGGCCGTGGCGGATAGCGTCGTGCACGGTTCGGTCTATGCACTGGCCGTTTTGGACCGTGACCACGAAGGGCGATTCGCCGATCTTTGGCTGTGGCGTGGGGCACCGGCCCCGGCGGTGCCCGCGCGCGTGCGGGTGTCGCTCGGTGCCGGTGAGGGCAACACAAGCGCGGCCGGAGTCGATTCCGTGGTGAGCGCGGTGTTTGGCGAGGTCTCTGTGAGTCGCGCGTGGCTTGGCGCTTTGTTGATCGACTCCGAGAGCGAGGGTCGGCCGTTTGTCGCGGACGTGACCGTGGATGGGCCGGCGCACGCGGCCGGCCTTGCCGTTGGTGATGTCCTCGTGGCGGTCAATGACATCAGTGTGAGCCGGGCCGGCGACCTGAGGGCCCGGCTCGAACGTCTGCCGCCAGGTGGTCGCGTACGAATCATCTTCGAACGGGCTGGGGTCGCTCACGAGACGGTGATGATTCTCGCCGTCGGCCCCGTCATTGCCGGTCTGAACGAGCCAGGCATCGCTTACCCAGTGCTCGCGATGTCGCTGAGGGCGGCCCGCGAGCATCAGTCGTCCGAGGAGGATTCGCAGCCTCCCTGGGTATGGGAACTGAATGACATCGCGACGACATTGGCCGCCGGTGATATCGGCCGCGCGCTCGAACGGCTGAGACCGCTCGAGCAAGTCGTGCCGAACACGCTCGGAGTGGGCAAAGGGGCGCTCTGGTATTGGCTGGGACTTGCCTATCGAGCCGCGGGTCCAGAGTTCATCGAACCCGCGCGATACAGTTTTCACCAGGCCACGCTGGACCCGAATGCGCGATTGGGACACAACGACGGTCCCTGGGTCGCCCCACGGGCGCGCGCGCGCCTGGCGCAACTTGACCGCGACATTCTTGGTACAGTGCGCTGAGCACACAGAGTGAAGAATGAGCCAGGAGGCACAATGTCTTCGACACGAAGAGCTTTCTTGAAAAGGGCAGTGGTGATGGGTGGCGTTACCCTTGGTGCTCGCGGGGTTTCCGCGTGGCCCGGGATTGGGCCTGGCGCGGGAGGCGGCGGCCGTGCAGCCGTCCCCGGGAGACGCGTCGGCCAGTCGTCCGACCGGACGCCGCCTACCGAGGCCGAAGTTCGTTCTTGGTATACCGATCGACGGAACTGGGGGCGATGGGGCGACACTGACGAGCTGGGGGCGATGAATCTCGTCACCAACGAGAAACGCAGGGAAGCGGCCAGGCTGGTTCAGACCGGGCATCGCGTTTCGATGAGCCGGGTGTTCGAGCCGTCCCAGCACTTTGTCCGGACAAACCCCACTCGTGCCTCAAAAGGGGCGTCAGGGTCGGTCGTGGACTATCTCGGATTCATCTATCACGGTCAGAGCATCACGCATGTCGATGCGCTGTGTCACATGTGGGACGCTGATGGCATGTGGCAGGGTCGGGACCCTGCGCAAGACATCACAACCAGCGGTGCGCAGTTTGGCGCGATTACGGCGTGGAGCGATGGCATTATTACCCGCGGCGTCCTTATCGACGTCCCGCGTTTTCGGGGCGAGCCGTTTGTTCGAGTGGGTGAGCCGGTCGAGGGCTGGGAGCTCGAAGAAGCCGCCCAGGCCCAAGGCGTCGAGCTGGCGCCAGGCGATGCGCTCTTGGTGTACAGCGGTCGCGAGGCGTATCAGCGCGCCGGAAACTCTTATGCCGGTGGCGATCGACCCGGCTTGGGTGTTTCGTGCGTCAAATTCATCCGCGATCATGACGTCTCGCTACTGGGGTGGGACATGATGGACGCCCGCCCAGACCCCTACGGTCTGGCGTGGCCGGTGCATGGCGTGTTGTTCAATTACGGCGTGGCACTGCTCGACAATGCGTTGCTCGAGCCGTTAGCCGACGCGTGCGCCGACGCTGGACGCTATGCGTTCATGTTCATGGCGCTTCCGCTCCGGGTGGCCAATGGGACCGGGAGTCCCGCCAATCCGATTGCGCTGTTCTAAGAAGGTAGTGTCTCCGTCGTCTCTTTTTTGCAGGAGTGTGTTGATGAAGACCTTACTGGTGGCGTTGGCTTGTGCGGTGTCCGTGTTGGGGGTCGCACTGTTGCCGGCACCCGTGTCGGCCCAAGATGTGACAATCAGCGATTGGCAGGGCCGCGAGGCCAAACTGACCGAACGCACGGTCGATTCTGATGGCGTGTCGGTGGTCTACTACACGGCGGGTGAGGGCCCATTGGTCGTGTTCGTGCACAGCATCACCGGACCGTGGTTTGACTGGCGAAACCAAATCCCAGCACTCGCGGAGCACTATCAAGTGGCGGCGATGTCCACCCGAGGGACGGACAAGAGCGATAGGCCCGAGGGTGTCGAACACTACACGATGGCAAAGATTTCGAGTGACATCGATGCCATCATCCTGGACCTCGGCCAAGAGAAAGCTATCCTCGTCGGGCAAGACAGCGGCGGATTTTACGCCTGGAATTTTGCGATGACCCATCCAGAGCGTACCGACCGGCTCATCGCGATCGGCTCCATTCATCCAGCCGGTCTCTTGCGCGAGCTGGCGCGCAGCGAAGAGCAGCAACAAGCCAGCATGTTCCAGCGCGGGATGCAGGAAAACCCTGAGGCTGGGGCGACCTTTGGAGAACGCGTCCGCAGCCGCCCCGCTCGCCCGGGCGACAGCCCCGAGCTGACCCAGATGCGCGCCGACGCGTATGAGCGTCTGTATGCCGAGTCGATCGTCAACTTCTATAAAGCCAACTGGCCCCGCCCGCCCTTTTCGGAGGAAACCGAAGGATTTGGCTTCCGTCTCGGAACGTTTCCTCCAGTGACCGCGCCCACGCTCGTGATTTACGGCGAGAACGACGGTGCGTTCCTGCCGAGTACGCTCAATGACATTTGGTCGTATATCGACAACAAGGTAACTGTGGAAGTGTTGCCCGGCGTCGGTCACGGTCCGCACACGGAAGTCCCAGAGATTGTGACCCCCCGCATTCTCGCGTGGCTCGCGGAGTGACACGTGAGCCGTGATCTCCCCTGGGCGACACTCGTCATCGTCCGACACGGTCAAAGCGTCTGGAATAAAGAGAACATCTTTACGGGGTGGGTGGACGTCGATCTCTCGGACAAGGGTGTTCAGGAAGCGCGGACCGCTGGTGAGCGGTTACGAGAGATGGGATTTGTGCCCCGCATCGCGTTCTCGTCAGTCCTCACTCGTGCAATTCGCACGTTGTGGCTCATGCTCGAAGAAGCCGATCTGGTCTGGGTGCCGGTCGAAAAGTCGTGGCGTCTCAATGAGCGGCACTATGGCGAGCTACAGGGAAAGAACAAGGCGGAAACCGCCGAAAGGTTTGGCGCCGACCAGGTACACTTGTGGCGGCGGAGCTATACGATAGCTCCGCCGCTCCTCGCGGTCAGTAGCGACATGAATCCTGCCCGTGATGTGCGCTACGAGGCCATCGACATCGAACCCGACGTGCTCCCGCTCGGCGAGAGTCTTCAGGACACTGAGGCGCGGTTGCTGCCGTACTGGGAGAGCACGATCGCTCGGCAAATACGACAGGGGAAGAACGTCCTGGTGGCAGCCCATGGCAACTCGCTGAGGGCGCTCATCAAGCATCTCGAACAGGTCAGCGACGACGACATTACGAGCGTCGAGATTCCGACGGGGCAGCCAAGAGTCTACGAGTTCGACCCGTCGCTACGCGTAACACGGTGTTACTTCCACGACGACGCTTCGTAGCGGCTCTTGCTGGCTCACGACCGTCGACTCTGCCCGATCGCAACCCCCACCCACGCAGCCGTTAGGCAGCCAAAACCCCGAAAGGCGGGGCTAGTCCGTGGACAGCCCCTGGGGCCATAGCGGCTAGGGGGCCGGCGTCCTCTCTGTCAGCGCGAATTTTTGCGCGCGGCGGCCCCGCTGGGCCTCTGCCGTATAGATGTTGCCGTGGCCATCCGTCGCGATGTGGTGGAGTGCTCGAAACTGGCCAGGCTGTTCCCCTTCACTGCCAAACGAATCGAGGACCGTCAACGTCTCCCGGTCGACGATATGGATGAGCGCGTTGCCCTGGTCCGCAATGTAGAGCAACCGTTGCTCCGCGTCCGGTGAAAATGCGATGCCGGCGACGGTGAGGGCGCTGGCCGCGTTCTCGTTAACAAATGCTTGCGTACGATAGGCCCCATCGTTTGTAAAGACTTGGACCCGACTGTTGTTCCGGTCCGCGACATAGACGAAACCGTCATTCGAGACTTCGATGCCATGGACAATCCCGAATTGCGGCGAACCTTGCCAGCCGTTGGGCGCCGTGGCTCCCTCCTCCGGGGGCGAATCGAGGGGTTCGCTCCCGAATGCTCCCCATAAACGTTTGAACTCTCCCGTTTCTGCGTCGAGCACGATCACACGACGGTTTCCGTATCCGTCCGCCACGTAGACTTCGTTGGTGGCTGACCGGACGAACGATTCCGCCGGTCGGTTCAGGTTCAACGTATCGGCGTTGCCGGTACTTTGCCCTCGACGCCCCACCTGGAGAAGCAGCTCGCCTTCGGCGTCGAACTTCAAGAGCATGTCATCCGCCTCGGGTGCCCCGCTGTTCCCGCCAACCCAGACATTTCCATTCCCGTCCACATGAATGCCGTGCTCATTTGACGGCCACTCGTAGTCATCCGAGGGGCCACCCCAGGCGCGAACAAAGTCGCCGCTCTCGTCGAATTCGAGGACGGGTGGGGCGGCGCTGGATTGCTCGTCGTCCGGCACGGTTCGTGGCCGATGCAAGATCCAGACGTGATTTGCGTTACCGGTGGCGACCGAGGCCACCTGTCCCAGCACCCAATCGTTTGGCAGGGCCGGCCAGGACGGCACGACCTCGAAGGTTGGAACCTGGGCGCTGGCAAGACCGGTCATCAACGCGAAGACAGCGGTCAGGAATGAGACAAGAGGTGATCGATCGCTCATGACATCTCCTACGGAGCGGACGAGCGCGCTCGCTTTCGTCCGAGAATTATCCAGTGCGGACACTTTGCCGTATCCATATATAGCCGCTCGCAGTCGTCGCATCGCACGCATTCGGACATCGAGATCTTTGGGCCTTGGATCGCGCCCCAGTCGCAGGCCTTCTCGCAGATTTTGCACGTGTTGCACGCCGACCACCGTTTGATTCGAAAGACCGTGAGGTTGGACAGAATTCCCAGCGCGGCCCCCACGGGGCAGAGAAATCGACAATACAGGTTCCGGATAAACACCGTTGCCAGGAGTAGCGTGCCCAGGCCGATCCACATCGCCGGAGTGCCCTGGCGGGTGAACATCCAGAACGGTTCGACATACCGATACGCGGAGATCTCGGCGGTGATGAAAAACAACAGGAGTGTTCCGCCCAGCAGACCATACTTGATCCACGCGGCGCGACGCTCGAGCCACTCTGGTATCTCAACTCGGAGACGCGCCGGGACAATTTGATCCATGAGCTGGGTCATTGCGCCAAACGCACAGACCCGTCCACAGTAGAGTCGGCCCCACAACACCGTCGACACCACGGTAAAACCAGCGAAGAGATAAAAAGCCAGGCTGTATCGAAAGACCGGGAGGTTGCCCGTGAGGACGCCATACACATTGACCACGCTGATGAGCTGGCTCTTGGAAAAGCCGAGGTAGAGCACTGACGCGACAAACGTGACGTACTTGAGCGGGACGCTCTTTCGAAAGAAGCTGACCATGGCCAGGCTAGCAAAAGCGACAAGAAAGAGCAGGTCTTGAGCTTGGTCGCGCAGCAGGCCTCCCCACGTCTCGACCTCCTCTTCGTCCTCGTCGAAAGCCCAGAGATCATCATCATCGTCGTCTTCAAAGTCCCAGGGGTCATCGGCCGGGTCGGCTGGTGGCTCAGTCTGTCCGGCGGCGATGACCGAGGTGGCGTTCCAGGGAGCGATACCGGAATCGGCCCCAGAGAAATCTGTCCAGGAGCCGACCGCCAGTACGAGGCTCAGCCAGGCGATCCGACGCGTCACTGAACGTCCTCAGGGCGGAGGAAACGACGGGCCATTCGACGTGCCCCGTTGCGCACCGCCCGCGTCGTGCTCCGCACCGTGAGCGTGGCCGTCGACACGGCATCGACATCGTCTCCGACGCGAAAGCGGTCGCGAATACTCTTCCGCACAAACTGCGCCGCATACCGGGGGAGGTCTATCGAGAAGTAACCATACGGCTCGTTGTGGTCGACGATGACAATATTTGTGAGTGTTCCTCGCAGGTCAATCCCAACGAGGACTTGGATGGGGCCATCGTAGCCGCGCTCCAACGGTTCCAGTTCGGTGGTGTAGAAGGCGAAACCAAGCAGCCTCGGCTCGTCACCGCCGGGTGCGTGGGCCAATGCCTTGAAATGTGGCGGATTCCCTTCCTTGTCTGAAAAGCTCGTGGCCGCGGGGAACAGTTGTGCAAGCTGGGCGCGTAGCTGGGTGTCTGTTGCCTGTTCTCCCACGAGGAGAACGTCGGCCACCAGCACGCTTATTGTCAGGACCAGCACGCGGACCGAAATTTTCATCAGGCTAGGGTGACCCTTCATAAGTGGTGTTGATTGAGTAGTAGATGTGGTTTCTGGCGTCGGCCGATTATTCAGGAGGTGAGGGGTAAAAGTCACGTGCGACTTTTGCGGAGACGGCTTTGATCGAGGTGTGGAGATAGAATGCTTTCGAGTTCGAGGGGAGGACCCATGGGAATTGGTGGAACCAGCAGCGATACGCAGCAGGCCGGTCCAAGGCCGCACGCGAGCCCCCGTCAGTGGCTGCGAGGGGTGGTGGTGCTGACGCTCGGACTGGCCGGGCTGGTGTCGACCACGAGTGACGTGGCCGCCCAGAGTCGGTTTGAAGATGTGACCGCGCTGAGCTGCACGTTTTCACTGGTTGTCGGCGGGACGTGGACCGATGGCGAGCCCGAGCTCGAGCAGGGCCTGTCGACGTTGAGTTTTCAATTCGTCGAGATCGATCCGGACGGGGCGACAGCCGAAGCCGTCGGGCGATTTGGTGATTCGCACATCATTACCCGGCTATCCGGTGACTACCTGCATTTTCTGCAACTCTTTAACGCGGGCCCCCTGTATTCGACCACGGTGATCGATCGAGAGACCGCTCCCGGGATCTTCATCGCGGTGCACACCCGTCACGAATACACTGATGTCAGGCTTTCTGGATATACGTCACGACCCGAGCAGTATTACGGGCACTGCGAAGCCGGCGAGTGACCCTGGCGAGTGACAACGCCCAACGTCCAATGAGCAGCGACCAGTGGCCGAGACGGGTGCACCGTCGTCTCGGGTCGCGTACTAGCCTGTGGGGTGCGGCGACGGCTATAATGAGCGATACGACGATAGGAGACTTCCCAGAATCAATGACCGCGCGAGTCGATCACCAACTCGCCCCCCTCATCGTGTGGGTGTTGTGCGCGCTCTCTGTCGTGCTGCCAAGCACGGCGAATGCGGCACATGACGATCTGACGCTGGTCACGGCGGCCAAGGATCAAGATTGGGCTACGGTCGCGCGTCTCGTGCATGGCGACGAAGGCACGCAGAACCAGCGCCCTGATATCAACGTCCCGCAGCGTGATGGAGCGACGGCCCTTCATTGGGCTGCTCACTGGGACCACCTCGCGACAATAGACGCACTGGTTAATGCTGGGGCGAACGTCGACGCCCAGAACGAGTATGGGGCGACCGCGCTCTGGGTGGCGTGTGCCAATCGGAGAACCGACGTCGTGCGCCGAATACTCGAAGCCGGCGCCAACGCGAATATCGGATTACGTTCAGGTGAGACGCTGCTCATGCGGTGCGCATATACCGGCGACCCTCTGGCGGTCGAGGCGCTTCTCGAATATGGGGCCGAGGTCAACGCTACCGAGCCATCGAACGGGCAAACGGCCTTGATGTGGGCCGCGGCAAACCGCCAGGCCGGCGTCGCCCGAGTGTTAGTAGAGCACGGCGCCGCCGTCGACACGCGCACCCGCGTCGTGAGCCAACTCCGCGGGACCGGGCTACGAAGCACGACGAGTCCCGAAGGCGCATCGATTTTTGAGGCAGGCGGGTTCACGCCGCTGCTCTTTGCCACCCGGCACGGCGATATCGACTCCGCGACGGTCCTGTTGGATGCCGGCGTCGATGTGAATACGAGGGCCGCCGATGGCAACAGTGCGCTTACCCTCGCGGCGATGAGCGGACATGGTCACCTTGCGGAGTTTCTTCTGGAGCGCGGCGCGGACCCGAATGCCGCGGATGCCGGTTATACGGCGCTTCACGCGGCGGTGCTCCGGTCTGATCCGGACGTCGTCAAGACACTGCTGACCCATGGTGCGAATCCAAACGTGCGACTGACGCGGGGCACACCGGTGCCTCGGTGGACCTATCAGCTCGTTCTCACGCTCAGAGAGAAGGGCGCGACACCCTTCGCCCTCGCCGCCAAGTATCTTGAGCCCGAGATCATGAGCCTGTTGATCGCCGCCGGGGCCGACCCGTATCTTCCGTTTGACGACGGCACGACACCGCTCATGGCGGCGGTCGGGGTTGGGTTGAGCCACTCGACAAATCGTCGAAGTCAGCTGATTGCCCCGGAGCTCGTTGCGGCTGAGTGGCGGGACGAACCCCGAGTACTCGAGACGGTCTCGGTCGTCGCCGCGGTCGGCGCGGCCACTGGGCCCGCGATCGACCAACCCGGACGACGTGGAAACACGTCGCTTCACACCGCGGCTCGGAACGGGTTCGAGACGGTCGTAGAGCTCCTCGTCGCGCAGGGCGGGAGTCTCGACATCGAGAACGAGAACGGCGAGACACCGGCGGGGCTTCTGACCGCTTTGGCGACAGACACCGATTCGGATTGATATGGGAGGAAGAACGATGTCGCGCATGGCACTGGTCGCCGTCGGACTCACGACCCTGGTCGGCGTTGGCCCCGCCCCCCTTGACGCACAAACGACTCAGTATCTCCCGACGAATGAGGCGCCACGTCCGAGTATAGAGATGGGGACCACGGAGGCTCGCGCGCTTCTGGACACATACTGCGTCGCGTGCCATAACGAACGCACCCGTACCGCTGACCTGGCGCTCGACAGCACGGACCTCTCCGCCGTCGGCCAGGACGCCGCGCTGTGGGAGCATGTCATACGTCGGCTGCGGGCTGACGCCATGCCTCCGGTCGGCCGGCCGAGACCCGACGCCGCTCGTTCTCGTGCGTTCATCGCGTGGCTCGAAACCCAGCTCGACCAAGCGGCGCGGTTGGACCCGAATCCGGGCCGGCCGCCGATCCATCGACTCAATCGGATCGAGTATGGCAACGCCATCCGGGACTTGTTTGGCCTGGAGGTGGATGTGCGCACGCTACTTCCGGCCGACGATGAACATCACGGGTTTGACAACATTGCCGAGGTGTTGTCGGTGTCACCGACATTGATCGAGCGCTATCTGGCGGCCGCTCGGCGGATCAGCCAATGGGCGGTCGGCGATCTCAGTCTTCGGCCCACGGCCGAAAACTATCCGGTCCACGGGGCTCGCGACCAGGATGACGCGATAAGTATCGACCTGCCATTTGGTTCTCGAGGTGGGGTGGCAATCGAACACAACTTTCCGGTCGATGGCGAGTATGTCATCCGGGTGAGTCTTCGGAAGCAGGAGTATGGCTATGTCCGCGGCCTCGGTCAGGCTCATCTCCTCGACGTCCGTCTCGATGGCGGACGACTCGGTACGTTTACCGTTGGTCGCGAGTGGGATGCCGGGCAACGCCCGCCGATGGGGTATGCAGGCAAGTTTGACCAGGTCTACAACTCGAGCTCGTTTCCCGAGTGGGAAGCGTATGCGTTGGCCGCGGACAGAGGCCTAGAGCTCCGCACGGCGGTCACCGGGGGAAGACACCGCGTGGGAGTTTCCTTTGATCGCCGGTCGGCACTCCCGGAAGGGATTTTGCCACTCCCGACGGATCGGTCTTCCTACTCGCACGCGCAAGATGAACAGCAGGCTGGAAACCCCGCGGTGTCGAATGTGCAGATCATCGGACCGTATAGCCCGAGCGGAGTGTCCGAGCTGCCGGGGCGGCGTGCGTTGTTCAGCTGCGAGCCCGAGGTCGGACTCGATGGTGATGACCCTGACGAGTCCGAACCGTGCGTCGCGGAGATTCTTTCGCGGCTTGCTCGCCGTGCCTATCGCCGACCCGCGACCGACGCGGATGTCAAAACGCTCTTGGCGTTCTATCGTGACGGTCAAGACGAAGGTGGGGTCGACGCCGGGATGCGGGCGGCGGTGGAGCGGCTGCTCGTCGATCCGGAATTCTTGTTTCGCGTCGAAGCCGACCCCTCTGACGCAGCGCCCGGCACGGCCTATAGCCTGAGCGACCTCGAGCTGGCGTCACGACTCTCGTTTTTCCTCTGGAGCAGTATTCCGGATGACGGGCTGCTGGATGCCGCGGTCGGCGGACGCCTGAGCACCGCGGCAGGGTTGGACGAACAGGTGCGCCGTATGCTCGCCGATCCACGCGCGGATGCCCTAGTTGAGAATTTTGCGGGCCAATGGCTGCAACTCCGGAAGTTGCGCAACGCGTCGCCGGACACCGCGACGTATATCGCGTTTGACGAAAACTTGCGTGACGCCATGTGGCAGGAGACGGCGCTGTTTCTCGAACACGAGCTGCGTGACGACCACCCAATCATCAGCAGCCTCACCGCAGATTACACCTACGTAAACGACCGCTTGGCTCGCCACTATGGAATACCGAACGTCTATGGCCCGCATTTTCGGCGGGTGAACTATCCCGACGAGACTCGAGGCGGTTTGTTGGGGCATGCCAGCATTCTTACCATTACCTCGTATGCGAACCGAACATCCCCGGTGGTGCGTGGGGTCTGGCTGCTCGAGAATTTTCTCGGCACGCCGCCGTCGCCTCCGCCGCCAGATGTGCCAAGTTTGCCGGCCCCCGGCGACAACGGGGTGGCGCAGAGTGTGCGCGAGCGGTTGGAGCAACACCGGTCAAACGCGGTGTGCGCGAGTTGCCACAGCGTCATCGACCCGCTCGGTTTTGCGTTGGAGCAATACGATGCGATTGGTCGGTGGCGGACGACGGACGGCGGCGGGACACCGTTTGATACGGGTATTCCCATCGAAGCCTCCGGCACATTGATCGACGGGACCGAGGTCCACGGGATAGACGGCCTTCGCACAGTAATCCTGAGCCGTCGAGAGCAGTTTGTGGAGACCGTCGCCGAAAAGATGCTGACGTATGCCCTGGGTCGTACGCTCGAGCACTACGATATGCCGATCGTCAGAAGTATTGCGCGAAACAGTGAGGGTAACGACCTGACGTGGTCGGCCCTGATTTCGTCAATTGTCAAGAGTCGACCGTTCCAGATGCGGAGGTCAGAGTCATGATCATTACCAAGCGAGCCATTCCTCGTCGGACAGTGTTGCGAGGGGTAGGGGCCACGTTGGCATTGCCGCTTCTCGAAGGCATGATCCCGGCGCTGACCGCCCGAGAGAAAACGGCCGCACGGCCGACTGCTCGGTTTTGCACCGTGTATGTGCCAAACGGGATTGTCATGGAGCAGTGGACTCCCGAGGCGGTCGGACCCGACTTCGAGTTCACGCCGATCTTGCAGCCATTGGAGCCATTCCGTGACCAGTTGCTGGTCGTAAGTGGGCTGGACAATACTGGCGCAAGTTCTCGCAGCGGAGGCTCGGGAGCGCATGCGAAGCCAGCGGGTGCCTTTATGACCGGGGTCGAGCCGCTCCCGACGACGGGCAGCTCAGGGCTACAGCTTGGCATTTCGATGGACCAGATCCTGGCGAACTCCTTGGGCCAGGACACCCCGCTCCCGTCCCTCGAATTGGGACTGGAAGGGACCGATACCGTAAACGGCGTAGGGACCTGCGACGTCGGGTTTAGTTGCGCCTACCAAAACCGACTTGCGTGGAGCGGCCCGACGATGCCTTTGCCCGTCGAGGCCAATCCGCGCGTGGTGTTCGATCGATTGTTTGGTGGGCTCGATAGTACCGACCCGGCCCTCCAAAAGGCTCGACGACATCGGCAGACGAGCATCATGGACTCCGTGCTCGACAAGGTCCATCAGCTACAGGGTGGGCTGGGCGGCCGCGACCGTGAGAAGCTCGACGAGTATTTTGATTCCGTACGGGAGATCGAGCGACGTATCCAGAACGCTGAACACCAAGGCCGCGAACTTCCGGTGGTGGATGCTCCGGCCGGCATTCCGGTGAGCTATGACGAGCACGCCCGGCTGATGTTCGACATGCAGGTGCTGGCGCTCCAAACCGATACGACTCGGGTCATCACCTTTCAAATCGGTCGGGAGCAGAGTGGCGCGACTTATCCGCAGATCGGGGTATCTGACTCTCATCACCCGATTTCGCATCACGGTGGCGACAAGAACAAGATCGCGAGCCTGCAAAAGATCAACACGTATCACACGACGCTGTTTAGCTATTTTCTCGACAAGCTCAGGTCCACGGCGGATGGCGAAGGCACACTTTTAGATCAGGTCGCCGTGCTGTATGGCAGCGCCATTAGTGAAGGCAACAGTCACGACATCCGGAATCTTCCGCTGCTGCTCGCCGGCGGTGGTGCGGGCCGTCTCGAGAGCGGGCGCCACATCAAGTATCCCGAAGGCACTCAGCGGCTGACGAACCTCCAACTCACGCTGTTGAATACATTGGGCGTGCCCATCGACGAATTTGGCGACAGCACGGGCGAACAGTTGCGGGAGCTCACCGAGCTCTCGAGCTCGACCTCAGTGTAGTCCGCGTAGTCCGCGCGTCCGCGGAGTCAAGCAATCGAGGAATCCTGTGGGCGCCCATAGGTGCCACAGCCGTGGCACGTGGGGCCTTGGCCTTGCGCCTCCCGCTGGCGTGGCCGCAGCCGATGGCAGATCGCTAACTGGTTGCGATGGCGTGAAATGGAAACTTCGCGAGCTAGCGGGGCGGTGTATCGGGTTCTCTGGTCTCTGGTTCCCGTGGTCTCGTCTGGCGTGGCAGACCGACCGTCGCTGCGCCGAGTGCGCGGGGCGCGCGAGTAGCGCGGAGTATCGCCACGGGCTCGGTAGGTGTTTCGCGTTGTAGTTGGCGACCGTGTGGTGACAAGGAGAGCAGAACGTATGGCCAGACCCGTCCGTGATGACGCATCGCTTCCGTATCAGCTCGATCGCCGCGCGCTACTCACCGGGGGCCTGACGCTAGTCGGCCTGGGCGGGAGTCCGCGGGTCATCGCTCGGGCGAGACAGGATGTGGCACCCGGGAGCCCTCTGTTTACGCTCGGGGTGGCCTCTGGCGACCCGACTCCAGACGGTGTGGTGCTCTGGACCCGACTGGCTCCAGACCCGATCCATGGCGGGGGCATGCAGGACGGCGATGTCGCCGTGACCTGGGAGGTCGCACGCGATGAAGGGTTGACGCAGATTGTCCAGCAGGGCACAGCCGTCGCCAGCACGGCCTTGGGTCACAGCGTTCATGTCGAAGTCGACGGCCTGGAAGCTGGGCGATGGTACTGGTATCGGTTTCGGACCGCGAGCGACGTGAGTCGGGTCGGGCGCACGCGCACGCTTCCGGCCGTGTCATCGATCGCGCCCCGCCTCCGATTCGCCGTTGCGTCCTGCCAACATTTTGAGCAGGGATATTTCACCGCTTATCAGCACATGCTCGACGAGGACCTCGACCTCGTGTTGCATCTGGGTGACTACATCTACGAGTACGAAGGTCGCGACGGACGGCCACGGAAGCACACCGGTGACGAGAGCGAGCTGCTCTCCGACTACCGAAACAGACATGCGTTGTATCGGACCGACCCTGACCTTCAAGCGGCCCACGCACATTTTCCGTGGGTCGTCACGTGGGACGACCATGAAGTAGATAACAACTACGCCGCGAGTGTCTCGGAAGACGGGCTGCCGGCGGAGCTATTTCTCAGACGGCGGGGTGTCGCGTATCAGGCGTATTACGAACATATGCCGCTGCGGCGCCGATCGATGCCGAATGGTCCTCGGATGCAGCTCTATCGCGATTTTTCGTGGGGCGAGCTTGCGTCGTTTCACGTGCTCGACACCCGACAATATCGCACCGACCAGCCCTGCGGAGATGTCCGTGGCCCAGCGTGCGGTGGTGTGATCGACCCGGCCGCGACCTTGCTCGGCGACACGCAGGAACGCTGGCTCACGAATGGGCTCGACCGCTCGACCGCACGATGGAACGTGCTGCCCCAACAAGTCATGATGGCGCGTGTCGACCAGAGGCCGGGTGATGACGAATCGTTTGGTATGGACGTATGGTCAGGCTACGAGGTGGCGCGTCGCCGGCTTATGGAGTTTCTCGCTTCACGTCGCCCGGCAAACCCGATCGTCTTGACCGGCGATATCCACTCCAACTGGGTGAACGATCTGAAGGTCGACTACCGCGACGCCGCGGCGGCGACGGTGGCCACCGAGTTTGTCGGCACGTCGATTAGCTCAGGCGGCGATGGGTCGGACACGCGCGAGACGACCGCGGGAATGCTCAGCGAGAATCCATGGGTCAAGTTCTTCAACGCGCAGCGCGGCTATATACGGTGCGACGTCACGCCGGAACGTTATGTCGCCGATTACCGCGTGCTCGACGTCGTGACCCGGCCCGACGGCGTGATATCGACGCGAGCGTCGTTTGTCGTCGAGGATGGTCGACCCGGGGCAGCGGCTCTCTAACCCGCACGCCAATCGTGTTGACGACACCGACCGGTTGTGCGCGACGATGGGGTGTGGCTCCCTCCAACGGTCCCACCCACGACGTGCACGCATCGCGTCTGGTCCGGATAGCGCAGCCTGGCGTCAGATGCGCCCAACTTCCATGAGCCGTGGGGGGAACCGGTCGGTGCTGCGCCCCGACGGGCGACGATGCTAAAGACACGACGCGGCCGGCAAGTGTGGCTGATTACCCAGCTCGCCCATGCGGAGCTGTCCGGCCAGATGGCCGCGCATTGGGGGGCCGGGGATTTCGCATGCCCCGGTGCTTTCGCGCCTTCTCCCGACCCAGTCCGGTTGCGACACGAAGTAGTGCTGGCAATCGGCGAGCACGACAACGGGTGGTGGGAATGGGAGGCGGACCCGCCGCTGTCGGCGAGCGATGGACTGCCCCAGGGACTGAGCGAACTTGTGGAAGACCCCGTCGCCGGCATGGAGCGATGGCGGCTTGGAATTTCGCGACTGGCCGTCAAGCATCCGTATGCGAGTCTCCTTATTGCCGACCATGCGTATTGGCTCTACGCGACGCAATTTGGGGCTGACCGGCGACCAGAACTCGCGCACCATTTGTCACGGGGGCGGGCGTTCTATCCCCCCGCCCTCGCCCCCGAGGCGCACCGGTTTCTGGCGGAAGTGAGGGCGCTTCAGGACGAGTTCTGTGAGCGGTTACTTCGAGCCTCACCCGGTGCCGAGCGCGACGCTGAATTTTGGCACACGGCCCTCGCCCCAGAACACCGGAATCCGAACATACGGTTGCTTCAGACTCTCGATGCGCTCTCACTGGCGTTGTGCTCCGACTTTATTGCGGCCGGGGTAGGCGAGGCCAAGGGGTTTGGGGCCGACCACGTCGTGTTTCACGACGTGCCTCGTCGGGGCTGGGACGATCGGGTGTCCGTCGAAATCGAGCCTCGCGGCGATGGCCGGATTCGCATGGATCCGTATCCCTTTGACGAGACGCCGTTCAGGGTCTCCGTACCGGTGCGCGTGGTGCAGCCGCATTCGTGGTGGCGGCAGACGCCGAGCATGCTGCAGACCTATACGTTTCAGCGAGATTGACCCCGGCCCGCAGCTAGCCCTACAGAGGAGCGTTTTCTGAAGGTCGAGTCGCCTCGCTCGCGGCGATTGTGTTTACCGTCTCGGCGCAGAGAGCAGGGAACGTCGGAAACCCTAGTCTACGGCCAAGGCGATGAGCCCAGCGTTGTCGGCGGTTCCAAACGCCACAACCAGATACTGGCGTCCTTCGAGCATGTAGGTCATCGGCGTGCCGGTCGGCGGCACGTCTAGCTCCACCGAGTGCAACACATTTCCGGTCGCTTTGTCGTACGCATTGAGCACGGGTGGGGGATCGGTCGGGCTTCCGCTTCCGAAACCGAGGTCGGGGGCGTCGTCGCCGCGGAGCCCAAGAAACAAGAGGGTCTTTGTCACGAGGGGGCCGGTATACGACCCACCGCCCAGAGGACCCGGGTCGGGGATACCGAGGTCGAGGACGTGCTGGCGCGGTCCATCTCCCAAGGGAGTCGTCCATTCCAGCGTGCCCCGGTTGAGGTTGAACGCGGTGAGCCGTGAATAGGGCGGTTTGAACAGTGGGAGGCCCCGCGGCCCGTCCGGTCTGGCGCCACGTCCCCGGACATAACGGAAATCTGATTGGGTCGGGTCAGGTGTCACGAGCTGGATCGCGTGCGGACGAGTGTGGGACGGTACATAGAGCCAGCCGGTGTCAGGGTCCGCTCCAGCCCCCGCCCAATTGGCCCCGCCTGTCGCGCCGGGGATCAAGATGGTGCCCTGGGTCCCGTTCCCCGTCACGGTCGGAGGCTCGAAAAGAGGCCCATGGGTGAACCCGCTCAGGATCTCCATGGCTTCTTCTCGGAGCTGGGGAGTGAAGTCGATGAGGTCATCGAGGGTCACGCCCTGGCGGTCAAAGGGTGGAGGCTTTGTCGGATGCGGTTGGGTGGCCGACGTTGTCTCGCCCGGAACTGTCGATTGCGGCACCGGACGCTCCTCGATGGGCCACACCGGTTCGCCGGTGACGCGGTCGAATACGTAGACGTAGGACTGCTTTGTCACCACGGCTACTGCTCTTACCGCTCGGCCCTCAACGACCAGGTCGAGGAGGAGTGGCGCCGCAGTGGCGTCGTAGTCCCAGAGACCGTGGTGTACGAACTGGAAATGCCACACTCTCTCGCCCGTTTCGGCATCGAGGCAGACGATGCTTTCGGCAAAGAGATTGTCACCCGGGCGATGCCCGCCATACCAGTCGTTGGTCGGCGTGCCCGTCGGCACATAGACATAGCCCAATTCGGGGTCAGCGCTGAGCAGGCCCCACGCGTTCGTCGCGCCCGTATCGCGCCACGCGCCATTCTCCCAAGTCTCGTTGCCAAACTCGCCCGGCTGAGGGATGGTGTGAAACTCCCACAGTTCGGTGCCAGTTCGCGCGTCAAATCCCCGCACATCGCCGGGCGGGGCCAGCTGGTAGCGGGGACCATCCGAGACCACCGAACCGATGACCACGACATCTCCGACCACGGTGGGTGCGGACATCAGCTGATACTCGCGTCGGGGAATCGGCCGCCGGAGTCCTTGCGTTGCGTCAACGGCGCCGTCCGCTCCAAAATCCGAGATCGGGCGCCCGGTCTGTGCATCAAGGGCATACAGATAGGCATTCCCAGTCGGCAAGAAAATGCGCGAGTTGAGACCGTCGGACCAATAGGCGACGCCGCGGGAATTGAAGCCGGTGTTGGCGGGCGACTCGCCTTGCCACGTTCCGGGATCGAACACCCAGCGGGTTTCTCCGGTCGCCGCATCGATTGCCGCAGCCTGGCTCATCGAGGTTTTGACATAGAGCACGCCGTCGACCATGAGGGGTGTGCTCTTGAAGGCCCAGGGCAGCCGGGGCAGGTCGGCTCGGTTGGCGGCGACGACCGCGTTGTCGGGCGAGTCCCAGCGCCAGACAACGCGCAACTGTTGCACCGTGTCGCCGTCAATCTGGTCGAGCGGCGAGTATTTCGTGCTCCCGGGGTCGCCGCCATACGTCGGCCACTGCTCCGGGGCGGCGCCCGTCTGAGCCACGGCGAGGCCGGAGCCGCACAGGCCGAGTATCAGGGCGATGAGTATGGAGTGCGCACCCATGGCTACGGGAAGGTCACCTGCTCGTCACCAGAGCGAGTCGCCCGACCTTGCGCTATCCGAATGTTTCCCCATCGAACGGTGAGTGTGACCGGCTCTTCGGTAGCTTGCTGTTTCCACCCGCGAAGCCATGCCAAGACCACCGGCTCTGCGGCCGCGTGGTCTGCGCGGATCTGGTCAGCGACCTGCCGGTTGACTTTGACGACAAGCGTGGCGCCTTCGACATATGCACCCGCGGCGGTATTCTCCGAGAGATTCGTGCAAAAGGTTCGCGCCATTTCCAAGTCGTGCTGGGTACGCCCGCTTATCTCGGCGCATCGTGGAGTGCCGCCGGAGAACGCGCCCTGAGCGAGGCCGACCCCGGGCGCCACCAGAAAGGCGAGGAGGAAACGGACCGGGACAGCTGGGGAAAAGCACCGTCTCATGGGTAGGAGTCTACGACAGTCCAGACCCCGGCCGACGACCGAACGTTGCGCACGGCTTTTCACGACCGCCCTCTTGTGTTGTCATTCATGCCGCGCGGCCGGGTTCTGTCTCATCGGAGATATAGTGAACCGGCGCCGGAGAGCGTGGCAATCTCGAATCGGCAGATCCCGGTCGAACGCTAAGCACACCGTGCTTCGGAAAGATCGATGCGGCTAGTCTTCTCGCTCATTGGCGCGGTGGTCGGTTTAGGGATTGACGGCGGGAGTCTCAGTTTTCCAGTCTCCTGACTCCGCTTCACACCGGCGGCTTCTGGCTACTCGCGGCGGTGGTGGCCTGGGAAACGTTTTGGCAAGTGGACCGAATAGCGGAGGGCGTCTGGCCAGTGGCCGTTGCGATAGCTTCCATCACCGCGCTCGGTCTGGGCCGCCCTTACGCACCGTGGCCCGTACGTCGTCACTGGACGGTGTACTCGGAGGCGTGCGTCGGCGGGGTGTTACTGGTCGTGGTCGTCGCTGTCGTCGGGAACAATCTTCAGTCGTCTGGCCCGTGACCGGGCTCTTGGGTATGGTGATCGGCGCGCGGTCCACCCGTCGCGATGTGTGGATCGGCGGCGCGGCTCTGATGACGGTGGTCGTGCTCGAGCTCTTTCTTGTGGAAATCGATAACACGGGGACGGTCGGTCGCGTGGTGTCGTTCCTGGGGCTGGCTGTCTTCCCGCCGCGGGGAGCGCGAAATAAAGAGGCGGCGTGAGAACGACAGCTCTGACACACGACACGCAGTTTTGACCGCGGTTCGTGTTCGAACGCGTCGGCGACCTTCCCGAAGAACTGCTGAAGCGACGCGACTATGGGGCCGGCGGGATCTGAAACCCGCGAGGCTTCTCCGGCGTCCAGGTCTCGGGCGTTACATAGTCGTCCACATGCGGCATCTCGACGAGCGGCAAGCTCTCGGCGGTCATCACTTCGTCTTCCTGAATAATGCCGTTCCGATACAGCAGAAACGCCGTGACCGCGTACACTTCGTCCACGCTCAGGATGCCTGGGCGGTCATACGGCATGACCCGACGAATGTAGTCCCAGACGCTTGGGGCAAACGGCCAATGCGCAATCGGCCAGTAGTTGGAGAACGTCGTGACCTGCCCTCCTACGAGTGCGATCGATGGTCCCTCTCCTCCGGTGGGACCATGACACGTTGAACAGCCTCGGCGCTCAAAGACCATCGCCCCGTCAGTGGCGGTGCCACTTCCGTCGGGGAGGTTGGCGCCGTCCGGTGCGACAAGGATGTCGAGTTTTTCCGCCGCAGTGGGTGGCCGCCCGAGACCCGACGGTCCGACCACGTCCTGTGCGCTCACGTCGCTCGGCAGGAACGCGAGACCGACGACCGCGAGTAAGCCGAGGGACAGCATCCGCCGAGCGGGCCAACCGACTCGGCTCTCGCTAGGCGTGAACATCGACGATGACCTCGACCGGGGCCAGTCCATTCGTGACCTTACCATCGGTGCCCACCTTCCACGGTTGAATCCAGTTGCAGTGTCCGAGCTGGCTCTGAATCGTCCCATACAGCTGCTCCCGTGTGAGATTCCAGTATTGCGCATACTCGGTCTCCGACGGTTGTAGCTGTCCTCGTTCGTCAAAGCACCGGGATTGTAAGACCGCGGAGTCTCCATTCCAGGTCCACGGCAACGCAAAACGTGTGTGCGCTTTTGGGAGAACCGCGCCGACGAGCTCGGCTTCTTGATAGGTTTCGCCGCCGTCGGTAGAGACGTCCACACGGCTCACCGCGCCTCCGCCGGACCAGGCGAGGCCACTGATGACATAGGGACCGCGGGCGGACAGCATGTGCGAGCCCGACGGCTGGGTAATCACCGAGCTGGGTCCAAAGTCGTAGCTGTCCCGCTGCGTCTTCGGGTTCGGCGTCAGAAACCGCGAGTGCTCTTGAAAGGAGAGATACGCCTGGTCGACGGCTTTGATCCGTTTGAGCCACTTTACGTTGTAAATGCCTTCGAAGCCGGGCACGATGAGACGCAACGGAAAACCGTGGTCAGGACGTACGGGCTCGCCGTTCTGTCCGAAGGCCACCAGCACGTCGTCGAGCGCCTTTGCGATCGGCACACTCTTCGTGTGTCGCCCGCCGTCGGCCGCCTCCGCGATCACCCACGACGCCTCGTCTTTGAGTCCCGCCTCTTTGAGCAGGACAGAGAGCGGAACGCCGGTCCACTCGCTGCAACCCATCCGACCGTGGGTGCCCGTCACGGTCTCGCCGCGCGGGTTCGGTCGGTTCCCGATGCATTCGAGAAAACAGACCCGTGAGACAAACGGCAGTCGACGGAGCTCGTCCATGGTGAACACGAGCGGCCGGTCGACCAGGCCTTCGATCATCAGGCTATGTTCGTCGGGATTGATGTCGGGGATGCCGTAGTAGTGCTGAGTCGTGAAGTGGAGCGACGTGGGCGTGATGGTCCCCACCAGTTCTCCCAGCGGCGTGCGCGCGCTCGGTCGGTGAGGGGTTGGCCTGATGAGAGTACGTTCACTGTGACTGCGTCCCTCGATCTCACGGGTCGTTGTGACGAAACGAGAGCGCTGGCCATAGAGCACGCTTTCGAGCGAATTGCTGTCGGTGATCGGCGCCGGCGTCCCGGCGCCGACCGCTTCCGCCGCGGTGGCGAGAGCAGGGGGGGCGGCAACCAACCCGGCGACCGCGGCGCTCTTTTTAAGGAAATGGCGTCGGCCCGGCGGCGTATTAGACATATGACCTCCTCAAAATCGTGTTCCGAGTGTTGACCGCGGTTGCCTCGGAGGTCAAGAACTTCCGCGGAACTGATGCTCGCCAATTGCAAGGACCGGGTTTCCCTTTCCATCGTCGGTTGGGAGCGAACCTGTCGCGCCTGTTAAACTAAAAGGCTCTCCACGAACCGAAAAACCCTTCTATGACCATACTTTTCCGTTTAGTTCGCCTCGGGTGTGTCGTTGGTCTGGTCTGGTGCCTCCAGGCATCAATGGCTGCCCAACAGACACAGACCCCGGTTGCCGGGTCTGACGCGGTGCCTCGGCAGTTGGCTGGGGCGGGCGTGCCCAGTACCCGGGCGGTGCGCGTCGAGAATGCTCCGATCATTGATGGAGACGTGCTGGGCGATGCCGCCTACGCGGACGCCATGCCCGCCACCGGGTTTGTCCAGAATCGTCCGTTTGAAGGGCAGCCCGCGTCGGAGCGCACCGAGGTACGGATCGTTTATACCGCGGACACACTGTATTTTGGCATCGTCTGTTTCACCGACGAGACCGACTCGATCGTCTCGGCCGACAGCCGTCGAGATTCCGACCTGACAGAGACCGATAGCTTTCAGATCATCCTCGACACGTATCTCGATGGGCAGAACGGGTTTGTGTTTGGCACGAACCCCGCCGGTATCGAGTATGACGGCCAGGTAACAAACGAAGGGCAGGGCAGTGGTCGCTTTGGCGGTGGCGCTGGTCGTCCCGGCAACAACCGGCAGCAAGCCGGCTCAGGAGGCGGGTTCAACCTCAACTGGGATGGTGTCTGGCAGGTGGAGACCCAGGTGACCGATATCGGCTGGACCGCAGAGGTCGCGATTCCGTTCCGGACCTTGCGGTATCCGACGAACGACATCCAGACGTGGGGGATGAACTTTCAGCGGAACATTCGTATTCGTAACGAGCAGGCGTATTGGTCGCCGTTGCCTCGCCAATACAGCATCAATCGGATCTCGCTCGCCGGAGAGCTCCTGGGCGTCGACGTTCCCGCCCAGCGCAATCTGCAGCTCACCCCGTATCTTCTCGGGCAAGCGCTGCACCGAACGGAAACCAACCGGAATCTGGCGACCGGTGACGTTGGTGTCGATCTGAAGTACAGCGTCACTCCGAGCATGACGCTCGACATGACCTACAACACAGACTTTGCCCAAGTCGAGGTGGACGACCAGCAAGTCAATCTCGATCGCTTTAGCCTATTTTTTCCAGAGAAACGACCGTTCTTTCTCGAAAATGCGGGGCTGTTCTCGGTAGGGCGATCAGGGCAGGTCGACCTCTTCTTCAGTCGACGTATCGGCTTGGGTGAGAACGGCGAGCAGATTCCGATACTTGGCGGGGGGCGGCTCTCTGGGAAGGTTGGCTCGAATACGAACGTCGGCTTCTTGAATATGCAAACGTCATCGATCGATTCGACCGGGATTCCGGGGCAGAACTTTACCGTGGGCCGGGTCAGACAAGATCTCGCGAATCGGTCGAACATCGGGGCCATACTCATCAACCGCCAGGCGAGCGGCGATCTCGGCGTGGGGCATGGCAGCAACCAGACTTATGCGGTCGACGGCCGGTGGGGCATTGGGGAGGGAGGCACCATCTCGGGCTTTGCGGCCGGGACGAGTACGACCGATGGGCCGGAGGGTGACACCTACGCGTACTCCTTCAACGCCCAGCACCAGTCCGAGCAGGCACGGCTCAGTCTCGGCTATACAGAGCTTGCGCCCAACTTCAATCCAGAGGTGGGTTTTCTGGCGCGGCGGAGCTATCGACAGATGAATGCGAGCGTGTTCACCACGTTTCGCCCCGAGAACGTGATGGGGATACACGAGGTCCGACCCCACGTATTTCACAATACGATCTTTGACTTCGAGACTGGTCGACACGAAACGCAGTTCACGCATATCGACAATCATCTCGAGTGGCGGAACGGCTACGAGATTCACACTGGGATGAACATCAGTCGGGAGGGAGTATTCGAACAGTTCGAGATATTTCCTGGGATCGTGATTCCGCCCGGCACCTATGACCACAAGGAAGTACAGATCGCGGCCAATACCAATCTTGGGGCCCCGGTGAGCGCTACGGTGAACACGATTGTGGGCGGGTTATTTGGCGGTGACCGGGTCACGATCACGCCCACGTTGGCCGCTCGACTCGGGGACCGCTTCAACGCCGCCGTCGAGTGGAGCTACAACGACCTCAAGCTGCCAAGTGGCGACTTCACCACCAACCTGGCGCGTCTCCGCGTCTCACATTCCTTTACGACGCGGATGTTCTTTCAGGCCCTCGTGCAATACAACGACCGGGCCGATCTCTGGTCGTCCAATCTTCGCTTTGGCCTGCTGTCAGACGCGAACACCGGATTGTTCGTGGTGTACAACGACGTCCAAGGAATCGATCGCAACATTCCGGTCGGGGCCGGGCGAACGCTTACCCTCAAGTACAGCCATCTCTTCGATCTTTTGCATTAGTGGTCCGCAGCCGCTCAACGAAATGCATCGGGCGAGCGCGGCGCCCGCGTCTTCGGACCACGCCCACGCCGTCGACCGATCAGAATTCCGGGAGTAACACCCAGAGTTATCAGGGGCTGTGCTATGGTCGGCCCCATGCCAAAGCCGACCGAAGTCAGACGACCGATGGGGCCTCGTGTCGTGGTCGCCGTCGGGTGTGTCGTGTTCTGTGTGACTGGCGGCACGCAAGCGATGGCTCAGGAGTCACCCGGCTGGGACACGCAGGCCGCGGCCGCCTATCTCGACACCAGATTGGATTGGTGGATGGACTGGCCGCCCGCGGCTCGCGACCGGGGGACATTTTGTGTCTCGTGTCACACCGCCGTCCCCTACGCGTTGGCGCGACCGGCCCTGCGCGTGGGAGCGGCACGGCCGTCACCGGGCACCATCGAGGAGCGACTGTTGCGCAACGTCGAGACCCGCGTGAAGGCCTGGCGCGACATCGAACCCTTCTACAGTGACCAGGAACGCCAAGCGCCGAAGACGAAGGAGTCCCGAGGCAGTGAGGCCATTCTCAATGCATTGATCCTGGCGAACCGCGATGCGCATACGGGCGAGATGGGCGACGTCACGCGCCAGGCGTTTGACAATCTCTGGGCGTTACAAGCAACGAGTGGTCCGTCGTCCGGCGCGTGGCCGTGGTTAAATTTCGGTCTCCAGCCGTGGGAGGTGCCAGCCTCGCAGTATTACGGCGCGGCCTTGGCTGCGCTGGCCGTGGGGCGCGCGCCGGGGGACTACCCGGCAACGGTTGCGGTCCAGAGCGAGTTGAACGCGCTCCGCTCGTATCTGCGGCGCGAGCTGCCAGCTCAGAATTTATTCAATCGTCTGACCGTCTTGTGGGCAGCGGGCGGCTGGCCAGTTCTACTCGACTCGCAACAACGCCATGCGATTGTGAGCGACGCGTTTCAGCGGCAACGGTCGGACGGGGGCTGGGGCCTCGCATCGCTTGGGACGTTTGAGCGCCGTGACGGGACACCGCTCGCTGACGAGAGCGACGGTTACGCGACGGGGTTGGTTGCGCTGGCTATGAGAGCCGCCGAAGTGGCCGACGACCCCCGGCTCGAGCACGGCCTCGGCTGGCTGCGACGTCACCAAGAGTCCGATGGATCATGGTCGGCGTCGTCATTGAACCGAGCCCATGATCCCCAGTCAAACCGCGGTCGCTTTATGCGAGACGCCGCGACCGCTTACGCCGTCTTGGCATTGACCGACGACATCCATAGGAACCGCCGGTAGTGAATCTGACCGGGTGTTTGACCAGGCTCAGAGCAAATCCTGGATCTTATTCTTTGACGAGGCGGACGCTCTGTTTGGCAAACGCAGCCAGACAAAAGACGCCCACGATCGCTACGCAAACCAGGAGACCTCGTTCTTACTCCAACGTATCGAGTCGTTTGACCGCATCGCTATCCTGGCATCGAACCTCCGCGAGAACCTGGACGACGCCTTTACCCGTCGTTTCGAAACGATCGCCTATTTCCCCCTGCCACGATCGGAGGAGCGCGCGAGTCTGTGGAAGAATGGTTTCTCGCCTTCCGCAGCGTTGGACCCGTCGCTCGATCTCAGCCGTATCGCCGAGGACTACGCGTTGTCTGGCGGTTCGATCATGGACGTCGTCCGGTATGTGTCCCTGAGGGCGCTCGAAGACGGCGGCCGTCCTATCGGGACGGACGACGTGCTGCGCGGCATCCGGCGCGAGTATGCGAAAGAGGGACGAGAGGGCTGACGTCAGGGGGGAGCGTCGACCGTTAGCCCATGCCCCGATACGACGGCGGTTGGCCCGTCACGGTGTGCGTGTCAGTCCAGCAAACGCCGATTCCAGCTGTGCCTGCGCCGTGCTGAGTCGCGTCCTCGTGTCGGTCAGCCATTGTCGGCTTTGGTCCACCCGCACGCGTTGGGCGCTCAGCATCCGCGTGACTTCCTCGGGTTGCGGACCACCGAGGCCACGACGGCTCCTGACCATCTCTTCCGGATCAAGCGCGGCCTGGATCAACGCGACGTCAACCGGAAGCGACTCGTCATACGCTTCCTGATACAGATGAAGTAACTCGTCGGGGGTCAGCTCCTTTGGTCGTTTCCCGCTCGCGCGACCATACTCCGTGATTTCTGACGCATAGTGATGCCCCACCCGAAACGGTACGTCCGCGTGACGGAGCAGGGTGTCGGCGACCTCGGTCATGGTCGCGTAGTCAGCGTCGACTTCGGCGAGCGAGCGCTTCCGGTTGACGCGTAGCCCGTCTATCACTTGCGCATAGAGCGTATACATCTGCCGCGCCTTGGCGACGGTCTCAAGCAGTTGTGTTCCGCTCCGGTAGTCGGACATTCCCGAGGAGGTGTTGTGCGCATTGAGAAAGACCGTTTGTGCCTCGCCGATGACCGTGCTGCTAATCCGGCGTAGCTGTTCGAGGATACCCGGGTTCCGCTTTTGCGGCATGATGCTGCTGACACCGGTCAGTGAGCGATCAAGCACCATCCACGGGACCGGGTCGTGGTATTGGACGTGAAGATCTTGCGTAAACTGGCCAATGGACACTGCCGAGAGAGCGAGTGTCGAGGCGAGCTCGGTCTTGGAGTCGACGGATGACACATGATTCGCGTCGTAGGCGTTTTCGACCACGCCGTCGAAGCCCAAAAGCACCGCGAGTCGAGGGCGGTCGAGAGGGAAGCCCGAGGTGCCGAGCGCGGCGGCGCCCAATGGGCTCAGATTGAGCCGTCCGAAGGTCTCCTCGAGACGAACCGCATCCCGCTCGAGCGCCGACGCGAATGCCAGCAGGTAGTGCGCCAGCGACGTCGGTTGCGCTTGAACACCGTGGGTATAGGCTGGGATGATGGTGTCGATGTGCTGCTCGGCCAGGTCGAGTAGCGCGGCGCGCGGCGAGATGAGCGATTCGTAGGCATCGAGCAAGGCCTCCCGGCTGGCGAGTCGCCGGAATGTTGAACCGATATCCTGTCGACTGCGTCCGGTATGGAGACGTGACGCGTCGCGCCCGGCCACGTCCACCAGACGAGCCTCGAACACGAGATAGTCGGATGAGCGACGCGCGCTCGGCGTGTCCTGCTCCGCGAGCACGTGGTCGATACCGGTGGCGATGGTTGCCGCCAGCGACCTCGGAACCAGACCAACCTCGGCCAGCATAACGAGGGATGCCTTGTTGATCTCGCCGAGATGATAGAAATCATCGTGGTCCGCTTGCGCGCGGACCGGCGGCGCGAACACGCCGACTCCAACAGTAAGGGCCACCGCTACGGCGATCATGCGATTTCGTGACATAGCATCCTCCTCGACCTGCGTTGACCTGCGGCGTCGTACTACCTCGTGGCTGTAACAGTCATTCGCAGACTGTCTCCCAAATGACTGCGACAGGCCACCTAATCCGGGAGCCGTAACGAGATCAGTCCCGACACCGTGCCCCCGACGGTGATCGCAATATGTTGACGACCGTCGAGCAGATAGGTCATCGGCGCCCCCAGTGCCCCACCCGGGAGATCGACCGACGCGAGCTCGGCTCCGGTCGCTTTGTCGTAGGCCACCAACCCCGGGCCCCCATCGCTTCCGCCCGTTGTGAGCGCGTAGATGAGCAGAGTCTTTGTCAAGAGCGGGCCGCTCCGGCCGGCGTCACCTCCGAGCGGTGGGAGGTCGAGGTCACGCAGCATCGGATGGTTGCGGAAACGGTCCCCTCGCCCAGTCGGAATCATCCAGACGTGCTCACCGCTCGTCATGTCGATGGCGGTCATACGAGTGTAGGGCGGTTTCCACAGTGGGAGTCCCTGCGGCATCACTGGTCCGGCGGCGATGCTCCGACGAACGTATCGCACGGTTGCTGGTTCGTCCGGTTCGGGCTCGGTGAGACGGACGACCGAATGCGTATTTGTCGAGGGCACATACAAATACCCGGTCTCCGGGTCTACCGCAGCGCCCGACCAGTTGGCGCCACCGCCGACCGACGGCCGCATGATGGTACCGCCAAGCATCTGCGGTGTGTAGAGCGGCCCGAGACGAAGACCCTGAACGGCTTCGACGGCGAGTTGTCGAATCTCCGGCGTGAAGTCCACAAGATCATCGATCGACGTGCCCTGATACTCGAACGCGTCTGGGCGGCTGGGAATCGGTTGGGTGGGGGACACCACCTCGCCTTCCAGGTCGGTATCGGTGGGGACGGGCCTCTCTTCAATCGGCCAGAGCGGTTCTCCGGTGACCCGGTCAAACGCGTAGACAAAGCCTTGTTTTGTCACCTGCGCCACGGCTTTGGTCACCCCGGGGCGGCCGGCGATCTGGAGATCGAGGAGGTTGGGGGCAGCCGGGTTGTCGTAGTCCCACAACCCGTGATGCACCATCTGGAAATGCCATTGACGCTGACCGGTCTCGACGTTGACCGCGACCAGGCTTTCGGCAAAGAGATTGTCGCCGAGCCGCGCGCCGCCGTAGTAGTCGTTTGTCGCCGTTCCGATCGGAAGATAGACAAGGCCAAGCTCTTCGTCTCCGCTCATCAGCGACCAGATGTTGGTGTTGCCGGAGTAGCGCCACGCCTCATCGAGCCAGGTGTCGGAGCCAAACTCGTCGGCGCTTTGAGGCACGGTATGGAAATCCCATTTGTGCCGACCAGTACGGATATCGTAGGCCCGGGCCCACCCGGGTGGCGACTCCTTGGTCAGCACCCGGTCGTTGATCGTGGACCCGATCACCACCGTGTCGCGAATGATCATCGGCGGGGATTGCGATGAGAGCGGGAGCAAGTTGAGGATGTCTCGCCGTCCCCGGGTCGCACGCGGGATTCCTTCCATGAGGTCCACCCGCCCCCCGTCCCCAAAATCCGCGGCCAGAAGACCGGTCGTCGCATCTACCGCGATGAGATAGCCATCCCCGGTGCCCCACACGATGCGGGCCTGGCCATCGTTTTCCCAGTAGGCAACACCCCGGTGCCGCCAACCGGCGATGGCCGGCGTGCCCGATTCGTAGGCCCGCGGGTCGTGCACCCAGAGTGTCTCTCCTGTCTGGGCATCTATTGCCGCCGCGCGATAGAGCGGTGTGCTCAGATACAGCACACCGTTCACCATGAGCGGGGTCGCGACCAGCGCCCGGTAGGATGGCCGCGATTGCGTACTCGTCACGCCATCCCAGGCGGTCCAGCGGTCAGGCTCTTCATGTTCGAGGAGGTCGAACAGCGCATCGGCCGGGAGGACCGAATAGCTGCCGCCGGTCGACCGAGTGAGATGCGTATCAACCGTGGTCCAATGCCAGGCGACTTCGAGGTCGGCGAAGTTCGCCCCCGTGATTTGATCGAGGGGCGAATACTTCGTGCTGCCGGTGTCGCCGCCGTGGCTCCGCCATTCGCCGTTTGTCGCGCCCTGTTGCGGCCACGCCGGGCTTGCGGCGAGGAGACACGTCACGACGAGAGTGACCACGTTGAATCGGGGCATGACAGATACCACCAGTCGACTCCTTCGTAGGGGCTTGCGAGTAGGGGCGTGCGGCCGCTATTCCTGCTCCGCGCTCTGGGTCGCGGCGCCCGCCAGGATGTTATACAGCCCATAGTTCCCCTCGTGACATGCATACTCATACACGGGTTGCGGGTTCTTTTTCATTGGAACCGAAAACGTCCACGGCTGCACCCATACGGTTGGATCTTCGAGAGTGGCTTCGTATTCGAGGGTGTCGGCGTCAATGCGCGTGAAACGTTCGACGAGGGTGAGGTGCGGACCGGTGGCGCCCTGCATGAAATTGGTTTCCCGCAGGAAGTTTGTGGTTTCCACAACCAAGGTGTCACCTTCCCAGTGGCCCCGAGCGTCACCGGTCCACTGTGGGATGGACGCATCGACATGGTCCGGGCCGTCCAACGGGACAATACGCGCGTTGTGGTTCATTTCGGCAAGGAGCACGACGGTGTCTTCGTTTTGAAACACCTGGACATTGTTGTTGTACGCGCTGGGGGCCATCGGTGGGCCCGAGTTGAATCCCAAGATGCAGCGGACTTGAAGCCCGCCGGGTCCGAGGTCCTCGACAAAGCCCCCAGGAATGGGTTCATGACTGGACACTCCCTCGCGAGCCACCGTCAGGGCGTTCTTCGCCTGTGTCGCGGCCCCGGTCATCGCTGGCACGCGTCCGTTCGGCGGATCAATGATCAGAGAGGTGCGATCCGTCGTGACGACCGTTCCCTCGTCAAACCAGAAGTCGTTGTAGGGCACGACCCGGCCGGACGTGTCGTTGTCGCGACTCCGACTCCCAATCTGTTCCGCCGCAAACTCCGCCGCTTGCTCCGCGGTAAATACATCCTGCTCCGCAAGCTCCAGGGGACGCTCCATCGGAGTGAGGCTGCGGAAGTCCCAGACGCCCTGCAGGTCCGGAGCGCCCCACGCGGTGCGTGGGATGCCGGACGCCGACGAGGAAGTCGTCTGTGCTCCGACAAGCGCTGGAGTCACGATGCCCATCGCCAACGCGGTGAGACCGAGTGTGAAGAAACGGCAAGGCATCTGTACCTCCTGGGCTAAGGAACCAAAGGACTAGTGGCTCTTTCCGGTAGAGAGTGGTCCATTCTACGCTGGTCTCGGTGGCTGGCCAATTCGGCTCGGGACAGCGACAATTGGCCCGTATGAGATCTGAACTACGTCGACTCGTTGTGACTTGTTGGCTTGTCCTGTTCGCCATGGCGCCAGTCGCCGCGCAGCCCGACGGCTGGGCACGTCCGTTTCCCGGGCATCGCGTAATTGGCAATCTGTATGCCGTCGGCAGTTACGACCTGGCTGTCTTTCTTATTACGTCAGACGAAGGGCACATTCTGATCAACACCGGGCTGGAAGATTCGACATCTCTGATCCGCCAGAACATGGAATCGCTGGGGTTTCAGCTGGAAGACGTAAAGATTCTGCTCCAGATGCAGGCCCATTGGGATCACACGGCTGCCCTCGCCGAGATTAAGCAGATTACCGGCGCCCAGATGTTGGCCACCCGCGACGACGCCCCCGTCTTGGAGGACGGCGGATTTAGCGACCCGCACTTTGGTGGACGAGAGTCATTCGCGCCGGTCAGTGTGGACAAGATCATTGCGGACGGCGACGTGATCGAGCTGGGCGACATTCGACTGAATGTGATCGAGAGCCCGGGCCACACCGCGGGAAGCTCGAGCTACACCATGGTGGTTAGCGAGAATGGGCGTCAATATGACGTCGCTATCGCGAACATGGGGACCATCAACCCCGGGAAGCAGCTCGTGGTCGACCCCACCTATCCTGGCGTTGCTGACGATTTTGCCGACACCTTCCGGAAGCAAAAGGCGATGGATGTGGACGTCTGGGTCTCGGCGCACGGCGGACAATACGGACTGCACGACAAATATGAAGCCGGTCAGGCCTACGACTCGGATGCGTTCGTCGACCCCGAGGGGTTTTTGGCTGCCGTAGAGCGTCTTGAAAGCGCCTATCTCGAACAACTGGCGGAGGAAAGGGACCAGCGATAAATGTCCGACGCCATGGTGCGCGTTCCTTGAATACCATTGGGCTGACACCTATAATTCAAAGGATGGAACAGACGACGAGGACGCTCATCTTCCAGAGTCTCGGTAACGGAGGGCTTCTTATCGGTTTGCTATGCACGGCGTTGTGGCTTGTTCCAAGCGCGTCAGTCGCCCAGAGTGCCGATACGTCGGCCGCTACCACACATCGCGGCGTGGTCGATCGGTACTGCGTGACCTGCCACAACGACGCCCTTCTTACGGCTGGATTGAGCCTGGAGCATTTTGACCTCGGGGCCGTCGGTGACCATGCCGAGATAGGCGAGAAGGTTGTCCGGAAACTGCGGACGGGGACAATGCCGCCGCCCAACCGGCCCCAGCCTCCTGCGGCCGACCGTCACGCGCTGGTGTCGTGGCTCGAAACGTCGCTTGATGCCGCCGCGGTAACGCGTCCTCGTCCCGGCCGCACTGAGGCGTTGCGACGCCTCAATCGCACGGAGTATCAGAACGCGATCCGGGATCTCATCGCGCTCGACATTGATGCGACCGCTCTCCTGCCGCCCGACGAAAGTGGCTACGGTTTTGACAACGTCATCGTTGGCGACCTCTCTCCGGCGTTGCTGGACCGCTACATTTCGGCGGCCCAGAAGATCAGTCGCTTGGCGATCGGCACGACGCAGGTGTCGTTGCAGAGCGATGTGATTCGGGTCGCGGGTGACGTCACCCAGGAAGAGCACGTCCCAGGCCTGCCCATCGGGACCAGGGGCGGGACCGTGGTGCCGTATACGTTTGCGCAGGACGGTGAATATGACATCGGGGTTCGCCTTGCCCGGAATCGTGGCGGTTTCGTGGGGGGACTGAGAGAGGCAGGCTCTCACACGCTGGAGCTGCTCCTCGACCGTCGGCCGATCGAGACGTTCATTGTGGAAACACCCCCGCGAGGGGATGATCATTCGCTGGTGGATGACCACCTCAACATCCGCGTGCCCATCGTCGCGGGCCCCCACAACCTCGGTATCACGTTTGTAAAGAGCGCTTCCTCCCTACTCGAAACCGAGCGCCAGCCGGGGCAGTCACACTTTAACGAGACGCGGCATCCTCGGCTAACCCCGGCGGTGTACGAGGTGTCCATCACCGGGCCGTATGACCCGCAGGGGGCATACGACACGCCAAGCCGTCGTCGGATCTTTGAGTGCGGGCTGAATCCCCGCGCCGCTTTGGCTGGCCAGGGGCTTGCCGAAGCAGACGAAGACAACGGAGAAGAGGATTGCGCACGGCAGATTCTTTCGTCACTCATGCGCCGCGCCTACCGCCGTCCGGTCACAGACGCCGACCTGGCTGGCCCCATGGCCTTTTATCGCGAGGGTCGCGCCAAGAGCACATTTGACGCGGGCATCGGCCAAGCGTTGAGTGCCGTCTTGATGAACCCGTCTTTCCTCTTCCGCGTGGAGCAGGAGCCAACGGACAGCCCGACGGGCGCGACCTACCACGTGAGCGACCTGGAATTGGCGTCTCGGTTGTCGTTTTTTCTGTGGAGTAGCATTCCGGACGACGAGCTTCTTGATGCCGCCATTCGCGGTGAGCTGAGCGAGCCTGCCGAGCTCGAACGACAGACCCAGCGGATGCTGGCCGACCCGCGTTCTTTTAACCTTGCCAGCAATTTTGCCGGACAATGGCTCCGCCTGCGAAACCTCACCGCGGTGAGCCCGAATGTCCGGCTCTATCCCGACTTTGATGACAATCTCCGGCAAGCCTTCCGTCAGGAGACCGAGCTCTTTGTAGACAGCGTCGTACGGGAAGACGGAAGTGTTCTCGATCTCTTGAAGGCGGATTACACGTTTTTGAACGAGCGTCTGGCCAAGCACTATGGGATCTCTGGCGTGTATGGCACGCGCTTCCGGCGGGTGACCCTACCTGAGGACAGTAGACGGGGCGGATTGCTGAGACAGGGCAGTGTGCTCGCCGTCACGTCGTATGCGACCCGCACGTCACCGGTCATACGCGGTGTGTGGGTGCTGGACAACATCTTTGGCGCACCACCGCCGCCACCGCTGCCAAACGTCCCCGCGCTGGTGGAGAATTCAGTCAAGGCCAACCTCCCGATGCGAGAGCGACTGAGTCAACACCGAAACAACCCGGTTTGCGCCAGCTGTCATCGCACGATTGACCCCGTCGGATTTGCTTTGGAGAACTTTGACGCGGTGGGTCGGTGGCGCGACCACGAAGGTGACAACGGACCCGTCAATGTGTCAGGGGCGTTGCCTGGCGTGGGCGAACTCGATGGTGTGTCCGGACTGGAGCAGGGGTTATTGAGCCGCCCCGAGCTGTTTGCGGGGACGGTCACTGAAAAGTTGCTGACGTTCGCGCTGGGCCGCGGCGCTGAATATTACGACGCGCCCGCCGTCCGGAAAGTCGTTCGTGACGCCGAGGTAGATAGATACCGGTTTTCGTCGCTGATACTGGGGATTGTTAAGAGCGTACCGTTTCAGATGAGGACATCAATATGATCATCACAAAGAAGGCGCTTCCGAGACGCACGTTCCTGAGGGGGCTCCAGGCCACGTTGGCGCTACCGCTGCTGGACGCGATGATTCCGGCTTCGACGGCGTGGGCCAAGACAGCCGCGAAGCCCGTGTCACGGCTGGGATACGTCTTTGTCCCGATGGGATGCGACCACGGGCGGTGGACCCCCGAAGGAGAGGGTCCCTTGGGCGCATTGTCGCCGATTCTCAGTCCTCTCGAGTCGGTCCGAGATCAGCTCACCGTCCTCACGAACCTGGAGCTTGAAAACTCGTATCCGGGCACTCATGACACCTCGAATTCAGGATTCCTGAGCGCGGCATTCGCGAAGCACACCGAAAGCTCCGACTATCGTCTTGGCACGACCGCCGACCAGCTTGCGGCCAAGCAGATCGGGCAAGAAACCCAGCTTCCATCACTCGAGCTCTCGATGGACCTCGATCCGCTGGCCGGGGTCTGTAACAACGGATACGCCTGTGTGTATCAGAATTGCCTGTCTTGGTCGTCCCCGACGACACCGCTGCCGTCAGAGGCGCATCCGCGAATCGTGTTTGAGCGACTGTTCGGAGAAGGGGGCAGTCCAGAGGAGCGGCGTGCGGCCCTGGAGAGTCGCGCCAGCCTGCTCGATTCGTTTGGCGCCGATATCGCGCGCCTAAAGAGCGTTTTGGCGCACAGCGACCGCGCGCGCATCGACCAGTATCTGGACAGCATTCGAGAAGTTGAACGCCAGATCCAGCGAGCCGAATCCGCCGTCATGACAAATCCAGACCCCGACTTGGACCGTCCAATGGGCGTTCCGGCGGCCTTCGGCGACCACGCGTCACTCATGTTCGATCTTCAAGCGTTGGCGCTTCAAGGTGATATCACACGAGTCATCACCTTCCAGCTGACGCGCGAGCTCAACAACCGCACCTATCCTGAGATCGGTGTCCCGGATCCCCATCATCCGACCAGTCACCACGGAAACGATCCGGAGAAACTTGCAAAGATTGCGAAGATCAACACATATCACGTGTCGCTCTTTGCGCAGTTCCTCGAGAAGCTCAAGGCCACACCGGATGGTGACGGTTCGCTGCTCGATAACACCATCTATTTGTATGGGAGCGGCATAGGCAACCCCAGCCTGCATGACCATGAGAACTTGCCCATTCTTGTCGCGGGTGGCGCCGCGGCTGGTCTGCACGGCGGACACCACATCAGATACGCAGAACAGGAACCGTTGGCAAACCTCCATCTGACACTGCTCGAAAAGGCCGGTGTGCACCTCGACGCGTTTGGTGACAGCAGCGGCACGATCGATAACCTGTTTGACGAGATACATGTATAGCGTGCGCGCCCGAGGGGAGACACGGACGATGAGTGGTGGACGAAATACGGTAGTCGCGGCGGTGATATTGGCGCTCAGCCTGGTGTCTTCGGCGGCGGTTCGTGTCAACGCCGAGGAAGCGTCGGGGGCGACCATCGCGGACGCGGTAGAGCAGGGGCACGCGTCGCGGGTGCGAAGTCTTCTCGAGGCGGGCGGTGACGTGAACGGGGCGCAGGTCGATGGGATGACCGCGCTCCACTGGGCAGCGTATTTCGACGATGCGTCAACCGCCGCGCTTCTGGTCGAGGCCGGGGCGAAGGTGAACGCCGAGAATCACTATGGCGTCACCGCGCTGTCGCTCGCGGCCACCAATCGAAACGCGTCCCTCGTCGCATTGCTGCTCGACTCTGGGGCCGACGCGAATGCGTCGCTGCGTGGGGGAGAAACGGTCCTCCTGACCGCCGCTCGAACCGGAAGTTTGGCGGTCGTCGAGGCGCTGCTCGCGAGCGGAGCTGACCCGAACGCCACGGAGCGGCGCGAACAGACTGCCCTGATGTGGGCGGCGGCGGATGGACACGCCGCGGTCGTCAGGGCGTTGATCGATGCTGGTGCGGAGATCGACGCGACACTTCGGTCGGGATTTACACCCCTATTCTTCGCAGTGCGCGAGGGGCATATCGACGTTGTGCAGGCGTTGGTCACATCCGGCGCCGATCTCAACGCCACACTGGAGCGAGTAAAAGACGGCCCCGACGGCGCCGTCAACAACGCGAGCTATCGGCCGGTCGACGACGGGATGAGCTCCCTGTTGCTGGCGGTCCGAAACGGACATTTCGAGCTCGCCATCGAGCTGGTGAAGGACGGGGCGGACCCGAATGATCGCCGCACCGGATTTACTCCGCTCCACACAATGACCTGGGTACGCCGGCCCGACGCCAGTGATCGCGGCGACCCGGCACCGGTAGGGTCCGGGAGGTTGACCAGTCTGCAATTCGTGCGAGCCATGGTGGCCCTAGGGGCGGACGTGAATGCCCGTTTGGGTGAAGGTGTTCCCCGCCCCCCGCACACCGCGTCGAGTTTCGCCAGGAAAGGATCGACGCCGTTTGTCCTGGCGGCCGATCGTGCGGATGCCGCCCTGATGAGGCAACTGTTGGAGCTTGGTGCGGACCCGTTCCTGCCGAATGAAGAGGGTTCCACCGCGCTCATGGCCGCCGCTGGCCTGGGGACTACCGCCCCGCTGGAAGAAGCCGGAACCGAGCTTGAAGCGTTTGAAGCCGTGCAGCTCCTGTTGGCGCTGGGGGCGGATATCGATGCGGTGGACCACAACGGCGATACGCCGATGCATGGTGCCGCCTACGCCAACTTTCCGAGCGTCGTTCATGCCCTCGCAGAGAGCGGCGCTGATCCCACGGTATGGCAACGGAAGAATCAGCGCGGGCTGAGTCCGCTCTTTATCGCCGAGGGCTACCGCGGCGGAGGTTTTAAACCGTCGCGCCCGACGATGGACGCTGTCACAACTCTGATGCGGCTCGAAGGGTTCTCGACGGAAGGTCCGCGTCCCAAAATCCGAGATATCTACGAAACGCCAGCGCCCACGACGCAGCAGCCCTGAGCGAAAAGTTGTCTTGGGGAGGGCGCGGGCCGTGGCGCGGCGCCTTCTTCCCCGTTCACTCTCTGCCCAATGTGGCCGCACGTCACGAGCCCTCGAGTCCTTCCGTGGCGGGAGGCCCTCGACGCGGCCGACCCAGACATACAAGATCAGCGACTTGGTCGCTGGCTCAACGCACATCTGGAGGCAATCGGTCTCATCAACTCTTCCGACCTCGTGACGAGCCCCGACCAACGCCGTAAGAAGTTTTGCGGTATCTTCTGGTGCGGACGACGGACACCAATCTCAAAGACGCCGTGGACACGACCGGGACCAGGACGCAATTCTTTAAATCGTTCGTGCGAAATCCGCGCGGGGTCGGTTCGCTGTGGCCAAGTTCGTCGGGTTTGGCGGATGCGGCGCTTCGTCAGGTTGTACTCGAGCCAGACGACATTGTTGTCGAGTATGGTCCAGGAACCGGTGCGCTGACCGGGGCGATTCAGAGACGGATCGAGTCAGCCGGTGGCAACGGCGCGTGTTATCTCGGCATCGAGCGCGAAAAATCGTTCTACGACCTGCTGACGACCCGTCTCCCAGAGCTCGCGTTCGCGCACGGTTCGGTGGAGGATGTTCGGGACCATCTCAAAGGAGCCGGCCTCGCATCACCAAAGCTTGTGATCTCCGGGTTACCGCTCATTCTCATGCCGGCGGCGACAACCGAAGAGATCATTCGCACGACCTATGAGATTCTCGAGCCCGGTGGGTCATTCCGGACGTTTAGCTATCTGCAGACATGGCCCACCGCCCCGGCAAGACGGCTCCGCGCGATGATGCGAGAAGTCTTCGACCATGTCGAGCTGAGTCCGCCGGTGTGGCGGAATATTCCCCCGGCCTACGTGCTTCGGGGCGACAAATCAGGCCGGAGTGCCCACAAGGCATGATGGTCCGAGATCAACCACGCCGGCGGCCCGTCGGCGGGCGTGACGCCTAGCGACGAGGCGCCACGGTATTTTCTCTTGCCCTGACCTAGGGCACGTCTGCGGGGCTGCCTGTCCCGCCGACCAAGAGGTTGACACAAGAGGCTGACAGACGAGCGGACGGGTGACGATGTGATGGACCTTTGGCAGGACGTGCGAGACGCCAGCCGACTCTTGCTCAAAGAGCGCTGGTTTTCTCTCGGTGCGATCGCGGCGCCCGCGCTCGGCATTGGGACGAATGCCGCGGTTTTCACCTTCGTCAACGCGGTGCTGCTTCGCGGTCTCCCATTTGAGGATCCTGATCGGATGATGTCAGTGTGGACCGAAGATAACCGGGGTCGGTCCCGCGGCACGTCCGAGCTGGGTTTTGAAGATTGGCGAGCAGAGACCCGGACGTTTTCAGATCTCGCGGCATTCCTCGGCTCGACGATCAACGTCAGCGATGAGGGACGGCCTCCAGACCAGTTTCAGGGCGCGTATGTCACGGGTGATTTCTTTGGTTTGGTCGGGCAATTGCCGGCCGTGGGTCGCGATTTTACGATGGAGGAGGACACACTAGGCGCCGAGCGACGCGTCTCAACCCGATGCTTGCGATCCGGTGGGAGTAGTTGCACCTCAACCATCACGTGAGTTCGGCCGTCACGGCAGCTCGTCTTCGGCAAACGGTGCCCGGGACGGTTGGCCTTGCTCGTAGAAGGCGAGGTTCTCGGCCATTCGGGGCAGGGGGGCGAACTTTGGACGTGGCTGAGGTCGACCTGATTCAGTCGTGGGTTACCGCGGGGAGTCCAGAGGGGGAGCCTCGGGAGCCGCTCGATGCGTCCGTCTGGTCCGACGGGTGGCACGCAGGAGCGCCCGACCTCGTGGTCACGATGCCGGAATCCTATGACCTACCGGCGCACGGCGAGGACGCGCATCGCAATTTTGTCGTGCATATTCCCGGGACCGAGGAGCGTTTCGTCCGAGCCGTCGAGCTGCGGGCCGATACCACGCGCGGCATCCATCACGCGCGACTCATGATTGACCAGACGGACTCAGCGCGTCGGCTGGATGATACGGACCCCCTACCGGGTTATGACGTCGGTCGTGCTGACCAGGCGCGGTTTCCGGAGGGCCATTTCGTGGGATGGGCGCCGGGAACGCTCGCTGGCAACGTGCCAGACGAGTTGGCGTGGCGCCTCGAGCCGGGGAGTGACTTCGTGCTCAAAACGCATCTTGTCCCGACCGGCACGCCGACGGCCGTGCGCGTCTCGGTGGGGTTCTTTTTTGCGGACACACGACCGACTGGCGCCCCTGTCGTGCTCCAATTCGGGTCGCAGACGATCGACCTGCCGGCAGGCGACTCCGCCCACATCGTGGAGGACACGTATCACGTGCCGGTAGACGTCGACGTGCTGGCGGTCTACCCACATGCCCACTTCCTCGCCACGGATGTGCAAGCGTTTGCGAGTCTTCCGGACGGCACGACCCGACGCTTGATACACATTGATTCCTGGGACTTCAACTGGCAGGACCAGTATCGCTATTCGGCGCCGGTCCGATTGCCCGCCGGCACGACGATCGGTATACGCTACGTCTTCGACAACTCGGCGCGTAACCCGAGCAACCCGAATCGTCCACCAGCACGCGTCCGATTTGGACCTCGGTCAACCGACGAGATGGCCGAGCTCACGCTGCGAGTGGTTCCGGTCGACGGTGCGGCGCGGCCGGCGCTGGCCGCGCATGCCCAGCGGAAGGTGACACAGATTCTGCTCGCCGGCGCTCAAAAGAAGCTCATCGACGAACCGGATAACGTAGCCGCCTATGAGAACGCGGTAATTCATCTGGCACGCTTGGGACGCAATGCCGAAGCGGTCGAGTATCTCGAAACGGCGATTCGTGTCGACCCGCAACACGCGACCGCCCACTATCGATTGGGCACGGCCTTGGTAACGGCCGGACGTCACGCCCAGGCGGCGCAGAAATTCAGAAGAGCGATCGCGCTCCAACCAGACTTCACCGCGGCTCACAATAACCTTGGCAGCCTCCTGCAGCTGGCGGGCGAGTTTACCGAAGCCGCCATCCACTACAACCATACGTTGCAGCTGCAACCGGACCACGCCGGTGCCCACTTCAATCTCGCCACGATGTCGCTCGGCGAACGGCGCTTCGCGGAGGCCGAGGCACGGTTTCGACAGGCACTCGCCGTGCGACCGGGTTTTCGAGACGCGCACGAGGGGCTCAGTCGCGCTCTGACGGGGCAGCGTCGGCTCGTCGAGGCCCGGAAGGCCTTTGCGCGGGCCGGGGCAACCGTCCGCGAGTGTCCCGCGTCGGTGATTCATTACGCGAGTCTGGGGCTAGACCACTACTTTCGAATTCGAGTCGCATGTTGTGCTCCTTCTGCACGCTGTCGGCGCGTCGCTCCAATGACCGCCGCTCGCGCTGCTAGAGGCCGAGGGACGGGTGGCGAGACCTCTCAGATGGTGAAGCGACCGGAACAAAGGAGATGACGGATGTCGGAGCGCGTGGCGGTTGTCGGGTCCGGTTTGGTAGGCAGCGCGTGGGCGCTGGTGTTTGCACGGGCCGGGTGGCAGGTAACTCTGCACGACCAGGATGATGCGCAGATCGTCAGCGCCGAACAGCGGATCGCGATAAATGCGGCCGAGCTCGCTCACCATGGGCTGCTTGACGATCCCCCCACAGTTCTGGCCCGGATTGACGGGTGCCCATCGCTCGGGGATGCGGTGGCGGACGTGTCGTATGTGCAGGAGAGCGTGTTTGAGGACGCCGAGGTCAAGCGCAAATTTTATCGGCGCCTGGACACGGCGGTCGGGCCAGAAACGATCATCGGTAGCTCGTCATCCGGTATTCCGGCCTCCGTGTTTACAACAGGCCTCGGGTGCGCCAGCCGCTGTCTCATCGCTCATCCCATCAACCCGCCCTATGTCATTCCGCTCGTGGAGATCTGTCCCGCTCCCGGGACGGACCCGCTCGTCGTGAATCGTGTCGTGTCGCTGATGTCGGAGGCGGGCATGACACCGGTTCGCCTGACTCGCGAGGTCGACGGATTTATTGCGAATCGACTCCAGGCGGCGTTGCTCTGGGAGGCGTTCCGGTTGCTCGAGGGTGGATACGCGAGTGCTGCCGATATCGACCGGACCATCTCGGAAGGTCTCGGGCGGCGCTGGGCGTTTATCGGTCCGTTTGAGACGATTGATCTCAATGCGCCGCGCGGTCTGGCCGACTATGCCGCCCGTCTGGCTCCCGGCTTTTTCGAATTTGTGAAGCAAGCCGAGCCCGCCAAGCCTTGGTCGGAAGAGGTGATCGCCAAGGCGCATGACGAACGAAGAAGCCACGTTGCAGAGGCGGACCTCCCGGCCCGCCAGGCGTGGCGAGACGCACATCTGATGGCGCTGGCGGCCCACCTCGACCGTGCGCGCAAGAAGATAGGGTCCTAAACCTCTTTGGCAGACGGCAACGCCGCTGAGGGCTGGATGCTCACCGGCGCTGGTCTCGATGGGCAGCGGTCTCGACATCTGTGGCCGGGCGTGATTACTGCGCGGTCCACCCGCCATCAACCGGGAGTGCGGCACCGGTGATCGACGCCGCGGCGTCGGTGCACAGGAACACCGCCAACTGGCCAAGCTGCTCGGTCGTTACAAACTGCTTGGTCGGCTGTGCGCCGAGCAAGACATCCCGCTTGACCTGTTCTTCGGTCAGGCCGCGAGTCCTGGCCGTGCTCGGAATTTGACCTTCGACCAGGGGAGTCAGGACATAGCCCGGACAGATAGCGTTGACGGTCACGCCACGCTCGGCCGCCTCCAAGGCGACGGTCTTTGTCAGCCCGAGCATTCCGTGCTTGGCGGCCACGTAGGCAGACTTGAAAGGCGAGGCCACCAGACCGTGGGCTGATGCGAGATTGATAATACGGCCCCATCCGCGTGTTTTCATACCGCCCAGCGTGAGCCGGATGCCGTGGAACGCGCTGGAGAGATTGACCGCGAGGATGGCGTTCCACTTGTCCACCGGAAACTCTTCGACCGGTGCCACATATTGAATTCCCGCATTGTTGACCAGGACATCGACCTGACCAAGCTCCGTGTTTGTCTTGTCGACCAGCGCCGCGATCTCTGAAGGATTGGACACGTCTGCGCCGTGATAGCCCACCGTGACGCCGTGCCTTTCGGCGAGGGTCGCTCGCATGGTGTCGATTTCGCGTGGGTCGCCAAAGCCGTTGAGCATGACATTCATCCCCACGCCGGCGAGGGCGTCGGCAATGGCTTTGCCGATTCCACTGGTTGATCCGGTCACGATCGCATTTTTTCCGTGGGTCATGAGAACACGTCCTTCTCGGGGCTGTCGACGATGCGTCGCGTGGAGCCTGCCACACGCGACCACTCCGGACAGCGGTCGGCCGCCGGCCGGACCGTGAACGCGGCTCGCTCGCCGGCGTATCGTAAACTAGCGTGGCTTGGACACAATTGGCGCAATCGTATCGCTCCTGGGGTTGATGTATTTTGCCTACCGGGGAATAAGCGTCTTGGTCTTGGCGCCCCTCATGGCACTGTTTGCCAGTCTGTTCGACCCCGGTGCGCCGCTGCTGGCGACCTACACACAAGTGTTCATGCCGGCCTTGGGCCGGTATCTGCTGCAATATTTTCCCATCTTTCTCCTCGGTTCCATCTTTGGGAAGCTGATGAGCGACAGTGGCGCGGCCGCCGTGATCGGAAAGTTTGTGGCGAAACAGATGGGGGCCGAACGGGGGCTCCTGGCAGTCGTCCTCGCGTGCGGACTGCTCACCTATGGCGGAGTGTCGCTGTTCGTCGTGGCGTTCTGTGTCTACCCAGTCGCCGCGTCGCTCTTCAAGGAAGGTGACATCCCGAGGCGGCTCATTCCGGGGGCCATCGCGCTCGGTTCGTTTACCTTTTCGATGACCGGGCTTCCCGGCACGCCCGCCATCCAGAACGCCATCCCGATGCCGTACTTTGGCACGACCGCGTTTGCCGCGCCCGGTTTGGGGCTCGTCGGCGCAGTGGTCATGTTCGGTCTCGGATACTCTTGGCTCCACCGGCGATCTGTGGCCGCTCGCGCCGGTGGAGAAGGCTATGGGGCCGCGGGCGACGGCACTGTGACGGGGAACTCGCCCCAGTCGCCCGATGCAACGTTCCCCGTGTTCCTCAAAGCCCTCACGCCTCTCGCAATGGTCGTGACGCTCAATTTGGCGTTGTCCAAATGGATTCTGCCAGGCTTGGATCACGCCTATCTGGCAGAAGAGCGTTTCGGAGGAGTGAGCCCAGGATCGGTGGTTGGTCTCTGGGCATTGATTTTGGCAATTTTTGCGGCGATTGTCCTGCACCTGTTTCTCTACCGCAAACAGCTAAAGGATGCGGTGCGGTCGGTCAATGAAGGGACCATGGGAAGCCTGCTGCCGATCTTCAACACCGCGTCGGAAGTTGGGTATGGCGCCGTCATCGCGTCGCTCTCATCATTCATCATCATCAAAGAATCGGTCTTGGGTTTGGCGCCGCAGTATCCGCTTGTCTCGGAGGCCATCTCCATCAACATCCTGGCTGGTGTGACGGGCTCCGCGTCGGGCGGATTGAGCATCGCGCTCGAGGCGTTGGCCGAGAACTATCTTCAGCTGGCCGCGTCGGCCGGAATATCCCCCGACCTGCTGCATCGGGTTGCGTCGATGGCGTCGGGTGGGTTCGATACGTTGCCACATAACGGCGCCGTGATCACGCTCTTGACCATCTGCGGTTTGACCCACCGGCAGTCGTATGTCGATATCGGGGTCGTGTCGGTGGCAGGTCCGTTCGTGGCGACGTGCGTGGTTGTCCTGATGGGTTCGCTTTTTGGGAGCTTCTAGCGGACTGCTGCTTTTAGGTCCCTTCTTCTCATGCCAAGCGCTATCGAAACACTCGCGTCCGAGTATCCCAGCGTCATCTCGTTACCCGTACTGTGGGGCGATATGGACGCCTTTCGGCACGTCAACAACACGGCGAGTATTCGCTGGTTTGAGTCCTCCAGAATTCGCCTCATCGAACAGGCGGATCTATCCGGCCTGATGGACGCGCACGGCGTCGCCCCGATTTTGGCGTCGGTGTCGTGCAACTATCGGCGACAGATCTCCTATCCCGACACCGTGCACATCGGGTCGCGCGTGTCGCGACTGGGAAACACCAGCCTGACGATCGAGCACGCCATCGTCAGCCAGGAGCAAGATTGCGTGGCGTCGGACGGACGGTCGATCGTCGTCTGCTTTGACTACGGGACACAGCGACCCGCCCGGGTCTCGGACGAACTCCGCGATGCCTTGACACGGGTGCAGGGCCCGATGACATCCACCTGACCAGTCTCGGTCGGAATACTCGTGTGTGACCCGCGTGCTCTTGCCTGCGGGGCCAGCGTGGGCTGTCGTGGGCTGTGACGGCCGCAGGCTTAGACGGCGCAAAGCCGCTGGTCGCTCTCCAAAGACCGCGCCTTTCGCGGGGGCCGGCAGAGCCGAGCGAGGGAGGGCTGCAAGACGAAGCTCGTCGGAGAACGCCGCGACTGTCTCCTATACACTTGTAACAACAGCCTCAGTCGTCTTTCCGGAGGAATCCATGAAGAAGGTATTCGCGCTCGGGTTGCTGACCGCTTTGTCCGTGGTGCCAGTGCTGGGCCAGACCCCCGACAACGTTGAGATTCCCCGCACGGAGTCGGGTCAGCCAGATCTCCAGGGCGTGTGGAACTTTTCTTCCAATGTCCCAATGCAGCGTCCGGAGCGCTTCGGTGAGCGCGAGTTCATGACGGCCGAAGAGGTCGCCGAGCTTCGCACTCGGTTGGCAGCGGCCGATGCGGCGTCGGATCAGGCAGTGCCCCAGAGAGAGGGCGGTCCGGGGGCCTACAACGACTTCTGGGTAGAGAGCGCAGGCATTACGAATTATATTCGCACCTCCCATATCGTGTATCCGACCGATGGTCGACTCCCGGGGACGAAGGAAGGGGTCAAGATCCTTGCGGGTGGTCTCGGGGATGATGTTGCCGGGGAACGACCCGTGCGATTTGTCGTCGGCGGGATAAGCAAAGACGGCCCGGAAGATCGAGGCCTGTCAGAGCGTTGTATCGTCGGTTTCAACTCGGGTCCTCCTTTTGTTCCGAGTCTCTATAACAACAACATCCAGATCTTTCAGAACGAGGACCATGCGGTGATTCTCACCGAGATGATCCACGACGTCCGGATCGTACCCATCGGCGAACGGCCCCCGCTGGGTGAGGCGATCACCTTGTGGTCGGGCGACTCTCGTGGCTATTGGGCGGGGGATACCCTGGTCGTCGAGACACGACGCTTCAATGGTTTGACCACGAGCTTCAGCGCATTCGGAACGTCGGACGGCAAGTTGTTGACGGAGCGTTTTTCGCGGGTTGATTCCCACACCATCAACTACGAGTTCACCATTGATGATCCTGCCACGTTTACGGACACGTTCACTGCGGTCGTGCCGATGACGAAGGTTGGAGGCGAACTCCACGAGTATGCCTGCCATGAAGGCAACTATGGTTTGGGGAACATTTTGCGTGGTGCTCGCGTCGAGGAGATGGTCGAGAAGACGGCGGCAGACTCTGGAAGCAACTAGTGGACTATCGCAATCCAACCGATGCGCCGCCCACGGGAGTCCGGTCGGGGAGTGGCGCGCCGCGAAGAATCGAGTGAGGTGAGAACATGCCCCCCGCAAGAGATAGCGCTCTGACCATCGTGAAGAGAGTGGTAACCGTCGTCGTGTGCTTGCTACTGATCCCGGTGACCGCCGTGGCCACGGCGGCGGTGAAGCAACGTTTCGCCGATGGCCCGAATCGGGTGTTTTCTGGAGGTCCGCTCGAAACCGGATCGCTACACGCCGGTCCGGAACCAGACTGGAGTTTCGTCAGCGGCATTCCGACGATCGAGATGCAGCTGTTGGAGCCGCCGAAATCCCGGCGTATCTGGACGGCGGAACACGACGGAAAGCTCTATGTCTGGTCGGGCTACATGGGCACCATGGTGGGCCGACTGTGGAAGCGGTGGCCGATACAAGCCGAACAGGACGGCCGTGCGCTGATTCGGATCAACGGTACACGTTACGAACGTCAGCTGATTCGGATCAAATCGGGTGCGATCCTAGACGGCATCAGCGCGGCCATCCGAAGCAAGTATCCGTCTCAGACGACGAGGGCAGCGGTAGAGGCCGGCGATGTCTGGGTCTTCGAGGCGGCGCCCCTGCACTAGAGGAGCGTTTTCGAGGTTCTCGTGGACCGCCGTCGCACCCTCGCATGGCTCGCCTTTCTCCGTGACACCCGATTGGATGCTGTAGGAGCCGTAGGATGAAGTACTTTTACCGGTCTATTGCTGTCGCCTTGATCGTGACCGCGGTGGCGGTCGCGTTCATCCCAGGCGTCGACGATTTCGTTGAGCAGGTTTTTCAAGGCTACGTCGGTCGCGCTGCCCGCTAGACCACTGTCGCATGGACTAGACCACTGCCGCACGGAAACCTTGACCATGCTCCGCCGTGAGCCTCGCGGCGGCGGCGTTGCTCTTCGCTCGCACATGGCTAGGACCCTCTGTCATCGCGCGCCTAGTCGGCGCGGGCGGGGTCCGGGCCGGAGCACGACCAACGACTCCGCGCGATGTGAGTGGCCGTGCCTCCTGATCAGTTGGGTGACCCGCCCCCGACGATCCCATCTGACCGCCTGGACCTCGTCCCGCCGTTGTCTTAGCGCCGGAGTCTTCCGCGGCGCTACTGAGGCGTCAACTTGTGCCGGTAGGTGTAAACCGCCGCGCCCGTGGCTTGGTGCCACCCGATGGATGCCAGTCGCTCGTCGAGCTGTTGGCGAAACTGCTTTCGGCGAGAGGCGACCGCCTGCTTCGGACCTTCGCTGGGTATGAGCGCGCTCACGATGACCCGTACTCTTCCCGCGGGGAGCCGCTTGACGCAGGCGTCTCCGTCCTCCGGAGCCTGCATCGCGGTGACGGCTCGCTCGACCAGTTCCCCAATGGCGGCTGGTGCGTCAGCCACGAGAAGCGGCCGTGACTCGGCTGCGTTGGTGGTCGCCGGACCGGGAGCCTTTAGCTGAGACGGAGGGTTCGATGCCGGACTCGGGGCCGGCGACTTCGCGGCTGGGGCCGCTGTTCCGCTCGGTGTGCCGATTCCAAGATGCGCCAGTTTCTTCGCGGCTTCGTCGAGGGCGATCCTTACGAGGCGTGGTGTTTCTATTGACAGCCGCTGCGCTTTGTCCGAAGCCGCACCCGCCGCGACGGCTTCTCCTTTGTCAGGCGCCGTCCCAGGGGATTTCTCTGACCGCAGACTCGATGCGATGTGTTCGCCATACCACCACACCACGATCAACGTCCACGCGACGAGATAGAGCGTGCTGAAGTCGAGCAGGACGTCAAGACGAGCGCCAGATTCCGCCGATATGACCACTGGCAGCGCGAGCAGGACGTAGAAGAATGCCAACAGATAGATCCACTGCCGATCCATGGCCCACCTTTCCGGGTCGCACGTGAGTTCGCACGACAGCGCAAATATAACCTGAGTCGCGTTCTTTCGCCGCTACTAAAAAGTGTGCACGTTTCGTGGGCCATGCGCGGACGCGGAGCCAGTCCTCCTTGCGTGCACGGCCTCGAGTCAAGAAAGAGAGCCGAGGCCTTCTAGCGCGCAGCGGTTTCGGTGATCCGGTATAGCCGGGAAGCCGTCCGGATAAAGAGACTCCCATGGGCAATGGCAGGTGTGGCCAACGAGAACTCGTCGAGTGAGTTTCGACCGAGCACCTCAAACGTTGGGCCCGCGCGGATGACGTATGTGTCACCGTCCTCGCTCAGTGCGAAGATCTTCCCATCGTAGGCCCACGGGGATGAGGTGAAAGCCGCGCCTACCTGGATCCGCTGTTGGGGATAGACTTCCTCCCCGGTGCGGGCATCGTGACAGGTGAAGAATCCGCGGTCTAGCACTGTGTAGTAGTAATCGCCGTAGACGATGGGCGACGGATTGTAGGGGGCCGCCTCTGGTTGCGACCAGACGATGTACTCATTGCTGCGCTCGCTCTCGCCAAGCGAAATGTCACCACTGGCACCTGGCCGGATCGCGAACACCGGCCGGTTCTGGTCCCCGAGATAACCCGAGCTGAGATACAGCATGCCAAACTCGACAAACGGGGTAGGGATGGTGATCGATGACATCCCGGTCAGCTCCCACAGGATGTTCCCGTCGAGATCGTAGGAACGAACCCGGTCGGTGCCGGTCGTAACGATCTCGGTCCGCAGCTCGTTCTCCCAGAGATAGGGAGTAGACCAGTTCGTGCCCTCGTCTCTGTCGGCGCGCCACACTTCTCCACCGGTTTCCGTGCTGAGCGCGGCCAGATAGGATTGCTCGTCGTTGTCGTTGACGATGTAGAGGTGGTCCCGATACAGGACAGGTGAGGCCGCCGTGCCCCAGCCGAGACGGGTGTCCGAGGCCGCGACCTCGTGCGACCATCGTGTTGTCCCCTCCATGTCCAGGGAGAACACGCCGACATTGCCAAAGTAGGCGTAGACGGACTCGCCGTCGGTCACCGGCGTTTCAGAGGCCAACGTGTTCTTCAGGTGGTGCCCGCTCTGGGGGAGGCCGCGGTGCACCTCGCGCTCCCATTTCACCGCGCCCGTGTCGGCGTCGATTGCGTAGACGAGCCACCGATGCTCGACCGCCGACGGGGCCCAAGTCTCGCGACCCCGATAGAGTCCGCCCACCGGTTCTTCGCCCGGCTCGGAGCTCACCACAGTGGTCAGGAACACGGTATCGTCCCACACGATGGGTGAGCTCCACCCAAGACCGGGAATATCGGTAACCCAGGCAACGTTCTCGGTCGTACTCCAGCTGGTAGGAAGACCTGCCTCGTCCGAGACGCCTTGGGCTCCTGGGCCCCTGAATTGCGGCCAGTGATCGTCAGCCTGTGAGACATGAGTCGCGGTCATGACTAGGAGCACGAGCATTAGTACACGAGGTTGTCGTTTCATCGGGTTCTCTTCTCTTTCAGCGTTGCACGTCGTTTGTCCGGATGCACGTGCTACAAGAGGAGGCGGCCCCGCCAATGCGCGCTCGTCACGCCTGGCCAGACCGGGCGCCGCGCTCGCCACAGACATACCATTTATCCGATACGGGCCACAGCCGCAGGCTGATTATATGGGAAGGCCCAGGTTAGCCTCACCCATGGTCGATGGTGGAGACTATAGGCGAGACGGCTACAGGGAGTCGTCGGACACGCCTTTGTAGAAAACGTCTCTCTCGAGTGCTTGTGATGCGGCCGGGTGGTGCTATTCGGGAACTCTACGGCGTGTGTATCATCGCTGTCCAAGGATTCATGATTCTTGTAGACAGCGCAGCTTGGGAAAAAAGTGCAGAGCACGATTGGAGAGAACATGGCGAGCGACACTAAATGCCCGGTGTTGGGCGGGCCTCATAAACCTGCTCGACATGAACACCACGTGGCAGTCGTCCTCCACATCGGAGCACGTGTTCGAGGGTCGCGATCAGGGGACGGGTGCGCTCAAGTGGTCTGGCACTGCCGTGGACCTTGTCTTCGGTTCAAACTCCCAGCTCCGAGCGCTCGCGGAAGTCTATGCCTGTGATGACTCGCAGCAGGCGTTTGTGCGGGACTTCGTGGCGGCGTGGGGCAAGGTGATGAACCTCGATCGCTTTGACCTGGCCTGATCTCAGCGAGGGTCGTGCGGTGACGTGGCTAGCCGCCGCCCGACCCGCCCGCCGGCAGCGGTTCTCCAAGCTGGCGAACGTCCTGGCAATGTGGATTGGTATGCCGGCGACGCCGGGGTCCGGCCGGCTCGCACCAACAGCCTCCCGGCTACCGTTTCGTCCGGTGAGCGTCCGTTCACGTCGCAGCTAAGACAGGGGTCTCGGACGAGTGGCTTGGCGTCTCGTAGAGTGGACGCTTCGTTTCCCGTCCGCGCTATCGGATTTCATACCTATCGAGTTCTCAGTCCCACCCCCGGTTCCATTATCCAGCGCGTATGGTCACTAACACTCGAACAAGAGACAGCCGCGGCCCTGGCGTGCTCCTCTTCGCCGTCGCGGTCACGCTGGCACTCTACGTTGTGCCATACGGGTACTACCTCGCCTATCCCCTCGTGCTGCTGTCCACCTACGCGCACGAAATGGGACACGGGATCACGGCGCTGTTCGTTGGTGGCGAGTTCGACGCGTTCGTCATGTCCCTCGATGGATCGGGAGTGGCCTATTTGCGGATTCCGGACCGCCGGTTTTCCAGTGCCGCTACCGCGGCGGGCGGGTTAGTCGGACCCGCGGTGTTGGCCGGAGTGTTTTTCCGGCTCGCTAGGCACCCCAAGACCGCCCACGTGGGTTTGCTCGGCTTTGGCGTGGCGACGTTGGTCGCTTTTGTGGTCATCGCGCGGAGCCTGTTCAGCTGGGTGTTCGTGGGTGGGCTCGGCGTCGCGTGTGTCTACCTTGGCATGAAATCTAGTGCGCGGGTTGCCCAGGGAGTCCTCGCGTTCATGGCCGTACAGCTCAGCTTGAGCGTGTTTTCCCGCAGCGACTACTTGTTTACGCAAACCGCGGGGGAGGCGCCGTCTGACGTGGCGCAAATGGCGTCCGCGCTGTTTCTTCCCTACTGGTTCTGGGGCATTGTGTGCGCCGTGACTTCCGTGCTCGTGTTGACCTTCGGGCTCAAGGCGTTCCTGCGATCTCCTTAACCTCCGCTCTTCGGAAACTTGGTTGACCGAAGCCCTCGCACAGGCCCTCAGGTGTGATAGTCACGACCCTTTGGTTCTCGAGCGAAGAAGGAGCGACATCATGGGTTCGAGGGTTTCCACAGGACTCTTCGGCGAGCCGGGCAGCAGTTGCCTCGACCGATGAAATCCGGTCACCGATTCCGATCGAGTCCGGTCTAGTGATTCCGATTGAGTCCGGCCGGTGTGGCTGGGCCAGCCGACGGTGTGGGATGACCTGGTGCGGTTCCGCGTGTCTGGCCTCGAGTGGGCGGAGGTCGAGGCGCTGGATGACGCCGCCCTGGAGGCGCGCCTTTTTCCCGCGGGACGGGTGGCGACGGAGCGGGGCCGGACGATGCCCGACTGGCCCGCGATCCGCCAAGAGCTCACTCGGAAAGGGGTGACGCTGTCTTTGTTGTGGCAGGAATATCGCGAGCGGCGGCCGGACGGCTACGGCTATGGCCGCTGGTGTGACCTATAACGGGCCTGGAAGAAGCGCCTGGACGTGAGCCTGCGGCACGACCACGCCCGCGTGAGCTTCGCCATGCAACAGCGATCGTCCGGCGGAGCGCGCGACAAACGGATCGGTTGGCCCCAGGCGTGGTCCACGCCACGTCCAGGCGCCCAACACGTCCCGGCTCTACCTCGAGGTCGACGCATTCCCGGTCCAGGAAGGACCGGCGATCAACAACGTCGAGTTCCTGACCGAACCGCGAATGGAACGGGTGGGTCACCCGGGCGCGATGGCCCTCAACTGTCAGAAGATGTGCATTTCCTCGTCGTGTCGGATGGCATGACCCATCTGGTCTTCGACCCGCTCGAGCTGCTGGAGCGGTTGGTGGCCATCACCCCGCGGCCGCCTATCAGTCTTGTCCCGTGATACGGCGGGCTCGGCGCCCGGTCCGCGTGGCGGACGCAGATTGTCCCGACACGGAACGCGGCCAATGGCCCCGACGATCTGACCACGCTACCACGGATTGTCCGCCATTTGTCAGCCGACGGTCGCCCGGCAGCGGTTCCGGGGGACTGTATCTTCACGGCTCAACGGTCCGCTGGCCGTGAGATGGTATCGGACTCGCTCGGTCCAACTATTACTATTGACGAATTCCGATACACGGAATAATCTGAGATCGTGATTCGGAGCTTCCGGGACAAGCGGACGGAGGCTCTGTTCCGCGACGACGACGTCGCTCGATATCGTCAGATCGAGCGGATCGCCCGTCGCAAGCTGGCTGTTCTCCACCGATCGCGGTCGCTCGTCGACCTGCGTGTGCCGCCGGGGAATCGTCTCGAACGGTTGAAGGGAGACCGAACTGGCCGCTACAGCATTCGCATCAACGATCAGTGGCGCATCTGCTTCAGGTGGAAGGACGGCGATGCTCGAGACGTCGAAATCGTCGATTACCACTGAGCTATCGACGAACTAGCGGAGAGGGTTGGAGCTATGGGAAAGAAGCTTGACCTCATCTGGCCTGGCGAGATTCTGCTCGAGGAGTTCATGAAGCCGCTCGGGATCAGCCAGAATCGTCTGGCCCGGGACATCGACGTGCCGCCGGCGCGCATCAATGACATCGTCCATGGGCGTCGCGCGATCACGGCGGATACGGCGCTACGCCTGGGCAAGTATTTCGGCACATCCGCGGAGCTCTGGAGCGGGCTGCAGGTCGATTACGACCTGCGTCGGGCGAAGCGTGACATCTGGCCACAGGTGGAAGGACGGATCCGTCCAATCGAGGCAGCCTGAGTGCGTAATCCGCTTACTTTCTGATGGCGATAGACATCGTCCGAATTGATCGGGGTAGGGGAGCCTCGCGGCTACTTCAGTCATCCGCGCCCGTCACCCAGAGCGAAGGTCGTCGCGCTGCCGCGTGTCGGTGGACTGTCCCACCGGTACGAATGGCGCGACGCTGCGCAGCAGGCCGATCCACCGCTTCCGATAACGAGTCTTGCATCTTGAGGCGTCTGTGACGTTGCGACGCAGATCGGTGTGATCTCCAGTGTCGCACATTGTTTCGTCGTGGCTTCTCGCTCAGCGCGACGACCGCCTGCACGTGCTCACCCACCCCGAATGGTGGGTGCCCGAGCCGATGTCGCCGCGCGATCGGATCGCACGCGCCATCGACGGCCGTGCGGCCAGTGTGGCCGCGGGGTGCGACCGCGCGATCCGCGCGGTCGGCCGCCGAAACGTCCGTTGATGCCCGACTCGACACAGCGCGTCATTCTCGGCGTGTCGTCCAGCTACGACTCGGGCGCTACCGTGCTCGTCGACGGGCGCGTGGCCGCCGCCGTCAACGAAGAGCGGATGAACCGGGTGAAGAGCTACTCGGGATTTCCAGCGCAGGCGGTGGCGGAGTGTCTGAGGCTCGCCGGCGTCACGGCTTCGGACATCGACGCGGTGGCCGTCGGCGGCCTGATGAACTTTCCGTACGAGAACGGGGTCGATGCGAAGGGCGGCCGGTACGCGGTGTCGGGCTGGTTGTCGCGCGTCGGCCTCCTGCGCGTGCTGCTGGGCTACCTGCCGTTCGCCTATCTGCTGCGCGCGTTCTTCGGCAACCGGATCGACCGGGTTTTCAACGATCACGCGACGTTCAAGTCGGCCCTCCGGGCGCTCGGGATCCGCGCGCCGATCAGATACCTCGACCACCATCTGTGCCACAACGCATCGGCGTACTACGCGTCCGGGTTCGATCGCTGTTACGCGGTCTCGATCGACGCCTTCGGCGACTGCTTCTCGTCGCGGATCTACGCGTGCGCCGGCGGCCGAATGAGGCTGCGCAGGACCATCCCCGCCTACCATTCACCCGCGCATCACTACGCGTACATCACGGCGCTCCTCGGCTTCACGCCGACGCGGCATGAAGGCAAGGTCACCGGACTGGCGGCGATGGGCAATCCGGCCGAGACGGCGAAGATTATCGGTGAGCGCTTGACGTACTCCGCCAGGAGGCGATCCGCGCTGGTGCGCGGCTATTACCACCGGCCGGAGCTCGCCTATCTGTCGAAGGCGCTCGAACGCTTCAGCAGGGAGGACATCGCGGCCGGAGTTCAGCAGGTCCTCGAACAGGTGGTCGTTCGCTTCCTCGCGGATAACATCCCGGACATCGCGGCGACCCGGATCGTGTTGAGCGGCGGCGTAATGGCCAACGTGCGGCTCAACCAGAAGATTCTCGAGCTCGGCTTCCGCGATCTCTACGTGTTCCCCCACATGGGCGACGGCGGCCTCGCAGTTGGCGCGTGCTACGCGTTCAATGCCCGCAGCGGCACGGCGCGCAATGTTCCGCTGGCCGACGTGTATCTCGGCACCGGCTACGGCGATCGCGAGATCGAAGAGGCGCTTGGGGGCAGCGGCTTCGACTGGCACCGATCGGACGACGTCGAGCGGGAGACGGCCGAGCAGGTAGCGGCCGGACGGATCGTCGCGCGGTTCACGGGGCGGATGGAATGCGGCCCGCGTGCGCTCTGCAATCGCTCGATCCTGTACAAGGCCGACGACCCGAGCGTCAACACCTGGCTCAATCATCGGCTGAACCGGACCGAGTTCATGCCGTTCGCGCCGGTTCTCCTGCGGGAGGACGCGCCGCGGTTCCTGAAGGGCTACGACGAGTCGCGGTCGACGGCGGCCCGCTACATGACCATAACGTACGCGGTCACCGAGGAGTGCAAGGTGAACGCCGCCGCGATCGTGCACGTCGACGGCACTGCGCGTCCGCAGATTGTGGACCGCGACGCCAATCCGTCGATGTTCGGCATCCTCACCGAGTACAAGCGCCTCCGAGGCTTCTCGATCATGGTGAATACCAGCTTCAACATGCACGAGGCGCCGATCATTCGTACGCCGCAGGAAGCCGTCGAGTCGGTGAAGCAGGCCGGGCTCGATGTCCTCGCCATTGGCGACTATCTTGCGTTCAATCGCGCCTGAGCAGGGGCCGCGTCCCGCCGCTTCCACCGCGATGAGGCACTCGGGCGCCGCGCATCCGCGACCGTGCGATCCGGATCGTCCCGTCCCGTCGGCTTCATGGCCAACCGAGCGCCGACGCAATGCGGGCGTCGAAGGGGTCCATTTCCACGACCTCAGACGGGAATTTGCGAGTCGACTGCTGGAATCGCCGGGGGTCGCATTACACGACGTGGCGCAATGGGTGGGGCACGCGAGTGTGGTCACAACGACCCGATACCTCGCGACGACAGGAGTGAGGCAACGGGAAGTGTTGAAGCGATTCGAAAGACACCGGAAGGTCGACCCAGGGGAGTCGGGCCTGGGAAATGACCGACTCTCAGGCAGCCAGGGTCAGGATATTCATTGAGCCACCCGTGGTGGTCGCCGAACAAGGCCGGTAGTCTGCCGGAGTTTATTAAATGCCGAGTCTTCGCCACCAACCCAGGCTCGGCGGCTCACGTGGATAACCTCTAAACCGGATGCACACCTCCACCTCGGACCGCCAGTCACTCAGATTCCCGGACGCGTGGCCGTAGCCTTTGCCGGGCTTCCCTGTATCCTTCCTGACTACCAACGTGCTGAGAAGCGGCCATGAATTGCTTGCGGACCATCGTTCCACCCTCCCCAGCGGCACTCCAGAAAACCGTGGTTTGACCGGTTCTTCAGAGCGTTGGCAAAGCTCGCCGTACGTAATCGTGCGCAAGGCTCGGTCCAGTTCATCAGCGGGCAAGTTTCGACACACATCCCGGTGATGCTTCAGAAGTACCTGAGCGAGCGCGCGTGCCTGCAGACTGATCGTCTCGTCGGCTGAGGGACGTGTTGGCCTCCTCTTCATACTCAGCTTCCTCGCCGCGGCCCCCAAGAAGACTGGCATTTGCTGGATTCGTTGGGAAGCTGGGCGGGCCGAGGCCTTCGATGCAGCTCTTGGCGCCGCCGACGAGGCTCTCGTAGATGCGATTGAGCGGGCGGATAGAGCTGGAATCGACGTCCCGTTCGGATGGCCGACGGAATTCGTCGAGGCGATCACCGCGCACCACGAGTTCCGACCTTGGCCAAACGCGCCCCGACCTAAGCTCCGGTGTCGGGAGACCGACCGCTGGGTCCATCAGCACGTTGGCCTATCGCCACTGAGCGTCTCGACCGACCGGATTGGGGGGTGCCGGCGCTGAGAGCGGCAGGAGTCCTGTTCGACCTCCAGTCGCGCGGAATGGGGTAGATCAGTCCGGGGTCACGGGCAAGGTCGCCGAGGTCTACCCGGCAGCGGCACTCAAGACCTGGGGGTTGGTTTTCAAGGGCTACAAGAACCGACGGCGGAGGGAGCCGGAGCGCGCTGAATTGCGAGGTGCGATATTGGAGCAGCTCTCCGCGGTAGCGCCATGGTTGGATCTCGATAACTCCACGGCGGCCGCGTGCCGAGATACCGACCATGTCTTCGATGCCCTGATCGCGGCCCTCGTGGCTCGAGCGGTCCACGTCGGCGCAACTGAGCCGCTTCCGGAGGACATCATCGACATCGCCCGCTGTGAAGGGTGGATCTACGTCCCTCGAGTGGACAGCCTACCTGGCCTCGCTCAACATCTTGCCTCCAGTCCTGCTGCCGCCACTATGTGACCCAAGACGCTGCGGGTCGCGCCCCCCGGAGCCAGTCAGCTGGCTAGATCGTTTAGTCGAGCGCGCCGCCAATTGAAGCGCCGATACGAGGTTCCCGGCGGGACGCCCGCAGTCGTTTGACCTCGGACGCCGGCCCTAGGGGGTTGATCCCGGCGTACCGGCTGCGGATCCGCACGCGCGCATTCTTGAGACGATTCTGTGGTGTCCCGCTGGAGCCACCGCGCTAGAATGGCCCCTCATTAGAGCTCGCATGACCATGGCCCTTGAAGTCGGCTCCCGCATCGCCCACTACAACGTCACCGCCCTTATCGGCGAAGGTGGAATGGGCCTGGTGTCGCATTGAAGGTGCTGCCGCAAGCGTTCACGGACGATCCCGATAAATTGGCCCGGTTCGAGGGTGAAGTCAAAGTGCTGGCCTGGTCACGGGTCGCGTCGAGACGGAAGGCGAACTCGTGGGTCGTCCTCTGTGCGTGTGCGGTACTGCTGAGCGGCTGCCGCGAACCGGGAGAGCCCGCCTCACAAGTGAGGGAGTCGATCTATTTCAATGGCGACATTGTCACCATGAATGACCGTCAGCCCGAGGCGGAAGCCGTCATGGTGGTTGACGGGCGAATCGTGATGGTGGGTGACTCCGATGAGGCCGAAGCGCTGGCCGACAGTCAGACGCGACGGATAGATTTGGCCGGCGCGACGCTGCTGCCCGGATTCTTCGATTCCCACAGTCACGTGACCGCGACCGCGGCCAAGCTCGCGCTGGTTAATGCCGACCCGCCCCCGGCGGGCACGGCCGACAGCATCGTCAGCATTCAGCGTGCCCTTCGCGAGCGCCTCGAAAGCGCACGCCCTGAACCCGGCGAATGGCTGGTCGGGTCGGGCTACGACCATTCCATGCTCGCGGAAGGACGCCACCCCACGCGCTTCGATCTCGATGAGGTAAGCGTCGACGTCCCGGTCATGCTCAGACACTTTTCGGGGCATCAGGTGGTGGTGAACAGCAAGGCGCTCGAGCTTGCGGGCGTTTCAGCCGAGACGGAAGATCCTCCGGGTGGCCGCATCCTCCGTTTGCCAGACAGCCGTGAGCCGAACGGGATCCTGCAGGAGAGCGCCCAGGGTGTGGTGAGGAGGTTGTCCGCAGGATTCGATGTCGAGCCAGGGGACGACGCCTTACAGCGTATGGACAGCGCGCTGAAGGAGTACGCGGCGCACGGCTTCACCACGGTGACGAATATGGGAGGCTCAGGGGGCGTGTTGCGCGAGATGGCTCGCCAGCAGCGGCTGCCCCTTGATGTCATTGCGGCCGGGTCCGACCAGACGTATTCAGCCGAGTACGTCAACCGTTTCCGAGTGGGTGGCAGTAAGATGATCCTCGACGGCGGCTCACCCGGCCGATCTGCCTATCTACGCGACCCGTATTTCAAGCAGCAGCCCGGTGAACAGGGATATCGAGGCTATCCGCGCTACGGGAACCAAGAGGAGATCGACGCGCAGGTGGAGGCGTACTACCGGGCCGGCACCCCGGTTCATATTCACGCGCTGGGCGATGCGGCGGTTGCCCAGGCCATCGCGGCCGTGCAAGCCGCCGAAGCCGCCGTGCCCGGTGATGACCGACGCACCCAACTGATCCATGTCCAACAGGCACAGGAGGATCAGCTGGATACACTGAGCACGCTCGACGTGACGCTAACGTTTCAGGTCGCCCACAACTACTACTTCGGTGATTTTCACCACGAGGTCATCTACGGACCGGAACGTACCGCCCGCCTGAATCCGGCACGGTCGGCACTCGACCGCGGCCTGTCGGTCACGATTCATCACGATGCCCCTATCCATCCGGTTGACCAGATGATGCTGATCTGGGCGTCTGTCAATCGGGTCACCCGAAGCGGGAAGGTCATTGGTCCCGAGCAGAGAATATCGGTCATGGAGGCGTTGAAGGCCAGCACGCTCAACGCGGCTTACCAGTTCTTCGAGGAGGACTCCAAAGGCTCTATCGAGGTGGGGAAGCTGGCCGACTTTGTCGTGCTGTCAGACAATCCGCTGAAAGTCGATCCGATGACGCTGAAAGACATCCAGGTGATCGAGACGATCAAGGAGGATACGCCGGTACTACGCTGACAGCCGAGATCGGTGAGGCGCGACGCAGAGACCCGTTCCTCGCCATCTAACCGTCATTGACAATTGGACATCTCTGAACGATCAGCAAACGATGCCACTTCAACCCGGCACGACCCTCGGCCCATACCAAGTCACCGCCAAGATCGGCGAAGGCAGCATGGGCGAAGTGTATCGGGCCAGAGACACCGAGCTCGACTGACATGAGTCTCAGTTCGTCCGTGATGACGACGGTCCCGATGCCGACGACAGAGGTCGTCTCCGTCGCAAGTGTGACTATCGAAAGAGAGGAATCAATGCAGGTTACGAGACTATTGGCCATGGTTGCGGTTTTCGCAGCGTTCAGTGGAGGTCCGACCCTAGTGCCCATCGCGGCCATCCAAACGAGCGAACTAGCAGCCGTCATCACGACGACGAAGGGTGACATCCATGTGACGCTCTTTCCGGCGGAGGCCCCTTTGACGGTCGCGAACTTCGTCAACCTGGCACAGCGGGGTTACTACGACGGGCTGAAGTTTCACCGTGTCCTTGCCAATTTCATGATTCAGGGAGGCGACCCAACCGGCACCGGGAGCGGGGGACCTGGCTACCGCTTCGCCGACGAGTTCAGTTCCTCGCTTCGGCACAACTCGGCTGGCACATTGTCAATGGCTAACGCAGGACCGAGCACCAACGGAAGCCAGTTCTTTATCACTCACGTGCCTACCCCCCACCTGGACGACGTCCATTCCATTTTCGGCAAAGTCTCTTCAGGGCAGGACATCGTAGATGCCATCGCGCAAGATGATGTTGTGACGACAATCGTTATCGAGGGCGACTTTGCCTCGCTTCTTGCGGCGCAGAAGGAGCAGGTGGACGAGTGGAACCGAATCCTGGACGGGAGGTAGAGGCCATTCGCCAGTCCACGCCGAATGAATCGCTGATGCAGCTCCAGCCAGGCACCACCCTCGGCCCCTACAGCGTCACCGCCAAGATCGGCGAAGGCGGGATGGGCGAGGTGTATCGAGCGCGGGATACCACGCTCGACCGGGACGTGGCGCTCAAGGTGCTGCCTGAGGCCTTCACCTCTGATCCAGATCGCCTCGCCCGCTTTGAACGAGAAGCCAAAGTGTTGGCTTCGCCCAACCATCCCGGCATCAGTGGTCCTCCAGAGTAACCGTAGCGTTCTGGGACGACGGTGGAACTCTTCGTGGCCGTGTAACTCTGGCGGAGCGTCGGTGGACCACTGAGCGCTTTCGTCGCACATTCGTCGCACACTCGACCCCCAGACGGCCCCAGCGACCCAGGGCGAAGCCCCGGTAAAAATGTGCGTTGACCCCCGTCGTTACGGGCTCGATCGATGGTGCGGAAGGGGGGATTCGAACCCCCACGCCCTTGTGAGGCACTAGCTCCTGAGGCTAGCGCGTCTGCCAGTTCCGCCACTTCCGCGTGGTGGTGGGGTGATGGACCGTCCAGTGTAGCATCCCGTTCTACGTCGAGTAAAAAGCCACGAAGGGATTAGTCCACCTATACTCGGGATGGTAGTCATTGTCCCTGTGAGGAGGTCCCGACGTGGCTGTTTCTCGTGGAGCTCGATTCGTTTTGGTCTTCGTTCTGTTTGCGGTCGCCGTTTCTATGAGCGTTGTCGTGGCCACCTATCTGGTGGCGACGAGGGGGCCTCGGGTGGAGTCGCGGTCGGTTCTTTGGCTTCGGGTTCCTTCTGATCTGGTCGAGCGCGTACCGAACGACATTGTCGGACAGCTGATGGCCGGACGACGCGATACTGTCGAGTCGGTCGTCGACGCCCTCCGCAAAGCGAAAGTGGACGATCGAGTGCAGGCCGTGGTGGTGGTGCCTCCGATTCGTCTTGGGCTGTGGGGCAAGCTTCAAGAAATCCGTGACGCAATGCTCGACTTTAAGGAGTCGGGGAAACCCCTTGTGTCGTATCTGGAATACGGCGGTGGGCAGCAGTATTACTTGGCGACAGCGGCGGACAAGATCTTTTTGACCCCCAGCAGTCCGCTGGACCTGGTGGGGGTTGCTAGTTACGACGTGTTCTTGCGCGACGCGCTGGACTTGCTTGGGGTGCACCCGGACATGCTGCACGCCGGCGAATTCAAGACCGCTTCGAACCTGTATACGGAGACAACGTTTACCCCTGAGCACCGAGAGATGAGCCAGGCGCTGAACCGCGATCTGTATGACCAGTTGGTCAGCGGCGTCGCGGACGGGCGGCAGATGACTGAGGCGGACGTGCGCGGGCTGATCGATGAGGGGCCGTTCTTGCCAGAAACGGCGGTCGCGCGTGGACTTGTCGATGGCCTGGTCTATGAGGACGAGCTCTTGGCCGAGCTGGGGTTGGACGAGGAGCCAACGGACCGTCTGAATTATTCGACCTATCGTCAGCTCGACCCGAGCTCGCTCGGTCTCGACAACGGACCCCGTCTCGCCGTGGTCTATGGGGTGGGAGCGATTACGTTTGGCGGCAGCGGGTTTGATGGAACCGGCGGGGCGGTGATGGGCTCGGAGGCGACCGCTCGTGCGATTCGGTCGGCTCGAGATGATGATTCGATTGAGGCGATTGTTCTGCGCATTGACAGTCCCGGCGGCGCGGCTATCGCGTCAGACATTATCTGGCGCGAAGTTCGTCTTGCGACGGAAAAGAAACCGGTCATCGCGTCGATGTCTGATGTCGCCGCGTCTGGCGGCTATTACGTCGCTGCCCCAGCGGATGTCGTCGTCGCGCAGCCTGGGACGCTTACGGGGTCGATTGGCGTCGTGGCAGGGAAGCTTGCGTATGGCCGGGCGCTCGAGAAGCTCGGTGTCAATATCGAAGGCGTCAACGATGGTGCGATGTCCGCGATGAACTCTCCGTTCGCGCCATACTCGGCGGAGACGCGCGAGCGGGTGCAGCAGCAGATCGATTCGATCTACGAGACGTTTCTGCAGCGAGTGGCGGCTGGTCGCGATATGACGAGAGACGAGGTCCATGCGGTGGGGCAGGGCCGGGTCTGGACCGGCCGGCAAGCGGTTGACCTTGGCCTGGTCGACGAACTCGGTGGCATGCGGCGAGCGGTTGAATTGGCCAAGGAGCGCGCCGGGATCGACAGCGACCGTGGCGTGAGACTGGTCGCGTATCCGCGTCCTCTGTCATTTTTCGAGCTGGTCAACAATGAGTTTGGTCTCCGGGCCAGTGTGGCTGGATGGCTGGCATCGCCGACCGACCGCTTTGCGGCAATTGCCACCCGCCCGATGCGACTGTTTCGTCCGGGCGAACCGTTGGCGCTGATGTCACCGCTGACGGTGCATTGAGACGCTGGCGGTCGGGGACAGGGTTCGTCGCACATCAGAATGTCCGGGAGCGGGACCATCACCTCGACACCGGCCGACGATGCGCGCGTGCGCCAAGCCCAGCGTTTGGTGCGGACGTTCATGGATGGTCATGGCGACGGCACGACAGGGGTTGGTGTGTTGGAGCCGGTGATCGATCTTGCCCTCCAGGCTGATCCCGATGTCTCCGCCGCAGGCACCTCACTGCTGTTTACTGGTGTCGTCGAGCGTTTGGCGGACACGTTTGTCCCTCGGGACCGGAGAGCGCTGGAGCAGGTGTTGGCGCGCGTCGTCACCCGGGTCAGGTCCTTGCCGCAGGGGAGGATGCTCGATGCGCGACTCGCCGCCTGGGGGCTTGTCGATGAGACGGATCTTCTGACCCGAGTCGACCGCGTTGCACAGAGCAACGATCGGCAGTCGGGCCCAGGGGCTGACGTCGGTTTGGTATTCGTGCTCTCGCGCGTCACGCTCGGCGCCGACATCCTCCTCACGACCTCGGTTCTCCAGACGGCCGCACGGAAGTTTCCGGACGCAGACATCGTGTTTGTCGGTGACCCGAAGCACGCGCAACTGTTGATCGGCGACATCGAGCGAGCCCGGGTGATCGATGCAGGCTACGGACGCCGACAGGTTGTCACGAGACGTATCTTGGCCTGGCTCTCCCTTGTTGATGCCATGGAAGAAGCGGTAACCGCGCGGCCTCGCGGCACACGTTATCTCGTCATCGACCTCGATTCCCGATTGTTGCAGTCCGGGGTGTTGCCGGCGATGCCACCCGCTGACGAGCCAACCGATTATCACTTCTGGCGCGGCACTGTCTCGCCTGAGACGAGGCGTCCGGCGGCGAGCCAGGGAGAGGACGTGGTCCGGTGGCTTGCGACACGATTCGGTGAGGATGCCAATGAGGCGGTGGTGTCGCCAAGAATCTGTCTTTCGGGTGCTGACGACGATTTTGCAGAGACATGCCGTAGACAGTGGAAGCTCGAACAGGGCTCGACTGTCGTCAGCGTCAATCTCGGCGTGGGTGGCAACGAGGCAAAGCGGGTGAGTGACGGCTCGTTTGGGGCGTCCCTGTTTGAGCAGGAGGTGGTCCGCCACCTGCTGCTGGACGGGGCGTCGGTGATTGTTGACAGTGGGGCGGGACGAACTGAGTTGAGACGCGCGGCCGAGATCGCCAACGTCGCACGCGCCGAGGGTTTTTGCGTGCTGGGTGCCACTGAACGCTGGATGCCCGCGAACGCTGACAGCAGGAGAGCCGTGGGTCGACTCCTTCTATTCGAAGGGTCGGTTGCCAGATTCGCGGCCCTCGTGCGTCTTAGCGACCTGTACATCGGGTACGACTCGCTCGGCCAGCACATAGCCGGCGCGCTCGGAAAAAACATCATCACGGTGTTTGCCGGGTATGCATCGCCTCTCTTTGTCTCTCGTTGGAAGCCGATGAGCGCCGGTGTGGTTCGCACGCTGGAGGTGGGGACCGGTCCGTTCTCGGCGGGTCGGCAACAGCAGATTGTCGCCGACGTGCTGTCGGCGTATCGGTCTCTGACCGGTGGTCCGTGAAACGTGACCCGACGCGGCTCTGGGTAGCGGCGGAGCAGCCTGGCTATGACTTGCGTTTCATCAGGTTCGCAAGAGCGGCGAATGGTTTGTAGGTCGACGTTGGCTCTCGGTCCCGGCTGGGGGTTGCCCCCTCATACGCGTCGGCAACTTGTTGTCGCTCGTGCTCGTTGTCGTGACAGTAGAGACACAGCAATTCCCAGTTACTGCCATCGGGTGGATTGTTGTCGTGGTTGTGGTCCTTGTGATGGACCGTCAACTCCCGAAGTTTCTTGCCGCTAAATTCGCGACCGCATCGCCCACAGATCCAGGGATATATCTTGAGCGCTCGCTCTCGATAGCCCTTGTCGCGTTCCACGCGATGGCGTTGGGCCGCCGCTACGATTGGGTCCTGACTATTGCTGTCTTGTTGAGTGTTTTTTGCTGACATCGACGCCTCTTAAGAGCCTCTGGCCTGACGGCAAGGACCAAGACTTTCGTTCGTGCCGTCAGCACTGTTGTAGCGGGCGAATCGCACACGGCGTGACTACATCGGACTCTCGAGCCACGGAGTCTTTGAGTCGCCAGACGATCGAGTTGATCGTAGCATCGGACGCATTACACTGCGGTGTCACCGTGGGCGTGTGCCTGTCTTTGCAGATACCTGCGCTGCTGATAGCTGCGCTGCAGATACAGGCGCCTGCCTTGTGCAGATACGCCCGCGTACGAGAAGGACGAAAACGAGCGGATTCGGCTACCCAGAACCGCAGATAGGACGGGACATGAGCGCGAAACGGGTCATGACCGACTACTACACGAAAGTGCGTTGGCGTCTTGGGCAACGCGATCAGTAACTTGCGGAGCTGGACGAGCCACTCAAGGCGTCGACGGGCGTGGCGGCGGACTCCCGAAAGAAAATCGAGAAGGCCGTCGGCGAGGCGCCTCTGGGGGTTGCGACCCTACTCAATTCGGTCGAGCAGCTTAAAAAAATAGCGTTTGACGTTGTCGATCTTCAGCGCCGACTGAAGGAGGAGACACGAAATCTCATCAAGCCTCTCAACCGCCTCGACGGGCTCGTCTCAGACCGAGAGCGAGTGACCGACGCCGCGTTGAATAGTTGGTTACTCGATCTCGAGGAAGTCGCTCAGCTGGCGGCCGGGGCATTGTTTCCGACGGGCGCCAAAGGGCTCGAGCGGGTGAACGACGTGCTCTTGCAGAAGCTTCGACCACTCGTGGCGTTTGACTTCAAGCGACTCTTGGACAAACAGCAGCGGAAGAACAGCTGGACGGACGCGCACGCACGCGCGGTTGAGTCCGCCCGGGTTGAAATCGAGAAGCCGTTTCTCAATCTCAACGCGTTTCTCAACCGACTGGCGATCGAGCCGATGACCGCGACGACCGTCAGTCGCGCCGTCAGGACGCAGCACGCAGCGATGCGAGCACTGGAGGAGCGGCTCGGTGCTGTTGCGCGAGGACAAACCCCTGAAAGCATTCAGAGGTTTGTTGGGCGATGTGCGGAGCATCGTTCGTGACGTCTGCGAAGGGCTGCTGAAGTTGGAGGTACCGATCTATCCCACGTGGGAGCGCACGGTGTCAGCAACCTGATTCTCGGCTTCTATATATTGATCAGCGAAGAGTGGTGGCTCTGGTAAAGAACCGCCACGACCGGACTCCGGGGGCGCACACGGCGGATCATCGTCGGGACCGGCTCTGGCCGCCATGTGCTCAGCACCCGACCCGGGTGCGCTAGGGCGCCGCACCAAGTGAAGCGCTCAGTCCACGCCGTCTCGGAACGAGGCCCGTAGGGCCCGCCGGTCGACTTCGACACCCGCGAGATACACCCGCGACATGCGTCGCGTGTTGCGGATGTCGTCGAGCGGGTTCGCATCAAAGACGACAAACGACGCGCTTTTTCCCACCGCCACCGTACCGAGCTGGTCGAGACCGAGGATGTCTGCGTTGACCCGCGTTGCGGCCATGATCGCTTCGTGTGGCGTCAGCCCGCACGTCACCATGTCGCGCAACTCGGTGTGCGTGGTCCACGCCACACTGACCCCCGAGTCGGTCCCCATACCAATGACCATACCCGCGGCATGATTCCGGGCCAGATTTCGGCATTGAAGCGTAAACGAGTCCTCGGGGCCTTCTGCGCTCAGGCGCAGAGCTTGTTCGCGGAGCCTGTCAATCTCAAACGCGGGGAGTGTCTCGGCGAGCCAGTCCAGGTCGTCGACGAGGACCGGTGATCCCGGCAGGTTTGGAATGGTCCAGACATCCGGATGCTCTCTTGCCAGCGTCACATATTCCTCGTCGATGTCTCGGTCGCGGACCGTGTGGGCGAAGCCGTCGATGCCGGCTTGTATGAGGTGTTTGGCGTCGTCCAGCGCGCTCGTGGTCCCGACATGAGCCACAACCTGCATGCCGCGGCCGTGCGCTTCGTCGATGATCGCCCGGTAGACCTCAGGCGCGAGCTTGGGGACGGTGCCGCCGCGATCGTCGACCCAGATCTTGACGAGGCGCGCGCCGTGCGCGTCGAGCGTATCGACGGCGGCGCGTCCTTCGGATTCGGTGAGTGCGCCTCGCGGAATACCCAGGCGATACGCTTGCTGTGGTCCGGCCATCGGCGTCGCCGCGATTCCGCGCCCCGAGGTGAGGAATCGCGCGGCATTCGAGAACTCCTCGTCGCGCAATCGAAACGCGAGCGCTTCATCGGTTTCGAGTCCGAGGCTCATCGTTACGGCGACGCCGTGATAGGCGGACCGCTGCAAGTGCTCGATGAGGTTGTGTCGCGTGTAATTGTCCTTGCTGTGTGTGCCGTCCTTGATGTCTGTGAGCCCTATGTGTTGATGCGCGTCGATAAACGCCGCGGTGACCGTCTTGCCGGTCAGGTCCACGCGCGTGGCGGAGCCCGGCGCCATCCGGTCGCCCGATTCGCCCACCCAGGAAAAGACTCCGTCCTCGACGAGAAACGCAGCATTCTCAACAGGCGCCGTGCCATCCCCGATGACGAGCGTGGCGCCTTCGAACCAGTGCGCGGCCTCTGTAGCCTGGGGTGCACGCCCAGATGCAGTCTCCGGTGAGCCAGTGAGGAACCCGACCAGCAGAAGAGCAAGAGCGAGCCCGGTGCCGAGTTTGTGAAATCCTGACATTGTGTCTCCTAGAGTCCGTGCTACTGCACCGCCGTCGAGATGAAGTCAATCCTCGTGCCCGCAGCGCCGTCGGGCGCCGCGTTCCCGCTCTCGCCATGCAAGCCGGTACGACTCGGCGCCGCGGCTTGTGCCAGGCGGGCCTGCGAAACCCAAGGCTTTGGCCTCATCTCGACGGCGGTGTGACGCCTGGAGTGCGAAGTGCGAGCCGCAAGAGCGTGCCGAGAGCGGCCCACTACTGAGGACGGCGGCCATCTGGGTCGCCGATTCATCTGAACTCCATCTGCCAACGATGACAGAATAGCCCGGGAGGATGGTCATGACGTCTCGCAGTAATTCGTTCACGTCGGATGAACCGGCGTCTCGTTCAACAACTGTTTGGCTCGCGAGTCGACTGGCATTCGTGCTGCTTGCGGGCCTGTTGCTGGGGACGTTGGTCACGCCGGCCGGGGCCCAGTCGGCGTCGTCGGCCTCGTCAGACGCGCCCGGGTCGGCGCCACGGACGCCCTGGGGTGAGCCGGATCTCCAGGGCCTTTGGAATCACGGGACCATCACTCCGCTGGAACGACCGGCCGAGTTCGCCGGCCGAGAGCGGTTGACGGCTGAGGAAGTCGCTGCGGCCAACCTCGCCTCAGAGACGCGGGCCACGTCTGAGCGTCGGGGCGGTCTCACTCGCGAGGAAGATGTCGCGTTGGCCTACAACCAGTTCTGGTGGGACCGCGGCGTGTCGTCTGGCCGGACGTCTCTCATCACAGAACCGGCTGACGGGCGCTTGCCGGCGCGCGCCGCAGAGGCGGTGGCGTATGCGGCGACGGCGGAAGCCCAACGGCTACGAGCGGCGAAACGCGGACGGGTGCCGGCGCACGGTCCCGAAGATATGGACCTGGGTGACCGCTGTCTTGTCTATCGCCCGGTGCCGATCACGTCGAGTGGCTATAACAATCACGTCCATATCGTCCAATCCCCAGGAGTTGTCGCCATCTTCCAGGAACAGATTCATGACGTGCGGATCATTCCGGTGACGACGCGACCGGAGCTCCCGGACCGGATGCGTCAATGGCTCGGTGTCTCTCGCGGTCGGTGGGAAGGGGATACGCTCATCGTCGAAACGAAAAACTTCTACGAGCAGGCCGACTATCTGGGTTCACACGTGAACCGCCATGTGGTCGAGCGCCTTACCCGCGTTGGCGAGGACGCGATCGCCTACCAGTTCACCGTGTCCGACCCGACCGTGTGGACCAGTCCGTGGTCAGGCGAAGTGCCGTGGCGTGCCACCGATGGTCCCTTGTATGAGTATGCGTGTCACGAGGGGAACTACGGGATGACCAATCTGCTGGCGTCGTCGCGGGCGGTCGAGAAAAGCGAAGAATAGTTTCGTCCTCGTCGGGAGAATTCGAGAGGCTGGAAACGACCGGAATAAGACCCGGAATAGAGGTCCGAACAGAACAATGGCTATCGCACTCGTTGTCCTCGTCTTTGCCTTCCTCCTGACGCCAGTCGTGCAGACCGAGCCCCCTGGGTTCGTCCGCTGGAGCGCGGCCGAACTCGCTCGGCGGGATGACGGGCTGGCCACGCGAGTGGGCCCCGACGACTCTGCTCGCGAGACTCTCGCGGACTACGGCATTCCCGAAAGGTCGCATCGATTCCGTTTGCTCCGTCGCGACGGCGACGGAGCACCCGAGCAGCACGAGCACATCGAAGACGTCGTGTTTGTCCAGAGTGGGAACGCGACGCTCCAGGTCGGGGGTGACATGGTCAGCCCCGTCGGGAGCAATGGGGAGTATCGCGGCGACGCCATCACCGGCGGCATCGAATATCCAGTCGGGCCGGGCACTATCTTGCACATCCCTGCCAATACTCCCCATCGCTATCTTGTGCCGGAAGGTGGCCATGTGACCTACGTGCTCGTTCGTTTTCCCGCGTTCACCGGTGAGCCGGTTCTCCGTGCCGACGCGCCGACCCTGTCCTTCAATCCCGCTGGCTTTGCGCTCTGGAGCGCGCCAGAACTCACCCGTCGTCGGAACGCCCTCGCGACTGACATGAGACCCGACCATTCGTCTCGTGAGACTCTGGCCGACTACGGCCATCCCGACGGTGGGCATCGCTTTCGGCACATCCACCGAGACGCTGACGGTGCCCCTGAAATCCACGACGAGATCATTGACGTGGTGTTTGTGATCAGCGGCGAAGGGTATGTTCAGGTCGGAGGAGAAATGTTGGGTAGAACCGGGAGCCTAGGCACCGGTATCGCGGGCGGTGTCCGACATCCGGTCGGTGCCGGCGACATACTTCATATTCCCGTGAGCACCCCTCATGGCTACCTGATGCCACCGGGTGGTCACATTACCTACGTGCTTGCACGCTTGCCCCGCGTCGTGGTGGCGAACACGCGATCGTCGAGGTAAGGTCCGACCTCAACTCACCGGCGCTACCGTCTTCCTTCGCCCCGCCGAGTCTCGTTCCGGCAGAAGAGGCGGCTCGTACGTCATCCGGTCTGAACGACGACCTGGTCAAGGAGGCGATGCAGTATTCACGCGCAAGAACTCGACGTGCGCTGGTCGAGGAAGCGCTTGCTACGTATGTCGCGGTAAAGGCCGAGGAGCGTCGCCGGGCCACGTATGGCGAGCGGCTCGAGAGTCTCGGCTCGAAGGGCTTCGGCTGCGCGAGCGGCCGACCGAGCTGCTTCGTGCGGACCGGGAACGCGTGTGAAATCCTTCGTGCTCGACACGAGTGTCGCGGTGGCCTGGTATCTGCCCGAACGATTTAGTTGCGGAGCACGCCAATGGCGGACCCGCGTATTGGAGCAGGACGTTCGCTTACTCGTGCCCTCGCTCCACTTCTGGGAGCTGGGCAACGTTCTACGCACCTATGTCCGTCGTGGCGAAGTGGAGCCGGTCCTTGCTCGGGAGATTTACGACGTCCACTTGAATGCACCGCTCGAGGTGGCTGAGCCCGAGCGAAGTGAGGTGCTGGCCACGGCACTAGAACTGGGGGCGACGATGTATGACGCCGTGTTCATCGCGCTCGCTCAGAAGAAGGGCATTCCGCTGTTGACCGCGGAACGAAAGACCACGCCCTGGGTCGTGCGCCTAGGACGAATGATAGAGCCGGTGGGCGGGAAGCGGTGAGGCCCCGGCGCTGCGGCGCCTGGACCATGAGTGCGATGACCGGGACGCGTCGACCCAGACGGACGGTCGCCTAGGAGTGGGTCGCCTGGTGGTTGAGGGCGTCTTCCGAAATGTCGTAGTGCGATGCATTCCACGTTGCTGCACCGTGTTTGATGACGATGGCTTGGGGCGACGCGTGGGGCACTTCAAGTCGGTCGGCGGCGGTGTCGGATAATTCGCGCTGTTCAATGACCTTGATGAGGTAGGTCTTCCAATTGGGGTGGGCGCGGGCGAAGCGAAGCACCTCGTCGACGACATCGGAAGAGATCGGACAGCTCGTGCTGTGCTTGTAGAGGACCGCGCGCTGGCTGCCAAGCGCTTCATCCAGCGTCACAGAATCGAGTATTTCGCGTAGCATCGGCGGAGCAGCGGTGTCGGCCGACTCGGAGCTGGCAGTGCCCCCGGTGATGCCTGGCATCGGAACGACGGGGCGGGTCGTCGCCGCGACGACCTTCCGAGCGGATAGAAGAACCTTCACGTTGCGGGCGGCCACAAAGAGACAGGCGGCGAGCCCTAACGCGTGGAATGGCCACCCGGCTGGGTCGGTAGCGAGTCTGATGCTAAAAAATATGAGTCCAACCAGTGAGAAAATGATAAGCACTGCGGGCATGCGCCGATTCGCTCCCTTCCCGAGAATGATTCCTATCCTCTGGCAATATCTGTCGAGTGTATCCCGGGCCGAACGGCGAGCGTATGGAGGTGAACACGTGATCCGAGATGTTGTCTTCTGGGCAATGGTGGTCATGACGGGCACGGGCTGCACGGCCACGCCTGACATCGAGGTTGACGTGCTGAGTTCAGGCGGGTTCGCGGCGCCGTATGAGACGCTGGCTCCAATGTTCGCAGCATCGACGGGGATACGGCTCAATACGGTCTTTGGGGCGTCGATGGGTGGCGCGCCCGACTCGATTCCCGTCCGGCTGGCCGAAGGGGAAACACCGGATGTCGTCATCCTGTCGCGGCCAGGGCTCGACCGTCTGGTGGCGGATGGCTACGTCCTCGGAGAGAGTGCGGTGGATCTTGCTGAATCGACAATCGGGATGGCCATCCCCGCCGGGCAACCGGTGCCGGATATCAGCACGGTTGAGGCGTTCACCGCGACACTGCTCGCCGCTGACTCGATCGCGTACTCGGCCAGCGTCAGCGGCACGTATCTATCGACAGAGGTGTTTCCTCGCTTGGAAGTGGCCGATGTGCTGGCCGCCAAGAGCACGCGTGTCGTCAGCGAGCGCGTGGGCGCGGTCGTCGCGCGCGGAGACGCCGCGATTGGGTTTCAGCAGGTCAGCGAGTTGTTGCCCATCGAGGGCGTGCATTACGTAGGAGAGCTTCCGGCGGCATTCCAACGGGTCACAGTGTTCTCGGCAGCCGTGACCCGTCACGCTCGGCATCCGGACGCTGCCGCTGCGCTCATCGCTTACTTGGCGTCGTCGGCGGCGGAGTCGACGATCCGCGATGCGGGTCTACGACCGCTAGCTCAGTGAGCGGCTCCGTATCCATCGCATCATCATTGGTCCGGTGGTTACCACGCAGGCGACCACGAGGATGGTTGCGGCAATCGGTCGGCGAACAAACACACTCGGGTCACCCCCTGAGATCGCCAGCGCTCGTCTGAGCTCTTGCTCGAGCAGGGGACCGAGCACGACAGCCATGACGGCGGGGGCGATCGGAAATTGATGTCGCCTCATGAAGAACGCCAACACACCAAGGGCGTAGACGATCCACACGTCGAAGATGCTGTTATTCATCGTGTAGATCCCCAGCGTCGAGAAGGCCAGGACGGCGGCGAAGAGTATCGGCGTCGGGATCCGAAGCAACCGGACCCAGAGACCGATCAGCGGGAGGTTGAGCACGAGCAACAGCACGTTTGACACATACAGGCTGGCGATGAGTCCCCACGTCAATTGAGCATCCTGCTCAAACAACAACGGACCGGGTTGGAGACCATACATCTGAAAAGCGGCAAGTAGGACTGCTGTCGTGCCAGACCCGGGGATACCCAGCGCGAGGAGCGGCACGAGGCTTCCGCCGGCGCTGGCATTATTCGCGGCTTCCGGACCGGCCACGCCTTCGATCGCCCCGTGGCCGAATGTGTGCGGCTCGGGTGAGACGCGTCGTTCCGCGTGATACGAGAGAAAGCTGGCGACGGTCGCGCCTGCTCCGGGCAGGATCCCCGTAAAGAAGCCGATGACGGTGCCCCGCGCCCACGCGGGGAACGAGCGCCGCCACTCGTCGCGGGTCAAACGTACCCGACCCTGGTCGGGACTCTTTGCCCGTGCCGAGACGTCGCGGCTGGCGGCGTACCAAAACACTTCGCCGACGGCAAAAAGGCCGACGGTCACCATTACGACGTTGATGCCACCGAGTAACCCTTGCTCGCCAAAGGTGAAACGAGCCTGCCCGGTCTGGAGGTCAATACCAATCGTGCCGAGTGCCAACCCTAACAGCGTGGCAAAGGCCCCTTTGGCGCGCGACTGACCAGATAGCCCCGTCGTCGCGGTGAGCGCGAGCACCATGAGGGCGAAATACTCGGCAGGTCCAAACACCAGGGCCACCTCAACCAGGATGGGCGCGGTGAGCATCAGCATCAGGGTGGCAAACGTCCCGGCGATAAATGACCCAATCGCCGCCGTAGCGAGCGCGGCGCCCGCACGTCCCTGGCAGGTCATCTCGAATCCGTCGAGCGTCGTCACGACACTGGACGCTTCCCCCGGCATTTTGACGAGGATGGAGGTTGTCGACCCGCCATACATGGCGCCGTAGTAGATGCCGCCAAACATGATGAAGGCGGTGACGGGTTCCATCCCGAACGTAAGTGGCAGCAGCATCGAAATGGTCAGGGCCGGCCCGATCCCAGGGAGCACCCCGACAGCGGTGCCCAGCGTGACCCCGACCAGGCCACACAAGAGATTGAATGGGGCGACCGCTGTGCCAAAGCCTGTCGCCAGGTTCTGACCCAGCTCTGAGAGTGGCTCCATTAGGGCAACGGGAGGCCGAGCAGGAGGACAAGAATGCCGTAGAGCGACGCGGTGACAAGTCCGCTCGCCCCCAGGTTGCGAGACCACGACCGGCTGCCGAGTATCCGGGCCTCGGTTGCGATGAGTGCCGTGGTCGAGACGACGTAGCCAAGCGGTTCAAAGAGGGATATGTATGCGAGCAACACCAACGCGCACCCCGACACACGGGACCAATTGATAGCGACGAGGGGAGCGGTCGGTCCGGCCGACGCCGGCTGGAGACCCAGCCAGACCGCGCAGACCACCAGACCGACGCCGATGGCGAACGGGAACGCGCGAGGGCCGACGACGACATACTGTCCGGCGGGTTCTGTAATGAGGAAGGTGGCCGCCAGATAGCCTGCGCTCGCGACGACAAGGACCACCGACAGAGCCCGAGCGGGACGCATCACGTCTGTCCGGTCATCATTGGACGAGCCCGATGGCGCGCAACGCGGCGTCGGTCGTAGCGGCCTCGTCAGCCAGGAATTGCACGAACGCTGCCCCGGTGAGAAAGCTGTCCTCCCATTCGTTGACCCGCAAGATCTCTTGCCAGGCTGGTGATTCCCTCATCCGTTCCAGCGCCCGGACCAGCCAGTCTTGCGTGTCCTCGTCTGTTCCCGGCGGGGCCGCGAGGGCGCGCCAGTTCGAGAGTGCGACATCGAGCCCGCTTTCGCGAATAGTGGGAATACTGCCATCGCCGACGCGCTCCGGAGATGAGACCGCGAGGGCTCGCATCCGCCCAGATTCGAGATGCGCTCCCCATTCGCCGAGACCAGAAATTCCTGCGACGACGTGGCCACCCATGACCGCCACTGCCGCCTCACCGCCGCCCGAATGCGCGATGTAGTTGACCCGTCGAGGGTCGGCCCCGGCCGCCTGGGTGATAAGCCCAGCCAGGATGTGGTCGACCCCGCCCGCCGACCCGCCGGCCCAGCTGATCGTCTCGGGCGCGGCTTTGAGGTCTTCGACGAGGTCTTGCAAGCGGTGATACGGGGAATCGGTGGGTACGGCGACAACCTCATACTCGCTGAGCAGCCGCGCGAGCGGTACGGTCTCGTCCAGTGACACGGCGCTATTGTTGGTGCGAATCGCCCCCAGCATGACTTGCCCAAACACCATGATGGTATGCGGGTTGTTTCGATGACGGGTGACGAGGTCGGCTAGTCCGATGGTGCCTCCCGCCCCGCCCCGGTTGACCACTTCCACCGGGACGCCAACGATACCGGTCTCGGTCAAGACCTGGCGTATCTGTCGAGCCGTCTGGTCCCATCCGCCGCCTGGGTTGGCGGGGGCAAGCAAAGAGAGAGCGCGCTGCGGATACCCCGATGCGGTCGATTCGAGCGCGTCGACCGATCGTTCTGGGGTGCACGCGGCTAGGACGAGAGAAAAGAAAAGAAGGACAATCGTCATCGTGCGAGAAAACGACCGCGCCGCCAGTGTCATCCCGACGATCATAGGACGATGAGCTGATGGAAACCCGTCCGTACTTTATTTTTGGCGATGTCGTGTCCAATGTCGGCGCCGGCGCGGCGGTCGCCGTCGTCTGTCACGCGGCGTTTTTGCACACATGGCCGATGGTCATCGCGATGCCGGTGGGGATGGTGGTCGGAAGCACGGTGGCAATGCTGAGTGCGAGCGCGCTCGCCTTTTGCTTTGGCGCATTCGAAGTCATGCTGCCGGTGATGACCACGGGCATGGTCGTGGGGATGTCGACGGCTATGTGGGGTCAACAGGGCATGGGTGTCAGTGTGACCGCGGGGGCGGGGCTCGGGTTGGCCGTCTTGGCGTGGACATATCTTCTGGATGCGCGAATTCGGGCGCACGACACATGGACGTCCTGACCGAGCGCAAGTGGGACCGGGTCGCGCGATGCTACGACCGAGGCAGCGGGGCGGCCGAACGCCGGTGGGCGCCAGCGAAACGCGGGCTGTTCTCACTTATGCGCGGAAAAGTGCTGTTTGTCGCGGTCGGGACGGGTCGTGACATCGAGTTCTTTCCCCCGTCCCAGGATGTGACGGCCGTTGACATCAGTCCGCGGATGCTGGCGGCGGCGGCACCACGCGCGGCGGCCTATGACGGCACTATCGCGCTGCGGCACGCGGACGTGCACGACTTGTCTGACGCCGATGGCGCGTTTGACCAGGTCTTCACGTCATGCACGTTTTGCTCCGTGCCCGGACCTGTCGACGGCCTGCGGTCATTGCGTCGGGTACTCAGGCCGGGCGGCGAGTTGCACATGTTTGAACACACGAGAAGCCGGTATTTCCCATTTGGTCTCATGCTCACGGCTATGACGCCTCTCGTGGGGAGATTTGGCCCAGAGCTGAACCGAGACACGGTCAAGAATGTCGAACGGGCGGGATTCGCCCTCACCGGTATCGAGCCGGTCTACCTGGATGTCGTCAAGATGATTCACGCCGTCGCGCCGTGAAATACCGGCGCGCCGGGAAGTCGTGAGGGCGCGAGCCAACAACGGACACCAACCATCACGATGTTGTCCAACCGAGCAGCGGGGGCGTCGGGAGGGCTCAAGGTCCTTAGTCTCAGTGGCATTGTTCGTCGCTTACAATGAGGTCCGCATTGCGGCTCCTCCACGCGACTGAGTGCCGCCATGCCAGAAGCACGTCGAGTTGAATCGATTTTGACGCGTCAGGACAAGGGGAATCACGATGACTCAGAGCCTCACACTGTTGCAGACGTCAATGCGCGCGCTGACCGCGGCGGTCGCCGTTGCGGCCGCGATGATGGCCACGACAGGAACGGCGCAGGCCACTGACTACCACCACATTCACCTCGTCGCCTCGGATGCGGCCGAAGCAAAACAGTGGTACATGACCCACATGGGATGTACCGATTATGGTCGCGCCAACGCCTGTGCCGCCGGCGACACACGGATTATCTTTTTTGAACGCGAACCCTCTGGCCCGAGTGTGGGGACCGGAGTGGATCACATTGGGTTCTCGTTTACGGACCTCGCGGCCAAGATGGCGTCGTTCGAGGAGGCCGGTGTAAAGATTCTCAATCCCATTCGCGAGATCGACGGATTGTTCAAACTCGCTTTTGTCGAAGACCCGTGGGGGACAAAAATCGAAGTGGTCGAAGACACCGAGTGGTTGGGATTCCATCACCTTCACCTGCGGTCGACGGATCGCGATGCCACGCTCGACTGGTATGAGAACATCTTTGGCGGAGAGCGCGACAGCCTCAAAGGACGTATCGCTGGACTCCGTTACGGCACGGTGTGGTTTCTCGTCACCCAGCATGACGATGGAGAGTTGGCCCCGACCGAGGGGCGCGCGTTTGACCACCTGGGGTGGCAGTTCCCCGATCTCAGAGCAGCCGCGGAGGAGATCAAAGGAAAGGGCGTCGAGTTTACGATCGAGCCCCGTCCGTTCACCAACCCGCTCGGGCAAGACATGCTGATCTCGTTTGTCGAAGGCCCTGACGGCGTGCGGATCGAGATCGTCCAGCCCCAGGCGTAGGTCCATGCGGTATCGAACGGGGGCGGGGTGGTCGATGGTCGTGGTCGCGCTTATGTGCGCGGCGCCGTCCTGGATGGGCGAGATGCACGGGCGCGTCCAGGTCGTCGGTCGCCAGGCCGGCGATCTAGACGCCGAGGTTGCGGCCGTCGCGGCGCTGGAGGGGGAGCCCAGCGTCGTCAGTGCGGGCGGTCTGACTCTTGACCTCGCGCCGCTGGTCACTCTGGAGAACCCGTCCCCGTTTGACCCACCGGGTCCTCGCCGTCGCCTCGTGCTGGTGGGTGGTCTCGACGGCAATCCCGAGAGTGCGCGCGTCGTTCTCGACGCGGTGCGATGGTTCAAGACGGACGCGACTGCCGACGACCGGGAACGGTGGTCGGTCAGTGCGTTGCCCCTTGCAAATCCGGGGGGGACGCCAGATATTTTTCCCCCGGACGAGGGGTTTTTTAGTGACGGCGAACATCCGGAGACGCGCTACGTCTGGCGCTGGGTGACGTATCAAACGCCGGACTTGGTCATCGAGGTGCGAGCCGGCAATGCGTTGCAGATACAAAGTTCGGACGGCCGGGATGGGCCGTTCAACCGTCTACCGCGCGGTTCGCTGGCGGCGGCTCTTTCCGATCCCGACACCGCCAATCGGCCGGGGCCAGTAGATACCATGCTCGTGCGAGCGTCGGATGGTGCCGGCGCGCTCCGCGCAGTGCTTGCGCTGGCCGGCGAAGCGCGGTCGGTGCTGCGTCAGACGATTACCGAACGCATCGAACGCGAGCCGCTCGAGGTTGCGCGGCTGCTGGCGGCGCGGTATCCCCGTGCAGCCAGCATCGCCTATATCCCGGCGGTAGCGTGGGTCCATACGCTGCGTTTGGCAGCGTTGACCGAGGATTCCCGGTTGCGGGACCAGGTTCTCGCCGACGTGCGGCCGTGGCTCGAGGGCGAGCAACCAATCGTGGGCGACCGGGTGAGCCTGGCCGGTCTGGCCGGCACCATGGTCTTCGCCGAGATCGCAAAGTCCGCCCGCGACACCGCTGTCGAGGCGGCGGCGGCGGGTCTGGCGGCCGAGGGGATTGCGCTTGCCGCCGCCGAGACCGAGTCCGGGATGCCCGAGCATGGATCTGGGTGGACGGACGACATGTTCCTCGGCACGATTGCCGCCGTCACGGCGCGAGACCCGGATGGACTCGCGGCTGCCACCCGACTCCTTGTTCGCTACGGCGGAGAATTGCAGCAGGCTGACGGTATTTTTCATCATTCACCGGAGGCGCCAACCGCGTGGGGCCGTGGCAATGGGTTTGCCGCGCTTGGTCTGACCGAGACCCTGACTGTCCTTCCGTCGGAACATCCGGCGCGGACGGCGATTATGGAGATCTATCACCGTCACATGAGTGGCTTGCGGGACCAGCAGGCCCCGGATGGTATGTGGCGTCAAGTGGTGGACGTTCCGGGGAGCTACCGTGAACTGAGTGTCACCGCGCTCACGGTGACATCAATGGCCAGAGGGCTTCAGCTCGGCTGGCTCGACGAGTCGTATGCCGAGGTTGTCGAGCGGGGCTGGCGTGGCCTGCTCGCGCACATCGATCGGGATGGAGTGCTCGTGGACGTCTGCATCAGCACTGGCGACGGACCGACCTTACGTCACTACCTCGACCGCACGGCCGTCAACGGTGCCGATGACCGCGGTGGCGCACTCGCCCTCGGCGCGGCGCTGGAGATGTATGCATTGCTGGAGAGTCGGTAGAGCGATGCCTGCCGTGCGGTAACCGTTCATACACTCTCCTGGAGAGAGGAAATCTCAATGCGTGGAATTGGATACCTGCTCGCGGTTCTCGTGCTCTCCGTCGGTGCGTCCGGACCGGCCGACGCCCAGACCAAGCTCTTGCGTTTTCCGGATGTGCATGGCGACCGCGTCGTGTTCGCCTATGCCGGTGACCTCTGGACGGCGTCTACCAGCGGTGGTCTGGCCACCCGGCTGACCGCGCACCCAGGGCTCGAGGTCTTTCCAAAGTTTTCACCCGATGGCCGATGGGTCGCTTTTACCGGTCAATACGACGGTGACGAGCAAGTGTATGTCGTCCCGGCGACCGGCGGCGTGCCCCGTCAGTTGACGTGGTATCCGGCGCGCGGTCCGCTCGCCGCCAGGTGGGGATACGACAACCAGGTCTATGAGTGGACACCGGACGGCCGGTCCGTGCTGTTTCGGTCGTTGCGTTACAGCGTCGATCTGTCCGACAGCCGCTTGTTTCTGGTCTCGACCCAAGGCGGGCTCCCGGTCCCACTCGCCATGCCAGAGTCCGGTGCCGGTGACCTGTCGCCGGACGGGACACGCGTGGTGTATTCGCCGCTGTTTCGAGACTTCCGGACATGGAAACGATACGAGGGAGGTTGGGCGCAGGAACTCTATGTGTTCGACCGCGAGACCCACGACGTGGAGCGCGTCACCGACCATCCACGGTCCGACCGTGACCCGATGTGGGTTGGCGACGCCATCTACTTCACGTCAGACCGCACCGGCACGCTCAACCTTTTTCGATTCGACCTGGATACCCGTGAGAACACCCAGCTGACGACGAGCGATAGCTGGGATGTGCGATGGCCTGGCGATGACGGCGTGGGCCAGATCGTCTATGAGCTAAACGGCGAGCTCCAGTTGTTTGCCATCGGCGACGGACAATCTCGTCCGCTGTCGATCACTGTGCCCGACGATGGTCTGGCGATGCGGCCGGCGAGAGTGTCGGCGGCGGACCTGGTGGAAGATGTCGAGCTGAGCCCAAAAGGCGAGCGCGCGTTGTTTGTCGCCCGCGGCGATATCTTTAGCGCACCCATCGAGAAAGGTCCAACCCGGAACCTGACCCGCAGCTCGGGTGCGCATGATAAGTGGGCGCGCTGGTCTCCCGATGGTAGCCGTATTGCGTTTGTTTCGGACCGCGATGGCGAGGACGAGATCTACGTGATGCCGCAGGATGGCTCGGGTGACCCCGAGCAGATCACCGACGGGGGGCAGGCGATGCGCTACGCACCCGAGTGGTCACCGGCGGGCGATGCCGTGGCATTTGGCGACAAGGACGGCAAGCTGTACGTCCTGGATATCGCCTCTCGAGAGCTGACGCTGGTGGCGGACGAGGCCAACGGTCAGATGCGGGACTACACCTGGTCGCCCCACGGTGGGTACTTGGCGTTCTCACTCACGGACGAGACGGGATTCAGCTCGGTCCATGTGTGGCGACGTGCCGATGAGTCGCTGCATCAGGTGACCAGTGATTTGTTCCACGAATGGAACCCCGCGTGGGATCCGGACGGCGACTATCTCTACTACCTGTCCGATCGGTCTTTTGCGCCCCAGATTGGCTCGTTCGAATGGAACTATGTGGTCGACCGCGAAACAGGTATCTATGCGCTGGCGTTGCGTGACGACGTTGCGCATCCGCTCCCGCCAGAGAGCGACGAAGTGACTCTCGAGATCGATGAGGAAGACTCTGATTTAGACGCGGCCGGAGATAGTGCGGTCGACAATGAAGACAGCGGCGAGACGGCTGAGAGTGCCGAGGACAGTAACCACGACGAAGGTGACGACGAGCCGATAGGTATCGACTTTGACGGATTGGCTCGTCGGGTCGTGCGGATTCCCGTAGATTTTGATAACTACGTGGGGCTAAGCGCGGGGAACGACCGGGTCTTCTTCCTCAGAACCGGTGCTCCGTTTTACGGTCGGGGCGGCGATCGTCCTACAGATCTCCGGGCCTTCTCGTTTACAGACCGCGAGACCAGCACGTTGGTAGCGCGGACCAGCGGTTACGCCCTGTCGCATGACAAGGAAAAGGTGCTGGTCAGGGCGCGTGGCGCGTATCAGCTACACAATGCGTCGGGGCAGGGTGAGCCACACACAATTTCGACGGCCGGGTTGATGGTGGACCGGGTGCCCGCCGAGGAGTGGGCGCAGATCTTCGACGAGGTCTGGCGTCGATATCGAGATTTCTTCTACGTCGAGAACATGCATGGATATGACTGGGAGGCGCTGCGCGACCAGTATCGTCCGTGGCTCACCCATGTCGCGCATCGGTCTGACCTGAACTACGTCATTGGGGAGATGGTGGCGGAGCTCAGCGTCGGGCACGCGTATATTGCAGGTGGCGATTGGACGAGGACCGAGCGGCCCCAGGTCGCGCTACCGGGCGCAGTTTTCGAACTCGACTACGAGGCCGGACGGTTTCAGCTGGCGGCGATCTTCGAAGGGCACAATGAGGAGCCACGGTATAGGGCACCGCTGACCGAGGTGGGTCTGGATGCGCGGGTCGGCGACTATGTGCTGGCAATTGACGGAGAGGATCTCGGGGCTGACGACAACCCCTATCGCTTGCTCCGTCATAAGGCCAACCGTCCGGTTCGCCTCACCTTGAATGCGGACCCGAGCCATGACGGGGCCCGTGACGTGACCTTTCAGCCGGTCACCAGTGAGCGGAGCCTGCGTTATCTCGACGAGGTGACCGCAAACCGCGAAGCGGTTGGCAAAGCGACCGACGGCCGCGTCGGGTATTTGCACATACCCGATATGGGGGCGAACGGGATTCAGGAATTCATCAAGTATTTCTACGGACAGATTCGAAAGGATGGGTTGATCATCGATGTGCGCGGCAACGGTGGCGGCAACGTCTCCGCGATGCTGATCGAGAGATTGAGCCGAGTCTTGCTAGGTACTCGCTTTTCCCGCACCGAAGACACCGTTGGCACGTATCCGAGGACGGTGTTTCACGGTCACCTGGTCTGCATTCTTGACGAGGACTCGGCGTCGGACGGCGACATCTTTCCGTCCCGGTTCAGAGAGGCGAGGCTCGGACCGCTCATCGGAAAGCGCTCGTGGGGTGGAGTGGTCGGGATCACCAATCGCGGACCACTTATCGACGGCGGCACGGTCAACGTACCTGAATTCGGAACAAACGACCGCGATGGCAACTGGGTGATCGAAGGCTACGGCGTCGAACCCGATATCGACGTCGAGAACGATCCGAAATCGGTCATTGCCGGACGGGACCCGCAGCTGGAACGTGCGATCCAGGAGATTTCCAGGATGATCAGTGATGACCCGCGACCGTATCCGAGCCGACCGGCGCCACCCGTCAAGACACCGTGACGACGCGTGGCGGGGCACCGCGAGCCGGGCCCCACCATCACACGACGACCCACACAAAGGGGCTCACGTTGTGAAGTCGAGCCGATGAGCGTTCACTTGCACTGACGACGGTCTGCCCAAGACCAGTCACGCGGAGCGTCGCGCGATATTCGTCCTGTTCAATTGTTCGTGAGCTAAAGGGATCGGGCGTCAGCCGCACGAGCGCAATCATCACGTCTTCGTGAACCACGGGACGCATGTCCCCGGTGTGAAGCTCGTAGGCCGTCGTCTGCGCACCGCTCGCTGTCACCTCTATGTGAACAACAGCGTCGCCACCCTGAATGCAGAGAGCATCCGCGGGGCAGCGCGAGTCGCCTGTCACTTCGACAAAGCGAACGGTCAGCGACGGTCTGGCGACCTGTCGCCGCTCGCCCGGCGCCAGCACGAAATCTTGGCCCAGATCAACGCGTGGAGCGGTCGGTCCGCTGTCGCACGCCGCCGACATGATGACGCCGGCGCCACACGCAAAGACGGCCCGCCAAGAACACATGATTCGATACCCCCACAGAGCCTCGTCTCATCGAGTCTGGATCTCCATCGCCTCGTGCACCAGCCGGCCGAACGCACGTTCCTTTTTCCGCGTTTCGTGTCGGGCCAAAGCCTCGTGCTTCGCGTGGAGTCGCTGCGTATGAGTTGCAGCGCGTGGTAATTCCGCTCCCGGTGGGATGTGGTGTGTGGCGTCCCTTGGCGTCCGAGCTGCTCGCGGCCTTCAGTGTCACCTCACCTCGTCGTGTCCAACGGTCCGATGAGCTGCGCCGGGTCTGCACCTGGTTTCGGCCGGAACTTCTGTGCGCGCCCGCCCCAGACCTCGGCCGTATACAGATTCCCCTCGCTGTCGGTCGAGAACGCATGCACGCCCCACATTTGCCCGGGGTGGTGACCAAAGGTGCCCCAGTTGAACAACAGCTGACCGTCGAGGTCGAACTTGAGGAATCGTCCCACGTTGCCGTCGTTGACCCAGAGGTGCTGGTTCTGTGCCATCGCCATCGACAGCGGGAACCGAATGCCAGGCCACGTATCGAGATGCCGGCCGGTCGCGTCGAAGACCTGGATGCGTCGATTGCCACGATCCGATACATAAACGCGCTCTTGGTCATCAATGGCGATGCCGTGGACCGTGTTGAACTCGGCCGGACCCGCGTCGGGGCCGCGACCAGCGGTGCCCCAGTGCATGAGATACTCGCCGTCCTGGTTGAACTTCACGACCCGAGTGTTGACATACCCGTCACTGACCACGAAATCGCCATTTTTGAAAAAAGCGATATCCGTAGGTCGGTTGAACCGATTGGGGTCGTCGTTGTCTCCCGGCGTCTTGAACTCACCCAGGGTCATGACCACGCGCTCCCCATCATTGGTGAACTTGTAGATCACGTGCCCTCCGTCCTCGACGATCCATACATGTCGCTCAGGGTCGTAGGGATTGATCTTGACTGCGTGAGGCCGGATGAAGCGGTGGTTGTGCTGCTCCCAGGAATCGACGAGTTCGCCCTCGCGGTTGAAGATCATCAGGATGTGTTCCCAGCGACCCTCGAGACCGGTCTCTGCCCTACTGACAGCACAGGGGCACCCATCCGGCCCGTTGTTCTCGCCGGCGGCCGGGCGAGCGGGAACATCTCCAGCCCCTATGGGGTTGGCCAGGCGCGGCAACTCCCCGCTCTGAAACACAAACACTCGATCGGGTGATTCGGCAAAAACCGCCGCGGTCCGTCCCCACGTGTAGTCCTCATGAAGTGGACGCGGCCAGTCCGCGACGACCTCATATGCCCCGGTCTCGAAGCTTCCACCTTTGTCTTGAGCACTCGCCGCTTGGGTCATGGCTACGACCACCGCAGCGACAATCACAACTGAACGCGAAAACTGCATACAGACCTCCTCCTTCAAACTGTGCACGCCGGCCCTGGACCGACATTGTGTGTCACGCGGTTGTACGTTCGTCGGCGTCGTTCCTGGCTGGCGTCGACTGTGTCTTCGAGCGAACCCGGTCGCCGACCCGACGTCTGATTTCGGTCCACGCGACCCCCCGCCTTCAGACTTACTTCACCCGGCATCTCCCGCCTCGTGACGACATCAGCCCTTCATCCGCCGGAGTCGGCCGGCACGTTGGACAGACACTGGTTCGAGATGGACCGCCGGCTTTCGGAACATGTAGCGGTTTCACTCCGGCAGCGCGAAGACGAAAAGGGCGTTCCCGCCCTCGGGTTGGTAGACCTCGGGGTTGAGCTTTGCCGTGAGACTTCGGAAGACCCCTCCCAGCGCAGCCGGGACGGCTATGAACTGCCGTCCGCCGGCCTCGTAGGTAATGGGATACCCGTGCGCCGACGAGGCGAGACGCGTCTCCCAGAGGACCTCGCCCGTCTCGACGTCGAACGCTCGGTAGTAGCGGGCACCGTCACCGGCAAAGACCAATCCGCCCGCTGTTGAGAGCGCGGACGTCAGGAACGGTGTCCGCTGCTCGTGGCTCCAGAGCTCCTCCATCGTCCGGACGTCGTAGGCGGCCAGCTTTCCAACGTTGCCGTCGCTACCCGGCATCTCCAGCAGCTCATACCGGCCGGCTGTCCCGCCGCCCCCCTCGATGAACTCTACGTCGCGTCCGGTCAGGTGCATGCACGCCTGGTGGAGCGGGATGACGAGGGCGCCGGCGCCCGGGTGGTATGTCGACGCTTGCCAGTTGTGGCCACCCAGAAGGCTGGGGCAGGCGAACACCCGATCGCCGATGGCGATGTTTTGCAGGTCTTCTCTATAGGTCAGCTCACCGGTGGTCCGGTCGATCGACTCGAAGACGTCCTGATGGACCGTCTCCCGAAGGGCGACAAATGCACCCGTCGCCCGGTTGAGCTTCCAGAGGATGCCGTCCTTGCCGATCGTGAAGATCCATTTTTCGTCGTCGGCATCGACCAGCACCCGCTCGTAGACGATGTCGAGGTCGAGCGTTTCGCCGGGCGCGTGCTGGAAGTACCAGTGCACCTGTCCGGTGCTCGGGTTCAGCGCCAGCGTCGAGTTGGTGTACAGCGCGTCCTGTCGCGTCGTCATGCCGCGGCTCGCGGCCACCCACGGCTTCGCCTGTGCCGTGCCTATGAAGAAGAGACCGAGATCCGGGTCGTAGCTGCCCGGAATCCAAGCGTCGCCGCCCGCGCGCAGATAAGGGGGCGTGTCGCCCCATGAGGCGTCGTTCGGATCGCCCGGAAGCGCGATCGTGGATGTCCGCCAGAGCTCCGTGCCGGTATCCGGATCGTGGCCGGTAATGAAACAGCTCTGCTCGGTGTATCGATCACAGCCGTTGGTGCCGGTAATGACGACTCCGTTGGCGATGATCGGACCGGCGTTCTGCCGGAAGCCCTGTGTGTAGTCGGCCTTGACGGTCCGCCACGCTTCCTCGCCGGTGCGCGTGTCGAGGGCGACCACCGCCGCGTCGGCGGTGGCAAGAAACAGCTTGTCGCCATACAGCGCCATCGTGCGCGTGGCACCGGCCACAGTGTCTTCCGGCAGCCGCGCGCGATACACCCAGATCACGTCTCCGCTTGTCGCATCGATCGCCTGCACCACGTTCCCCGGATTCGCCAGGAACATCACGCCGTCATGCACCAGTGGCGTCGTCTGGTGATTACCTGGCCGAATCGAGATCGACCATGCGAGTGTCAGGTCGGCGACATTGTCGCGCGTTACCTGATCCAGCGGGCTGTAGCCATGGCTGTTACGCGTGCGCCGCCAGCTCAGCCAATCCCCTGGCGGCGGGTCCGCGAGCATGTCGTCGGTCACAAGCGTCAATTCGTGTGGCACTTCCTGGTTGACGAAACGCGACGATCGCCGACGCAACCGCTCGCCCGCTCGCTCCGCGCGACGCGCTTCGGAGATGTCCGCGGCGTCGCCGATCATCACCGCCGCATCCGCCGTCAGCGTGCGTTCGCCCGGCACAGCGCCATTTGATTCCAGCAGATACGCCACCAGCGCCACGTAGGACTGATCGCTAAGCGAACCGGCTTGCCCCGGAGGCATCTCGTCACGCAGGTAGGCGAAAAGCTCATCGGTCGTCTGTCCCGCCCAATCGCTCAGGAAAGACACGCCGGAGAGGGGCGGAGCGGACACCATCCCCTCCAGGGACGGTCCGTGACACTCTCCGCACTGTACGCCGTACACGGACCAGCCGCTCGCTGCCTGGTCCGAGGTGAAGGCCCCATCCGCCGCCGGGGCCTGTGCCGCCGCGACGACAACACCCGGCACACCGGTCAACGCACTCATCAGGACCGGAAGAGCGACCGCCACCAGGACTACCGCCGCTACGAAAACCGGTCTCAGCCAACGCGATCCGTCAACGCGAGTTCTCTTCAACATGATGCGCACTCCTTGTGCCGTCCGACAGCAGTATCGGCTGCGACTATTTTGGGAGCACCCGATGTCGGGCACCTAGCCCTATGGTTGGTCAGTCGGTCGTATTTCTTGGACGCGGGCACCAGCGAGGATGCCCGCCATGCCGATGTTGCCCTCGTGACAGGCATATTCGAAGACGGTGTCATCCGAAAGCGACAGCGGAGCCATCGCGGTCCATGGTTGGGCCCAGACCGATGGGTCGGTCAAGGTGATCTCGTAATGCAGTGCCTCCGGACCAACTCGAGTGAATCGCTCGACAAGATGACGTCCGCTTGTCGAGCCGAGATACAGCGCGCGGTCGTCAAAATTTGTGGTTTCTACAACCAGTGTGTCGCCCTCCCAATGTCCGCGAGAGTCGCCATGCCACTGTTGAATGCTGTCGTCGATATGTGGCCAGTCGGCGATGGGAATGACGCGTGCGTCGTGAATCATCTCTCCAAGCATGACGAGGTGGTCCGGGGTCTGGAAAATCTGATAGTAGCTGTTGTATCCAGCACCGAGACCGCCCACCCTTGGGATGCCGTAGGTGATGCATCGTACCTGGAGGGGCAGATTCTCCGGGCCGTGATAGGTCGCTTGTGCTCGTTGCTCCGCTCGGTCGGCTTGGCGCTGCTCGGCGGCCTGTGTGAGCGCCGGTAGTTTCCCGCTTGGCGGGTCAGTCAGGAGAGATGTCCGATTCTCGAACACGCGGTCAACCATCCAGACCGAGCTGTAGTTTCCCGTGCCTCCGTCGCGTGAGACGTTCCTGTCGACATCCGCGAGCACAGCGTTGAACACCCCATCGCCAAACGCGGCGTCATCGGCTCCGCCAAAGAGGCGAGTGGCCGCCTGCTGGAGCGCCGCCAGCTCTTCGTCCGAAAACGCGTCTTTGTCGGCCAGCTCGTCCGGCCGTTCGAGCGGGGTCGCGCTGTTGTTGGCCCACACTCCACCGAGGTTGGGTCGTCCATCCGCGGTCCGGGGGACGCGGGGCTCCTCACTTGCGGTTTGGCTGGACGCTGGGGGTGCGACCACCAGCACGGAAAGGACGGTGAGCACACCAGAGAAAACAAAGCCACGTCGCATCAGGAACCTCGCTTGGGGCGTTCAGGGAATGAGAGACTACGTGCTCAATTCTCTCACGGACGCTGGTCCTCGGCTAGCCGGAGAGGTCATATACTCGGGCGTGACCAACCGACGCGCGTTTACGGCGCTTCCCGTGTGTGCTCTTGTGCTCCTTGGGTGCGGTGTCGCCTCTGCTGGGCAGCAGACGACCAATGTTGACGAGGATGCCACACCTGCTTTGCTCCGGAATCTCGCCCCCGTGACCGACGCCATGTTGCGGCAGCCGGATGCCGAGGACTGGATTTCGTTCCGCAATGGCTACCCGCTTTGGGGCTATAGCGCCCTGGATCAGCTCGACATCGCCAATGTCGGGGAGCTGCGGCTCGTGTGGGCACGCGCGATGCAGCGCGGCTATCAAGAGGTCGAGCCGCTCGTCTATGACGGCGTGATGTTTCTCGCCAACGTGGAGGACATCGTCCAAGCGCTTGATGCGACGACTGGCGATCTACTGTGGGAGTACCGGCGCAATCTCCCGGACAACATCGCGAATGTGACTGGTACCAGGTATCGATACCGCAACGTGTCGATCTACGACGACAAGATTTTCCTGGCAACAAACGACGCGTTCTTGGTCGCGCTGGACGTCCGAACCGGCGAGCTCGTGTGGGAGACAGAGCGGGCCGATTATCGGGAGCGAGTCGCCCAAACGGCCGGTCCCATCGTCGTGAAGGGGAAGCTCATCACCGGGTCGCGGTGCAACCCGTCGAGCCCGCGTCCCGGCGGCTGCTTTATCACGGCGCACGACGTCGGGTCCGGTGCAGAGCTGTGGCGCATCAATACCGCGGCCACGCCGGACCAAGTCGGCGGCGATACGTGGGGTGGCCTCCCGGTATCCGCCCGCCGTCATGCATCGGCGTGGATGGTTGGGAGTTACGACCCCGCACTGGACTTGGTCTATTGGGGGACGGGACCGCCGTCCCCGCTGCCCGAGAAACTACGGGGCGCTGGAAAAGCCGACCTTTTGTATACCAACTCGACGCTGGCCCTCGACCCGGATACTGGCGATATGACCTGGTATTTCCAGCACCTGCCACGGGATAACTGGGATTTGGACCATGTCTTTGAGCGCATGATCGTCGAAACCGTGGTGGCGCCGCGTCCCGACGCCGTGCCGTGGATCAGCCCGAACCTGCGGTCCGGTGAAACGCGGAAGGTCATCACCGGGATTCCCGGAAAGACCGGTCTGGTGTGGACGCTGGACGCCGAAACAGGCGAGTTCCTCTGGGCGCGTCCTACCGTCTATCAAAACATCATGACGGGTCTCGAGCTCGAGACCGGTCGTCCGATCATTGACGAGTCCACCACGCCGCAATCGATGGAGAACATGGTGCTGGCATGCCCGCATCTGCTGGGCGGCAAGAATCAACCATCGGGCGCCTACAGTCCCGCGACCAATGCGATGTATATGCCGCTCAACAATGCCTGTATGGACATCGCGATGTCGGTGGAGGAGGCAGGACCCAGTGATGGCTATGATGTGCGGGTCAGCGTTCGTCATGTCCCCGGAGTGGACCCGGCCACCGCGCCGGTCGGTCGGCTCGAAGCACTGTCGGCGTCGACCGGCGAGACCTTGTGGATCTATGAGCAACGCGCGCCGATCTACGGATCGGTGCTCGCGACCGGCGGCGGTCTGGTGTTCTCGGGTGATGTCGTCCGGCGATTTAGGGCGTTTGATGCTGCTACCGGCGACGTTCTCTGGCAGACCATCCTGAACGGACCGGTAAGCGGTCGGCCGATGACCTACAGCGTGGGTGGACGTCAGTATTTGGCGATCGGCTCGGGAGGGTTGACGCAGGGTACCGGGTTTTTGCAGCTGACACCCGAGCTCAACACACCGGCGGGCAGCAACACGCTCTTCGTGTTTGCTCTTCCGGAGTCATAGTCCGCGCGGGACGGGCCGGTCGACGTGGCGTCTCCCGCAAGTGGCTGTATCGGACTATGGTTGGTCTGCGGTCCAGGCGACGCCTCGCGGCGAGATCGGTCATGTCGGCGCCTGCGGAGCTATTCGGCGGTTGGGTAGTGGCCTCGGTGGTATAGTCGCGGCCACGAATTTTGAGTGCCCGGGGGGTGTCGGAATGAGACGGAGTCTGTGTTTGGGTGTTCTCGTTGTCGCCGGAATGTGCGCGACGTTGGCCACAAATGAGGCGCGGCAAGCCCGCGCCCCGATGGTTGTCCTCGAGGTGGCGGATAACCTCCACGTGTTGGCGTCAGACCCGGCGGGTCAGGGGATGCGGAGCGGAGGAAATACCGCCGTCTTCGAGACGACCGATGGGGTCGTGCTTGTCGACACAAAGTTGGCTGGTTACGGCCCCGACATCTTGGAACAGGTGCGTGCGCTCACCGACAAACCGGTGACCACAATCATCAACACCCACACGCACTTCGACCACACCGGCGCGAACGCGGAGTTTCCCGCGACGGTCGATGTCGTGGCGCATGACAACACCGCCGCTCAGATGTCTCGGCTGATGTGCGAGCCCGTGACCAACTGTGACGCGTTCAAGGGGACCAACGCGGAGTATCGGCCAAATATTACCTTTGCGACGACACATTCCTTGTTCAGCGGTGACGACCAGATCGACCTCTATTACTTCGGGCGTGGTCACACGGATGGCGACACGTTTGTCGTGTTCAAGGCCGCGCGGACGATGCATACGGGTGACATGTTCGCCGGGAAAGGGCTGCCGTTTATCGACGCTGACAATGGCAATGGGAGCGCCACCGAGTTTGGCCAGACCCTCAACAAGGCGATCGCGGGCATCGCCGACGTGGACACAATTATTACGGGTCACAACGACACGACGCTTGTCTGGAATGACTTGGTGGATATGGCGGGGTTCTACAACGACCTGGTCGACAGAGCGAAAGGGGGGCAGGCCGCCGGTCAATCATCGATGGACGCCGCGAGCGGGTATACAGTTCCCGACCAGTACTCAGAGTTTGGTGCTCCGGAGCAAACCGTCGCCAGCATCATGCAGCTCGTATACGACGGGCGATAGGCGGCCGGTATGGCGGTCTGTCGTGCGCACCGTCTGAGTCTCGCCAGCGTGTGGCTGGCGGTCGCCGGCGTCGCCGCCGCTCAGAATGGATCCATCTTTCCGGAAATCCTTTCCGGAAATCGCGTTTTGACGCGGGAAATTTTGTCTGCGCGGCGCCCTGACGAGGTCCCCGCGGGCTGAGTCGTAGCGCAGTCCCGCGGCAGAGCCAAACGGCCTTTAGATGGCGCCGTCCTGCCGCAAATTTGCGATCTGCTGGTTTGAATAGCCAAGTTCGCGCAGCACTTCGTCGGTGTGTTCCCCCAGGAGCGGCGGTGTGCGGACGACGGCGGCGGGTGTATCGCTGAGCTCTATCGGGGGGCCGATCGTCGAGACCGTCCCGGCCGTCGGGTGGGATTGTTCGACGATCTTTCCGCGCTCACGAAGTTGAGGATTGGTGCACACCTCGCCCACATTGCGGATTCGACCACACGGGACTCCGGCCGCCCCAAGGATCTCCATCCATTCGTCTACCGTGCGTGCAGCGGTGAGCTCCAGAATGGTCGGCATGAGTGCCGCGCGGTGAGTGACGCGGTCGGCGACGGTGGCGAATCGCACGTCGTCCCGCAAGTCGGGGCGCTCGATGGCGTCGCAATAGCGTCGCCACAACGAATCATTGGCGACGCCAAGATTAATCCAGCCATCTTTGGCCTGCACTGTCTGATAGGGCACGACCATGCGGTGCGCGTTCCCGCTGCGCGTCGGGCTCTGTCCAGACGCGAAGTAGCTTCCGGTGTTGTATGTCAGGGCCGAGGCGACGGCGTCGAGCATCGCAATCCGGACGTGCTGCCCACGACCGGTGGTGTGTCGCGCCAGCAGCGCAAGAAGAATCCCCTGCGTGGCCGTCAGGCCGGACGTCACGTCCGTGATCGATGTCCCCACCCGCGTCGGTGGGCCGTCGGGCTCTCCGGTGAGATCCATCAGGCCCGATTCTCCCTGAACGATGAGGTCGTAGCCGGGTCGACCGGCGTCGGGACCGGTGTCACCAAAGCCTGAGATCGAGCAATAGACGAGTCGAGGGTGGTGAGCGGCCACAGATTCGTAGTCAAAACCGAGACGGGTCATTGCCCCAGGCCTGAAATTCTCGACCAACACATCGGCGTTCTCCAGCATCCGGCGGAGGATGCCCTGTCCCGCTTCGGTTTTGAGGTCGACCGTACAGCTCCGTTTATTCCGGTTGATCGACAAAAAGTAGGGTGATTCGCCTCCCTGAAACGGAGGTCCGAATCGCCGGGATTCATCCCCGCGTCCCGGCTCCTCGATCTTTATGACGTCGGCTCCCATGTCGCCGAGGGTCATGGTGCAGTAGGGCCCCGATACGACCCGGCTGAGGTCGATGACGCGGATGCCGTCTAGTGGTGGCACGGGGTGGGCTCAGGCTGTGGTCAGCGCGTCGGCAAGCTCGCCGAGGCCGGCCACTTCGAGGTCTGGCTGATGGGGGGAGAAGCCGTAGGCGAGCTGGCGCCGGTTCACATACGCTGTGCGCATACCGCTTGCCTTGGCGCCGATGCAGTCAAACGGATGCGTTGCGACATGACAGATCGTGGCGATGGGTGTCTCCAGAATCTCGGCGGTTTTCTCGTAGGTGACGCGATGTGGCTTGAATGACCCGGCTTGGTCGATGGAGACAAGCGCGTCGAAGTGGATGCCGTGATGAGCCGATGCGTTATGGAGCATATCGGTGTCGCCGTTCGACAGAATGGCCAAACGGTAGGTTGACCGGAGGCGGTTCAGATTCTCGGCGACATCAGGAAACGGGGGTAGTCGCTCGATCGCGCCGACCAACGCACGGACGTCGTCGTCGGTAAACGGCACGCCCGCGCGGGTGAGCGTGTAGGAGAGCGCTCGACGACCGATCTCTCTATACGGCGTGTGTCCACCCTCAATCAAGGCATCGATCATCGAGTCTTGATAGTGGGTGCGACGCCACCAGGTGACCACCGAATGCGGGTTGCCGGTGTAGCCCAGGTTCTGGAGGAACGGAGTGATGGTCTCGGTCAAGCCGCGTTGCATGTCGACGATGGTGCCGTACAGGTCAAAGGTGAGCACGCGCACGTCGGAAAGGCTCGGAGTCATACCAAAGAGACGCGGGTCAGTTTTCGACAAAGAAAAAATCGGCCGGACCATCGCGACGCGCCAACAAGACGACGTCACGACCGGCGGGCACGTGCCACGAATGGTGGGCTTTGGCGGGAATGATGACGTAGCTGCCAGCCGTCGCGGTGTGACGGGTGCCGTCTAGCACGATATCAACCTCGCCCTCCAGCACGGTGACCGTCTCGGTATAGGTGTGCCAGTGCGGCGCGAACTCAGCACCGGCCGGAAACCGGGAGAGATATGTCGGGCCACCCGTCGCCGGGTCTGTCGCGATATCCGCGTTCCGAAGACCCTCCGGGAATCCCGGCCGATTTGTCGGTGGTCCCCAGTCGGCCGTCTCCCAGTTCGTAACCAGTGGCGCTATCTCTCCCGACGCACCAGGGTCATAACGAATTTCGAGGTAAGTCACGGGTTCGTCGATCGCCGAATACCAGTGCGGCGTGCCCGCCGGGACGATCACCACATCTCCGGGGACGACGTGTCGGGATTCGCCGCCGACAATCGTGGCGATGGTGTCGCCGTTGCCATGTGTCGACCGCTCCACCCGACCGCCGGTGACGATTGTCGCGCTCCCAGCGGTGATGTGGTGGACCTCCCAACCGGTGTCATGCACGATGGCGTTTCGTGGCTCCGTGCGATGGATGAGATTGACTCGGGTTCGCGTGGTGTTGTCGACCCGAGCGACGACCATCGCCGCGGCGTCAGTCTGTGACGCTAACTGCCGGAGCTCCGTCGCGAGCTCCTTTCCGCTGGCATAGGTGCCGGGGGCGACCGACTGGGCCGAGGGCGCGGTCGTCATGACAACGGTGAGTGTCAGCGACAGGGCCAGTACGACGTTCCCGGGTACCGTTGCTGACCTTCGCGGCGGCCAGCCGAACGGCCCTTGGGGGCGGGGCTCGGAGCTTCTACTGCGTTTCATGCGTCACTCTCCCTGTGGTTCGCGCGCGTGTTCGCCGGGCTCGTCGGTAAGACCCGTGTTGGTGCTGACACCAAAGCGTTGGAAGTTGGAGTAACGGGCGTCGCCTTCAAACAGCAGCCCGTCTCGGTCCTCGTATTTCTCTTGCATGTCACGTGGCAGCCAAACGCCCAGATCGTCGTCAGGCCGATATCTCACGACAATTTCCGACCGCAACTGGCCGTCTCTGGGGGTGCCGGTTTTGAGCTCGGTGCGAACCACCAGACCGGTATCCGGCTGGATCCACAGGCGCCCGTGGGTAGGTACGGCCAGCCGCCGTACTGGGTCGCTGATAAGCATCGGGCCGGTGCTTTCCCGGAAGAGGATTTCCCAGACGTCCTCGCCCTCGAGTCGGTCAGTGTCAGCCAGCTCGAAGGCAAACCGCCGCCAGTGCTCGGCGTGCAGGACCATCAGCGCGAACGTGGGCACGTTGGTCGTGCGGACGATGTCGCCCAGGTTGAAACGGGCGCTCTCTTCGGCGAGGACATGCCACTGTTCGAGAATCGACGCCGTCGACGCGTTTTCGTCAAACAGCGTTTGCATGCGCTCGGTGCGGTTGCCGACGGCTCGACCGTCAACCTCCACCGCCACCCGCAGACCGACCCACTGGTCGCCTCCATTAGGCAGTCGCATCATGAGAAAATCGGATTTCATACGCCGTTCGATCCGACGCGGCCGAGTGACCGAGAGGCCACGAAACCCGCTCCGGACGGATGACCGGCGACCGCCTGAAAACACGGTGTTCAGTGTCTCGGGGGCCCGTTGGTCGTAGCGCTCTTCAGCGATCAGCATTCCGAGTTTTCGCTCGTACTCTGCGACATACGTCGTGGCGCGGGCCAGGACGGTGCGTACCGATGGCTCTTGCGTGGACTGGGCCGACACCATGATTCCGGTCACCAGTCCAGCGATCAATCCGAGAAGCGAAACAAGGGAAACGCGACGCATGATGATTGCGGGAGAACGACGTTCATTGTTCCGCAAATCGCGCAGGGCGACAACTCTGACGTATTCTTACGGGCGAGACCTCTGCCTCACTTTTGACTGCCAGGGGGGTGAACGAGTCTGGCAGAAATCGCGGTGGGGACCTGACCCGAAGGAGCTTCACATGGTGAACAGACGACAGTTTCTTGCAACCTCGAGCTTGGCCGTGGTCGCGACCGCGATGCCGGGGGTCACCGTCTTTGGTCGGGGTCGCCAGGCCGGTTTGACCACGTCGTTTGAGGATCTCCGGCGTAACGTAGGCATCTTCAACGGTCAAGGTGGCACCATCGGATGGCTTGTCAATGACGAGGGTATTCTCGTCATCGATAGCCAGAACGCGGCGGCTGCCCAGGCGTGTATTGATGGCATCGGCGAACGGTCGAGCCGGTCGATTGACCTGCTCGTCAATACGCATCATCACGGTGACCATACCGGTGGCAACAAGACGTTCCAACCGGTCGTTGGATCGATCGTGGCTCACGAGAACAGCGCCGATTGGCAGCGCCGGGCCGCGCAGGACGCCTCCAACGAGGCCGACCAGGCGTATCCCGACACGACGTTTACCGATGAGTGGCGGACGACCGTGGGAGACGAGACAGTGGTCGCCCGTTATCACGGCGCCGGTCATACCAGCGGTGATGTCGTGGTGACGTTCGAGCAAGCCAACGTTGTCCATATGGGCGACCTGATGTTCAACCGTCTACATCCGTTTGTCGACCGGTCTTCTGGCGCCCGTATCGAGAGCTGGATGGAATCGCTGGGGACGGTGGCTGCTGCCCATGACGCCGATACGATCTATATCTTTGGCCATGGCAGTCCCTCGAACGGTGTCACCGGCACGCGGGACGACCTCGCCGGACTGCGCAACTACTTTGACGCTGCCCTCGAACTCACGCGGCAGCAGATCGCCGCGGGCCGCTCGAGAGACGAGATTGTCGCGACCGAGTCGTTGACGGGATTTGACGATTACATCTCGCCGTTTCCGCTGCTGAGCCTGGGCGGTGTGCTTGGGGTCGCCTACGACGAGCTGAACGGATAACTCAGCTCGCCACGTTTGTCGCGGGTCCATTTGTCACGCGTTTGTTGATCGCGTGTCCTCTTACCGGGTGTCCACGCATCGCGACACGATATATCGCGTATCGATATATCGCGTCGCGATTGTCCGTCGCTGACCCAGACAGTCGCCAGTCCGCCGGGGGTGTCGCCTGGCGACGATTGCCCCCAGAATCCGTCCGTAACCGTGTGTTCTCTACGGACGCCTTGTCGGGGCCGTTGTCCGTCGGACACCTGGCATCCCGCTCAGGAAGACCTCACCAACAATGCAAGACCTCACCGAAGGTTCGATTCCTCGGCACATTCTGAAAATGTCGATTCCGATCGCGGTCGGAATGATCTTTCAGACGCTGTATGTCCTTGTCGACCTCTACTTCGTAGGACAACTGGGCGATGTCGCAATTGCTGGGGTGACATCCGGCGCCAACGTGCAGTTCTTGGTCATCGCGGTGACGCAAATCCTTGGGGTCGGCACGATGGCGTTGATCGCTCAAGCGAGTGGTCGCAAGGACCGCGAGGACGCGAATCTCATCTTTAATCAGAGTCTGGGAATGGCCGGTCTCGGCGGACTGGCGACCCTGGCAGTGGGATACGGAATCACTCGGTCCTACATGAGTTTTCTTGGAGCCGATACCGCCACAGCCGCCGCCGGGACGACGTATCTGTATTGGTTCCTCCCGGGACTCTGTCTGCAGTTCGCACTGATATCGATGGGTTCTGCGCTCAGAGGTACGGGGATCGTGACGCCCACGATCGTTGTTCAGGTCGTCACGGTCGTGCTCAATGCGATTCTGTCCCCGATCATGATTGCCGGGTGGCTCACCGGTCGCCCCTTGGGTTTGGTGGGTGCGGGACTATCGACGTCGATCTCGGTGGCGGTCGCCGTCGTGATGTTGCTGAGCTACTTTGTGCGACACGGACGATACGTCGTGTTCGAAAAGCGAAGTCTGCGCCCGCAGGCGAGCGCCTGGAAACGTATCCTTGCTGTCGGACTTCCGCCGGGGGGAGAGTTCGCGCTCATTTTTGTGTATATGGGCACCGTGTATTGGACGATTCGGAGCTTTGGCCCCGACGCCCAGGCCGGGTTCGGCATAGGCGCGCGTGTGATGCAATCGATCTTTCTCCCGGCGATGGCGATTGCGTTCGCCACCGCGCCAGTCGCTGGGCAGAATATGGGCGCCGGGCGCTTTCACAGGGTACGGGCGACCCACCGGGTGTCGGTCACAAGTTTGAGCGCGATTATGCTGCTGCTGACTCTGGTGTGTCAGTGGCGCCCCGCTCTCCTCATAGGGTTCTTTAGCGCCGATTCGGAAGTGGTTGCGGTGGGTGCGGAATATCTGCGGATTATCTCGTGGAACTTCGTCGCGGTAGGCATCACCTTTACAAACTCGAGCATGTTTCAGGCGATGGGACACACTGTGCCGGCCCTCACAGCTAGTGCCACCAGGCTGGTCACATTCGTGATACCAGCCGTATGGCTGACGACATACCCTGCGTTCGAGTTGCGACACCTCTGGTGGCTCTCTGTCGCGACCGTCGCGGCTCAGGCAGTCGCGAGTTGGTGGATGCTTCGGGCCGAGTTCAGAAAGAGACTCGTCGTGGTGCCGGTTTGAGGCCTCCGTCCGCCTTTCCCGGGTAGGGGCTCCCGGGTTACTATTGCAACCAGCATTGAACCGACTTGTGACGTCAGGCGAATGGTGGGGCGCGCGGCGTGCTCGGTCCGTCTCTCGTTGCGGTTCTGTAGGGGTAATCCCAATGAAACATACTGTCGTCTGGGCAACTGTCGCGTTGCTCGCGGGCCCGATGATGTCCGACAGCTGGGCGCAGGGAGGAGCGACGGAAGCCCTTCCCGTGGTATCCGACCCCTCCGTCCGGGCGAACTTGGATGCGTACTGTGTTGCGTGCCACAACGACCGCGCGCGTCAGGCCGGCTTGACGCTCGAGTCGATCGACTCGGACCAGATTGGATACATTGGTCACGAAGTCGAGGTCTGGGAAAAAGTAGCCAGGAAGTTGCGGTCGCGGTCGATGCCGCCACCTGGTCGACCGCGTCCAGACGTGGCCGTCTACGACGCGGTGGCCATGTCGCTCGAGACGGCGCTCGACGCGGTGGCCACGGCGAGCCCAAATCCCGGACGTCCGCCGATCCACCGTCTGAACCGAGTCGAGTATCGCAACGCGATACGCGACTTGTTGGATCTTGAGATCGACGAGCGGGAACTTCTCCCTCCCGACGAATCCGGTTACGGCTTTGACAATATTGCCGATGTCCTCTCGCTGTCCCCGCTGTTGCTCGACCGCTACATGGTCGCTGCTGAGAAGATCAGTCGGTTGGCCGTAGGACAGGCGTCTGTACGTCCGACCATCGAGAAGCACACGATCCCGTATACGAAATGGCAGGACGCTCGCATGGGTGAGGACCTGCCATTCGGGTCGCGTGGTGGCGCGGCCGTTCGTCATCACTTTCCGCTTGACGGGGAATACGTCATCAAGCTGTCTCTGCAACGCGCCTACGGCAACCACATCCGTGGCGTGCAGGACGCCAACGAGATCGATCTTCGCTTGGATCGCGCGCGGGTTGCTCAGTTCACCGTCG
>CAUZIB010000001.1:0-138245 GCA_963579735.1 Vicinamibacteria bacterium | reverse complement strand
TACCTCACGCTCTTCCGAGTCGAGTACAACAGCTACCGATGGTCGTCCTGTTCGTGCCATAGCCCCTCCAAAAGAGAGACCATCGTAACACCTCTTCATTCGCGAACTTAGGACTCATCGCACTAGGTCACAACGGCCGATACTTATCGGAGGGGACTGTGGAGAGGCCACGATTCCCTGCATCAGTGATTCTCCCAGGACCGGTAGACGGGCATTCCGCCTGACGGGGTGCGCGGGTCACAGATGTCAAGTCAGCTCGCTCTTCGTGCTTGGTGGGGCTCCGTGCCGCACCAGCGACTCATTGCCGGAACTACTGATACAGAGGACTAGATGCACGGTCGATCGATTGTCGCGTGGTGTGGGCTCCTGCTCCTGGCTCTGCCGGGGTTGGTGCGCGCTGAAAATGAGCAAGCGACCCCGGGCGGTCGCTGACACGGTTCGCACCGTGGAGGTGACCGCCGCCCAGTTTCGGTTTGTCCCGTCCCACATAGAAGTGCTGTAGGGCGAGACCGTGCAGCTGCGCATTCGGTCCGTTGACGTCGCACATGGGCTGGCCATTCCAGAGCTTGGCGTCCGCGTCATGGTGCGCCCGGGACAAGACGCCACCGTTGAATTCGTGGCCGACACGCCGGGGATCTATGCGTTTCAGTGCAACGTGTTCTGCGGGGCCGGTCGTGGGCGCATGGTCGGCACACTCGTCGTGCTTCCGGCGACCGCGCAGACGGCAATGGCCGATTCGACAGATTCGTCGTCCGCGCTCGTCGATCCCCTCGAACCCGATTTTTCTCTGGTGTCGCTGCCGACGACCTTGGAGTTCCCGACCAATCGGCTCGCGTTCCGTTTGGTTCACCGGTTCTCGCGCCCGCTCGATGGTGGTATCGGTCATGGGAACCTGCTCGAGGATTTCTTTGGGCTCGATTCGGCAGCAATGATCGGGTTCGAATTGAGATACGGATTGGTGCCTGGTCTCCAGGTCGGTGTGCATCGCAACAACACCCGCAATATTCAATTGTTTGGCCGATACTCGCCTCTGCAGTCACCGACCGGGACTGATGTCGACGCGATTGTGTCCGTCGAGGGATTGGACAACTTTCGAGATGAGCATTCTCCATCGTTTGGTGCCGTTGTCTCGCAACGGCTGGGGTCCGTAGGGGCGCTCTATGTCGAGCCGATGTGGGTAGAAAACGTCGACAACGGTGTGATCCTCCATCCGTAAACTGATCCGTTTACAAAGACGGACGACGACGCGTTTGTCCTGGGGCTGGGAGCACGCCTGCGTATCCTCGAGACGGTTTCTCTCGTCGGCGAATACATGCCTCGGGTCTCGGGATTCGACCAGGGAGAGGACTATATCGGCCTCGGCATCGAAAAGCAGGCCGGTGGATAGTTTTTCAGCTCAACGTGTCAAATTCCATCGGTACGACTCCGTCGCAGCTCGCGCAGGGTGGTGGCACGAGTTGGTTCATAGGATTCAATATCACTCGGCGGTTCTACTAGACCAGCGTTTCCGAAGTTCGAATCGTATGGCTCAAGGTGATTGTGTTCGCTGTCTAGGCGCGGCGAAGCAGGCATATCGGTCATATGTCGACGAGTCGCAACGACGACAGAGGGCACAGGGAGCCGAGCCATGCGATTCGAACTTCGGAAACGCTGGTCTAGATCGCTAGGAGTCGTGGACGGTCCCATTCACGACGTCATGGGCTGTCGCTCTGACACGACGGGACAGCTCGAGACGACCCGTTCGCCCCCCAGGCTACTACTGCGGACGTATCACCCCCACCCCGTACTGATACACGAGACCGGCCCCCCGTTCTGCGGTGCCGGCCAGGAGCAGGACTCCAAGCGCCCCGCCTAAGACCATCAGGCCCCACAGAGTTCGGGGTTCCGTGGCGAGACGCCGCTGTACGACCAGGCGGAGTGACGTCAGCGCACAAAAGTAGAGCGTCGTCCACAGCCCCCAGGTCCAATGCTCGTCGACCAACGCATGCGCCATCCCGGGCGTGAAGACCGTCGCCGCAGCGTTGCGACCGGTAAGAAACGCGACACACGCCAGCAGCGTGCCCAGTGTGTAGAGTCCCGCGGCACCTTGATTGAAACATTGCTGTCGCCTGAACACAAACGCGAACACATCGACGACGAACGCCGTCACCAGCAGGCCGATAGGGAAGTGAACAACGATCGGGTGTAGGTTTGGTGCCCAGTCAGGCAAGAACCACGTTGGATCCGGGGGCGTCATGGGGCTACCCGCCAAGGCGACACGTGCGGCCATGACCGAAGTTCTCGCAGCGCCCATTCATTCGATTCGTCGGTGTGACAGGCGGTGCATGGGTTGGGTATCCCGAACCGTTCGGTCATGACTGGTGACACGAAAGCGAACGTATGGCTGCGGACGTTGACGTTTCCGACCGTGCGGGCGTTGAGCGGCATGTGGCAGGCCACACACTGGCTTCCCGTCGAGTCTGACGCGTGCTGGGTGTGCTCGGTCAGAGCTTGGGCCGGTCCGGGTTGAAGCTGCGGAGTGTGGCACGCCACACAGACGTCATTCCCGGGGGCCAGCAAGTCGGCGTCGTGCTCGGTGCCGTGCACGTCGTGGCACGCGGAGCAGGTCACGCCTTTGACATACATCTGGCTTTGGACGAAGTCGTTGCCCTGCATACGGTTCTTATGGGCCGACTCGTCCGGCCAGTGCGTGAAGGTTTCTTCACCGGGATGTGATTCGTCCAGCCGCCAATAGTCGCTAAGCTGCGCTCCGGGTCGGTACCCCACCGGCCAGTCGTAATGTTGCCCGCCGATCGGATTTGTGAGCGGCTGCCCCTGGGAATGGCATTGGATACACACGTCAGTCGCGCGAAAGGTATCAAGCCGGGCCGGGTTCACGATGTTGGGTGTGCCGCTGTCAGGCTCGTCAAGATGTGCGCTACCTGGTCCGTGACACGACTCACAGCCAACGTTCCACTCTGTCGGTGTCTTTGTCTCGAGGTCGTAGTTGACCGAGTGACACCCGTCGCACAATGGACCCGTGGGTCGTTGCATCGGGTCAATCGGATAGAACGCCGTCCACCAGTCGCCTCCCGGTTGTGGGTGATAGCGTCGCCATTCTCTGTTGCGGACGTCCCACTGGGCTGGAAACACAAAGAAATCGTCCCCCACCCGTGTGAAGTATCGTTGCTTCCACTTGCTGCCATACGTAAAGGCGATATCCTCGGGCCCAAATGTCACCAGTGGATTGGCAGCGTCAAAGTCGGCAAGAATCGCGGCAGGGCGTGCCTCGGGATCTTGAAGTACGTTGGCCATCAACGTGTCTTGCCATCGCGTATGGATGTCGAGATGGCATTCACGGCATGCGGCTGAGCCGACGAACACCGCGGGCGCGTCGGAACCGGGAGCAGATGCTGGGCCCGGCGAGCATCCGGTGAGGGCCGCGGACACCCCTATGACGACCATGACAATGAAGAGCCTCGACGTGTCGCGTTGCAAGAGAAGCGCCACTCGCATACGGCGCATGCTATCAGGTGTCCTGCGGGGGGGCTTCGCCCTCACCCTGCTATGCACCCCATTGTCGGCTTCAGCTGGCCAGAAGGATGAGAGCCAATGCTTCTTCCTGTGTGCCCCCGGGCTCAAGGTCGAGCCAACGTTTACGTTCGAGCCGGTGTTTCGACGGCCGCTCGTCGAAGACGTCGGCGCTGAGCCAGGAATGGACCCCAGTCGGGTGAGTACCGAGCGCGTCTTTGAACTCATCCTGGCGGTCGGCATACCGACCACCGTGCCCCGTCTGGGTTTCACCGTCGAAACGATCTTCATACCGAGCGGTGACGTCGACGCCAACCCATTCACTGGCGTGACGGCCAACGAGCTCGGTCGTGCGTCGCTTCGCGGGAACGAGGTTGAAATTGAGCTCGAAGTCAATCTTGGCGTCGTCGAACCCGAGCAGACTGGCGGCTGGGTGGAATCCCACTTTGACGTCGTGGACAAAATAAGCGCTGCCGAGCGTCCGACCGACACGAGCGCCTACACGCACAAGCTCAACTTCGAGTGGGACACCGCGTTTCGGATCTTCTCTCGTCTGTCGGCCGGTCACTGGCTGCGAGACGTTGAAGTCGAAGGCTCGCTCGACTATGTGGCCACTGGGCTGGCGCGGGCCGGAGACGTCGAGGGAGACACGCGGTTTGTCACGGACGATAGTCGTTGGTCGTTCTCATTGGTCTTTGTCGTTCCGCTGACTCCGTGAGTCCGACCCCGAACCTTGTGATGGCGATGCTGGTCGCCTCACACCACGCGGTGCAACAGATCTTGGTTGTGCGCGAGGCGCCTGCAGTTCTCCACGGCGACTCCGAGGCTTCGGTCGAGAGTTTCTTGCGTCAACCACGCCACGTGCGGCGTGGCCACGACGTTGTCGAGTGCGAAGAGAGGACTTGCCGCCGGTGCCGGCTCCGTTTCAAAGACGTCGAGTCCTGCTGCCGCCAGAGTGCCATGAGTCAGCGCCGCCACGAGGGCCGATTCGTCTATCAGCGCCCCACGAGCGGTATTGATCAGGATGGCACCTGGTTTCATACGAGCGATCGTGTCGCGGTCGATGAGGTGGGTCGTGTCGGGTGTAAGAGGCACATGAAGCGACACGATGTCGCTTTCGTGTAGCAGCGCGTCCAACTCTCGTGGCATTCCCACGGCTTGGGGTTTTGGGGTCAGCGACGTAAACAGGACGCGTGCGCCCATAGCGGTGACAATCGGTGCGAGTAGACGAGGCACCGCGCCGTATCCGACCAGGCCGATCGTCTTGCCCGAGAGTTCGCCGACGTCGTTCTGCCATTCGGTCGCACGCGACCACCCGTCGCCGGCGCGGGTTGCCCGGTCGAGGTGTTGGAGTCTGCGCAGCGTCGCGAGCATCAGCAGCAGCGTCATCTCGGCCACTGCCTGGCTGTTGGTGCCCGGCATGTTGCATACCGCAACGTCGCGCTGTTGCGCGGCATCGAGGTCAATCGTGTTCACGCCGACGCCGATCTTCTGAATGAGTCGAAGGCGTGGGGCGCCGCCAATCACCGCCGCCGTGAGGGGTTCGATCACATGCCAAAGGACGACGGTTTCTTGGAGCAACGCATCGAAACGACTGCTCTCGGTCTGCGGGCACGCGGTGACCGTCAGACCGTCGGTCTGCAGGTTCCGGAGGCGCGCAGTGAGGTAGGGACCGGCCGAATAATCCAGGACGACGTTCATGCGGGCGTACGCCTCTTCATTCTGTACCGCCCCGCTATCATACGCTGACCATGCGACCCCCAGACCCGGCCATTCTTTCCGCGCTGCGACGGATGAAGATTCTCGGCGCCGACGCGACGCCGCGGATTTCAGCCCTTGCGGGCGGCGTGTCGTCGGACATCTGGCGGGTTGACCTACCGACCGGTACCGTGTGTGTGAAGCGTGCTCTCGCGCGACTCAAGGTGAAAGCACGCTGGGAGGTGCCGACCGCGCGCAACGGGTTCGAGTGGGACTGGATCGAGGAAGCGGCGCAGATCGTGCCCGGTCGTGTCCCGCATCTGATTGCGCGTGATGCCGAGACCGGGTGTTTCACGATGGAGTATCTCGAACCCTCGGTCTACCCTGTCTGGAAAGCCGAGCTTCGGCGAGGGTATGTCGACGAGAGAACCACGCGCGCGGTTGGGGAGACGCTGGCGGCGATTCACGGTGCCACTGCCGATCGCGAAGACGTGAAAGCGCGTTTCGCGACTGATGAGATCTTTCACGCCATACGCATCGAGCCCTTTCTTCACGCGACGGCCATCCGGCATCCCGACCTAGAGACGAGATTGCAGGAGCTAGCCGCAGTCACGGCTAGGACAAAGCGCGTATTGGTCCACGGCGACGTGAGCCCAAAGAATATTCTGGTCGGGCCGAAGGGGCCGGTGTTTCTCGATGCTGAATGTGCGTGGTATGGCGACCCCGCGTTTGACCTGGCATTTTGCCTCAATCACTTGCTGCTGAAGTGTCTCTGGACACCGACCGCCTCCCACGATTTCTTGCGCGCATTTTCACAACTCGCCGATGCCTATCTTGCCGGTGTGAACTGGGAGCCGCCGGCGACGGTCGAAATGCGGACGGCCAATCTGTTGCCGGCGCTCTTCCTCGCCCGCGTGGACGGGAAATCGCCGGTGGAATATCTCGTCACCGAGCTCGACCGTGGCCGCGTTCGACGCGTCGGTCGGCAGCTCTTGCGTCGCCCCGTCTCGACCTTGTCGGCTATTCGTGCCGCGTGGGCCGCCGAGATACGGCCGGACACAATCGTGGAGGAGAGATGAGCGTATCGTCACCAACGATTGAGAACATTGTCGGCCGTCGCGTCTGGGACTCGCGTGGCCGGCCGACCGTCGAGGCCGACGTATGTCTCGCCGGCAGGATTCGGGGGCGCGCCATCGCGCCGGCCGGCGCATCGAGAGGGTCCGGGGAGGCTGTTGACCTTCGCGATGGTGGGGTCGCGTGCGGTGGTTTCGATGTGCGTCGGGCGGTCATGCACGTCAACGACGAGATTGCTCCGGCGCTACGCGGACACGATGTGACGGATCAGCGTGGGGTCGACAGCATCCTGCTCGCGCTCGACGATACGCTCGACAAAGGCCGTCTGGGGGCCAATGCGATGATCGCCGTCTCGATGGCGTCGCTGTGGGCCGCTGCGCAGTCGTGCGAGGTACCGCTGTGGCGCTATCTCTTGGGGTCGGCGCCGGCGCTTATGCCGATGCCCGAGATCCAGATCTTTGGCGGTGGGGCCCACGCCGCGCGTCGGGTCGACATTCAGGACTTCATGGTGATACCGGTTGGGGCGTCCAGCGTCGCGGAGGCGCTCGATTGGACAGCCGACGTGTATCGGGCCGCCGGTGCGCGGATGGCCGACGCCGGGTGTTTGCGCGGCGTGGCCGACGAAGGTGGCTTCTGGCCTGCTTTCAAAACCAACGAACAGGCGTTGGATGTGCTCGTCGGTGCGATTGAGGACGCCGGAAGGGTTCCTGGTGACGAGGTCGCGTTGTCTCTCGACGTAGCGGCATCCGAGTTTTTCTTTGACGGGCGCTATCGCTTGGCGGCTGACGGCCGCGAGGTTGACCGAGACGCTTTGTGTGACCTCTTGATCGATTGGATCGACCGCTATCCGATTGCATCCATCGAAGATCCTCTAGCTGAAGACGATACAGAGGGTATGCAGCGATTCACCGCCGCCGTTGAGGACCGCGTCCAAGTCGTGGGCGACGACTATCTCGTAACGAGCGCCCCGCGGGTCGAGGCGGCGGCTCGCGACCGCGCCTGCAACGCGCTCCTCGTGAAGCCAAACCAGGCCGGGACGATCACCGAGACGGTGGCGGCCGTCGAGAGTGCTCGTCGTGCCGAGTTTGGAACCATCGTGTCGGCCCGCTCCGGAGAGACCGAGGACGTCACGATCGCCCACCTCGCCGTGGGGTGGCGCGCGGGTCAGATTAAGGTCGGGTCGTTCTCGCGGTCCGAACGGATGGCCAAGTGGAACGAGTTGTTGCGGATTGAGGAGGCGCTTGGCGCCGCGACGCGGTTTGCCGGACGGGCCGTTGTGCCCTCCGCCCGCCACCGGTAGGATTCGTGACACAGGAAGGAACTGACCATGGCGCTCTATGCATTCGACGGCACCGGGAACGAGGACAGAGAAGGTGACGACCGCGACTCGAATGTGCTGGACTTCTTTCGTGGCTACGATGATCCACTAAAAAATAGAGACCCGAAAGAAGAGGGCGGGAGCCTCTACCTCAAAGGCATCGGGACACGGCCTCGCACGTCTATCGGGAGGAAGATTGGAATTGCGTTTGGCATCGGTGGACATCGGCGAGTTCGCCAGGCGCCTGACCGACTGGAGGATAATTTCGAGGCAGGCGACGACGCGATCGATATTGTCGGGTTTAGCCGTGGCGCGGCTCTGGCGCTGTCGTTTGCCAACGAGATTTCGTAAAAGTTCTCGCACCTGTCCATTCGATATCTGGGACTTTGGGATGTTGTCGGACAGTTTGGCTTACCCGGGAGGCACTTGAACGCGGGTCACGACTTGCGGCTTCCGCGCAACGTCGAGCTGTGCTTTCACACGATGGCGTTGGACGAGACTCGACTGCTTTTTCCGCTCACTCGATTGACCGGCAGCCGTTCCCATACCAAAACGTCGCCGGTTGAGGTGTGTCCACTCGGACGTCGGCGGTGGCAATGGTAACCTCGGGCTGAACTGGATTTCTCTGAACTGGATGTTCGAGACGGCCAAGCGATCTGGATTGCCTATTGACGCCGGCGGAGTGACCAAGAACCTTGCAAGCAAAGCGTCGCCTCAAAATATTTCTGTCCATCGCGCGGACATCGGACCGAAACGGGAGTTCCTGTCCGACGACCTGCTACACGACAGCGTCCAGTTGGATGCCCTACCGCTCGACCGAGAGCATAACAACCCGAGTGTGCGCCTCGGTCGCATCGACGACAACGGTATCGTCACGCAACCGACGCCGGTGTAAACGGGCAGACTGCACGCGTGACGATTTGTCGTCACACGGGAATTTCTTGCCGGACCTGGAAGTGCGCATCGGAGCGGGCAGTCTATCCCCGCAGGCACACGGGCCGCGGTACTCGAAGGTACGGGCGTTGCATCTTGACCAGAGGCCTCGCCTGCCGGGCGCCGGAGATTTCTTCGCGGCGCGAGATGTCGCAGTCAACAAGACTGGAGGATGCTCATGCGTGTTCACACCACGATGGTCGCGCTCTGCCTGGCCGCAGGATCTGCGATCACGCCGGCGCCCGCTCGTGCCGATACCTGGTTTAGTCCCTACGTCGGGTCACTCTTCGGAGGTTCAGCGAACCAAACGTTGTCGGATGCGGTCGACAATCGTTCCGACGTCACCTACGGCTTTAGTGTCGGGGGGATGGGGAACGGTATCGCCGGTGGCGAGCTCGACGTCGGCTACACGCCACGGTTTTTTGGGTCAGACAGTAGCGTGGTGTCGAGCCGTGTTATGACCGTGCAGGGGAGTCTCTTGTTGGGTATTCCCGTGGGTGGGCAACGTGGCGCCGGGATTCGGCCATATGGCGTCGTCGGCCTTGGTATGATCCAGCGGCGGGCCGAGTTGCGTGACCTCTTGAGCAACATCAGCACCAACGACTTCGGATATAACGTCGGGTTTGGGGTGATGGCGTTCTTTGGGGATGTCTTTGGGTTGCGGGGCGAGTATCGATATTTTCGAAACTTCAAGGCCGGTGACGGTGGGTTGCTGCCGGTGTCGCCCGGTACATTCAACGTGTCACGGGCGACGGCGGGTATTGTCCTGCGCTTTTAGAGACCGGCCCCACGGCCGGCTTCGAGCACGTATTACTCGAAAGTGAGGCTATTGGGTGTATCGCGATGCGCGCGGGGTCGAGTATGTGTCGGTGCCGCTCCCTAGCCACGAGGTGACCGACGCGGTTCCCTTGGAAGCGCGGTTGCTCACTCGGAGGACGTCTAGACCGGCCCATCCGCTCTACGAAGGAACGGATGGTGAAGAGCTCGCGGCGCAACCGCGCAGCCACCGGAAGCGCTGGACCGACGCCCAGTGGGGCGCTTACGAAGAACATCGTCGTTGCATGGACGCAACCCTGGAGCGCGACGACCCCGTGGCCGTCGCGATCGTCGTCAAGCCGCGTTCTTCATAGCAATTTCGTATCGGCAACTGCTAGCTTCCGGGCGCCTGTGTCACTCGGATTTGTTGTTGCGAATCGGCAACGACGCCACTAGGATTATCCTTCCCATCTTCCATGGAGGAGAATGTCAATGACCGATTATCGAAGGCTCATGACTGGCCGTTCGAGTGGTTTCACGATGGCTGCGGTGGTTGCGCTCGTGAGCGCGTTTGTCATCGCCGGCCCAGCGCCGGTCGCATACGGCCAAGGCGAGAGCGACCTCGTATCGAGAGTCCTGCCAAATCCTAGCAGTGGAGCGGTCACCGAGTGGGCTGCTCTTCCTGACGGGCGGACTTGGGGTTCGACGGCCGGGATTGACATCGGCCCTGATGGCCACGTCTGGGTCTATGACCGGTGCGGTGCGAATGGACTGGATGGGGGATGCGAGGCCAACCCTACTGTCGATCCGATTCTGAAGTTTGACCGGAATACCGGAGAGGTGCTCGCCAATTTTGGGGCGGGACTCTTTGTGCTCCCTCACGGTCTTCACGTCGATGACGACGGGAATGTCTGGGTGACTGACTCGCAGGGAAACGAAGCCGGGACAAAAGGCCACCAGGTCATCAAATTCAGTCCGGAAGGCGAAGTGCTCCTGCGCCTCGGTGAAGCCGGGCAGCCGGGTAGTGGTCCGGGCCAGCTCAACGAACCGTGTGATGTCATCACCGCGCCCAATGGCGACATCTTTGTCTCTGACGGGCACAGCGGGCAGAACCCGGATCCACCCGCTGGCGCGACCGGCAGAATTCTGAAGTTCGATAGCGAGGGTAACTTCATTACAGAATGGGGCGAGATCGGTTTTCGACCGGGTCAGTTCCGGACTCCGCACGCCATGGAGTTCGATTCCGAGGGACGCTTGTTTGTGGCCGACCGCGGCAATCACCGCATCCAAATCTTCGACCAGGACGGCAACCTCCTCGATATCTACACCAATTACAGTCGGATCAGCGGCTTGTTCATAACGGCCGACGACACCCTGTACGCGATCGACTCCGAATCGCGGGGGACAAACCACCCGGGCTGGAAAACGGGTGTGCGAATCGGGCCGGCGGGCGAAGACCGGCTGACGGGGTTTATCCCGCCGCATGCGCACGAAACCCGCGTCCTACAAGGCGTCGCGGGCGAGGGCGTGGCGGTTGACGAGGACGGCAACGTCTATGCCGCCGAAGGCCCGGGGTCGCGTCCAACCGCCGGTGGCGGACTGACAAAGTATCCGAAAGCGGGTATGTGAGCCGAGAGTCACGGCTCGTATGAACGGTTGACACTCATCTGGTCGGGTCACGGCACATCGGCTTGGCAGCAGCCGGCCGGATGAGTGTCCGACCCTGCGGCCGGAGCTGTAGGGGAACCCGAACTCGGGGCCGTGCACGTGCGCGTTGATGGCTGGCGCGAAGGCTTCGGCCCCATGAGGACAGCGCGCCTAACCCGCCCCGGTCGTATCGGCGTATTTCTTTTTACAGTATCGACATAATTTGCCTTACACCACGTTCGTCCTGTCTCCGCGCGGGCGACGCGCGTCAGTGCTCTGCTCCGGCCACCACGTCGCAGAGACGCAGTAGATCCGACGGACGACAGCACGATCGCCCCCGCGCGGTGGTGACGAATGGATCAGGGTCGGCGACGTCCGTCCACGAGGCCGGCGGCGCCATTAGCGTGCCGCCGTCGTCGTGATAGAAGACGCGGTACTCACCCCACGTCTGCCGCACGGAGACCAGCTCGAACGTCCGACTCCTCAGGGGATGGAAGGGATGGGTGACGCGAAACCTTCGTTGCGGAACGGTCGCATCACCTGCAGTTGACGGCGTTGGGGAACGCGCACGCGGAGCGGTGGGTACGGTCGGCGAAGGACGAGTGCCTGTCGAAGCTGATCTTCTTCGGTGGGTCGGCGTTACGGACCGCGTTGCGTGCGTACGTCGACCACTTCCACGGCGAGAGGAATCACCAGGGGAAGGAGAACCTCCTCTTCTTTCCGTCCGAGGACATCGGCCAGATCGGTCAAGTGCGGTGCCGCGAGCGCCTTGGGAGCCTGCTGAAGTTCTACCACCGGACAGCCGCATGAGTTTCTTGACCACACGGGCTGTTGGGGAAGCTCCTGCGACACACGATCATTTACAGAATCGGCACGAACCCGAAGTTCGCATCGTGCGAACAGTTGTCCGAAAATGACAGCAATCGCCATCGGGTCCCAGGATCGGTTGGATCACGCCGGCGATGGGCGGTCGGCTAGCGATAAACCGGACCACCCACAAAAGTGGTATCCCCCCACGGGGCGCGCCACGGGGAGGGGTGGGCCACGCGGAAACCCGCCCCCAGTGTTGTGCCACAGGCGGCCGCCGCGACGACAAGACCGATGACGAGCCAGAGAGACAGGCGGCGAGAACGTGGCTTCATCATTGCGGCTGGGTCCACCGAGCTACTGCGGATACCGTTGCAGGGCGATGGCGGCGCCTTGGGGATCAGCAATGATCGCCAGAGATCCATTACGAAGCTCCGGACGCGGCCGGAGCAGGATCTGTCCACCCAGTGCCTCCGCTCGCCGCGCCAGCCGGAGCGGGTCCACCACTCGAATGTATGGCAGCCAATTCGCATCGATCGCGTCGCGTTGGTCAGATGAAATCGGGACAATCCCGCCAATTTCGCGGGCGGCAACCAGCACGTAGTGCGGTACGTCGTCTGACCGACGCTGTCGCTCGGAATCGAACCCGGTGACCATGCTGTAGAACATCTGCGCGTCCTGGACGTTTTCTGTCACGTAGTCGCGCCAAAAGAATGTGCCTCTGGGTGCCACGCGGGGGTCACGGTCCGGCAGACCTAGCTCGCGTGAGGCAAGTCCGAAGAGCGCATTCTGCCGGTCGGCCATCACTGCGACCTCGCCACCGTTGAAGTCCACGGGTTCGACGAGAACTCGCCCACCCAGTTGGGTGGCTGCTGTGACGGCGCCGTTCACATCTTTGACTTGTAGGTAGCTCAGCCATTGGGCCACCGGGATGTCGGGTTCTGTCCGCTCGACGTGCGCGATACCGCCGATATACCCCAGCACCGTCCGTGCCAGCAGGTATTGCTCGCCAAACCGAGACGACGTTTCAAACTCCCAGCCAAGAAGGTCGCCGTAGAACGCAGCGCTGGCCTCGGGGTCGTCCGTCAGAAGGTCTTGCCATACGAATCCATTGGTCGCGGCGATAGCGTCGTCGATGTCCGGGGTCGGGGTCGCGTCGTTACGCGGCCCGCACGCCACCGCCAAGCTGCACAGGCAAACCAGCAGCCCTATTCCGACCTCGACCGGCGTCCATCGGTTTTGGCCGACCACTAAAATGAGTACCCAACCAGAAACTTGAGGTCAGGGCTGTCCATCGCGTCCACCTTGAACTCCGCAAGAAAGGCCGCGACGATGTTCTACCCCCACCATCAGGTTGAAGCCACCCTCGATAGCCGTGTCATCTCGAAATCTGCGGTTGTCAAAGCTAAAGATGTTGAGGGCCGGATCGCCTCCGATATACGGCGACCAGGACCTCCCCCTCCGTGGAATCTTGTATGCAAACTCGAAATTGAGAGCGATCACGGTAAGGTCGCTGCCGAGCCCAATTTCTCCGCTCGGACGAAAAACCAGGCGTTCCACGAGGGGAGCGCTTTCGAGGTGTCCGCCAAAGACGATCTGGTCCGGATCTCCGCTCACCCCGGCTCGGACTCCCCAGCGCTCCTGACCGTGGAGGGCCTGAGGACACACGACGAACAATGTTGCAAGGACCAAGAATAGCCTGGCGATACGCGTCACCATTTAAATATACCTCTCAACTCACCCTCGTCCCGACGGTTGTCGCCCGCGGGTCTGTGTTCTAATGAGCATTCGCTATTTTCTTCGAGGAGTCACCGCATGCAGGTACATCGCACGTTCACCGTCGTCACCGGAGTTCTGGCCCTTCTGAGCGCGCCACTTTTAGCTGAAGACTGGACACAGTGGCGAGGGCCCGACCGGATAGGCGTGTGGAATGAGACCGGGATCGTCGAGGAGCTTCCCGACGAGTTGGCCATCTCGTGGCGTGTCCCGATTCGGTCAGGGTATTCGGGACCCGCGGTGGCGGACGGTCGCGTATTTGTCACCGATTGGCAAGAGGACCCCGAATCTCGCACGATGGACGGCACAGAACGCGCGTTGGCCATCGACGAGGAGACCGGCGACGTGCTGTGGATCCACGAGTGGGATACCACCTATCGCATGCTGATGATTTCCTATGCCCTCGGGCCCCGCGCCACTCCAACCGTTGATGACGACCGGGTCTACGTCGTTGGGGCCTCGGGAGTGCTGCTGTGCCTGGAGGCCGCGACCGGCGACCTGATGTGGCAACACGACTATCGGTCCGAATACGACTCCTTCGTGCCGACCTGGGGAATCGCCAGCGCTCCGATCGTTGATGGTGATCGATTGATTGCGGTGGTGGGCGGTGAGCCCGGGGCGCTGGTGGTAGCGTTTGACAAGCACACCGGTGAGGAAATCTGGCGAGCGGTGAATGTCGTCGGTGAGATGGGTTACGGACAGCCGCTCATCATCGAAGCGGGCGGCACTCGACAACTGATCGTCTGGCACGCGGCGGCGCTGACCTCGCTCGACCCCGAGACTGGCGAAGTCTATTGGGAAGAGGTGTGGGAAGCGGGGGCCGGGATGTCGGTCGCGACTCCAGTCCGGCAGGATGAGTATCTCCTCGTGAGCCAGTTTTACAACGGGTCGATGATGATGCAGCTCAGTCAAGATCAGCCGTCGGCCACGATGCTCTGGCGGGGTTCGAGCAATAGTGAAATGCCCGAGGAGACGGACGGTCTCCATGCCATGATCACGACCCCAATCATTCTGGATGACCACGTCTATGGGGTCGGGAGCTATGGCGAGCTCCGCGGCCTCGACGCCCGGACCGGTGAGCGGCTTTGGATGAGCGATCAGATGACCGCCCAGGCTCGCTGGGGCACCGCCTACATGGTGCAGAACGGTGATCGTTTCTTTGTCAACAACGACGATGGATACCTGATCATGGCGCAGTTCACGCCCGACGGGTATGTCGAGCTTGGTCGGACCAGATTGATCGAGCCGACCAGTAACTCCGCATTCGGGCCGCGACGGCGCTTCGAACGGATGGTCAATTGGTCGCATCCGGCGTATGCCAATCGACACATCTTTCACCGCAACGACAACGAAATCATTCGCGCCTCACTCGACGCGGCTGATTACTAGTGCATCGCCGCAGGGTTAACTTTTCTTCTCGACACTCGACGAGACTGACCCGGACCTCTCGTCACGGGGCAGCGCCAGACTCAAGACGCTGACCGCGACGATGATCGCGGTCGAGAGTTGAAAGACACCGGCGCCGACGCTGGCGTAGAGGACGCCGCCGACCACCAAGCCGGCGATGCTGGCCACAGCGCCCAGGCTTCCAGCCAGACCCTGGACGGCGCCCTGATAGGTTTTTCCGGAAATTCGCGCCAGCGCGGCTTGTAGAGAGGGCCACATCAGACCGTTCCCCACGGCCATCAGCACGGCCGCCAGATAGAGTAGGGCCGTGCCGGTCGATTGGTAGAGCCAGAAGCCGGCCGCCAGCGCCATACTCCCGCCCGCGATGGCCGGCCCGGCGACAAAACCCAGATTTGAAGAGCCGGCCAGCCTTCCAAAATTTTCGGCCCGCGTCTCGTTAGTGCTGATGTCCGCCAGATACGCGCTGGCGACCGAGACATTGCCACCGGTGAGCCCATCGAGCGCTCGGGCGACGACGAGTACGACCAGGGGAAGAGTCAGGGCGACCGAGCCCGTCAGGGCCGACTCCCCACCAAACAGTGTTGTGCGGGGCAACGCGAATGCGGTGAGAAACACCAGCCACGAGAAGAGCGTACCTGCCTAACTCAGCAGCAGAATCCGTCGTCGTCCCACACGGTCGGACCACCGACCCAGGAGTGGTGCGCCGATCAGCTAGAAGACGGAGTAGGTTGAGCCAGTCAGACCGTAGATGAAGGCGTTACCACCCCAGTCGGTGACAAGAAAAACGAGAAACGGCAGGACGATATTAAAGCCGAGGGTGCCGATGAAGTTGACAGCGAGGATCGGCAGAAGCGAGGGGCGCTTCACGTGGCGAGTCTACGATGGCCGGTGCCTGAAGTCATCTTCGGCCTCACGATAGTCATCCACCGGTGACGATGCCTGTCGCGGTCCCTGACGTCGGTCACAAACGACGCGTCGTAGTATCGTCTCGTCATGAATCTCCGTATGCCGTCCATTCTCGCGCTGGGGCTCATCGTCGTGGTTGGGGTTGGTCTCCGGGCCGAGGATTGGCCTCAGTGGCGTGGTCCCGACCGGCTCGGTATTTGGACTGAGTCTGGCATTGTCGAGCGCTTTCCAGAGGGCGGTCTGCATACCGTGTGGCGGGTGCCGGTGGGCGGCGGATTCGCGGGACCCGCCGTGGCGGATGGCCGGGTCTTCGTGCTGGACTACGAAGAGACCCCCGGTAGCCGCACTATGGATGGCACCGAGCGTCTCGTGTGTCTCGACGAGGAGACAGGTGACATTCTGTGGACCCAGCAGTGGCCGACGACCTATCGGAACATCGTGAGCAGGTTTGCAAACGGTCCTCGGGCGACACCGACCGTCGATGGAGACCGCGTCTTTGTGTTGGGCGCCGGAGGGATGCTCCTGAGCCTCGATACCGCGACCGGGAACCTTGCCTGGGGTGTCGACACGGTGGTCGACTACGGTGCCACGGTGCCGGTCTTTGGAATGTCAAATGCGCCGCTGGTCGAGGGCGACCGGTTGATCGCGCTTATCGGTGGTGAACCCGATGCCCTCATTGTGGCCTTTGACAAGACCACGGGCGAAGAGGTCTGGCGAGCGCTCCCGGCGACAGCGGAGACTGGATACTCTCAACCAATCGTGATCGAAGCGGGCGGGAGGAGACAGCTCATCGTCTGGCACGCGGTCGCTCTGACCTCTCTCGATCCTGAAACTGGCGACGTCTACTGGAATCAGGACTGGGCCATCGGCGGAGGAATGGCAATCGCGACGCCGGTCTGGAGTGGTTCCTATTTGCTGGTCAGCCATTTCTTCAACGGGTCCATGATGATGTCACTCAACAACGACCGGCCCGATGCTCAAATGCTCTGGCGTGGCCAGAGCCGGAGCGAGCTACCCGACCAAACCGAAGGACTGCACGCGATCATCTCGACCCCGACCATTCTTGGCGACCAGGTCTACGGGATAGGGAGCTATGGTGAGCTCCGGGGCCTTGACGCGAGAACCGGTGAGCGTCTTTGGGAGAGTGCGGAGCTGACTCCGCAGGAGCGGTGGTCGACCGCGTATATCGTGAGCCATCCGGCCCGCGACCAATTGTTTGTCAGCAGCGAGGACGGCGACCTGGTGATCGCAGAGTTTACGCCTGCCGGGTATGTCGAAATCGACCGAACGCCGTTGATCGAAAGGACAACCCAAACTCGTGGCGGCGCGACCGGTCGTTGGGGCGACCGGCCCGTTCAGTGGGTCCACCCCGCGTTTGCAAACCGGCACATTGTTGTGCGGAACGACGAGGCCGTGATCCGCGTCTCCCTCGCCGCCGAGGACTACTGACGGCGTCTCGTCACTCAGCGGCGCGCCCGCGACCTATGTAACGAATCACTGATCGGGGACACTAGCAGGAAACGCAGTTGTGGTTGTTGGTTGCGCCAAGGCTTTCGAGTAATGCGATGGTTTCGGGGAACGGCAGAGTGCGCTGATAGGGGCCGTTCGCCATGTCTGCCGTCGTTTGCCCCCGTCGGCTTATCACCAGGACGTCGGCACCCTGAGCCACGAGATACTCGACGGCTACTGAGTCACCGCGCGACGCGGCGTGGTGAACCGCCGTGTATCCGTTGTGGTCGCGGGTGTTGATGTCCATCCCGAGCTCTTCAATGAGATATTTGATGGACGGCAGCCATCCGTCTGGGGCGTGACGATGAGCGTTCGACTCGAAGCCCTCGCCGTAGCCGACGCCGGACGCCGCGTGGATCGGGAACACCGCCGGTCCCCCGGTTTCCACGGGCGGAAGCCCGGACGGATCCGGCTCGGTGGACACTTCACGGTCGGTGCGTGGCGCGGGTACTCGGGTCGCGATTGTCGGGTCCGCGCCATACCCGCTCAGGAGCCGCATCGCGGGGACGTCAGTGGCATACGCCGCGCGCCAAAACGGGGTGGCCCCATCCACGCTCTCGGAGCAGCAGTGATTGAACGACATATACCACAGATGTTTTTTGAGCCGGACGTTGGGATCGGCGCCCGCTTTGAGCATCGCCGTCATCACATCGAGGTAGGTCGCGTCTTGCTGGTCATGGGCCCGTGGCTGCGGATATCGCGCCCGTGGCGCCCACTGTAGGTTGAGTGCCGCGAAAAGCGGGGTGGCCCCGGCGTCGGTCGCGATGTTTGGGTCGGCACCCCGCGCGAGTAGCCGCAACGCCAGATCGAAATGACCGTTCATGGTCGCGATCTGCAACGGACTTGTGAGATCGCCGGTAGCGTGGTCGATGTCCGCGCCCGCCGATACGAGTTCCATCGCGACTTCGGCGTGGCCTTGCCTGGCGGCATGTAGCAGCGCGGTCATGCCGCCCATCTTTCCGACGCGCTCGGTATACGAACGCGGTGTGCCCCGATAGGCTGGCTTTCCATCGTCACCGAGCCGTTCCGCGATGTCTGGAAATGCTTGTATTTCCCGCGCCGCTCGTATCGCGGTCTGCACTTCGCTCGCGTTCGGCCGCCACGCGTCTTGCTCGTGGGCGGGAGCTGCGGCCCTGAATTCGTCAAGCACTTGTTGCCGCCGTCGCGCCGCTGCGCGGTCGAGCGCGTCGGCTTCCGTGAGGTCAACGACCCGCGTCGTGACCTCGAGGTCTGCACCCCGCTCCATCAGGACGCGCACAGCGGCGACACGGTTCGCCGCCGAGGCGAACATCAGTGGCGTCTGCCCCCACGTCGATTCGAGAGCGTTCAGGTCGGCCCCATGATTGAGTAGGGCGGCCACGGCCTGGGCATTGCCCGCCTGGGCCGCGAGGTGGAGCGGGGTCGCACCGGTGGTCGAGGCGGCACGATGGTCGCTACCAGCTTCGAGGAGTGCGGTCACCACGGCGGCGGTTCCGGTCCGGGCGGCGACGTGAAGCGGGGTGTGATGACCTCGGCGCGTCACCGCATCCAGATTGGCTCCAGCAAACACCAGTGCTTGCGCGAGGTCGGCATCGCTATGGCGTGCGGCCCAGTGCAAGGCCGTCATGCCATCAGGGTGAGCCGTCTGTACATCTGCGCCTTGCCCGAGCAATGCGCGGACCGACTCTCCATCACGATGCATCGCGGCGTCCGCCACGGGCGCATCGGGCGGCGCGGCCGCCATTCCGGATAGCGCTGCGAATCCGATGAATAGGGTCGCAACCGTGCCAAGCACACCGCGCCCGACCACCCGCCGTGTTGTCGTTCCAGTCCTCACAATGGCCTCACGCGTTGAGAGAGAGTGCCCCGGTGCTGTCACCAAAGCCTGTCAGATCATCGTGACCCAACGCATGCAGGACACTCAGCATGGCGTTTGCCATGGGTGTCCCGTCAGGGGCCATGATGTGATGACCGCCCGCCAGTCGACCGTTGGCATGGCCGATCAACAGCAGTGGACACCGCTTGTGGTTGTGCAGGTTGGGGTCGCCCATCCCCGACCCATACAAGATCACGCTCTTGTCAAGCAAGGTGGCGTCGCCCTCGTCGATGCTGGAGAGCGCGTCGACCAGATACGGCAGTAGACTGACGTGATAGCGGTTGATACGACTGAACTCTGTGATCGCGTCTTCATTGCCACCGTGGTGGGAGGCCGAATGAAACGGCCGATCTGAACCGCTGAGAGGGAAGACCCGCCCTGACGCGTCGCGGCCCATCTTGAACGAAAAGACCCTGGTCACATCTGCCTGTAGCGCCAGCGCCTGGACGTCAAACATCAGCTTTACGTGCTCGTCGAACGAATCTGGGACACCGGCCGGTGCTTCGGGGAGCTCGCGTTCCTCGCCGCCTTGGTTCCGTTCCTCTACCCGCTGGATACGACGTTCGATCTCACGGATATTTGTCAGATAGCGCTCCATACGCTGCCGGTCGGTCGCTCCGAGCTCTCGCTGCAAATCCGCGACCCGCTTTGTCATCCAGTCGAGAATACTGCTGTCGGTATTCCGCCGTGCCGCGCGTTCCTCGGCCGATCCCCCAACTCCAAAGAGCTGCTCAAAGGCGACACGAGGAGACCGGGTCACCGGCAGCGGCTCGGTGGGCGAAGCCCAGCTGATCGAATCCGTATACACGCATGTGTAACCGTAGGCGCACCCACCCGCCTGGTCCACGTTTTCGATGCACAGCTGCATCGAGGGGACCGGGGTGTCCTGCCCGAACCGGCGGGCATGGGCCTGATCAAGTGATGTCCCGGCAAACACGTCCGAACCCTGGGTCTGTTTTGGATGAGACTGGGTCAGAAACACCGAGCTGGTTCGGAAGTGGTCACCGCCGATCTCGGGCGGAGCGAATGCCTCGGCCATGCCGACGTCCGTATTGCTGATGATCGTCAGGTGGTCCCGATAGGGCTCCAGGGCGCTGAGCGAACCCGGGCCGAGGTCGAAATCACGACCGGCCGTCGCGGGGCTCCACAGATGCTGGGTGGCACCCCAGGCATTGCTACCGGCGGCTCCATGGACCATTTCGAGACAGAGGAGACGGGTTGGGTCGAGCTCAGCGGCAACCGCGGCCGAGACCCTTCCTGCCGGATGCATCGCATCAAGGAACGGCAGTGCTAGCGACGCCGCGCCGACGTCTCGCAGAAAGGTTCGTCGGGGAATACGTTTTCCGGTAATAAACATTGGGTTCGGTCTCCCTCTATAAGCCTTCTACTGCTTCAGTCGCATTCGCTGCAGGTCGCTGCATCCGAAACGCGGCGCTTTTGACGACACCGAGAATGAAAGCCGACATCCGGTATTCATCGGATTCGGCCTCACGAGCAATGGCACGGACCGTCGGCATATCGTAGTACTCGACGCGGCGTCCCACGGCATACGACATGAGGTTTTCGATGAAATGTCGGACGAGCGGCACCCGCATCGCGAGCAGGGCCGAGCGAAGACCCTGCGGGCTATCGACTTTCGTTCCGTCCCACATCTCACCCCGTGTATCCAGGGGCATCCCGTTTTCTCGGATCCGCCACTTGCCCACGACATCAAAGTTGTCGAGCGCTAAGCCCAGCGGGTCCATAAACCGATGACACGCGCTGCACGTCGGGTTGGTCCGGTGTAGCTCCATACGCTCGCGGGTCGTCAACGGGCGCCCGTCCTTGACACTGGCGGTTTCATCCAGGTCGGGTATCGCGGGCGGCGGCGGCGGCGGCGGCGTGCCCAGCAGGACCTCTAGAATCCACTTTCCGCGGAGCACAGGTGACGTTCGATTTGCGAGCGAGGTGAGGAGCAGCACACTGCCGTGACCGAGGAGACCCTGTCGGCGACTGGTCGCGTGTGTGACCTGCCGAAAGTCGGGACCTGCCACGTTTGGTATTCCATAGTGCCGCGCCAAACGCTCGTTGACAAAGGTGTAGTCCGCCCCGAAGAGTTCGAGGAGGCTGCGATCTTCTCGCACGAGATGGTTGAACAGAAGCTCCGTTTCGCGCCGCATGGCATCGGCGAGCTGTCGGTCGAAGTTTGGAAACCAAAAGGCGTCCGGCTGGACCTGGTCCATGTCCTGTAGCCGCAGCCACAGGGCCGCAAAACGGGTGCCCAGCGTTTCCGACCGAGGGTCGGCAAGCATCCGCCGGGCTTGCGCTTCTAGCACGCTGAGGTCGGATAGCTGTCCGGTACTGGCCAGTGCGATGAGCTCGGCGTCGGGTGGCGCGCCCCAGAGAAAAAACGCGAGCCGCGATGCGAGTGACGCGTCGTCCACGGCGTAGCTGCCAGAGGCGGTCGCGGTGGCGGGAGGACGCTCCAGGCGGAAGATAAAGTCCGGACTGGCCAGCGTGGCCTGGAGGGCCGTCCTGATCCCCTCTTCAAAGCCGCCTCGAGCGGCGCCGTCGTCGTAGAACCGCAGAAGGTCGTCGACATCGTCCGCGCCGAGCCGACGCCGATAGGCGTTGGTCGCGAGCGTCGTCACGATGGACTCGGCGCACGGCCGGGCATTTTCGGCCGAGGTCGGGCGGCATGTAAAGATGGCACGTCGGCTTGGCGTTTCCGAGACCCCGGTGACGTCGTAGGGGCCGTCAATCGTCAAGTCACGCATGTGAGGCAATGCCGTGACGCCGTATCCGAGGTCGCCGATCTCCGTGTCGACGATCGACCACTCGTGTGGTGCCAGCACATCTTCGACGGGGCCTTCAAACTGTTGTAGAAAGACCGCTGATACCCGTTGCGGCCCCGCATGAATAAAAATGGAGTCCTCAACCTCCAGCGTGACCCCATTCGGGTCTGAGGTCCGCAGCCACTGGTCCATGTCAAGCACGGCCATGGGCACGCCATCAATGGAGATCTCAATCTGCTCGTTTCTGATCGTCGAGCCGCTCAGTCCGCCGGTCGTCGTGTGCTGGAAGTCCATCTTGAAGCGATAGCTTCCATCGGCGGGGAAGTTGTGGACGACCGAGAACCCTCCCCGGGTCCCGTAGGGAGCGCCATCGACGCGGTCCCATTGCGAATAGGCGCGCGATTTTGAATAGGTTGTTTGTTTTGGCGCTGCATCCGGATTACCAATCGCAAGCAGGCTGACCTCCGCCGCCGCCTTGAGATATCCATCGATCAGGGTGGCCGACAGCAGTTGCACATCCGCGATGTTGTCGAAGTTGGCGCTCATCGTGTCGAGCGGAAGATAGTCAGCCGCGTCGATGTCCAGCGCGACCAATTGACGTACGGCTTGGGCGTATTCGTGCTGGTTGAGCCGCTGAAACGTGCGCCATCCGGGGTTGGGGTCGGCGGCCGCTTCGCTGTCGACCACGGACTCGAGCGTTCCCACCAGCTCGTTCAGGGTCTCGGCGTCGGGTCGTCTCACCCCGGGAGGGGGCATCATGTTCGCTCGCAACTTGCGAATCACCTTCTCGGTGCGGGCGGTGGCCTCTGGGCCGTGGGCCGCCAAGGACACGTCAAAGTCCTCGAGCGACAGATTCCCGGTGAGCATCCGGTCGTTGTGGCAACCTTGGCAGTAGGTGCGGACCACGTCCGTCAACGCCTGGTGCCTCGCCGTCTCGTCCGCCGGAGGCGGCGAGCTCTGTCCTGTGGCCGTAACGGAAAAGGCCAGAAGGATGGCGACCGTCGTCGCTCGTATTCTCATGACTTCGTGCTTTCACTCACCGACAAGGCCACTGGATACCCGGATGTAGAGTCACCCCAACCCCGTAATCCTATGTCATGTTCGGAGAGAAAACCGCCCAGAAGACGTCCTTTTTCTTCGCCGACGATGTTGCGAACGACCGGGCAGGGACGCTAGCCTGGGGAGCCATGGGCCAGCGGTCGTCACCCAGTCCAGAGAGTAGCCGCACACCGGTCTTTCAACCTGTAAGCGGTCCGACTGGCACCGCCGTCACGGTTCGCGCTCGAGACCTCCCGGCTCTCACACCGATTTATCTCGGGTTTGGCGGCACCCGTTCGAGCTTTGAGGTGTTGTCCGAGCTTGTCACCGACCAGGAAGGCCGGATGCAGGAAGCTGTGGCCATCCCCGACTGGGCGACATCGGATCGGACGCACTACTTCGTGTTAGTCGACGTCTATTTCCGTCCCTTGGCGGTGTCGACCGCGTTCCACGTGACGACCTCGGACGGGACCGTCCTGCGCCGGGGACGAGTGACAGACGAAGGTGTGAGGTGTCTTGCCTTACGAGAAGAGGGCGAGACGGGCGAGCTGTATACGCTGGTAGGAACCGCGGTCGGAGCTCTCCAGACCGGCGACATGGTAGCCGTGACGGGCACGCTCAGCGAGACGTCAGCCTGTCGGCAGGGGACAACGATCGATGTCATTCTGGTAGGAGGCTAGTCCGATGAGACCGCCCAAGCGCCTCGCTCGATCCGTGACGTCCGCCATTCGTTCCGTTGCGGTCGCCGGAGCGGTGGTGGTCACCATACTGACCGCCGTTGTTTCGGGACAGACGTCCGTTCGCGATGTCCTGGTCATTGCTCCCGAGCATCCCGCGATCGAATACTGGACACGGGTACCGGACAACCCGGTATCGTGGCTGGCCACGCGTCTCGAACGCGGCGAAGCCGGTCTCGCGTTTCGGAATGACGGTTCCGGCTACCTATTAAGCCTACTCCGCCAGCTCGATATCAACCCGGACAGTCTCACCGAGCAAGGGTCTCGGGGTGTCTATTTCAGCGATGATGTGGCTATCTCGCGGGCCGATACGGGCGCCTTCGAGATCATCGCGACCGACCCATGGCTCGGGGCCGCCTTCTATACGGTGGCTGCCGGTCTGGTGGGCCCCGCGGGGCCGCCGTTGCTTGCTCGTCCCCGTGAGTGCGCCGAGTGCCACCACGCGGCAGAGACGCTCGGCGTGCCCGGTCTGCTCGCCGGCGTCGCGTCGCCGACCGCCATCCAGGTACCCGACCCGGTTGCGCTGTTGACGTGGCGGCATCAGGCCCACGTGATCAACTTGCTGACGCGTCTGGCGTGGGAGAGTCAGGTCACCCGGCACAGCGGTGTGATTGGCTATTCACTGGCGGAGCGGATGAAAACACGGGTTGACGAGGTCGTGGCGTACATGCTGTTCGTCAATAATGCGTCACTCGAGGCGTCCCTCGATACGCCGGTCGAGGCGCAGTCGACCTTTGTCCAGTCTTTCCCACGTCGTGGCCCGCACGACCGCGACGGCCGCTCGCTTCGCGATTTCGACCTCGAGACACGTCTGTTTCGGTACCCGCTCAGCTACATGATCTACAGTCGCGCGTTCGACGCGATCGAGCCAGTCGTTCGCGAGTTCTTGCTCCGCCGTCTCTTTGATGTGCTCAGCGGCGGCGATCCGCGACCCATGTATGCCGGTCTTTCCTTCGTCGACCGGCAGGCGATACTGACCATCCTCAGAGACACGAAACCAAATTTGCCGACCTACTGGCGAGAGCGACGTCCCTGAGCGACTCGTTCCGCGAGAGAAGAGACCATGGGCCCGCTAACGAGGAATACGCCGTGGACACAGCACATCGTAGCCAGCAGGGATTGACGAGGCGTCGCATTCTCCAGGCCTTTGGCATGGCAGGGGGAGCGTCGCTCGTCCTGGGGGCCATGAATGCCTGGGGGTTGACGGGCGCGCGCGCTGCGCGGCGCCCGCGATTGCCTCAGCTCCCGACGGCTGCGGCCGGTACTCGGGTCATCGTTCTGGGCGCGGGAATGTCAGGGCTCGTGGCGGGATACGAGCTGGGCAAGCTCGGATATGACTATCAGATCCTCGAAGCACGAGACTGGGTGGGCGGCTTGTGCTGGACAGTGCGGCGGGGCGCGGCACACGAGGAAGTCGATGGCGAAGGACAGGTGTGTCAATTCGACGACGGGCAGTATCTCAATGCTGGCGCCTGGCGTATTCCGAATAGCGATCGCGGTGTGCTCGAGTATTGCAAAGAGCTCGGTGTCCCCCTCGAGATTTTCATCAATACATCGGACGCCAACTATTTCTATGAAGAACGTTCCGAGGTCGGGGCCCTGGCCGGTCGCAAAGCACGGCTCCGTGAGGTGCGCGCCGACCTCTGGGGCTCGACCGCCGAGCTCTTAGCGAAGGCGGCGGACCAAGGCCAAATCGATCTGCCTCTGTCCGCTGAGGACCGAGAGCGATTGGTCCAGTTCTTGGTCACCGCCGGGTATCTCGAGTCCGATACGTTGGTCTATACGCCGCCTCCGTCGCGCGGCGCGGGCGATGACCAACCGTATGACCTCGGACCACTGCTCGCGTCCGGGTTTGGGAGCCGCGCGGCGACCCTGTACGCTGGGACCGGTGGTCCGGACCCAGTCTTTCAACCGGTGGACGGGATGATGGAAATCCCCCGTGCTTTTCAGCGCGCCCTCGACGAGCGCATCACACTGGGCACCGAGGTGCAAGCGATACGTCAATCGGGGAACGATGTCCGGGTTGCGACACGAGACACTACTACGGGCCGCGAGCAAGAGCTGACTGCCGACTACTGCGTCTGCTGCTTGCCGATGTCGATCGCACAAACGATCGACATTGACCTCTCCCCTGGCATGGCGACCGCGCTCGCTGAATGCAGTCATAGCGCCGCAGCCAAGATGGGCCTGCAGATGAAGCGTCGTTTCTGGGAAGAGGATGACGGGATTTTTGGAGGACACCTGTGGTCGCGTGATCTCCAGCTTGGCGAGTTCTCGTATCCGTCAACTGGCTATTTCACCGACAAGGGTGTGCTCCTCGGCTTTTACGGCGACGGACGCATGGCTGGTCTGGCTGACCGCTCCGTTGACGACCGTGTCGCGCACGTCCTCACGAACGCTTCCAAGGTTCACCCGCAAGTACGAGACGAGTTCGAGTCCGCCTATAGCGTGTGGTGGGGAAAGGTGCCCTACAGCCTGGGCGCCTACGGCCGAACGCCGTCTCCGGACCTGCTCGACCGGCTGAGCCAGCCGGACCGTCGGCTCTACTTTGGTTCGGCGGGAGCGAGTTCGAAACCGGCGTGGCTGCAGGGCGCAGTAGAGTCGGCGTGGCGCACCGTAGAATCCCTTCACGAACGGGTGATGCGAGTCGGGGTGGCCTGAGGGCCACACATGGACACTAGCGGACATGCACTCTGACGCAAAGACGGTCGAGAGTATCTGAAATCTCTTCCAGACGAACGTCGGCAGGCGATTTCCGCGGTGCGACGCGTCATTCGCAAGCACTTGCCCAACGGGTACCAAGAAGCCCTGAACTGGGGAATGATCGCCGATCAGGTGCCCTTGCGTACATACCCCGATACCTACAACGGCCAACCACTCATGTATGCAGCCCTTGCGTCGAAGAAACGTCACATGGCTGTCTATTTCACGGGGATCTATGCCGACGCCAAGGCGCGAGCGGCATTTGAAAAGACCTACCGGGCTACGGAAAAAGGTTTGACGTCGGCAAGTCGTGCGTGCGGTTTCGGACGCTCGACGATCTTCCGCTGCCGCTGATCGCCGAGGCTATCGGGTCACTCTCGGTCGACAACTTGATCGCGCTGGTCGGGAAGGCACGCCGCCCTTCCAAGTAAAGCGGGTCCGTCACCCGTCCCCTCCGAGCGAGAGGTAGAGAACACCGACTTCGACGGTGTCATCCACGATGGCCGCGTGCTTGATCTGAATGTGAGTCAGAACGGGCGCAATCTCGACTGGTCGTTTGGCAACATTCGAAATCGCCCGCGACTTCGGCACTCAGGTGGGGCAGTGACGCGTCAATCGCGAACCGTGTCGGTTTCGACCCGCCCGTCGACGAGACGAATCACGCGACGCGCGCGCTCCATCACCCGAGGATCGTGCGTCGAGAACAAGAAGGTGACCCGCTGGTCCTGGTTGAGCGTTTCCATCATGTCGAGCAACGTATCGGCGGTATGAGAATCGACGTTTGCCGTTGGTTCGTCGGCGAGCACGACGGCCGGGTTTGCAGCGATCGCCCGTGCGATCGCCACCCGCTGCTGCTGACCGCCGGAAAGTTCAGAGGGACGCCGGTCTTCCATGCCTTCTAGCCCCACCTGGGCCAGGAGATCCATTACCCGACTCCGGCGGCGATCCTCGTCGACCCCTTGCACCGCCATCACGATCTCGGCGTTCTCGTAGGCGCTGAGGACCGGCAGTAGGTTGTACGCCTGAAACACGAAGCCGATACGATCCCGCCGCAACCGGCTGAGTTCCTTCCTGTTGAGCGTCCCAAGGTCGGTCCCGTCGATTCGCACGGTCCCCGACGTCGGTGTATCGAGCGCACCAATGAGGTTGAGCGCGGTGGTTTTCCCCGAGCCGGACGGGCCGCTGATCGCGGTGAACTCGCCGGCCTTCACATTCATCGTGATCCCCTGCAGCGCGTCGACCAGCTGTTTGCCCTGCTGGTAGGACTTGACGACTCGTTCCAGCTCGACAACCGGCGTGGCGCCGTTGTGGCTCATCTGTTCTCCCGGTGCGTGCCCAACGACGCGTGGCGACGCTACCGCGTGGCACGGCCGAATACAAATGGGACTGTTGCCACGTGGCGGCTAGACCACACGGATGACTTCCACAGGGTCGGCGTGTCCGGCTTTCCACGCGGGGTAGAGCCCCGCGAGTAGCACTGCGGTGAGCGCCGAGACCCCGATGAGTACTGCGTTCTCCGGGAAGATGCCCACCGTCAGGGTATCTCCCATGCCGACGCCAGCGATTTCCATATCGGCCGCATCCCCTGCCATCGCCGAGATATCGAGGCCGGTTGATGATAGATAGAGGTAGGGGCCGGTCGTGACCACGACGGCGCCCACGAGCCCGACGACGGCCAGCCATCCACTCTCGAACATGACGAGTCGAAAGAGTTGGCCCGGGCTGAACCCGACTGCGATCATGATGCCGAACTCGCGAATACGTTCCATGACACTGGCGAAGAGCGTGTTGAAGATGCCGGCGGCAACCAACACCGCGATGATGATCATGAAGACATACGATCCGCCTACCTTGAGCGCAATAAAGGTGGCGAGCTCCGGTTGGAGCTCGTGCCATGGCAACGCGGCGACATCGTCGCTCAGTCCGCCGCCGAGAGCGGCAACGACCGCGTCGCTCCGGCGCTGGTCGTCGACAAAGACGGCTACTTGAATTGCCTCGTCAGGGGCGAAGCCGATGAGCTCGCGCACCGTATCGATCGGGAGCAGACAGATGCCGCCGTCGACCGCCGAAGACCCGGTGCGGGCGATGCCCGACACGCGTGCGAGCGCGCTGACGATCTCGCCGTCCTTGTCGGTCATCGTGTAGACCACCTTTGACCCGAGCTTGACGTCGAGATTCGAGGCGAGCCGCGCGCCGAGGATGATTCCGCCGTCGCTTGATGTTTCGAAGAACTCACCTTCGACGATCGCCTCTAGAAGCGATAACGTGTGCTCATCCTCCCGTGAAGGGTCGACGGCCAGAAATCCGGCGCCGAGATTCTCGTGAGCGGTCGAGAGCATGTTGAAACCGGAGATACGCTGCACAACCCGGGCCACGCGCGGCTCCCCGTTCGCGAGGCGAATGAGGCGGTCGGTCCCGCGCACTGACCGAGACAATGTCTGGTTGTTGAGATACTCCGGGTGTTGCAGTGTCACGTGACCCGCGCCGAGCCTGGCGGCGAGGCCGATCATCTCGCTCCACTGACGGTCTTGGACGGCGGCCATCAGTACGGCCAGGAAAACGCCAAAGACAATCGCAGACAGGGTGATGGACGTGCGGCGACGATTGCGCCAGAGATTGCGCCACGCCATCTTCGCCAGACTTGTCGAATTCAGAGTTCCTCCTCCGCCGCTACTGATACCGCATCGCCTCGACCGGACTGATGGTCGCCGCCTTTCGCGCCGGATAGAGCACGGCCAACAATACAATGACGACGAGCACCAGAACCGGGGCGGCCACGGTCAGGGGTGTCACCGTTGCCTGCCAGGTTGAGCCCATCGTCATCCCGATGATCGATGTTCCGGTGAGCGCGCCCATATCGATTCCTACCCGCACGAGATACCACAGAGTGGGTGCCGCAAGCGTCAACCCGACCGTGACGGCGAGACCGGTCTGCAGTCCGCTCTCGACGAGGATGAGCGACATCACTCGGCCCGGCTCGACACCCAACGCCTTGAGCACCCCGAACTCGCGGATGCGCTCGAACACCGCCATCAGCATCGCGTTGAGGATGAGGATCGCGATCACAAGGTAGATGATGGCCGCCACAAACCACATCGCCTGACTCGCCGCGTCCAAATAGGTCGCCAAGGTCGGCAAGAGCTCGCGCCAGGACTTTGTATCGAGACCGGGGGCGAGGCTTCGCACGCTCTCGGTCGCGTCTGCGAGCTCGACCCCGGCTGGCTTCCGCACGACGATCTCATGCACACCGTCGGGCATGACGAAGAATTCCCGGAACATCGCTTCGTTGAGAAACACGCCGGACCGGTCGACCGAGTCGCCGACGACCGACAAGATCCCACGCACCAAGAAGAGATCGTTGGCCATGCTGCCGTCCATCGCTTGGCTCAGGGCTACCAGCTCGTGACCGACCTCGAGTCCGAGCGCGCGGGCGAGGCGATACCCCACAACGACCCCCCGTGGAACCGCGGGGTCGAGCCACTCGCCTTCTGTGACGCGTTGCCAAATTTGGCTGACCCCCGCGTCGAGCGCCACATCGACACCGCGTAGCTGCGCCCCAGCTGACGACTCGCGCGTCGCCACAAGACTGGCGCCAATGAGCCGGGGACTGGCGCGGAACCCGGCCTCTTCCAACGTCGGGATGAGTGTGTCGACGTCTTCGATGCGCTCGTAGAGCGACGGGTTATTCAGATAGTCCGCCGTGTGTATCTGCACATCGCCCATCTCGAGCTCGGTGACCGAGTACTCCATGTCGGCGAGCAGTCCCTGGAGCATGCTGGTGTACACGACGCTTACAAAGAGCGCGAGGGTGATTGCCGATACCGTGACGAGGGTGCGGCGCGGGTTGCGCCCGATGTTCCGCCACGCCATCTTGAAGATACCCATACGCCGGAAGACGAATTGTAGTGCGTTTTGAACCGGCGACGGTCGGCGGTCTCGTCAACACGAACGGCCGCTATGAACTGAGCCTGAGCCAACCTGGCGCGCCTCAGGAGCGATGTCGGCGCGCGACCTGCGCGAACATTTGCACCATGGCCTGGCCGTGGGCCGTTGGTGTGTACGCGGCCCGCGTTCACATCAATGAGCAACCCGTACGTCCAGCAGGTCATTGGTGCGGCCAATGAGGCCGCAGACCGAGCGTTCGTCGAGGGGGCGCTCGTGCTCTCACCCGGTGGGGGGGGGACGCTGCCGACCGCGCTCTTTACGGAGGTGTGGCGTAAGCCAGCCGTTGTTGTTCCCGTCGCGAACCACGACAACAACCAACACGCGCCCGACGAGAATCTTCGGATCGCCAACCTTTGGTACGCCATCGACCTATTCGCGCAGCTGTGGACGATGCCGGCCGGGGAATCGGAGTGACCGGGGTTGCGCAGCGCCCGCCGGAGGAGAGACTGATGACAGATTCCTCGCTCAGTCAACGAGATGCGGTCAAACTGGTCGGAGGCATGTTCGTCGCCGCAGCGGGAGTCGGCTCTCGGCTTGGCATCGGCGAGGCGATCGTCGCCTGCGGGGTGCCGCATTTGACATTGGGAGTGACTACGGCGGGAGTATCCGGAGATTTCAGCCGCCTCCCATCTAGTCGACAGTCATACTTAAGTGCCCTTCGTGTGACAGGCCGCGCTTGGTCGTTGCCAACAATTGTTTTGGCCCAGAACCGTTGCCCGTCGGCCGTTGCTTCCCCACTCTTGCTGGGTTGACGTGCTAGCCGGGTCGAGGCGCGCGCGTCTCACGAAGAGCGACTATTGCCCAAAAGCGACTGTCGCCACCCGCGGTGTGGCTGGTTCGTCGCGTCAGCCAGCTCCCATGTTGCTGCCCGGAGCCGCTCGCGGTCGTCGTGACTGATCCGAACGAACTCGATTCCGATACCGCGGTGAGGAATATACGTTCTGATGAGAGCGTCACACACTATCTCGCCGTTACTGCCTGGCAAGGCGAATCGGACGCTGATCCGAGTCCCGATCTCGAACGGATGGCGCGTCTGGACAAACGCGCCCCCGACCCCAAGGATAGTCAACGCGCCGCCGGTCGCCTGGTCTCTATTGAGCGGGCTTTGCTGGATCTGTGCCCCGATCACGGCGCTGAGTTCTACGCGCGGGTATCTCCGATGAACTCTTGTATGGCTCGGCGGGTTCTGGGCAGAAGGCAGGCTCATGCGGATCGTTCTTGCTCACGCAAGAAACGCTCCTGGAAAACGTTGGGGAAATCGCAACAAGAGTCGCTCAGGATGTAGAAAACACACGGGTCGGCCGATTGGCGTGTAGAATCAATGGGTTCGACGGTGCCGGGGCCTCCGACATCAACGCGCTGTTGCCCGCCTGGTTACCGATGTTCCGCTTTGGTCGTCGTGTCACAAACCTCTGTCCGGATAGGCGTGAGAAGCGGAGTGTACCGGGAGTATTCGACCAACGAGCAATGACTTTACGCAGGCAGCCTCGGCGGTTGAACAAAAGACGACTTGAGACGGAACACCTAGGACCCCTTTGAGCGACCACACTGAATCAGCCGCTGTCGAAACCGAGACCGTCCCAATCGATCTCACCCTCGCCCAACTCCCGGAATCGTTGAGGCAGGCCCTTGCACGCGTCGGATGGGAGGGTTTGATGCCCGTCCAAGCCCGGGCGATCGGTCCGTTGCTCGACGCACGGGACGTGATGGTCCAAGCCCGCACTGGCAGCGGCAAGACCGGCGCTTTCCTCCTGCCGATGCTCGAGCGACTGGACGCGGACGCCGCCGAGACCCAGGCGCTGGTGTTGGTCCCGACCCGCGAGTTGGCCAAGCAGGTGGCTCAACAATCCGAACTGATCTGCGGGCCCGCCGGGCTCCGCACGGTCGAGATTTACGGAGGGGTTGGTTATGGTCCTCAGATTGATGCTTTGAAAGGCGGCGCGCAGATTGTGGTTGGGACACCGGGACGCGTCCTGGATCACTTGCTGCGCGGGACGTTGTCACTGCGGACGCTCAGAATGCGAGTGTTCGACGAGGCCGATCGGATGCTGTCGATGGGCTTTTACCCGGACATGCAGGAGGTGCAGCGGCACCTCCCACAGCGCACCCAGACACAACTTCACAACAGCATGTTTTCGGCGACGTTCCCACCGTTCGTGATGCGGACCTCGCAGGAATTCATGCGGGATCCGGAGTTCATGTCGCTGAGCGGTGACCAGGTGCACGTGACGGATACAGAACACGTGTTCTGCATCGTGCCGGCCATGGACAAGGACCGATGTCTCATCCGGATCATCGAGGTCGAGAATCCGACCTCGGCGATTATTTTTTGCAACACAAAGAGTGCAGTCCACTACGTCACAGTGGTTCTGCAGCGGTTTGGTTATGACGCCGATGAATTGAGTGCTGACCGTTCGCAGAGCGATCGCGAGCGGATCCTCAAACGCCTACGGGGCAACGCCTTGCGCTTTCTTGTCGCGACCGACGTTGCAGCACGTGGGTTGGACATACCAGATCTCTCGCACGTGATTCAATATGAGCCGCCCGAGGACCCGGAGGGTTATATCCACCGTGCCGGTCGGACCGGACGCGCGGGCGCGGCGGGCGTGGCCGTCTCTCTGGTGACGGAAGCCGAGGCCCTATCTCTGGACAGTATCGCGAAACGATACTCTGTCGAGTTTCACCAGCAGTCAGCGCCCACCGACGAAGATGTGCAGGCGGTAGTGACCGAGCGCGTCACGACACTGCTCGAAGCCAAGCTGAGGGCGCGAGACACGCTGCAGACGGAGCGAAGCCAGCGATTCGTGCCGCTGGCGCGGAGTTTGGCCGAGAACGAAGATGAGTCCGCGTTGATTGCGATGCTCGTGGACGATTATTATCAATTGACGCTGCATGCGCCGGTTCAACCACCGACCGCGTCGTCAACGGCACCCGCCGTGGAGAGAAAGCCAGAGCCGCGGCGGCGTCGCCCCCGAACATCGTCGCCCAAGTCCAGAAAGTCCGGCCCGCAGAGGAGCTAGCCCTGCGTCTAGGGCACCGTCTACTCGTGCACGGGGTCCCGGCCGTGAGCTGGTGGCGCTAGCCAAGCCTCGACGGACCGAAGCGTAACAACAAGGAGAGCATCATGACCGCACCTACGCTTGACTCCACGCATCCCTTTACAGTGGCCACCGCGCATGGGCGAGTCCCCTACAAGGTGGCGGACCTAACCCTGGCCCAGCAAGGTCGCGACGAGATTCGTCTGGCCGAGCAAGAGATGCCGGGGCTCATGGCGCTGAGGAGAGAGCACGCCGGACCACAGCCTTTGGCTGGGGTCAAGATTATGGGCAGTCTGCATATGACCGTGCAAACCGCAGTCTTGATCGAAACGCTGACCGACCTTGGCGCGGATGTGCGGTGGGTGTCGTGCAACATCTTCTCGACCCAGGATCATGCGGCCAGCGCCGTGGTGGTCGGTCGGCTGGAAAACGGCGGCACACCGGACGACCCTCGGGGCACGCCCGTCTTTGCCTGGAAAGCCGAGTCGTTGACAGAGTACTGGTGGTGCACGAACGAGGCGGTGCTCTGGTCTGACGGCAGCGGCCCTGACCTCATTGTCGACGATGGCGGTGACGCCACCTTGTTTGTTCACAAGGGATATGAGTACGAACGGGCCGGCGCTGTGCCGGAATTCAATCCGGATGAAGACCCCGAAGAGTGGGGCGTCATTCTCGATTTGCTCCGCGAAATCCAAAAGCGTGACCCTCAGCAATGGCAACGCGTGAGTCCGGCGATCCGCGGTGTGAGCGAGGAGACCACCACCGGTGTTCATCGTCTCTACGAGATGATGGAGGATGGTTCGCTGCTCTTCCCGGCCATCAACGTCAACGACTCGGTCACGAAAAGTAAATTCGACAACGTTTATGGGTGTCGTCACTCGTTACCCGACGGTTTGGCCCGGGCGACCGACGTCATGCTGGGCGGCAAAGTCGCGGTGGTGTGCGGCTTTGGCGAGGTCGGCAAGGGCTGTGCGCAATCATTGCGTGGCCAAGGTTCGCGAGTCGTGGTGACGGAGATCGACCCAATTTGCGCACTTCAGGCGGCGATGGAAGGATACGAGGTCAATACGCTCGAGGATATGCTCGAGACCGCCGACATCTTTATCACGACGACGGGGAACCGCGACATCATCACCGCGACCCAGATGGCGCGGATGAAAGACAAGGCGATTGTTGGCAACATCGGTCACTTCGACAACGAGATCGATATGGCCGGGCTAAAGAAGATGCCCGGTATCCAGCGTATTCCGATCAAGCCGCAATACGACGAGTGGCGGTTCGCGGATGGCCACAGCGTGCTCATTCTCGCCGAAGGACGCTTGCTCAATCTCGGATGCGCGACTGGGCACCCCAGCTTTGTCATGTCGGCGTCGTTCACGAATCAGGTGCTGGCCCAGCTCGCGCTGCACGCCAACACCGGCGAGTATGAAAAAAAGGTCTATATGCTGCCAAAGAAGCTCGACGAGCAAGTGGCGCGCCTTCACCTCGACAAGCTAGGCGTCAAGCTGACGACATTGAGCAAGGGTCAAGCCGACTATATCGGCGTCCCGGTTGAGGGACCATACAAGCCCGAACACTACCGCTACTAGCGGCCGGTTGCGGAGAAACGCTGCACGGTCTCGCTAGCCACCGGCGCAGGCGGTGTGCTCGCGGAGGAGCTCTTCCTGGGCGTTGAGACGGTGCACGACGTTCGATGCTGAACCGGTCGCTGCCACGGCGTGGTAGCGACCATCAGTGTGAAGCTCCATCGCCCGGTCGTTGTCGGCCAATAACCTGTCAAGGATCTCTCGTCGGACCTGGTCGCGGATCTGCGGGTCTCGGATAAAGCACAGAGTTTCGACCCGCCGGCTGAGGTTTCGCTCCATCAGGTCGGCGCTTCCCATCAGCACCTCTGGATTCCCGTCGTTCTCGAACGAATAGATTCGGGAGTGCTCGAGAAAACGGCCAACGATTGAGCGCACCCGGATGTTGTCGCTCACCGCTGGAATCCCCGGTCGTAAGCAGCACACGCCTCGGACGATCATGTCCACCTGGACTCCCGCCTGGGACGCCTTGTAGAGGACGCGGATCATGTCGGGGTCGGCCACCGAGTTGTTCTTGATGATGATTCGCGCGGGGCGTCCGTCACGTGCGTGCTCTGCTTCCCGCTCGACAAGACGGGTAAATGCCCGTCGAAGGTTGAGCGGGGCGACCAGGAGCTCGTGATAATCCTGCTTGTCGGAATATCCCGTCAAGTAGTTAAAGACCTCGGTCACTTCCTCTACGACTTCGCGACGGGCCGTGAACAGCCCGAGGTCGGTGTAGACCTGGGCGGTGGCTGCGTTGTAGTTGCCCGTGCCGATGTGCGCATACCGCACAACGCCCGACCTTTCCTTCCGGACAACCAAGCACAGCTTGCAGTGCGTCTTGAGATTCAGCATGCCGTAGACGACATGGATACCGGCGGATTCGAGCCGATGCGCCCAGGCGATATTGTTTCGCTCGTCAAATCTTGCTTTGAGCTCGACCAAGACCGCTACCTGCTTGCCGGCTTCTGCCGCAGCGATGAGTAAGTCGACCAGCGGGGAGTTTGATCCGATCCGGTAGAGCGTGATCTTGATCGCGACGACCTGGGGGTCGTCGACGGCCGCCGCCAGAAACGCTTCGACCGATGAGAACGAGTCGAAGGGGTGATGCACGACATGGTCACCACTGGCCATTTGCGCAAAGATTGATTCGGGTTCTTCGCCGTTCGCGGACCACAAGCGTCGGGGCTGAAACGGTGCATCCTTGAGTTGTGGACGGTGCAGCCGAGACAGCGATGACCAGTCGCCGATACCCATTCGACCCGGCGTTGTGACGACGACATCGCGTTCGATTTCGAAGTTCTCGACAAGTATGTCGAGCACGCGCGCCGGCATGGTCGACTCGACCAGTAGCTGTGAGAGGTCTCCGTATCGCAGCTCTTTTAGCGTGCGGTCAACCGATTCGAGCAAGTCATCGGCTTCGTCTTCCTGGATCACCATGTCGGTGTCGCGAATGATGCGAAACAGATGGGCTCCCGTCACCCGAGACCCGGGGAATAGCACCGCGAGATTGTCTTTGACGACATCCTCCAGGAAGACAAAGGTATCGCCGCGGGAGTGTGTCAGGTTGCGTGGAAGCGGGATGAACCGCGGGAGGACATCCGGCAATTTGACGCGCGCGAAACGGGTCTGCTGCTGGTGCTCGACAACGACCGCGAGGTTCATACTCAGATTCGAGATAAACGGGAAGGGGTGTCCGGGGTCGAATGCCAACGGGGTGAGGACCGGGTGGATGTTGTCGGTAAAGTACGCCGCCAGGTATCGACGCACCTCGACCGAGTAGTCGTCAGGTTCGAGAAAACGCACCTCGTGGTTCTCAAGCTGGGGCAGCAGCACCTGAGCCCAGCACGATTCCATGTCGCCGAGCATTTGGCCCGCACGGTCACGGATGGCGACGAGCTGTTGCGCGGCGTCGAGTCCGTCCGGTGACACATCCTCGATGTCATTCCGGAACTTGCGGAGCAGTGTCGCCACCCGCACCATAAAAAATTCGTCGAGGTTGGTAGCGACAATCGAGAGGAATTTGACACGTTCCAGAAGCGGATGCTTTGCTTCGAGGGCCTGCAGCAACACGCGCTGGTTGAACTCCAGCCAGCTTAACTCCCGATTGATGTAGAACCGCGACTCGCTGAGGTCGACATCTGATGCCGGTGTCGTTTCGTGGACGCTGTCGAACTGGGTAGCCATGATTACGGGGACGGCGGAATCCTGTGTGAGAATTTGAGCATAGTCCACCGCTTGGCGCCAAGAGGCATTGCCTGTCAAAGATCGTGCGACGTGACAGCCGGACACGTCGACGCGGGCGGGGTGGGGGGCACAGGAGGGCGAATCGCCAGATTCGTCGACCGGTTTGGGAACAAGTTGGAGATCAAGCCGCGGCTCTCGTCTGCCTACTCACTCCTTCTACGCAGCGCCCGACCGGTCAGAGATCCGATATTCCAACGGCGGACCCAGAAACCGCCAAATTGACATAGAGTGATCCGGTCTTGAGTGATACGCAGACCACCCATGAGAAATCGCGACATCGACAAGCGTGGATGTTTTTTGCCGCAATCGGGCTCATGCTTGCGGTCCACGCGTTGCCATCTCCACCAAGTTTGATTCGGGCCGGCGACACGATTCCCCTCACCATGGAAGGGAAGGCGTGCATCGCGATCTTGGCGTTCGCCGTCACCTTGTGGGTGACCGAGGCGCTACCGTTCGCGGTCACATCGCTATTCGTACTGCTCTTGATACCGGTCTTTGGGATTGCGGACTACTCGTCCGTTGTGGCCGCTGGTTTTGGCAATCCGATCATCACGTTTTTTATCGGCGTGTCGATCCTCTCTGTCGGCTTTACGAGATCAGGGCTGGGGACGCGTCTCGTCTTGATGGTCCTGCGCACGGTGGGGACCAGGACCGACCGCGTCATCCTGGGGTTCTTGGTATCGGGTGCGATGCTGTCGATGTGGATCACCGACATGGCTGTGGCGGCGATGATGATGCCGCTTGGTGTTGGCGTTCTCCGGGATGCGGGTCTCAAACCTCTCGAGAGTAACTTTGGACGCGCGCTGATGATTTCGTGTGCCTACGGGCCGCTCATCGGCGGGATCGGGACCCCGGCTGGCACCGGTGTCAATCCGATCGCGATCGGCTATCTGCGTGAGCTCGCGGGAATCGATATCACCTTTATCCAATGGATGATGCTCGGGGTGCCGGCGGTTGTATTGATGCTGCCGATCGGATGGCGGCTCCTGCTATGGATTTTCCCTCCCGAGATCGACCGTCTTCCGATCGCGGCGGAAGAGATCGACCGCCAGTTGCGAGAGTTGGGTCCACTCCGGCCGGTCGAAATCCGGACCCTCGGCGTCTTTGGCTTGACCATCATCCTCTGGCTGACCGCGCCGGTACTCTCGGCGCTCACCGACGGCGTCGTGAATCCGCCCATTCAGGCGATCGGGTTGTTTGGAGGGTTGGCCCTCTTTCTCCCAGGTATCAACACACTTACGTGGAAGGAAGCACAGCGGGATGTCGACTGGGGCGGGGTCGTGCTGATTGTGGCCGGTTTATCGCTTGGGTTGGTGATCTTCGAGACCGGCGCCGCCCGCTGGCTGGCTCAAGGCATGCTTGGCAACATCGCGCTCGTGCCTGGGCTGCTACAGCCATTTGTGGTGGTGCTCGGTGTGGCAGGGCTTCACCTGCTATTTTCGAGCAACACTGTCACGGGTAGCATCATCATGCCGATCTTGATTGCCTTGGCGTACGACCTCGGTCTGGACATCTGGACGCTCGCAGCGCCGGCTGCGTTCACCTCTTCGCTGGCCTTTATCCTGGTCACCGAAAGCCCGACCAACGTGGTTCCCTACTCTGCAGGCTACTTCTCGATTCGAGATATGGCCCGGTCAGGGGTCTGGATGACGATTGCCGCCGCTGCGTGCGTCGCCGTATCCATAGCGATCGTAGGGACGTAGGGCCTGATCGCCGCGTATAGTCCTCTCGCCTCTCGCCACAGTGCCAGCGACTGTTCTCGGTCACCCAGTCGTTCTTTCAGTATGGCCATCGGGCGAATCGCGTTCGCGTAATCCAGGCTCCAAGGCGTGTCGTGGTTCCGATAGAGGGCGGCGGCCTCTTCGTAACAGACATCGGCTGCGTCGAATTTCCTGCAATGCCGGTCCAGATCGAGCAGCCTAGCCGGAGTGCGGCCTCGCAACCTCCTTGGTTGGGTCGAACCGACCTTTGAGGTTCGTGCTCGTGTGACGCCAGACTTGAGAATCCCTTGTATCACCAGGTCCGTCCGTTGACGGCGGAGAAATAACAGACAAATGTATGGTATTGTCTAAAGATGGGACGGACACCACCCGGCGAAACCCGAGAGAAGGTCTTCGCTTTCGTCCGCACTCGGTTGCTGGCAGGTCAGCCTCCGACCGTTCGCGAGGTGCAAGAAGCCTTCGGGTTTCGGGCGGTGCAAACTGCTCGTCAGCATCTCGAACAGCTGGTCAAAGAAGGCCGCTTGCAGGCTGACCGAGGAAAGGCTCGGGGCTATCGATTGCCCCGTCTGTTTCCTGGAAAAGATTCAAATCCCATGTTGGTTCCCTTGCTCGGTCGGGTGCCAGCGGGGGCGCTGGACGAAGCGATTGAGGACCCGGATGGGTACCTCTCGGTCGATGCGCGGGTATCGGATGATCTCTTTGCGCTCCGGGTGCGTGGCGAGAGCATGACCGGGGCTGGGATTCTGCCGGGTGATCTCGTGGTGGTACGTCGGCAACCGACGGCTAAGAACGGCGACATTGTCGTGGCGTTGGTCGAGAGTGAGGCCACGGTGAAGACGTTCAAGTCTCGTGGCCGACGAGTAGAGCTGTGTCCAGAGAACCCGGTTTTTGACGCGATCGTTCTCGACGCCAACGAGGTCACCATTCTGGGGAAGGTGATCGAGGTTCGGCGGACGTTGAGATGAAGAGCATTCTGAATTCTGATGCCCAAAGCAGAATTGAGTGCTCTCGTCTCCGCATCCCAGACATGGCTGGAGCACAACCTGTCGTCTCCGTCGGCGCTATCGCGACGACCACAGTGGACATGCGCTGCGCTGGGGGGCTGTCTGGCGGAGTTGTCTGGGACTGGTGCCGCACCGGTGCTCACCCTGGCTCTGAGTCTGGTGCGTCAAGTGCAGCAGCAGGGCGAACCCGTCGCCTGGATCACGTCGACCGACAGCACCTTCTTTCCGCCTGACGCCGCCGATAGCGGTGTCGATCTCGCGACGCTTCCAGTGATTCGGCTGACAGAGGTGCGACACCGGGTGCGAGCCGCTGATCATTTGGCCGGGTCCGGGGCTTTTGGGCTCCTCGTGATTGACCTGGGAGAGTGTGTGGATTTGCCGCTCGCCAGCCAGACGCGGCTCGCCGACCAGGCGCTGTCGCACAGCACGCTCATCCTCTGTTTAACGACGAAGACGGATCGGCAACCGTCACTGGGGTCGCTTGTCGCGATCCGCGGGCAGGCGCGACGCATCAATCACGGGAACGACCGCTTCGTGTGTCGGGTGCAGGCGCTCAAAGATAAACGCCACGGTCCCGGATGGACCGACGAGGAGTTGTTTCGTGGCCCGGATGGCATGCGTTGAGCTTCCGGCGTTTCCGCTCCAGCTGCTGCTCAAGCGACACCCCGACTGGGCCGCCCGGCCGGTGGTGGTCGTCGACCGTGACAAGCCGCAGGGAGTCATCTTGTGGGTGAACGAGCACGCTAGGGCCAGTCGTATCCGGACCGGGATGCGTTACAGCGCCGGTCTGTCGCTTGCTCGGACGCTGCATGCCGGTGAAGTGCCAGACACCGACATCACCGAAGGTGTATCGATGCTTGCCAAGCGATTGCAACGGTTTAGTCCTGACGTCGAACCGTGCTGGACAGGTGGTCTGGGGGGCCATCATTTTCGAGGCGAGGCGGGGATTTTCTGGTTAAACGCGTCGGGGTTGTCTCAGCTATATACGTCACCCCGTGAGTGGGCAACTCGTATTTACTCGACGTTTCAGACCTGGGGGTTTCACGCGACGCTGGCAGTGGGTTTTACGAGGTTTGGCTCGTATGCGGTCGCCAAAGAAGTCAGTGCGTCAAGAAACGACGCTGCGCCAAAGAAGCGAGTCGCTATCATTCCGGATCTCGCTCGGGAGCGCGTGCTGGCGGGACAGGTTCCTTTAGCTCGATTGGAGATCGAGCCCCACCTTCGGGACGGTTTGCACAAACTTGGGGTTCGCACAATACGCGCGTTTCTTGAGCTTCCGGCCGCGGGGGTGCGCCGGCGCTTTGGCGAGGAGGCGCATCGTCTGCATCGGCTGGCGGCAGGCGACCTCTGGGCACCATTGCAGCCGCTCAAGGTCAAAGACCCACTCGCTCAGTCTCTTCATCTCGACGAGCCAGTGACCGATATCGCTCGACTGCTCTTTTCCATAAAGCGTCTGTTGAATCGGTTGTTGAGTCGTATGACTGCCCGTCATCAGGCGCTAGTCGAGCTGACACTGCGTCTTCGGCTTGACCATACCGGCACTCATCCCGAACAGATCCGACCCGCCGCCCCGACGGTAGATATGGCGCAGCTGATGAACCTCGTCCGGTTACGTCTCGAGTCAGTGGCGCTTCCGGCCGGGGTGATCGAGATTCATGCCACCGCGACGGCCGTGAGGACGGCACCGGTCCAGTCGAGGTTGTTTGCCGAGCAACCGCGTCGCGTCTTGGCGACGGCGAATCGCGCGCTGGCGCGTATCCGCGCTGAGTTTGGGAACGATGTCGTCGTGCGGGCGCGTCTTACCGACGGACACCTGCCAGAAGCGCAGTTTGTCTGGGAATCGGTCGAGACGATCAGCCGACCGGCGCCGCGTGATGTGGCCTGCCGACCGATGGTTCGTCGGATTCACACACACCCAATCCCGCTTCCACCTCGTCCGCGTCACGAGCCGGACGGATGGCTGCTGTGTGGTGGCGCGAACGGCCATGTCAAAGATCTGGCGGGACCGTATCTGGTGTCTGGCGGCTGGTGGCGGTCGATTGTGCACCGTGAGTATTACTTCGCTCAGATGCGGGCGGGGGACATGCTCTGGATTTTCTATGACCGTTCACGTCGACGGTGGTGCTGGCAAGGGCGGGTGGAATGACGTATGTCCCGCTCTGGTGCAAGAGCAACTTCTCGTTTCTCGAAGGCGCGAGTCATCCCGAAGAGCTTGTCGAGCGTGCCCATGCGCTCGGCATACCGTCGCTGGCGATCACCGACCGTGATGGTCTCTACGGCGTGGTGCGTGCGCATATGAAAGCGCAAGAGCTTGGCGTGCACCTGGTCGTGGGCGCCGAAGTCACGATCGACGACCCCGTGTATCCCTCCACGTGTCTGCTGCTCGCGACAGATCGAATTGGCTACACCAACCTCTGTCGTCTCCTCACGGTCGGTCGGTTACGTCGGCCAAAAGGAGAGTCGAGCGTGGCCTGGCGAGAGGTGCGCGAACACGCGGACGGCGTTCTGGCGTTGTGGGGTGGTGACCGCCGCGCGATGGCATCACGGAGCGATGTCCACGGGGAGAGGCACGTCACGGACGATGACCATGACAAAGACCCACATGTAGTGTTTGCCGAGATGCGCGAGGCCTTTGGTGACCGACTCTATGCGGTCGTGAGCCGGCATCGACGCGCTGAGGAAGTGCGGCAAGAAGCGTGGGTCCGTCGTCACGCCGAACGGGCCAATATTCCGCTGGTGGGGGCAACGGAAGTGCTCTATCACACCCCGGCCCGACGAGACCTCCAGGATGTCATCACCTGCATCAAACACGGCGTCACGCTGAATACCGCCGGTCAGCTGACAAAGTCGAACGCCGAGCACGACGTAAAAACTCCTCATGTGATGACACAGTTGTTTACCGATGAGCCCGCATTGATCGCGCGCACTCAGGAGATCGCCTCGCGCTGCACATTTACGTTGTCCGAGATCCGCTACCGCTATCCCTCTGAACGCTTGCCAAGCGGCAAGACGTCAACCGCTTGGCTTCGTGAGTTGACCTTCTGCGGTGCCCGCGAACGTTTTGGGGATGTTCTTCGCCCGGCTGCCCGCGACAAGATCGATAAAGAGCTCGCGCTGATTAGCGAGCTCGACTACGACGGCTATTTCTTGACGATGTGGGAGATTGTCCGATTCTGTCGGCAGGAAGGCATCTTGTGTCAGGGGCGCGGCTCGGCGGCAAACTCGGTGGTGTGCTACTGCCTTGGGATAACCGCAGTCGACCCGGTGCACCTAGGGCTGCTCTTCGAACGATTTCTTTCCCGCGAGCGGGCCGAGCCGCCCGATATTGACCTCGACATCATGCACGCCCGGCGGGAGGAGGTCATCCAGCATGTCTATCAGAAGTATGGTCGGGACCACGCGGCAATGGTGGCAAACATTGTGCGGTATCGTGGCCGGTCAGCCGTCCGTGAAGTTGGGAAGGCGATTGGTCTGTCCGAGACGTCGACCGATCGGGTGGCAAAGCTCATCTCGCACTACAGCCGACTGGATGCGTTGGCGCTGACCCACGCGGGGCTCGACCCGGCCTCCCCAATCCACGATCACTTCTTTCGGCTGACGGAAGAGATCCAGGACTTTCCGCGTCATCTCTCGATCCATCCGGGGGGCTTTCTTCTTGGGCACGAGCCCGTTCACGACCTGGTGCCGATCGAGAATGCGACGATGGCCGACCGAACGGTGATCCAGTGGGACAAACACGACATCGAAGACCTTGGTCTATTCAAGGTTGACCTTCTCGGACTCGGTGCGCTCACCCAGCTTGATCTGAGTTTTCAGCTGCTCGACCAGCACTACGACCACACGCTCACTCTGGCCGAGATCCCCTCTGACGATCCGGATACCTATGCACAAATTTGCAAGGGAGACACGGTCGGTGTTTTCCAAATCGAGAGTCGGGCGCAGATGGCGATGTTGCCCCGGCTCAAGCCAGAGAAGTATTACGACCTCGTCATCGAGGTGAGCATCGTGCGGCCTGGTCCCATCACGGGTGGCATGGTGCACCCCTATCTCAGACGTCGAAATAAAGAGGAGACGGTTGTTTATCCGCACCCCTGTCTCGAGCCGGTACTCAAGAAAACGCTTGGCGTGCCACTGTTTCAAGAACAAGTGATGAGGCTGGCCGTCGTGGCGGCCGACTATACGCCGGGTGAGGCCGACCAGTTGCGACGGGACATGGCGGCCTGGCAACGTTCCGGGCGGATCGAACGTCATCGCGAGCGATTGGTCACGCGCATGATGGCAAAAGGTATTGCTCGGGAGTTTGCAGAGCGAGTATTCGAGCAGATCCGCGGGTTTGGTGAATACGGTTTTCCCGAGAGCCACGCGGCGAGCTTTGCGCTGATCGCATACTCCACGGCGTGGCTACGTTGTCATTACCCGGACGTCTTCACCTGCTCGCTTCTCAACGCACAACCGATGGGCTTCTATACGCCAGCGACGATCGTCGAGGACACGCGCCGTCACGGGGTGGATGTGCGTCCGATTGACGTAATGGTCAGCCAGTGGGATTGCACCCTAGAACGTCATCCCGTCGAGGGCCGGGAGGAGACGGCTCGGCCGTTTGCGGTCCGGATAGGTCTTCGTTATGTAAAGAGTCTGTCGGAAGAGCGTGACTGGAAACGAATCGAAGCCGCTCGAGAGGCCCAGCCATTCACGTCTCTGGAGGATTTCACCCGTCGCACCGGACTCGACGACCGCATCGTGCGACGGTTGGCCGAAGCCGGCGCCTTCGCCACGTTTGAGGGTGAGCGCCGGACCGCGTTATGGAACGCGCAAGGCCTCAAGACGGTGACCGATATCGCGTTGCCAATGTCACCCCGCGAGCCGGTGCCAGAGTTTGAGCCGCTCGGTGCGTGTCACACGATCAACTGGGACTATCAATTTAGCGGACACAGCACCCACGGCCATCCACTCTCGCCTCTCCGAGATACGTTGACGGCCAAAAAGCTTCCAGACGCCCAGACCGTCGGAAAGATGTCGCACGGTCGACGGGTCCGCTATGCGGGTATCGTGGTCTGTCGGCAACGACCCGGGACGGCCTCGGGGGTGACGTTCATGACGCTCGAGGACGAGACCGGCTTTGTAAACGTCGTGATCTGGAAGCAGGTGTTTGAAGACTACGCCGTGATCGCCCGCACGGCGTCATTTCTCGGGGTGAGCGGCAAGCTTCAAAAAGAGTCTGATGTCGTGCATCTGGTCGCCGACCAACTCTGGGTGCCCGAAATCGTGACGAGTCTGCACACGGCCGGCAGCCGCGACTTTCACTAGAGCGGTGGACCAGGAGGCAGCTTAAGTTTAAGACCCACGCCGCCTCGAAACTGCGGTCCCATCTTCGACGCCGTGACCATAAGTACGGGCGCTTCCGATGCATACCTTCCCAGACCCGACACAAGCTTTCGTCTACGAGTTGACAAGCATCCGATCCTTCCACCCTCTGGGTTGTGCTCTCCGTGCTAACTGCGCTGGATTGCCGAGTTGCATCGCTACATCATTGGCCCTTACGAATTGGGTCCGGTGTCCCATCGTCCGTGCTATTCTGCGCCGCGTCTGACCGTGTCGCAACGGCCCGCATTGAAGCGAACGGTACGCATCGAAAGGAACACGCCATGACCGCCTCCGGTTTTCGCGCCGTCGTCCCCGCCCTGCTCTCACTCGTTTTCTTACCCGCTGCGATCAACGCTCAAACTGCCGACCCCGACGAGCGGTCCGGGAGGATCGCACTCTGGGGCTCATCGGTTCCCAACGGCACCGGCGATGAGCTGAATCTCGGCGGGTATACCGGCCGGCTGCGACAATTGCTCGAACCCCGAGGCTGGGACGTGCTCAACGTCTCCCGCGGCGGTGACAACACCATCACCATCACGCCACGATTCGAGCCAGAGGGGGAACCCGACCTGAACACGCGCTATCTCACGCCCGCAAATGCCGAATACGTCGTGATCGCGCTGTCTCTCGGGAATGAGGGAATCAAGCTCTGTGCGCCCGGGCAGGATCCATCTCGATGCTCGGTGGGACGAGAAGGCGTGGCGGCAACCGCCCGACAATTCGCCGATGGGCTGCAGCGGCTCATCCAGCGCGCTCGTGACCACGACATGGTGCCCGTCGTCGGTCTGACGTATACACGCGGCGACTTCGATGAAGTGGAGTATGCCTACACACGTCAGACGAACATAGAGATCAATTCGTGGGACGTGCCAAGTGTGAACCTGCTTGGCGCCGTCGACGACGGCTATGGTCGGTGGGCCCGCGGTTTCACACCCGAACCGATCCATCCCAACGCGGCGGGTCACACCGAGATGTTCCACGCGTTTGTGCCGACACTTTTTGACGCCCTCGCGGCCGGAAAACCGATCCCGACCGCATCGACCGCGACCGGTTTTGCCCGCGTGCGAGGCGTCGATCCCTCTCCGTTGACGATGACCGTCGACGATACGATGAGGTCGTTTGCGTTGACCTTCGCCGTACGAGCGGCGGACGACGGGACCGTCGCCAGCATAGGCGGACACACCCTCGACGCGGCGGTGGAATGGGTAAGTGTGCCGACCCGTCGGGGAACAACCCGGGAATTCGAGGCTATGGCACTGACAGCGAGCGGACAGCGGTTCAACGCGTCGGTGAGCATCGAGAACGATCGCTGGGTATACGCCGCGGCACAAGGCAACGCGGTCATTTCTCCTATGCCCGCCGCCGATGGCCAGTGGCATCACGTCACGGTGAGCCACTATGTCGCCAGGGGTGAGACAGATTTCTACGTCGATGGACGGCTGGTCGGCACCGTCGCTGAGCGCCTCCAGCCCGATCGCTTCGTGCTGGGCGGACCGGGACCGGGCTCGTCGACCGCCGTATCGGCTCCGGCAGACTACCGGAATTGGTCTGTGCATCGCGCCGGTCTGACGGCCGACGAGGTGAGCGTCTTGCACGACGGGTCACTGCTTCAAGCCAGTTTGGAGCTCTATGCGCCACTGACCGACGGCGTGTTCAGCAACGAGGCCCAGAGTCTGTCGACCTTTGTGGTCAGCCGCCGGGCTGTTACGCCAACCGACGAATGATGAACGTCGCCCGTCGCGGGACAGACGGGGACCGATCGTTGAAATGGACCTTCTCCACGAGCTTCGGCTGACCATTCGGTCGCTGGCCCGCCAGCCCGGCTTCACCGCGGTGTCTGTCGTCACGTTGGCTCCGGGGCCTCGGACTCAACGCGGCGGTGTTCGCCGTTGCCTACACCATACTGTGGCGCCCGCTGCCCTATCCGGAGGCAGACAGGCTTGCGGCGCTCACTTTGAACCACCGCGGAGACCCTGCGGGCGGGGTGGGCGCGGAGCAGTTCGTGGAGTGGACAGACCGGATCCGCACCGCGGACGTGGCCGGTTATGAAGTGCGCGACCGGAGTGTCCGAGGCGATGCCGGGTTGGCACGGATCACCCCGACGGCATTTGTGTCCGAACGGTTCTTCGAGGTGCTCGCTCTTCCAGCTACCGCGGGCACCGCGCCAAATCTGGCACGAGGCGACCCCTGTGCGGTTGTCAGCGCCCGCATGGCGGCCCAGTTGGCGGAGACCGAAGACGCGTCGGCAATCGGTCAAGTGATCTCGCTGGGCGACCTTCGCCTCGAAATCGTCGGGATCATGCCCACCAGCTAATCGTCGCCTGCGCGAATGTGGTCACACTGCTCATCGGTCGCTCGGTCGCGCGACGCCGAGAATTTCTGCTGCGGCGGGCCTTGGGCGCCGGCGCGCGGCGAGTGCTCCGGCCGGCGAGGGTCGAGGGCGCGGTCCTCGCGGTGGGGGGGGGGGTGCGGCCGGCCTGCTTGTGGCGTGGGCGTCACTTGCAGCGTTCACCGCTCAGGTATTTACGTTTCTCCCACGAGTCGCGGAAATGCGTCTTGACCTCACGACAACGGTCGCCGCAACCGTGCTGGCGTTCGTGGTCGCCTTGATGTGTGCTTCAGCATCGGCCGCCGGTGCACTCCGTGGTCACGACGCGGAGCTCGTTCGTGGCACGACGCGGTCTGTCACGCCGCCCATGCAGGGGCTTCGGGCGGGGTTGGTGGCCGGACAGGTCGCCATGGCCATTGTGCTTCTGACCGGGGCCGGTCTTCTGGCGCGTAGCATCAACACGCTCTTGGCAGAAGACGGCGGGTTTGACCCCGGTCCCGTGCTGACCGCGCGGCTGATGGTGGACAACGCTCGCTTTCCCGACATCGATCAATCTGCGCTTTCGGAGCGATACGCGCGACGATTCGATCGTGTTGTCCTTCGGTGCTGTGACGTCCGGGTTCTTTGAGGCGCTCGCTTTCTCTTTCCCTCGGGAGACGCGGTTCTCGGCAACATGCGATTCGCCATCGAGGCAATGGCCGTGACCGCCGACACCCGTGTGCTGGGGGTAGTGGCCGACATGAAATACGCGGGACTCGAAGGGGACCGAGACGCATCCGTCTATGTCTTCTGGCAACTCAGACCGGTCGGTTTGTCCCATCTCGTCGTGCGCAGTAGTGCCAATCCAGCGACTTTGATACCGACCGTGCGCAGCCTGATCGGCGAGTTGAACCCGAATCTCCCACTCCCCGACGTGCGGACGCTCGAGAGCCACATCGCGGACTCGATCACCGGCCGCCGCTTGCAGCTCCTACCCGCCCTCGCCCTCGCCGCTCTGGCGCTCGCCGTGTCCATGGTGGGTTTGTTTGGCACACTTGGCCGCGCTGTGACCGAGCGTCGTCATGAGCTCTCAATCCGCGCCGCCATCGGCGCCTCTCCGGGGTGGCTCGTTCGTCTTGTAGTGGGGGGTGGTTTGACAATCGCAAGTGTCGGCCTTGTCGCCGGTCTGGCAACGGCCACAGCGGTGGGTCGCAGTCTGGCGAGTCTGCTCTACGGCATACGCCCCTACGACCCGCTGACACAGCCATCCTCGAGACCGTCGTTCCGGTGCAGCGTGCCGCCCGGTTGGACCCGCGGGTCGCTTTTGAAATCGGACTGATCGCACCGGCATCCGCCCATCCGTGACCGCGGCGCAGGTCATTCGATCCGTAGCCGGTCAACCATGACGCCCAACTCTCGGATGTCGTCGCCGCCAAGCGAGCCGCTCGGGCTCCATGTGTTGGAGGAGAGGGTGACCTGGACCAGCTCGTCGCTCGATGCGATCTCCTCGGCGAGGCTTTGGGAGATGGCGAACTCGTAAGGTTGAAATCCGTCGCTCACAGTGACTGTCCCGAGCGGTTGGTTCACGATGAATACCTCGACCGTTGGTAGCGAAAGCGATGGTGGACGCCCGCCGGAACTGAGCCAGACGGTGAGGGTCTGGGCCTCGGGCGCGAGCTGTGGGATCAAGACGAACGACGTCGCGGTTGACCACCGGAAATGACGACCGCCGCTGCCGCTCTCTTTCCCGTGAAACCGTGCAACGTAGAGGTCGTCCATGTTCCCGACATCGACGTCGAGGTTTGTCGCAGTCGTCAGCCGCGGGAACAGTTCGTAGACCCCAAAGTTATATTGCTTCAACCGAACTTCTTGGGGGACGGTCGGATATGAGCGCTCGTATTCAGGCACAAAGAAGTGTTCGGTACCCACCGGCGTAGCCATCGTCGCAGGCGACAAGATCTGACTGCCCCCGCCCCCGACGAAGAGGACACGCCGATATCGTCCTTTGGCCCACGTCAGGAACCGAGAAAACGAGTGAGGGTCCGGGTCTCGGTCGTTCAGGAGGAGCACATGTCGCGCATACACATACGCGAGCGGCACCGCCAACGTATGGAGGTCGGACGCATCGCGAGCTTCGACGAGGATAAGGTCTTCGTCGGCGAACTGCGCTTCCAACGCCTCGAGGCGCGGAATAACCCCTGCATACTCCACGTGTTCGAGGATGGGCCGGGTCACGGACAGAAATTGTGCAGAGAGAAAGGCCCACAGCAGCAGCCCCGGTATGAGGATGGCAAAACGGAGCGGGCGTGATAGGGCGCGGCGCCACGGCATCGTCGACGGATACGCCACAACAGTGCCAATCAACAGGCATGTGGCGGGAAGAATGATCGGCAGAAACCTTCGCGACAACCAGAAGTGTTCGGGGATGATTCGGATCTTGTAGAAGATGAAGCACGCGAAAACTACGGTGGCCATGAGGAATGTGGCGTTACGCCAGAACGACTGCCTGACGAGGATTGCCAATCCGACGAACGCCGTCGCCAGACCGATCGGAGTGACGTACACGCGGGCAAAATCTCTCAGCGCCCCAGCGTCGTGAATTGCCAAACCCGGCGCGCTCTCGCGGAAGAAATAGGCATACGTTGCCAGGCACACAAGCGCGCCAAGGATGCACCATTGAGAGTGCGCCCGGAGCACCGACCGAAGACGGTCGTGTCTTACAGTCCATAGGAGCGCTAGCAGAGCGACCCCGCCGGCGACCATCGAGGCGACCTGAAGCGGTCCCGCGCGAAGGAGGATGCTCGTGGGGCGTTCCAAATACTGGCCGAGGGTCGTGCTGAAATACCAGGCCGCAAGTAGTCCTCCCGCCGCCAACGGCAGAAAAAAACTCGTTTGTAGACGGCGTTCGTCGATCAGGCCGAGGAGGAGGGCCACGCCGACGCCGCCGATGACCAAGACGGCCGAAAAGTGAGCGAAAGCCGATAGGGTGAAGAGGACGGCGGCGATGGGTCCGAAGAACCGATCCTTGTCGACACTGGAACGACTACACGCAAGGAGACCCGCACAGGCGAGCACTTGCAGGGGCATTTCGGCGTTTGGATACCGGCTGTACCAGACTTGGGCGACGTTGAGTGTCAGAAGAGAGGCCCCGACGATCGCGCCCGGGCGTCCGACAAGCCAGACGCCAAGGAAATACACCGCGAGAACTCCCATGACCGCGAACAGGCCTACAACCTGACGGGCCCCGGTTAGACCGTTGACGCCGTAACCGAACGCCACCCACACGGGGAAGAGGTGTGGGAATTGTCCGACGACCTGGCCTCGGTCTGCGTCCACCAGGAAAAAGCCCAAGAAACGCGTTCCGTAGTACGAGTCGCTTGGTAGTTTGAGAAAGAACAGATCTCTGAACTCGGCTGGTACGGACGCCACCAGGTCATCGTCGATAGTGAGTGAACCGCGCTGAGCGATCTGGATTCCCTCGTTGATGTAGACGCCTGGGTCTCGGCCACCGATGACATATTCGGCGGCGGGAACGTGAAAGAAGATTCCGATCGCAAGGGCTACCAGACCCGCGGGGAGTAGGGCGGTCGGGCCTAATGGAGGCGCGCCGGGCGAGAGCAGAAACCGGCCGCGACTCAATACTGCGAAAATGAGGCACAGAGCGGCGTTGAGCCAGAGCACGCGGTCAAACCGATACCAATCCGCCGCTGCTGTGCCAAGTCCCACGACGGATGAGATCACGACGCTTAGAGCGACATACCAGAAAATCCGCTCTTCGGCCGAAAGACGTTCACGGAGTTCCCGGCGGGCAATGGGCAGGCGGAACAGCAGGGCACCGGGGAGAAAGCCCACAAGGAGGATGGAGAGCGTCGTGTTCAACATGGGGTTACCGGGACAGACTGGTCACAGCGCGACGAGAGGGGTCTCGACCAGTCTCTCGATCACGCCTTCCCAGGTCACGTCTCGTGCTCGCTCAAAGCCCGCGGTCCCGAGGGACGACGCCAGACGGCGGTCGGACGCGATCCGGTTGAGGCTGGCCGCCAGCGCCTCTGGTTCAGCCTCGCAGACAAAACCGTTCACTCCATCTTCAACAAACTCGAGTGTCCCGCCTGAGTCTACTGCGGTCACAACCGGTCGACGCGCGAGAAAACTCTCCAGCGTCACGTAGCCGTAGTCCTCATCGTATGGCGCGTAGGCGACCGCCAGGGCGCCTTCGTAGAGTGCGACAAGGACATCGTCGCTGACCATTCCCCTGAACTCGATACGGTCGCTCACTTTCAGTTCTTCCGCCAACGCTTCGAGCGGTTCTCGCTGGGTGCCGTCGCCGACAACCACCAGGCGCACCGTCGCGTCGACCCACGGCATCGCTTTGACCAACAAGTCGATGCGTTTGATGGTCTCCAGTCGGCCCACTGAGAGGAAATAGTCGCCATAGTCTCCACTCCGTAGGCGGTTGGCCAGCCGCGGCGGATGATAAAGAGGTGCGCTCGCGATGCCGTTATACCGTTGCAGTCGGTTGGACGTGTTCCGGGCGTTCGTGAACACGCGTTGGCATTCGCCGAGCATCTCGCAGTCGAGATTGATCAGCTGCTCGCGCAGACCGAGGTCGAACTCGGTGTGATGAAAGTCGCTGAACACGGTTCCGCACAACTCGTAGGCCGGTCGATACTGATGAATCAACCACGCGACCTTGTTCGGATGACCAGCGAAGTAGGTTGGGAACTTCGTCGCAATGAGGAGATCGACTGATTTTCCGTCGCCCCCGCTCAGATCGAGCAAGCGCCACGCTGCGGCGTGAGAAAGAATCTCCGTCTTCGGATAGGACTTGAAAGGGACGGAGACCAGCGACGTCTCGTATCCCTGCTTGATCAGCTCTTGCACCAAGGAACGGACGTGATGTTCCGCGCCGCCGGTGACGAATGGTGTCTGGGCTTCGCAGACGAGAACGCGCTCAATCGCCATGGATGTAGTACCGGATTGTTCCAGAAGCCATGCATTCAGAGGATGTATCGGTCACGGTCACTCTGCGCCGCGTGGTCCACCATCTGCTCGCAGCAGCAAGGCTCCGCGCCCCGGCTCGAGGCGGACCCTTGGGCACTGACGCCAGAAGCCTCACGACGGAGCGAGCGAGGAGCACGCCACCGAACCATCACGCCGAATGCCACGCTTCACTACTCCCTTAACGAGTTTGCGCCCTCGATTGCACGCGCAATGTGTGCGGGCGTGTTGTAGACGTGTGGGCTCAAGCGAAGCCCACCCGTGCCCGCGCCAGCGATGCCGTATTGCTCATATAGCCCGTTGACCAGACGCCCGCGCTGTTCTGCAGCGGCGTTGGCAATACAGACGCCCGCGCTGAGGTCGGGGTTCTCCGGCGTCACGAGCGCGTAGCCCGCTTCAACCAGGCCCGCCTTCAGCATGCTGGCGAGCTCCGTCACCCGCGCCTCTGTCCGGTCGAGACCAATCGCATCATGGAAGTCCGCGGCGGTCTCGACGGCCGCGAGCGCCGCATCGTCCCGCTGCCCGAGCGATTCGAACTTCCGTGCGCCCCCCGGGTCTGGTTCGAGATCATCGCCCCAGTTAGTTCCGACCGTTCCCGGCCAGATATCCTGGATGTGCTCCGCCTTGACGTAGAGCAGCCCGACTTCGCGCGGACCACAAAACCACTTGTGGACACTGGCGGTGTAGGAGTCGCAGCCGAGATCGTCGAGGTCGACATTGACCGCGCCCCACGTTTGCGCGCCATCGAGATGTATGTAGATGCCCCGGCTGCGGGCGACCTCTGACAGCTCCCGGACGGGCAGTTTGATCCCCGTCGTATTCGAAACGTGTGTCAAGGCGAGTACTCGTGTGCGTGGCGTCATGGCCCGCTCGAATGCGCCCACGAGCTCGTCCACGCCGGTTGGTTGCGGAGGCGTCGAAACACTGACCACGCGGATTCCGAAGCGAGCGCCCCTGACCTGCCAGGCCACGTGATTGGTCGGATGGTTCTGGTCCCAGACGACAACCTCGTCACCGTCCTGTAGCGGCAGTCCGTTGTTGATGATGTTGTTGGCTTCGCTCGTGTTTCGGACCAGGGCAATCTCGTCCGGGCTCGCACCGAGCTGCGCCGCGACCTTGTGTCGAGAGTGCTCGAGAAGAGACGTAAACTGCCGCCGGTTCTGCGACGAGCAGTCTCTATCCACGCTTCTCGTCAGCTCTTCCAGCCGGTCGGCGACCGCGCGTGGCGCTGGGCACAGGTTGGCCGCGTTCATCGGCACTGTGTTCTCGGTGAACGAGAACTGCGCGCGCACTGTCTCCCAAAACGCGGCATCGGAGCCGGCCGGACTCTGGGCGAGGGCAGAGGCGATTGACGAGCGGCCGGTCACCAGGGCGGTTCCGGCCGCGACCGTGTGAAGAAAGTGACGACGCGAGGAGTGAGTCATCATACCGGTCTCCCGTGTTTGCGAATGACATGACCGATTTTCGACCCATTGTGCCACGTTGCGGCGATGTCTCACCCGCCGATCGTCTGTGAACCCTGTTGACTTACTTCACCGGTGAGACATAATCGCGTCCACCGGAGGACGAACTAATGACAACACGATTTTGGCTCTCACTCAGTTTGATGCTGCTCATGACAGGGTCTGCGACAGCGCAGAACGTACAAAGCGTTTTACAGTCGGCCGCGACGGCGCTGCGGATGGAGAACTTGACCTCGATTCAGTACACCGGTACCGGCTGGCAAGGCCGCGTGGGACAAAACGTTGCACCCGATCGCGATTGGCCCCGAGTCGAGCTGACGAGCTACACGAGGACGATCGATTTCGAGACGATGGCATCGAAAGAGGAGTACGTTCGAGAGGGCACCACGAACCAGGTCACGAATCTGGTCAGTGGCGACTACGCGTGGACCCTGAACGCACAAGGAGAGCCGGTTCCACAGCCCGCGAATGCGGAGCTGAGGCGACTCGAGATCTTGCTGACTCCGTGGGGATTCATCAAGGGTGCGATGGCGCCGGGGGCCAACCCCACGATGGTTACCCGCAACGAATATGGAGGCAGGTCGACCGTGGTCTCGTTCATTGCGTTCGGGAAATATCGAGTCAATGGCACGATCAACCCAGACGGCCTGCTCGAGCGCACGCAAACGTGGGTTCCCAATCCGGTCGTGGGCGACATGTATTACGAGAACGTCTACACAAATTACCGCGAGGTGGGCGGGGTGCAGATTCCCCGGTTTCACCAGCATCAGGACTATGACGATGGCGCGAACCTGCCGAATGTCAGCGGTGGCGACCATGCATTTGGTCTCGAAACAGTATCGGACCTTCAGGCGAACGTCGCCGCGACATTGACCGTGCCGGACGATGTCATGAGCGCTCGCGCACCGTCGGTCCGCGTGGAGTCTGAAGCGTTGGGCGACGGCGTATGGCTGATCGCGGGTGGTTCTCACCACAGCGTGGCCGTCGAGTTCGCGGACCATGTGGCGGTCATCGAGGCCCCGCTGAACGAAGAACGGTCACTGGCAGTGATCGACGAGGTGACCCGGCTGATTCCGAGCAAGCCGATACGGTTCATCGTGACGACGCATCATCACTGGGATCACCTGGGAGGACTGCGCGCCTACGTCCACGAAGGCGCGACTGTCGTCACGCATGAAGGCAACAAACCCTACTATCAGGAGGTCCTTCGGGCGGGACTCTGGGTCTTGAACCCCGACCGGTTGTCGCTGTATCCGCCGGAGGAATGGTCGGAAGGCTATATCTTCGAGACCTTGAGCGAAAAATACGTTCTCGCCGACGACACGAGGACGATGGAAATCTACAACGTGCAAGGGCTGGGCCACGCGGCGGGCATGCTGATCGCGTATCTCCCGAGTGAGAAGATCGTCGTGCAGGCCGACCTCTACTTCCCCCAGGCGGCAGCCCCAAATGCCAGCGCCCGCGCTCTGGGCCGAAACCTCGAGCGTCTGGGGCTCGACGTGGAGACGATTGTCGGGATACACGGGAGACCTGCCCCGATGACGCAATTCACTGAGTTTGTGGGCGCTGGGCAGTAATGTCTGAGCCCGGCCGCCCCGCGCTACAGCGCGGGGCGGCACGCGACGTCTGAGCTTGCGTTGAGCCCGGGCGCTGACCATGGCACGCGACGTCATAGCCAGCGGGCACGCGGAGCCGCGGTCGGGTGACGAGGCGGCGCCTGCCATGCGCGCCCCGTGGCAAGACCCGGTGCGCTTCCGGACGGCACGACGCATTTGGTGAGATGACAGAGACTCTAATTGGAGGTCGTCGTATGAAGAAAATCCTGCTCGCATCGTTATTTTTTGCGGTCGTTTCGACCGTTTCGTTCGCTCAGACCGCCGAAGACGTGATTGCGCGTGCCACGATGGCGGCGCCACCTGCGCTGCAGGCCAACGCGATGGTTATCGAGCTGGCGGCTGATGGCACCGAGACTGTCCTTCGAGAGGGCACAAACGGCCTGGTCTGTTGGGACCGTTCGGACGAACCCAATCGCTCGTTTAGTGTGCAGTGCACGAGCGAAGAGAATATGTCCCGCATCAAGCAGAATCGCGTCTGGAGCATGTCGGGTAAGACCCCAGACGAGATACGGGCGATGCGCGAGGCGGCTGAAGCCGACGGGTCGAGAGAGGTGTCAGCGTTTGGCAGCCTCTACTACACCCTGAACGGCGAGGACGCTGAGTCGGCGAGTATGCACATCACGTTGGCGGTGCCATTCGCCACGGCGGAAACACTCGGATTGCCCGACCAAGGTAGCTACACTCAGGCTGGCGCCTGGATCATGGAAGCGGGGATGTCAGCCGCGCACATCATGTTGCCAGGTCGGTAGAACCGAGCCGGCTCAGTCAACATTTCCGGAGAAAGACCCTCATACGCAAAGAGAAAGCGACGCGCAGAGAAAGCAAGGAAGAACCCGATGGCACGCTCGTTCAAAGTCACGCACACTTTTACGGTCGCAGTCACCACGGCAGCGATGGTCAGCGCGGCCATCGCGGTAACCGCTGCAAACGACAACTGGCCACACTTCCGGGGGCCGACGATGAACGCCGCCGTGGCGGATAACCCGGACCTCCCTGAACAGTGGAGCGCGACCGAAAACGTGGAATGGGCCACCGAGATCCCGGGTATTGGGTGGTCGAGTCCGGTGGTTTGGGGCAATCGGGTCTTCTTGACGACCGTCACCACCGAAGGTGACTTCGAGCAGCCAAAGCCAGGGCTCTACGCACCCAACGGGCGTCCCGACCCGGTGCCTTTGGAGCATGACTGGCGGGTGTATTGTCTCGACCTCGAGACGGGCGACGTCGTGTGGCAACGGTCGGTAAGACTCGGTTTTCCGGAATTTCCGCGTCACATGAAGAACAGCTACGCCTCCGAAACGCCGACGACCGACGGTGAGCGCGTGTACGTCCGGTTCGGCGAGCTAGGTTTGTTTACGTTCGATATGGACGGCAACGAAGTATGGAGCCTGGCGATTCCTGACCGACAAACCAGGTCAGAGTGGGGTTCGGCGTCGTCTCCGGTGGTCCACGAGGAGAAGTTGATCATCCTGTATGACAACGAAGAAGAGTCGTGGATCTCGGCGCTTGACAAGCGAACTGGTGAGGAGATTTGGCGCACCGCCCGGGACGAGGTCTCGACCTGGGCCACACCGTATGTGTGGGAGCACGACGGTCGTACGGAGATCGTCACGTCGGGCGTCAACCGCATTCGTTCGTATGACCTCGACGGTGGATTGCTCTGGGAAATGAACGGACAGATGTCCTGGGCCACAATCGCGACGCCGTTTTCGAGCCATGGCTTGGTGTATGTCAACTCGGGATACTTCCGCGACGAGCATCGTCCCGCCTACGCGATACGGCCTGGCGCCAGCGGGGATATTTCGCTAGAAGACGGAGACGTCGCCAATGACTTCGTCGCCTGGTATCAGCCCAGGGCTGGGAACTACAACACGTCGCCCCTCGTGTATGGGGACATCTATTACAGCCTTCTCGACCGCGGGTTCTTCGAAACCTACGACGCCCTCACCGGCGACCCGGTGTATGGCCGTCAGCGCCTCAGCGTGGGGTCGAGTTTTACGTCGTCACCGTGGGCCTATAACGGGAAGGTTTTTGCCCTGAGTGAGCAGGGCGATACGTATGTGATCCGCGCGGGGCGTGAGTTTGAGGTGACTGGCGTCAATAGCCTGGACGAGATGGCGATGGCATCGCCCGCTATCGTGGGTGACCGACTCCTGATCCGGACCCAGTCGAAGGTATACAGCATCCGAAACGAGGCTGACTGAAGGTCGCTTACTACTCCACGTCGCACGTCACGCCACGTATGATCTCTGTCGGTTGGTCGGCGACCTCGACGCGCGGGCCGACTCCAAACTGGTCGGCCGTAAAGCCGTCGGCGTAGATTCTCACGTTGAATGCGACCTGGACGACGGCGTCGCCGACTTCGAAGACCGCACTCACGGGTCTGACCTTCACACGGCAAGGTTGGCCCCCACGTGATCTCCTCCCGGAGTGTCTTGCCCTCGACAAGCTCCATCCAGACTCCGACCTGACCGCCATGTTCTTCAGCACCATGCACCACGACCACATTGTGATGACGGACGCGGGCCAGCTTTCGGGCATCGCTCAGAAAGTCTTTCCCCACGCTCGGGGAGGGTTCTGGTCACCCCGACCGACGTCGTCCGGCTGGCGGTGCGGGGCGACGACGCTCGCGATGTTGACGAGCTCGCGAAGGGCTTTCTTCTCGAAATCACCGTCGGCGAGTTCGTGGTTGGGCGTTAGTGCCGTCGCCTCAAAGAGCTCGACAAGACGAGTACTATTCGTCTCAGACAGTCCCAGGACCGAGCCGCTCAGTTGCATGACCGCTTGCCCGACCAGATCTTGGGCGTCTGAGGGGGTAGGGGCGCCAACCGCGGCGGCGATGGCTGGGTAGTCGTGTCCGTAGCCGACCTTGGCGACATAGGCGCTCTGCGTCTGAGAGTCGAGTGTGTCAAAGGCCGTCAAATACACAGCGAGCTTGTGCGGCTCGATGGAGCCAGACGGAAGAGATACCGACCGCTCTCTCAGCGCGGTCAGGCGAGTCTGGCTTTGGTCTACTTCCGGTCTTCTCCCAGCCGCGTGGCCCGCCGAATTGCCGACGCTTCGAAGATGCGGCCGCATCCGCTTGCGTAAAATCGCGCTCGCCTCGCCGGCTAGCCGTTTGGCTATACCTGGCGGCGGTATTCCCATGATGAGGCTAGCGGTCGACGTACTGGGAGACGTTTCCATGACCCCGCTCAACTCCTACCATCTCTCGCCATCTCAGTACGGCCTTTCCGTGCCCGGTGTTCCGAGAAGGCCGCCTGCCTTTCCTACGTGCAATTCGGCAATGTTCTAGCTCAGTGAGCCCGCGTCGACCCGTCGGGTGTTGCGTAGCCAGCAAAATCGTCGCGGGCTATCATCCTTGGGGCGTCGGACATCGAGGTGATGCTCGCCGATGCTCCCGACCGACTCGCCGTTCGAGCCGCCACGCACCAACACGATGCTGCTAAAGCAAGCGAGGCTCACGGGCATCCGGGACGGTTCTGTGAGCGTGGTCTTTCGGCGTTGGCGGCGTCCGACCGTAAAGGCTGGGGGCACACTTTTTACGGCTCTTGGCGAGCTCTCGATAGATTCGGTCCAGGGCGTGGACCTCCGAGATTTCCGAATCAGATGCCCAGGCCGCTGGATACGTCGACGGCGAAGCGCTTCGAACAGCGCTGTCGGGACGGGTAGGCGATATCTATCGAATCCGTCTCTCGTTCGCCGGGGCGGACCCCCGCATTGCGCTTCGGCAGGAAATCCAAGACGAGGCAGAATTCCAGAGCGTTATTCGGCGACTGGACCGATACGATGCCCACAGTCCCTCAGGCCCGTGGACGACTCGCGTACTCGAAACAATCGGTGACCGCCCCGCACAACGAGCGGCCGAGCTGGCCGAGCTTCTAGGGACAGAGACCCTGGCCTTCAAGACCAACGTGCGTAAGCTCAAAGGACTGGGGCTTACCGAAAGTCTTGACGTGGGTTATCGGTTGTCGCCGCGTGGCCATCGAACCAGTGCCATAATCAGTGACCGTGGCTTTTGACAGGAGGAACCATGCGTAGGTTTGTCTCGACGTGCGGCATGTTGCTGCTGGTCCCGGTTTTGGCGGGGGCGCAGACCGCAGAGATCGCGCGAACAGCGTGGGGAACTCCAGACTTCAGCGGCTACTGGGAGTTTCGGACGACGACACCCCTCCAGCGACCGGCAGAGCTGGCCGGTAAAGCCGCCCTGACAGAGGAGGAGGAAGCCGAGTACTTGCCTCGGCGGCTCGCGGCGATTGCTCGTGAACGCGACCGGCAGCTCAACGCCGACTGGTGGCAACCCGGCGCGTTGACGGACAGCCGGACCTCGTTGCTTATCGATCCTGCTGACGGCAGACTTCCCGCACGCACTCCAGCAGCAGAACGTCGCCAAGATATCGACGGACGCCCCTCGCGGTTGCGCCCGGCCGACGGTCCCGAGGACCGAGAACGCTACGAGCGGTGCATCATGGGTCGCACGGTGCCGCTCATGGCCGTGGCTCCAAACAGAATCGTCCAGATATTCCAGACGCCCGACCATCTCGTGATCCTTCACGAAATGAACTCCGACGTCCGAATTATTCCGCTCGATCCCGAACGCCGACCCCGATTGCCGTCCCCCATACGACAGTGGCAGGGCGGGTCTCGTGGCAAATGGGAGGGAGACACGCTGGTGGTTGAGACCACCAACTTCAACGGGCAATGGACTCTGGAAGGCGCGGGACCAAATATGCGGGTGGTAGAGCGCTTTCGGATCGGGGACCGTGAGACGATTGACTTCGAGTTCATGATGGATGACCCGGAATCCTTCGCCGGTCCTTGGACCGTCGCGTTTCCTATTACGCGGAGAACGGGTCCCGTCTACGAGAACGCGTGTCACGAGGGGAACTACAGCATGCCGCTCATCCTGAGTGGCGCGCGAGCGATCGAACGCGAGGCAGCCCGGGCCGGGTCGCGATAATGAGGTTTTGGGACGACTATGGCACCGCGGGAGGGCGCGATGAGTGAATCGTTCGACGGGCTTTTGACGAAATACGAAAAAGGGAGTTTGACCCGTCGCCAGCTACTGGCGGCTGTCGCGGTACTGGCGGCGCCTCGAACCGCGACCGCCCAAACAAGCGGTGTTAGAGCGCGCAGCTTGAATCATGTGAACGTAGGTGTCACCGATGTTACCCGGTCCGAGACCTTTTATCGTGATCTCCTGGGATTGCCGGCGCGGCGATACATTGTCGGCGACGCCTATGCCCTCGATTTTCCCGATGGTGGTCTCATCAGTTTGTGTCCGGTCGATGGGGGCAACTGCAGCTTAACCGCGGCCGACGCGGTTGCGGGTGACATCGACCACTTTGGGATCGGGGTCGAGAATTTTGAGGCGGAACGTGTGGCGTCGCAACTGGAGGACGCAGGATTTGAAGGCGTACAACGGGCGGGGTCGACAAGTGTGCTCGTGCCCGATCCGGACGGTATCGTGGTACAGCTGTCGGCGACAACCGAGCGCTTTGAAGGCGCTCCACCGGACGAACGCGATTGCTAGTGGACCGTCGCGGAGCGTGCACTTTTTTCTGCCACTGTCCACAGGTGTCACTGGGGCAGGACGCGTAGGCGCTCGTAATAGAAGTCGTTCGTAGCACTCGAGATGGGCGCGGATTCTCGATCGAACGCCCCAGGACTGTGACCACTGGCTGCCAGACGCGCGTGGAGGCCTGTGGACTGAGATGTTGCAGGTTTGTGAGTCGTAACGACAAAGGGGGACATATGAAGCAACGATTTCTCGTAGGTTTGGCTATGACCGCCGCCGTAGTGTTCATGGCGGTTCCGGGTGGGGCGCAAACCGCCGCGCCTACCACCCCGTGGGGGCATCCGGACGTCCAGGGGATCTGGGACTTTCGGACCATCACCCCACTCGAGCGACCAGAGGAGCTGGGAGACACCGCGTTCCTGACGGCGGAGGAAGCTGCGAGCCTCGAGCAAGAAACACTCGACCGGAACGAACGCCTGTTGACCCGTGCCGCTGAACGGACGACCGCCGGCGGCAGCGTGGACCGGCGGGCCGATGGCACGCCCGGTTTCTACAACAACTTTTGGCTGGACCAGGGAACCGCTCCCATCGGAACGCGGCGGACTTCGCTGATTATTGATCCATTGAACGGTCGGCTGCCCGCGCTGACAGACGCCGGTCAAACGACGGCGGACGCGCGTCGGCAACGGCGTGAGGAGAGCCCGGCAGATTCTTGGCATGACCGCTCCGCCTACGACCGGTGCATCCTGGGGTTCAACGCCGGTCCTCCCATCACGCCCGGTGGCTACAATCAAAACCTTCAAATACTGCAGACGCCGGACCACGTCGTACTCGTGACCGAGATGGTACACACCCATCGAGTCGTTCCACTGAACGGCCGACCAGCGCTCAGCGAGGACATTCGCCAGTGGTCAGGCGACTCGCGTGGTCACTGGGAGGGCAACACGCTGGTCGTGGAAACCTCAAACTTCAACGACCGGAGAGGGTGGCGTGGTTCGAGTCCGACGATGACCCTTGTCGAGCGGTTCACACGGGCTGCGGATGATACGCTCGATTACGAATATACAGTGACCGATCCTGAGACCTGGTCCAGCCCGTGGTCGGCGTCGATTCCACTGAAACGGACCGACGTGCCGATGTACGAATACGCGTGTCACGAAGGGAACTACAGCATGCCCGGGATTCTAGCCGGCGCCCGTGCCGACGATCGAGCCGCAGTCGAGCAACAACCGTAAACATAGGCGCCAGTGCGATGGACCTGGTGACTCGCGACGGTTATCGCCACGGATGTGGAGGGTGGTGTCGACGAGCTGGCCGAGCGGCTAGTCGACACCGGGACGATATTCTGCGGGGTGTCGGTCACCAACGTGGCGCTGGACGGCTTCGGCGGTCTGTCCGCCGCCTCGGGTGGCCGGTTCGAGATCGTCTCGTCCGCCGACGAGATCATCGATCGAGTGACCGGTATCGCCCGGGAGCTGTCGGCGCAATATCTGCTTACCTACCCGTCCGCCACGACCACGGCGCCCACCCCGGAGCTGCGGGTGAACCGCCCCGGGACGACCGCGCGGGTGAGTCGACTGCCTTAGGCTCGTGGTGTGCGCCCCTTCGACCCCGGCCGCGTGTTCTTCCGCCAGGCGGAGCCGCCACGCGGTCCGAAGCGCGTCGGTGAGTATCTCTTCCGCGGGCGGCCTCGAGACGGATGTGCGTCATCCCCATCCGTCCCCATCCTCCCTTGATGGGCACGTAGACGTCGGGCTGCTCGGCCACGAAGTCAGCCTGCTGCTCCGGAGTCAACATCAGGTTGCCATACCCCTCGGAGATCGACGCCAGCGTGGCAAAGATTCCCCCTCCCACCCGGAAGTCGGTGGCTCCCATGTGGCTTCCCTCTTCCCCCCCGTCGAAGCCGAGGGCGATACGCCTGAAATCCTCGGCGGTCATCGTGCGTCTCGACCCAGTCCTTCCTCCCAAGCCACCCTCCTCACAGCAGAAGCGAGTGCCCGCCGGCCTGAGCGAGTGGTCGGCGCGCGCCTCCTCGGCTTTTCGCGTTGAGCACATCGGCTCGTACGATCACCCCGGAAATGGCTGGAGTGTGGCCCAGCAGCACGTCCGACACAAGAAGATCGAATGGAGCAAGGTCGCACTAGACGCCATGAGCGACTCCTACGACCTCGGCACCTCGTTACCCTTCTCGGATTCCCGCCGACGATATGTCGCACTGGAATGACGACTTCGCGGAAGCGATGCGCACGGTCTACGCCGACCACCGCGAGGACTTCGATGTTGTCACGCTGTTCCGCGAAGCGATCATGAACCGCATACCATGGCAGCTGTGGGATCTCGAGACCGGCGAGCCAGCCGAAGGCGCCGACACCGAGGAAGCCATTCGAGTTCTCGAAACGGCACTCACACATTTAGGAGCGATGGAACATCCTGGTCTGTTGCACATCTACATCCATCTGATGGCAATGTCACCCCACCCCCAACGTGCGCTCAGCGCCGGTGATGCGCTGCGCTCACTGGTGCCCGACGCCGGTCATCTCCACCGCCTGCCCTCGCACATCTACGAGCTGTGCGGCCACTACGAGACCGTCGTCTCATCCAACCACGAAGCGATCGTGTCGGACCGCAAGTTCCTCGAGCGAGAGGGCGCAATCAACTTCTACTCGCTGTATCGTTGCCACGACTACCACTTCAGGATCTACAGCGCCATGTTCCTCGGTCAGTACCGGACGGCGACCGACACCGCTGAGGAGATGATCTCCAACCCTGCCAGAGGAGCTGATGGTGGTCGAGTCCCCTCCCATGGCAGGCTGGCTCGAAGGCTTCGTCTCCCTGAAGCAACACGTCTACATCCGCTTCGGCAAATGGTCAGAGATCATCGACCAGGACCTACCCGAGAACCAAGAGCTGTTCTGCGTGACGACAGCGATGGTGCACTATGCTAGAGCTGTTGCCTTCGCCGCGAGTGGCGATGTCGCACTCGCCGAGGAACAGGCGGTGCCTTGGCAGTGCCAGGGACGCATCGCTGTGTCGCTCCGAAGATACAGGGGGTGCCTCGGGTGACCGCCTTTGGTCTCGCCGAAGCACATGACGTCGGGCCACGCCTCGATGCGCTCCCTGACCGCTTTGGCCCCGGTCGGCAGCGTGTGCGCGCCCCACGCCGCCACCACCTGGTGCGAGGCCACATGCATGAGGCATAGAGCGGCGTAGTTGCGCTCCGACTCTTGGTCGCGCACCGGCAACCGGGACGGTTCCGGACTCCTGAACGAGCAGATGTTCCCCAAGAACAGACCGCCAAAGCCGGCCTTCATCGCGAACCCGATGCATCGCCGAAGGGTCGGGTCCGCGACGCGTTCGTCCGCCGTCGACGGGTTCAACCCAATAAACAGTATCCGGCGCGTGACCGCGTCGTCCCAGACCCTCCACAGCGCGAACCGGTTCCTGCGCTCTGGGTCGAACACCGCACCTGACGATGCGTCTCCTCGCGTCCCAGGGAGAACATCGTGCCACCCGCGGGTCGGTTGTCCAGACCGGACATCGACCGGATCAGGTCTCCAGGTCCCTTCGCATCTGCTCGTATCTGTCACGCGATACTTCGCCCTCGACGATTTTATGCGGCGCGCCGCTCGTAGTGATGATGGAGCCCGCCGATGTGCGGGACGGGACGATCGAAACTCGGCCTCGTCCAGACCAGTACCGTCATGGAACCATCGGAAGAGCCCACGGCCGGGTCCATGCAAACGGCCGACCCAGTTTGGCTCCCAATCCCCTGGCGCCTGGCCCACGAGCAGCACCTCGCTCCCTCCCGAGTGAAGCCACACTTCTCCATGATCCGCGCAGAGCCGACATTCGAGGCGCTCGCCTCACGAATCGTGAACACGTGAATCGCGGGCCTCTCGTCGGCGCGCAATGACGACTGCATCGGTCGAGAAACGGCATGAAATACCCGCGTGTCTCCTCGGGCAAGTTTGGGCCAAGGTAGACATGCTCACAGACGCGCTCGTTGGCAAACATGCCTGCCGGGTGCCCGAGCTCGTCCGGCTGGGTATACGAAAACCGATGGCAGGAGGAGGATCGTCTCCAGAAGACGTGGCGTTTATCAATGCGACAATCAGGGAATTTCTTCGTTAACCAGGCCCGAGGTGAATTCCGATCAGCGACAGCCGAACGAGGCTTGGAATCAGCTTACTGAGTCTGCGAGAAGCTGCGAGAATAAGTTATTCCAGTGACCCCCTGAAACGAGACTGGACCGAATCTTGAGTTGCTGTGATTTGGTGGACACCTGAGCTCATCTTTACGGGAATGGGTCGCCCCGGTGGCCGGCCGCCGATCAGCTCGCGCCCGCCATCGAGCCAACCTTGATTCTTGGAGCTGCTGGAGCGATTCTCCTATCGGACGCGTGGGAACGGTCCCGTCAGGTCCTGCGCGGTCCGCTCAGTATGTAGTGAAAGCGACGATCGGGGATGACAATGAGACTCTTAGTAGTAGCGACCGGTGTGGTGTTTCTGGTGCTTGCGTGCGGATCCGTGGCCACGGCTCAACGTTCTTATCTCGCCGCTTGGAGCGGGGATGCCGACCGCGAACACAGCGATTTTCTTGCGATTGTGGACGTCGACCCACAGTCTCCGCATTACGGAAGGGTCGTGGCCAGTCTGCCCGTCGGTGAGCGTTCCACCCGCCCGCATCATGTCGAACACTCCTTCACGGAAGGACACACACTCTTCGCGAGCGGTTTCAATGGAAATCGTTTGTTTCGGTTCGACCTGGCGGATCCTCTCCGACCTCGACTGGCGGGTGCCGTCGAGCTGCCGTCCACCCTTGCCTATCCGCACAGTCTGGAACGTCTGGCGACCGGAAATGTGGTCGCTGCGATGCACGCGCTCGACGGCACCTTTCAGCCGCCCGGTGGGATTGCGGAATTCGCAGACGACGGGACGGTGACGCGTTGGGCGAGCGCCGAGACGGCCAGCGTGCCCGGGAACGTCGTTCGCCCATACAGCCTCGCGGTGGTGCCCGCGTATGACCGACTGGTCACCACTTCCGGCCAAATGGGGCTCGCTCGGTGGGATTCGCGCCGAGACAACTTTGCGAACGAACCAGCCGGGTTTCACATCCAGCTGTGGCGCCTGACCGATTTCACCCTTTTGGCCACCGCTGCTCTGAGCTCGCCGGATGGGAGCGACGCGCATCTCATGCCGTATGAGCCTCGCGTCTTGGAGGACGGTTCCACGGTGCTTGTGGTCACCGCCCGATGCGGTCTCTATCTCGTTGGTGGCCTGGACGTCGACTCCTTTGACGCAGAACTGATTCACGAGTTCGAGGGGCGCGGTTGCGCGGTGCCGTTGCGCGTTGGCAGGTTTTGGGTCCAAACCACAAGCGAAACTCGTCGGGTCGTCGTTCTCGACGTGTCGGATCCCACGCAGCCGTTCGAAGTGAGCCGGCTCCAGTTCGACGAACGTCAGGCGCCACACTGGCTGGCGTTCGACGATCGAAGACAACGGATCGTCGTCGTGAATCACGAAGGAGGCGAGCCGCGTATGTGGATGGTGGATTTTGATATTTCCACCGGCGAGATCACGTTGGACGACGATTTCAGGGGCAACGAGAGCGACCGCGCTGGCGTGAGTTTCGATCGCGCGGCATGGCCACACGGGCCAACCGGACCGGCGTTTCCTCACGGAACTGTGTTCGTCCAAGACTGACGGCGGTGCACTAGGCAGGCGAATCAGAGGCTACCTCGGTGCATCGGTGAAGAAAAGGGTCTGCACAATACGTTGGCCGTTGTTGGGCTGCACGCCTTCGAGTGTCAGCTCCATCGGAGCGTTCGCCTCGAACTCGAAGTCATAGGTTTCGCTGACTGAGGCCTGCAGGTCCGCCTGCCTCATCGTCGCATGAGAGGCTGGGAGGTCGACGGCATCCTTGGCCACTGCGCGCCATTCCACGGGCACACCGGCCTGGCTCAGCGACACGCGAAGGCTCGCCACCGACGGCGTGATGTTAATCAACCGGAACCGGTGCTTCGTCCCGGTCGCAAGTTCCATTCCGGGTGGTTGCGGGGTGCCGTTCATCAGGAGCATCGCCGCGTCGAACGGATCTGCCGGGCTCTGACTGAACACGAATGCCTTGTCGGTCGCAGGATCGTGCATCTGTCCCGCCGGCATCACGATCAACGCGCCGTGCACCCCGCCCGTAAGCTGGTGGGCGCGGTGCCAGTGGTTGTGGTGGACCATCGTTCCCGCGCGCGGTGGTGCCATCCGCGCCACAAATGTCTCCCCGGGCCCCCCGGGAGGCGCCCTCATTCCGCCAATCCCCGCGATGAGCGGGACTCCGTCGTAGTAACTCTCCAGCTCCATCCCATGCCAGTGGATGGCCGTCTCGACACCCAGCTGGTTGACCACGGCGATCTCCGCCGGCATGCCTTGCTCGAGGACGATTGGTGGGCCAGCAAGACCCGGCCCCGCGTGTCCGTCTCGAACGTGTCGCCAGCCTCGACATTGTGCGTGGACACCAGGGGGCGCTCAGCGGGGTCGTAGGTACGGAAGTGCTCGCGGTCACCCACGCCATCGACAGTGAAGTGCAGACCGTGGAGATGCATGGGGTGGCTGAGCTGGGAGGCGTTGACCAGTCGCCAGTGGACAGTCTCGCCCACGTCGTAGTTGAGGCGCTCGGTGAACGGTCAGGACTTCCCATTGATGGCTGTGCGCGTCGCTTGCTGCCAACGCTCAAGCACGAAGATGCGATCGTCGGTGGGCGCACCGGGCGCGTCGACCACGAGCGCGCCGCCCGTCAGCGCGTCCGCGGCCCGGCCATTGCCCCACTGGCCATCGGAAGTCCACGCCCAGTACAAATAGGTCCCGGGTGCGCCAGCTTCAAACCGCGCTGCGTGCTTCGCTCGCGGCGGCACCGTCACGACCTCACCGGCACTTTTCGGGCGCTCGTCCAAACCATGCGGGGTTGCTTGGCACGGCGAGCGTGTTGCGCACGGAGAGCTCGACCACCGTGCCCTGCGGCACGCGAACGAGCGGAGCCGGAGCCTGGAGCGGCTTTCCCGCTTCGCCAAACGCATAGACCGGAATCGCCTCGCCCTCTTCACCCTCAGGATGCCAGATGCCGTTGCGCAGCTCCAGCCGCAGCGTCAACAGGCCGTCTCGCAGCTCGCCGGCCGGCTCCTGATTGTCGTTGGCGACGATGAACTCGCGCTCCTGCGCCGAGAGTGCGTCTGCTCCCCACGGAGTGATTAGGAGCCCAGCGCAGACCGCAAGTCGCACCAGATACCAACTCATAGATCTTCTCCTGACCGCGTGGCACCAACCTCGACGAGAGACAACATTGCTGGGGACGAGGGCGTTCGCCGACTGAGATGTGGTCACGTGTATCTCTTGACCTGCAAGGCACACGAGCTCTGTGTGGCGAGCATCCGGATGCCCCGACACGTTGACTGTGAGCCTGCCACATCGGTGCAGGGGTTCCCGGTCAGCTTCGGCGTCGACGGCGAACAGTACGTGGCGGTGACGACCGGGCTCGGCGGCGGCAGCCCCCGCAACGTGCCGAACCTGCTGGCACCGGACGTGCGGTATCCGCGCACCGGGAACGCACTGTACGTGTTCAAGCTACGGGATCAGTAGGCACGCCAGCGGCTGTCGCATCGGCGCCCTTCTGTGCTCAAAGACTTGCCACGCAGAATCCGATCGGCCCTTCGCTATCGACATGTGAAATTCGCCGCCACCCAGTTTACCGGATCATCGGCCCTACCGGCCGGACCCGTATAGACAGCGCGCTGCGGCACCGCGCAGATAGGACGCTCGTTGTCGACCTGCCCGTTGGTCTGATGCGTTGCGATGAGCGCGTCCGGAGCCGTGCCCCGCTCCACCCAGTCGACAAGCGGCTGCAGACGGTCCCAAGTATCGGGCCCAGCCCCACCGCGGCAATGCCCCATACCCGGCACCATGAACAGCCGCGCCTTCTCTCGAGCGGCGGCGATGTCACCACCGAACGTCTCGTCCACCATGTCGTGATAGTAGGCCAGCGTTGGCTGCGGCACGACAAGCGCGTCGGCCCAGCCGTGATAGAGCAGCAGTTTCGCGTCATTGTCGACGAGCATCCTGGTCAGGTCCGGATCGACGGCGTCGGTGATCTGACGCATCACGTCACCCTTGCCGGCCGGCACATCCTGGATGTCGAAGTTCCACCAGGCCCACTGGGGCGGGGTCGCCTCCCGGTCGATCCGGGTCGATGGATCGAGCATGTTGGCCGGCGCCACACCGGGGTCCTCGTCATAGAACAGGTAGTTCAGATGATCGCCGCCAAGCCCGACCGCGCCCGGGTTGAACCGGTTACCGGTGTAGGGGATGAACAGCCGCGTCCAGCCCCGCTCGGACCCGGTTGGCTTGCCCGAGTAGATCGGTCGTTCCAGGCTGTCGCTGGGCCCGTTGTGGAAGTCACGAACCGTCTGGACCTGCGCGGTGGTGAAACAGCCGTCGGCATCGACATCACCCGCACACCGTCGATCGGCGAGATCGCGCTCGGGGTTAAAGTCGCAGCTCAGCGGGTCGTCGATGACCCCGTCCTTCACACCGTCGTTACGGTCACACTTGGCCAGCACCGCGTCGGCCAGCAGGTCCATCTTGCGGATGCTGTCGAACCGTCCGTCGCCGTCGCTATCGAACGCCAGTGCCCCCTCGAAATCGTCGCGGAACATCCGCTGCAACAGCCAGACCCGCACCGCGTTCATGTCCTGGTAGTGATTGGCCGGCGCTCCGGCGACGATGCCGTCGAAGTCATCCGGATACCGCTGGGCTTCCATCAACCCCTCCCGCCCGCCGGTGGAGCAACCCTCGAAGTAGGAGTACTCTGGCGCGCCGCCGTAGTAGGCCCGCACCAGGGTCTTACCGGCCACCGTGGTCAGGTGCACGGCGCGATAGCCGAAGTCGATCTCCGCTTGTCGGTTGTTCCAGGCAAACGAGGACCCGGGCTCGGCCCCGCTGTCATGACCCATGTTGCTGTTGGCCGTCGCGTAGCCTTCCGCCACGCGGGCATCCGCGAAGTCGAGGTCGCCATCCTTGCCGCCGTCGCCCCACTTCAGGAACCGCCCGTTCCAGTGCCCGGGCAGCGGCAACTGCACGTGGAAGCCGATGGCGGGTGGCAGAATGCCTTTGACGTAGCAGTAGGCGGTGTCGTCACCGGTCGTCGCGATCCCGGCGTAAGTCAGCGTGAGATTCCGGCTCAGCAGCAGCGCCTCGCACTCGGCACGTTCGCCGTCGGTAACCGTCGGCGCCTGGGCCCGTGGTCTGTCTTCCAGGCTCCAGACCAGTAGACCGAAAAGAAACAGGGCGGTCAGGGTTCGCGGCATCGCATTCGCTCCTCGTGGCCCCAGCTCACATGGGGTGATTCGGTGGTGCAGGCCTCAGACGCTGCGCTGGTCGGGGTGGCGGCGGGAGACCAACGCCGTCCGTACTCCGGGGCCGACGGACACAACGGCCGCACCGATAAGGGCGCCTGCGAGGCTCCCATGGTGCTCCTCCTTCGGGGCGGGGCGGAATCTACTGCCCTCCGCCCTCTTGTGTCGCCTGTGCCCGCTTCCGTAGGAGCTCTTCTCTCTCGGCGACGAGGCGGTCGAACTCCTCCTGCTCGAAGAACGTGCGGCCAATCCAGACATGGGACATCTCATCCACACTCCGGCGGCCGAATACGACGAGCTGGTCGGGGTCGGGATTACCCGGGTTGTCAGCAGTGTTGTCAAAGAACGAGGTGAGCACGACCAGCGTCCCCTTCGGCAGCAGCGGCTGAACATGATCGTCATACAGAAACGTCGTGTGCCACCGGTGCTGCCAGTTGAGCTTGCTCAGCACCTCCCGATAACCATCGGGATAGATCGCCTCGATCGTCTGGTACTTCCCCCGGAGGTGCATATGTCCGCGGACACTATGGATCCGGGTAGGCTGCTGGACGACCCAGGTGCCACGGACCATCTGGGTCGAATGGGGCGGAATAAAGATGTCGACGGCCCTGACGCCACCCGCGTCCACCGGGCTGATCTTCGTCCAGGGTCCCTGCGTCCTCGAGGTCGTGTTGTCAGCCTGGAGTGTCCGTGCCCCTGCCGTCACGTAGCGAGGTACCTCGCCTTTCGGGTAGAGGTAGATTCCGATGTCCATCGTCGCCAGGATCTCCTCGCCCACCGGAAAATAGTGAATCCCGCTCTCGACCTTGGCGCCAGGCACGATGCGCATGCCCGAGTCACCCGGAAGAAGGTCGTACATCTTGCCGACCGCGGCGGCGATCAGCCCGTTGCGCTCCGCTTCACCGTCGACGGTCTGCAGCAGGCTCGAGTTCCCGTGATGGAAGACATACGCCGCCTTGGGTGTGCTGGGGCGAATCTCGATGGCGCGTATCCATCGCTCTTCCTCCAAACCCTCGATCGGCACGCTCGAGTCAAACCACTGGTCGAGTCCGTTCGCCGCCACGACATACGGTTCCGTCGTCACGGTGAAATCGGGGGGGCCGAGGTCCCTGGCGAGCTCCCAGTAATCGCTGTAGTTCGGCCACACGATGGGCGCGGGCAGGTCGGCTGGGGCCCCCTCCGGCGTGCCGCCATCCACCCATGCGACCATCGTCTGAATCTCCTGGTCACTCAGTGCCCGGTTGTACTTGAGCTCCTGAATCCCGACCGTGCGGTCGTAGGGCCACGGTGGCATCTCCCGGTTCGACACCCGCCGTTTGATCGCGCGCGCCCAGGGCCGGACGTCCTGGTAGGTCAACAGCGCCATCGGACCGATAGCGCCAGGTCGATGGCAGGCTTCACAGTGTGTCTGGAGTATCGGCTTCACATCCCTCGTAAAAGTGACGTCGGTAAAGGTGACGTCCTCGGAGATGGAGTGCTGCGCTAACGCGGGAACAAGAAGCCCCGACCCCGCGACAGCCGCGAGCGCTAGACACAGCGTGAGAACCGGCCTCACTTTGGGACGGGATTTTCCGCCAGTCAACAGCTGGGTCATCAGTCTCTCCTCAGCAGGACACGGATTCCGGAGAAGCAATCGGTCACTGGGTGACCCGTACGCGAAAGTACCCGTTCGTCCAGCAGCAGTGATACTCGATCGTCGCGATGCTCTCGACGGCCTTCACACGCAGCATGTAGTCACCCGGCTCCGAGAAGGTGGCTGTCGTCGCAGCCTCACCGCCAGGCTGCGGAACCACCGATTCCCGCGCGCTCAACGTCACATCCCCAGGCCCTTGATGCTTGAACCACCACACCAGGTTCTGCGGCCGGGGACCGGGATCGACCCACACACTGAGCGAGAGCGGTTCGCCTGCACGCGCGGCGAGCGGCCCGTGGACCATGCCATCCCGTCCCCGCCACCCCTGTCCGTCGGGCTCGAGCTTCATCACGGCGGCGTGGGTACCCCGGGCATCGGTGTCGACGGCATCGAGGAGATAGTGGGGTGACCGCAGGTGTCCTGGAATGGACCACAGGTGACCGCGGTGCCGCAGGTTCCACACCACGTTCCTGTCGCCGAAGTCCTCGGGTACAACGACCGTGAACACACCCCAGTGCCGGCGAGCCCCGTTCTTGGGTACGGAATCGAAATGGGTCGGCTGCATACCGTCGTAGTCGATGGGCTCGATGAAATTGTCTGGACCAAGGGGAATGTCAACCGCCTCATCGGTGTTGAGATTGTGATAGCCGAAGACGAGGCTATACGTGCCATCGGGGTTCTGGTAGTGGCCTTCGAATACGGGGGCAACGAGCTGGCCTGTCCGTCGAATCACATCGACCGACCAGTCTGTCCGCTCGACCGGATGCTGCGCCTGAAGCGCTACGGCGCTCACGCACACGGTCAGGGGCACGAGTATCCCCGCTCTCACACAGCGCCTGCCCATCGACGTCCTCCCGGTGTGGTCCGCCCTCAAGAGACCGCCTCAGGGTGCACCAGCCCACAGGCCAAGGTCAAGCTTGACCGTTCGCAAGATCCCTGAGGAGCAGTTGCTTTGGCTGAGGATGCGAGCGCCATCACACTGTCGAGGGCTGGTCCAGGTCCCGATGGTGGCCTGATGGGGAATTCGAACCCCACCCTTACTCGGCTGGCCGGAAGGCCGTTGGGGACGCCGAGCCCGAGCGTGCGCCGCTCGCCAGCGGCCGACACGTTACAACTCGCGCGCGGCTTACCGGTCGATCCGATGAACAACAGAATAGAGCTGACGACGAGTATGGCGGCCATGACTGTGTATCGGATGTCCACGGCGCCCCGTTCTCGCTGGGTTCCACGCTATCACGCTGCGGCTACGATCCAGCGGCTTCCTTTGCCGCTTGCCCACCCGCCGACGCTGCACTGTCAGATGCGGACGATAGAGCTGATCAGTGCTGAAACAACCCGGTCGGCTGTCAAGATTATTGGCTGACTGAATTACGTCCATCGCGTTTGCCTTTCCATGTCCCGCCACCCAATGGCATGGTGGCCGTGCCGTGGACCCTCTGCGCAGTGGCGGCCGCAGTCTCGATCCGTTAGACCGCGTTCTTGGCTTTTCACTGAACTGAAGTGTGGAGGTTGCGAACCATGTCTGAACTCACTGGCTATCTTGCACCAGGGGATCCCTCCTTCGCCCGGGGGAACCTTGAGCGCCACGGTCCCGGTCGAGGGTCGTTTCACGGGCTTGATAGGATGATCTGACGAGTTCCGAAAGCAGCCGGAGCTATGAACGTTACCAAGAGTGATTTCATCCTGGCGCGGGAGTGTGCGACGAAGCTTTTCTTCAAGAAGCAGAAGTACCCATCTTCTTCCACTGAGAATGAGCTCATGGAGTTTCTGTTGGACGGCGGGTACATGGTCGAACACATGGCGAGGCTTCTGCACCCGCGTGGCCAACAGATGGTCCAGGGTGGTGACTCTGAGAAAGCGTTCAAGGCGACGTGCGAAGCTTTAATGGGTGGCAACATCACTCTCTTTGAGGCGACGGTCTTGTGCGGCCATCTTCTCGCTCGGTCGACATCCTGCAACGTCAAGGGAATGTACTGAACCTGATCGAGGTCAAGTCGATCTCGATTGACGGTGTACTACCCGATGAGAGCCCGTTTCGAGGAAAGATGGGGGCCATCGACCGCCGCCGGAGGAAGGACCTGGAGGACGTCAGTTTTCAGCAATACATCCTTGCGCGGGCATTTCCGACACTGACTATCGTTCCCTACCTGTGCGTCGTGGACAAGTCGCGCGCTGCAACCGCAAACAGCACTTATGAACACTTTCGCCTAGAACGCGTCGATGCCTACCGGCCTGAAGCTGCGTACACGGGCGATGTGGATGCGCTGCAGCACGAGCACGTGCTAGCGACGGTGACCGTGAGCAAAGAAGTGGACGAAATACTTCCGGAGCTTGAGCCCGACATCGAGCGATTCGCCAAGACTATTTCGACCGAGCCATTCAAGCGCATTCCCCCGCAGGTAGGCCAGCACTGCAAGGGATGCGAGTATCGGGACGGCTTTCGCGACTGCTGGCAAGACCTAGCGGACGCCGTCCTCATATCCTGGACCTTTACTACGTCAGCTCTCTGGGCGGCAAGGATGATGTGGTTGCGGAACTTGCTGCTCGCGGAAAAAGCTCGCTGCTCAACGCTCTCGAAGAGAGGATGCAGGGAAAGCGAGGGGGCAGGCAGAAGATCCAGCTTCAATACACGCGTGGCGGCAGCGAGTTCATCGCGGACGACCTTCCGCGCCTGCTGAAGGGTCACAAGCACCCCCTGCAGTTCATTGATTTTGAGGCTTCACGGTTGGCGCTTTCCTATCGACAAGGACGTCGTGCGGCGTGTGCTCGCCACGCACTATCGACCGGAATCGAACTCGAACGGCCCGTCATGGCTGACGTTCGTGGGGCATGCGAAAGACAGCCTGTGGAGCATCGACCTGTTCCGATGCGAGTCAGCGCCGCTGCGCAGCCATTGGGTGCTGGTGGTCATGGACCAGTGCACGCGACGGATCGTCGGCTTCGGTATTCACGCCGGCGTTGTGGATGGCCAGGCCCTGTGCTGCATGTTCAACCATGCCATTCGCGCGCATGGAACGCCGAAATACCTGAGCTCCGACAACGATCCCCTGTACCGGTTCTACCAGTGGCACGCCAACTTGCGCGTGCTACACATGACCGAGGTCAAGAGTGTCCCGTACGCGCCGCTGTCGCATCCGTTTGTCGAACGGTTGATCGGCACCCTGCGGCGAGAATGCCTGGATCGGATGCTGTTCTGGTCTGCGCGGGACCTGGAGGGGAAACTGACAGACTTCCAGGACTTCTACAACGCGCATCGGGCGCATGCGGCACCGCCCGTCGGAGGATCCGGTATGTCGCCACCGGGGGCGTCATCGTCGCCCTGCACGGCGATATCCGTGTAGACGAGGAAGTGGTTAGAGAGCCGCCGTCGCTGCCCGCCATTGTTGGTTACGACCCGTACCATCGTCGCACTCGCGAATTCCGGCTGCCCGGTTGCCAGGAAGATGTGGTCGAACGGGACGTTACCCCACGGCACGGTAGTCTGTCCGGCAGCATTCAGGTCCACGAATCCCGCGTTGGTGATCGCCGACAGGGTCGGTTCGGAAGTCGACCGCACGTTGGTGTCGCCGATCAGCACGAGGTCGTACTCCGAGAAGGTTGACCGGAAGCTCGGGAGACGCTCGACGAGCGCCTGTACCTCTTCTCTCCGCTGCCTTCGGTTCGTATCGCTCGATCCGGCCTTCCAGTGGAGCGACACAACGACGAAGTCCGTTCCACCGGTCTGGGCACGGAACCTCAACGCACTCGGGTGTCGATCCCAGTGATTGAGGCCGTTGGACGGGGGCATCACCGCGAAACGATGCGGTTCGCCGACCTGGCTGACGACCCGGCGATTCCACGCTACGCCGGTCAGCTGGGTCGTGTCGTTCTGGTTTCTGTTCGCCGTCAGCTCGTAGGTCCAATCAGCGCCGTTTGCGTTGAGAATGGCGAATGTCTCGTTCAACGTCGGACTCACGCGGCCAGGGTTGGCTCTGTCGCCGATCTCCTGGAGTGCGAGCACGTCGACCGCGGCGTCCTCGATGTGATCGGCAAGGTCCTGCGGGGTCTGAGCGATGCCTTCTGCGTCTCCGCCCCGGCTGCCGGGCGACCCAAGCTGCTCAATGTTCCATGACCCGATCCGAATCGTCTGCGCTGTCGCGGTAGATGCGAGCACGAGTGCGGTAATCAGCGCACCAACGGACGGGGAGCGTCTAGACATTTGGCAGTACCTCAAGGACAAGGCCGAATCAGTCGAAGAGACGCCATTCTGTCTGGATCCGACGAGTCAGAGCAATCGCGTAGTGTCCAAGAACACGAACGGCCTCTAACCTCCTGCTGTTCAGCAACTTCCAGCTCTGAGGAGCCCCTCTTGGCGACGGGTGACTCTGAACGTGGCGGTCCGTCGCAACGACGGGCCGTTCAGCTCGATGCGGTGCGCGTCATGGAGCAGTCGGTCACAGATGGCGTCTGCTTGATCGGGGTCGCCGATGACAGCGGAAGTTCACGTCGCCTTGGCCCCGCACGGTGCCTTGGAGTCGTCGCGCCTCCCCGAGGAGTTTTCCACGCCGACCGGGTCCCCGTTCTGCAACTGCTGGTGGGTCGCGGTCTTCGACTAACGTGGCCCCTCGGTCCCGACGGCGTCGACGCGTATGCAGGTTGACGTCGTCGGTCGCATGGCAGGACCGCTCCGGCTCTGATACCGCATGGGCGACTCTCTGTCCTCGCCAGGACACGGGCTGGCCGCCGCGGCCGGCAGCACGCTCATTTCGGCAGACTCAGCGGGAGTCGCCGCGGCCCGAGCGCCAACGCGGCGAGCCCCCCAATGACCGGAGGACCGTAGGCGTTATACAGATAGCCCCACTGGAACACGATGCCCATCGCGAAATGGAAGTTCAGTACCATCGCCGCTGCAATCACCGCCACCAACCGGACGCGGAACCCGGCCAGCAACGCCACGCCGGTGCCGAACTCGGCGACCGGGACGATGCGAGCGAAGAGGGGCAAACCCGGCATCGCGATGCTGTCGATATACCAACGGCTAACAGCCGGCGCGTTTCCCCACCACCCTCGCAGCTCCGCCTCGAGTGCCTCGGTGTCCGCGAACCAATCCAGCTTGCTCAGCCCCATGCCCAGGAAGAAGACGCCCATCGCCACCGAGAGGAGTCGTAGTCCGCGATCGCTTGAACGGGTCATAGTGCTGGCATTGTATCTGTCGGGTCCTCGTTCGGGTGCGTCCGGGGCATTTCGATGTTGGTTCGATCGCCGGTCACGAATTCGACCGAGCCGCCAGGCGCTACCTGTTGGGGGTGACGTCGGGTGGGAAGACAGACGGAGGTGAGCGGTGCGATAGTGAGAACCCGAAAGCAGTCAGTTCAGCAGCGCCTGCAACCGCGCTAAGCCGCCCACGATGTCATCGTAAGAAGCCGCGAACGAAAAGCGCAGGAATCCCTCGGCAATCTCCCCAAAGTCGCGGCCCGGTCCCACGGCCACGTGCGCCCGGGCGAGAAGATCGAACGACAGGGCCAGCGAGTCGTCCCCTAAGTGACGCGCGTCCGCGAGGACATAGAACGCTCCGGCCGGCGCGTTTGGTACGGACAGACCGAGCTTGCGCACGCCGTCCACCATCACGGTACGCCGCCGACGATATTCGGTCACCATCATCCGAAGATGGGCATTGCCGCACGTCAGCGCAGCGAGACCGGCGGTCTGCACGAAGTGCGCGGCCGAGATAAACAAGTTCTGCTGCAAGCACACCAAGGCGCGCATCGCCCGCTCCGGAGCGATGACGTAGCCAAGGCGGAATCCGGTCATCGCATATCGCTTCGAGAACCCATCAAAGATGAAGCAGTCGTCGGTAACGCCGAGCGGAGACGTCGTCGACGCACCGTCGTAGAGTAGTCCGTCGTAGACCTCATCCGACAGCAGCGGCACGCCGAGCGATGCCAAGTCGCGGATAACGCTGGGTGCTTGCACAGCACCTGTCGGGTTGGCGGGAGACGCGATGAGCACCCCCTTCGTTCGCGGGGTCATCGCGGCCCGAACCCTAGCCACATCGATCTGATATCCCTCGTCGGGAACTGTAGGAACGAAGATAGGCCGCCCGCCAACCACCTGGATCATGTTCGGATAGCACGGATAGTGCGGCGTCGGCACAATAATCTCGTCGCCGGTGTCGAGCAGCAGCGCGCAGACCAACAGGAGGGCAGGGGACGAGCCGCTCGTCACGAGGATACGCTCGGGGCTCACGGTCACCCCGCGTCGCCGCTGACAGTCGGCGGCGATCGCTTCGCGCAACGCGTAGATGCCGCGACTGTCGGTATAGTGCGTATCCCCTGCCGAGACGGCGGCGCCGACGGCTTGGACGACTTCTGGGGGTGGAGGAAATCCAGGCTCGCCCACGCCTAACTGCACGACGTCGACGCCCTCTCGAGTCATCGCCATCCCTCGTTCCATGACCTCCATGGCCAGGAAAGGCGCAATGGACCCGACGCGAGCGGAGAAGTCTGCCCTCACGCCTTGACGACTCCTACCGACGGTGGCCCCGGGGGCGTCACGACCATGATGGTGGGCTTCACTCTCGACGGCGGTGCACTAGGGTAAGGCAAACACGAACAGAGTGTTGCCCATGCTCGGGCGGAGTTCCGGTGTCAGCGGGGCGAAGTACACCACGGTCCGCGAGTTGCCGGTGCTCACGGCCACATACTGCTGGCCATCGATGGCATAGGTGATAGGGAACCCAGTGATCGGTGAACCTAAGTTGACCTCCCACAGCACGTCCCCGGTCTGTGCGTCCAGAGCTCGAAACCGTCCGTTGAGGTCGCCGCCGAACACGAGTCCACCGGCCGTTGCGACGAGCGACGTGGTCGCCGCACGCTGCTCGTGTATCCACACGATCTCGCCGGTCTCCGCCGAGATGGCCTGGACGGTCCCAACCTGATCGGTACCGGGCGCGATTTCGGTTCTCACCGCAAGTGCGTAGAGCGAGGCGGCAACATTATCACTGTCGGTCGTGGCCATCATCCGAGCACAGGCGTTGCGCAGTGGGAAATACATCAGCCCGGTCACCGGGCTGTAGGCTCCCGCCTCCCAGTCCTTCCCGCCCACAAGCGTCGGGCAGGCCAGCACCGTTTGTCCGTTGCTCGTAAAGACGACCTCCGGATTCTCCGAGACTGCGCCGGTGGCACCGTCGATGTTACTGATGACGTTCTGAGTGACCGTCGGCGTGGCCCACAAGAACTCGCCAGTTTCGCGGTCGAGGGTATAGACAATACCCGTCTTGCCCGGTATGCCGGTCACGACTCTGCGGACCTCTCCCGGCTGCAGCCGCGGATTGATCCAGCTCACTGTTGCGGGATTCGGCGATACGGCCGTGTCGAGCAGCAGGCGTTCGAATGGGTGGTCAAGATCCCAGTGATCGTTCAGATGCTGGTAGTACCAGACGATCTCGCCGGTGTCGCCGTCGAGGGCAAGCGTCGAGTTGTGATACAGGTGCTTGTTGTGTATGCCGCCGAGCAAGAACTTCGGGGCGGGTGAAGTCACCGACGTGCCGATATAGACGAGGTTCAAGGTCGGGTCGTAGCTGGGAGCCATCCACGCACCGACATGCTTGCGGTCTTCAAACGGCACATCGCCCCACGTCTCGTCCCCCGGTTCGCCCGGCGCCGGAATTGTCCGCGTCCGCCACAACTCCTCACCGGTCCTGGCATCGTGGGCAGTGATGACACACGCGTCGGGTCCCCCCCGGGGTGTACAGCTTCGACCCGAGATGACCTTGCCGTTGGCGATGATGGGTCCGGAGGTCTGATTGGCGGGGTTCTTCGTGTAGTCGAGAATCTGGGTCTCCCACGCCAACCTACCGGATGTCGCGTCGAGGGCAAAGACATAGTCGTCGACACTGGTATCGATGATGAGGTTGTCGTAGATCGCGATGTTCCGGTTGACGTCGGCAAGCACGGCGATCAGGTAGTCATCGACGTCCTCCGGGAGCGACCGCCGGTATTCCCACAGGAGATCGCCGGTGCCCGCCTCTATGGCCTGGATAACGTCTCTGGGGTTCGGCATGTACATGACGCCGTCATAGACCAGTGGCGTGCCTTGTTGGAGACCCGGGGCGAGGCCTCGCGACCAGACCATACGCAACTCGCCCACGTTGTCACGGTCGATCTGGTCCAGCGGGCTGAATCCCCAGCTGTCCAGCGTTCGACGCCACATCGGCCAGTCGGCTGGATCAGGATCTTGCAGCATCGCGTCGGTGACCGGCACGAAATCGCCGCTAGGCTGGGCGAAGACCCAGCCCGGTGAGACCACAAGCAGACAGAACAGCATCACCCATCGCGTCGAAAACATGTGTTTCCTCCTACAAGAAACAACGTCCGAAACGAGGGCCCGGACTAGGATCTAGTGCCGCGGTCACCTCTTCGCACCTCGAATGCCGCTCAGGAACCGAAGCGCCGATTCCGAGCGCACCCCAACCCCGTCAAGAACGTCCTTGTGGCGCAACTGAAGCGCCCGCCTGGTCGACCAATCGTGGCCCGACAGCACTGGCCCCTGTGTCGGCTCAGGGGACGACCGTCACTGTCACATCTTCGGTGCTATAGAGATAGCCGTCGTCCGCGATCCCGTGGAGCACATAGGTTCCGGGGGTGCTGAATGTCGCTTGCGTGACGACGCGGCCATCGGCGTCGAGTGGAGGAGGAAGCCACCCCGGGGTGTGATCGGCCATCGGCGCGGTCCATGGGTCGAAGGTGACAGTCCCGGGGCCGCGGTGTTGGAGCCAGGTCGCGCGGAGACCCCGAGCATTTCGTCGGCCGGGTGGTCGACTGTTTGGCGCGGCCCGCTGTTCGGGGATTCCGTCGTCACTCACGAGCACGGTCAACGTCAACGGCTCACCGGCCGCGACGGTTCGAGCGGGTTCTCCCACGAGCGTGATCGACGGGGCTTCATTGAGCCCTTCCGGGGCACCGCCGCCCGCCCGATTCATTGCAATCACTTGCTCGTCAATGATCTGTTCCGGTACCAACCAGCCGACCGCCTGGTCGGTCCGGCCATAGGCCGTGACTCTCCACACAAGCTCGCGGTCGCCCCAGTTGGCCGGGACCCTCACCCGGAACCTGTATCGCTGGCGCCGTGGGTAAAAGTAGGCGGGTTGTCCCTGGTCGACTGGTCCTGGCTCCAGGTAGTTGTCCGGCCCGACGGGGATGTTCAGATGCTCCCCGTGGTTCCGATTGAGATACCCGAAGACCATCGTGAAGCTGCCGTCGGCGTTTTGCTCCCAGCCCTCGAAGACAGGTTGGAGGTTCTGACCGCTCCGGTAGGTCTGCGCGTCCGCGCCCGAGTCAGCGCCGAGCAGACCTCCCGTCACCGCCAGGATGCACAGTACATTCCGAAATCGACTCTCGAGACGACCCACGCCCGTAGACCTCTAGTTCTGGTTGTTTGTCAGCGGAGTTCGCTCGCTGACTTTTGCGTCGTAGACGTCTTGAGGCATGTGATAGAAGCTCATCCACGCAAAACTCATGTCGTCGATCGAGCGGTTCCCGAATCCGACCCAGTTCTTGGGGTCAGGATTGCCGCGATTCGCGGCGGTATTGTCGTGCCAACCAATAGTGTGGAGGATTGTGCCGGCCGGCAGGAGGGGGGCTTCCGTGTCGTCGTAGTTGTAGACGATGTGCCATCCGAAGTTGTGACCGGTGCAGCTGAGTGTCTCGATGAAACCACTGGGGTGGATGGCCTCGACGCACATCCGCTTGCCGCGAATATGCATGTGTGGCTGGAAGGCGGTGACCTGGGTCGGTTCCGGAAGGACGTAGTAGCCGTCGCTGCGCACGTTGTCGGCCCCGGCGGGGATGTCGAGTGTGTCAAAGCTGTCGCCGACGTGACGAGACAGCAACACACGGTCCGGCTCATAACCGGCCGGATACAGTTGAAATCCCACTCGGGTGCGGTCCTTGATCTCTTCGCCCACGGAGCTGTAGTGCATGTTGAAACGGATTCGCGTGCCAGCCTTGATGAGGCGGCCAGTGCCATCCGGAAAGATGTCGCCGTTCTTTCCCATCGCGTACTCGTTGAGGAATCCGCCACCTTCTTCGCCGTCCTCATCCTCCCAGCGCATCGAAGTTGCGACGTGGTGGACCACCGGATGCGCGTCGGCCGAGGGTTTTGTCTCGACCGCTTTGATATACCGATCCTCGGTGAAGCCGGAGTCAGCCCAGACGTCGAGCCACCGGTCCGCATCAAGGGCACCGATCGTTTGTTCTTCGGGGAGCTCGACGATCCACTCGGGTGTGCCAATTCGCCACTCGTTCAGGGCCGCGAATTCCAGCGGGGCTGGTGCGTCAGCTTGATTGCCCTGAGGGGCGCCGGCATCGACCCAATCGCCGATCGTTGCGATCTCACGGTCCGAAAGTGACGCGTCTTCTTTGAACGACTGCACACCGACGTTACGTTCGACAAACCACGGGGGCATCTCGCGGAGTGCGGTCTTCTCTCGGATTGCCCGCGCCCAGGGGCGGACCTCTTGATACGTCAAGAGCGACATAGGAGCGACCGAACCCGGCCGGTGGCACTGTTGGCAGGCTCGCTGCAAGATGGGGAGGACGTCCCGTGTAAACGTCGGGTCATCTGTTCCGTGGTTCTCTTGCTCCGGGTTTTCTTCGCCGTGAGCCATCTGCCCGGATAACACCGACACGACGCCCGCGACCAGCACGATGAGAGCCGTCTTGAGGACTGACAACTGACGGACCGATACGACTTTCTTACTCATGAGCTCCTCCACACGCGAACTCTACCATCGAAATGGCGCTTCTTTGCGCGTATAATCTGGCCGTTTCCACCGGCGGATAGAGAACCAGTGCCCTACATGGGAGGTAACCCGATGCGAAAGACGACGTTCTACGTTCCGGCTCTTCGCAAAATCGCCCCGCTTTGCCTGGTGGGGATACTCGGCGTGGCGCCACTTGCGGCGCAGGATTCATTTTCGGTCCCTCGTACACCGGACGGTCAACCCGACCTGCAAGGATTTTGGACGAATCAGACCTACACGCCTCTGGAACGACCGGACGGCGTGACAAAAGCGTTGTACACCCCAGAGGAGCTCGCGGCGATTCGGCAGGGTCGAGGCACAAACGAAACAGCGCAAACGACTCCGGGTACGATTCCGGACGTCCACTACGATTTCACACAGTTTGGACTCGACCGCAGCCAGTCTGCGATGGCCACGAGTCTGAGGACATCACTCATCACGGACCCACCAAATGGCCGGCTTCCACCTATCACCGCAGAAGGTGAACGGAGAGCACTGCAGGCGACGGCCGACCGCGCACACCTGGGTGGTCGATGGGATTCTGCGGAGAGCAATCAGCTCGATGATCGCTGCGTCATCATGCGAGGGGCCGGACCCCCGATGCTCAACGCTGGATACAACAGTAACTACCAGATCGTGCAGAATCGAGACTACGTCTTGATCGTCACCGAGATGATTCACGACGCGCGGATTATCCCGCTGGACGGACGTGGGCAACCGCCGGCTGCTGCGCGTCAGTGGATGGGGATGTCGAGAGGGCGGTGGGAAGGCGACACGCTCGTCGTCGAGACGACCAACCTCAACGGGAAGAACCCCCTGTTTGGTTCGGGCACACAGATGCGAGTGACCGAACGCTTTACGCGCGTGGCTGACGACAGCATCACCTACGAGTTTACGGTCGAGGACGACGCCAATTGGGAGCGGCCGTGGACCGCCGAAATGGCGATGACAAAAACGATCGGCCCGATGTTCGAGCATGCGTGTCACGAGGGGAACTACGGTCTCTACAACACCTTGGTTGGTGCACGCTTGGCGGATGGGCGTGCGCGAGAGGCGACGCGAGAGGAAGGCGACCGCCAATGAGCGAGCGGAGGCCGCTGGCCCCCTTTGGTTTGTTGGGGCGATATTTCTCGACGACAGTAGCGGTGGTTGCCGCCGTATTAGTGATGCCATCCGCTGGTGCATTGGCCCAGGATTACACCGCGCCCAGGACGGCCGAGGGCACCCCGGACCTCAATGGAATCTGGCAGGCGCTTGGCACGGCCCATTGGAGCGTCGAGCCGCACTCGGCGGGGAGAAGTGTGGTGCGTGACCTCGGCGCGCTCGGGGCGAGGCCCGGGGGGCTCGGGGTGGTCGAGGGGGACGAAATTCCCTATCGGCCGGAGGCGCTGGTCGAAAGGCAAGAGAATTTTGACAACCGTCTCCGACGCGACCCCGCGATCAAATGCTATCTCCCGGGTGTGCCGCGCGCGACCTACATGCCGTTTCCTTTTCAGATCATCCAAAGCCAGCGTCATGTAATGGTGCTGCACGAGTTCGCGGGTGCGGTCCGGACGATCTATATGGAGGACCATGTGGAGGCACCGGCCGATAGCTGGATGGGATGGTCAAACGGCCACTGGGATGGCGAGACCTTGGTCGTTGACACTGCGGGATTCAACGGTATGACCTGGCTCGACCGGTCCGGCAATTTTCACAGCGCGGACCTGCACGTGGTCGAACGGTTCACGGCAAGAAGCCCGAATACGTTGTGGTATGAGGTCACCATCGAAGATTCGAATGTTTACACACGTCCCTGGAAAATGAGCATGCCGCTCTATCGCCGGGTCGAGCCCGACGCCCAGATCATGGAATTCAGATGCGTGGAGTTTGTCGAGGATCTGATCTACGGCCATCTCCGCAAGCAACCCGACCGGTAGTCCCGAGAGCCCGACCGGTAATCCCGAGAGAAAGAAGAGAGGAAGGAGCGTTCATGCGATTCACACGCGTGTTCATGATAGCGGTCATCGCGGCGGGCATTTGTGGCGTAGTGGCCCCGCTTGTCGCTCACCATTCGTTCTCCGCCGAGTTCGACGTGGAGCAGCCCCTCGAACTCGAGGGCACGTTGGTGCGATGGGACATGATCAATCCCCATTCGTGGTTTCATCTCGAGGTCGAGGCCCCCGATGGCACCGTCGTGCCATGGATGGTCGAGGGCGGGAGCCCGAACGAGCTGATCCGTCTCGGGGTGACAAAGAACTCGCTCGAGGTCGGAACCGTGATCTTGATTGAGGGTTACCGAGCGAAGGATGGCACCGAGAAAGCGGTCGGTCGGAACTTCGTCCTTGCGGATGGGAGCCGATTGTTTCTTGGCGGTTCTGCGAATCGTATCGACGTCGAAAATCTTGCACCGATCCGCTGACGCGTCCGGGTAGTCGCGCGCGACGAGCCGCGCAGGTACTCTGTCCGCGCAAGATTCCACAAAGGCCGGCCGCTCGTCGGCCGGCTCCAGCTAGCGGGTCTCGTCGTCTTCCAGGCGAGCGGTTTCGAGCATGGCGGTCATGCCTACGTTTCCCTCGTGGCAGGCGAATTCGAACATCGGTCCGTCGGTGCGCGGCATCGAGATCCTCGCGGTCCAGGGCCGCCGCCAGTGGTTCACGTCCTCAAACGTCACTTCATACCCTACGGTGTCACGGTCGAGTCGCGTGAAGCGTTCAACGAGGCGGGTCGTTCCCATTGGTAGTCGTCGATAGAGTTGCTGATTGCTGAAGTTGGTCGTTTCGACGACGAGTGTTTCTGCCTCCCAGTGTCCGCGGGAGTCGCCCAGCCACTGACGAATCGTCGAGGGCAAGTGGGGTCGTTCGTCCAGCGGGACAATCCGAAATTCGTGAGTCATCTCGAACAGGAGCAGCACATGGTCCGGGGTTTGCGCCAGGTGGATGTTTTGACTATACGGACCGCCGAGTCGGGGCACGCCGTATGACAGACACCGCTCCTGGATACTGCGATCTTCCGGACCGTCTGGACCGTCGTCGCCCGTCGGGCCCAGCAAAGCGCGGGCGTGGGGGGTGTATGGAATCCGACCGTCGGCAGGGTCGACAACCATCGCCGTCCTGCCGTCAGAGAGGGGGCGTTCCCACCAGATCGTTCGGCGAGCGCCCACTCCGTCCGTCGATCGTGCTGCGGCGTTCACTTCCTCGATCTCCGTGTCTGTCAGGCGTTCCTGATTCAGGTGGCGTTCGGCTCGCTCCAACGGGGTCGCTGTCCCGTGGTTCCAGATGCCTCGTAGGTCCGGCGTGCCCCAGGCGGTACGGGGCGTGCTGGGACGGCTTGTTGATGACGTCTGGGTGTAGCCTTCGCCGGGCGCGCCAACGATGACTCCGGCGGTCAGGATGAAGGGAAGAACGATGACACGACCCACGGGCTTTAGCGCCATGAGCACACTCTACGGTGGGTTGGGACGGGAGTCCATCTTGTCGGACGCACCCCCAGGCATCTGGTATATGGTGCGTATTTCACCGTCAGATGGAACCGGCGGCCCGGAGGTGAGCGATGAAGAGAGATGAGAAGTTGTCGGCGGGTATGCCGATGCGGCGCACGATCGTAGGCATGTCGGTCCTGACGTGTCTGGGCGTTGGCGTGGGGTCGCTGACTCTCCTGTCGATTAGCCGAGACGCGAGCGCCGCCGAACGTCCCGGCGGTTCGCAAGATGATGACGACGAGGCCGACGCTCCTCGCTTTTCGGTTGACCCTTTTTGGGGGCTGCTGCCAAACAACTGGATGCTCGGCCAGGTCTCCGGGATAGCCGTCGATGCGGACGATCACGTGTGGGTGCTGCATCGGCCTCGCACGCTCGATGCTCGCCAACGCGGTGAAGAAGGGATGTGCTGTGTACCGGCCCCCCCGGTGATCGAGTTATCCCCAGATGGCACCGTGCTTCGGTCGTGGGGTGGACCGGGGGAGGGTTTTGAGTGGCCCGAGAGCGAGCATGGCATTCATGTCGATCATCAGGGATATGTCTGGATTGCCGGCAACGCGGCGTCAGATTCTCAGGTGCTGAAGTTCACTGGCGACGGTGAGTTCGTGCTGCAAATCGGACGCGCCGGGGAAAGCGACGGGAGCAACGACACGGAGGACCTCGGTCGACCGGCCGCGGTCAAAGTCGACCCCGAGGCAAACGAGGTGTATGTCGCCGACGGATACGGCAATCGTCGCGTCATCGTGTTCGATGCGGACACCGGTGCCTACAAGCGGCACTGGGGGGCATACGGCGAACGTCCCGACGATCGAGGATTGTCCGCCTATGACCCGGAGGCTGAGCCGATCGACCAGTACCGCAGCCCTGTCCACGACGTGACGTTTTCCGGCGACGGACTCGTCTATGTCGCCGACCGCACAAACGACCGACTACAAGTTTTTAGAAAAGACGGTGAGTTTGTGACAGAGGCGTTCATCAGACGGGAAACCCTCGGGAGCGGGTCGGTTTCCGGCGTGACGCTGTCAAAGGACGCAGACCAGCGGTGGCTGTTTGTCCCGGATGGAACAAACAATGTTGTCTGGATTCTCGACCGCGAATCGCTCACCGTGGTGGACCATTTTGGTCGGCTGGGCAAGAAGGCGGGGCAGTTTTACCGGCTACACAATTTGGCCATCGATTCTCGCGGCAATCTCTACACGACCGAGGTCAACGTGGGACAGCGGTTCCAGAAGTTTGATCGGGTGGGTGGCTAAACCAGTCGACCGTCGCCATGCGAGCACTCGTCATCGAGGATGGCCCCCGGGTTGTTGACGACCACCCGGAGCCGGAACGGACTGCTGGGGAGGCCTTGATCCACACGCGTCTCGCTGGCATCTGCGATACGGATATTCAGCTCCAACGCGGCTACATGAACTTTCGAGGCGTGCCGGGTCACGAGTTTGTCGGAGAGGTGCTCGACGCTGACGACGCGACCTGGAACGGGAAGCGCGTTGTGGCGGATATCAACGCTGGGTGCGGCGAGTGCGCTGACTGCGTGGGCGGGGATGGTCACCATTGTGCGAGTCGTTCGGTATTGGGGATTTTGCATCGGAATGGCGCGTTTGCAGAGCGATTCGTGGTGCCAGAGCGATGCCTGGTCGAGGTGCCGGTAGACGTGCCTGACGATTGCGCTGTGTTCGCCGAACCGATCGCTGCGGCGGCACACGTGTTGGATGATATCGACGTGCGGGCCGCGATCGACTCAGCTCACAAGGTCGTCGTGCTCGGGGATGGCAAGCTCGGTTTGTTGATCACTCTGGTCCTCGTCAACGCGGGCGCGGATGTCATCGCCGTTGGACATCACCGAGAGAAACTCGCGTTGGCGGTCGGCGCGGAGCTCAAGTTCGCGTCGGAGCTTCATGCTGGGTGGCGTGACGCCGCCGTCGTCGTGGAAGCAACGGGGAGCGCCGCGGGGTTTTCCCAGGCGCTGTCGCTGGTGCGCCCTCGCGGGACGATTATCCTCAAGACCACCGTCGCCGATACCGTGAGCCTCGACCTCTCGCCGGTCGTGGTGGACGAGCTGCGGGTTGTCGGCTCTCGATGCGGCAACATATCCCGCGCGGTGGAGATGCTGGCGACGAGGGTTGTCGACCCGAGACCGCTCGTCGCCGACCGATACTCATTGCACGACGGCGTTCCCGCCCTGCGCCGCGCTCAGACCCCAGGGGTTCTCAAGGTGCTGATCGAAACCTAGTGTCCCGGGTCAGCGATGACCACCACCTTCACGTAGCCGTTTGTCCAGCAACACTGGTCCGGCGGCGTGCTGTCGACCCGGTTGAAGTTGTCGGCGCGCACGCGGAGCAGGTAGTCACCTGGCCTGTCGAACGTGACAGTTGTCGTGGCCGCGTTTCCGGCCACGTCCTCTAATGGGATATTGGCCTCACTGAACACCGCCGGCGCTGGGCCTTGATGAGTGTCCCAGGTTGCGCCCCCCGCGACCGGCTCGCGTTCCGCGTCCGGGGCGAGGCGGTCCTCCACCCAGACCGTCAGCGTCAGCGGTACGCCAACGGACCCCGTCATCGGATAGGGATTCTGCAGGCTGCCTACGGGGGGCTCGGCTGCCAGCCAGGTAGAGACCTCCCGGGTGTCTCCGGCGAGAGTCATCGCACCCCGAAGGACCGGTCCCTCTTCTTGCAACTTCAGCATCGGTGGTAACGAACCCATCGCCATGGGCGCGTGGTGTAGACGATACGCCTCTACACCAACCTTTCCAGGGACAGAGTGCGGCGATGGGCCGTGGCTTTGCAGGGTCCACTCCACGCGTCCGCGCTCGCGGCCAAACTCCCGGGGCACAGTCACGGTGAAGACCCCGGTGGCTCGTCCGGGAGCGAAGAGGGTCGGCTGGTGGCCATCGTATTCGTCGGGTGTGATGAAGTTGCCAGGTCCCAACGGGAGGCGAATCGCCTCTTCCCGGTTGCGATTGAAATAGCCAAACGACAGCGTGTAGGTGCCATCGGGGTTCTCATACCAGCCTTCAAAGAATGGGGACACCGGGAGGCCCTCAGCCACTCCCCCCCGTTCCCACGGCGCCGACGGCCAGGATGGCCGCCCGTTCTGCTGGGCGTCGACGACCGTCCAGCCCAGCGCCGCGAGCGTCACCATGATTGCCGTCCGAACCACCGCGCGCGTCATGAATCCCCCCCGATTGCTATCTCGAACTCATGCTACGGCTGTTGGTCGTTGGTCTCAGTGAACGTGCGCTGTGTTTCGCGTTTGGCTTTGAGCGCCTGGTAGCCCTCTTCGTCGAGGTGGGTGACGGCGATCCACGCATGCGACATTTCGTCGGTCGTGCGGCTCCCGCGGTAGACCCACTGCTCTGGGTCTGGGTTGTTCGGATTGTCCTTCGTATTGTCATACCAGTGGGTCAGCATGATGACCCCACCGGTCGGGATGAGCGGCGCCGCGTCGTTCTCATAGATGTGGCTGTGCTGCCACCAGGTCGTCCAGTTGGAGATCATGCTCATGACTTCGCGTTTGCCGGTCTCTGGATAGAAGACTTCCAGCGCCGCGGCTCGCAGGCGAAGGTGCCCGTGGGGCTGGAAGCTGTCGATCCGGACCGGGTGGTCGAAGGAGTGGAACCCTTGGATCATCGCCGTCCCATGGGGCGCAATCGCGAGGTCGCCCTCGAGTCGATAGTTCGCGAGGTCCTGCTTGAACTCGGGCTGGTAGCCTTTCGGGTGGAACCAGAAGCCCAGCTCGGTCACCTCGTCCGCGACCGGTTCTCCCGTCGGGTAATAGTGGACTGACCACCGGATATAGGAATCGGCCGGTAGTAGCCGTCCGGCGCCCTCCGGGATGATCTCGCCCAGCTTTCCCGCGGCGTACTCGGTGAAGCGTCCTCCCTGCGGCAGGAGTTCCCCGTTCTCGTCCTCCATGTACAGGGTTGTATTGGCGTGGTGTACGACTTCGCGGCCGGCGACGGAGGGCTTGACCTCGATGGCCTTGAGATACCGATCCTCGGTCAGCGGGATCCGCACGAGCGGCTCCCACCAGAGATCCGATCCGGTCGCCGGAACGCTAAAGGGTTTCGCAGCAACGACGAGATCGGGTTGTCCGAAATCCGCAGCCAGACGCCACGCGTCGGGGTCTGGCCAGTCGACGGCTGGCGGCATGTCCTTGGGGTCTCCCTCGGTCGCACCGGTCTCGACCCATTGGACGATCGTGTTGATGTCGCTCACGGAGAGACGGGGGTCATATTTGAGTGCCTGGATGCCTACGTCCCCATCGTATTGATATGGCGGCATTTCGCGGGCTGCCACTTTTTGCTTGATGCGAGCGCTCCAAGGCCGAGCATCTTGATAGCTGACAAGCGACATCGGACCGATCGAGCCCGGGCGATGGCAGACCTGACAGCTCTCTTGCAGAATCGGAGCGACGTCGCGCGAGAACGTGACGTCCCCGTCGTCCGAGGTGACGTTCTGGGCGATTGCGAGTGTCGGCATCGACAAGACACCAATTGCGGCCAACGCCGCCCCTGGCGTCAACGAACGGAAACGTGCGTCTCTCATCGAGTCTCTCCTCTTCCGTGCCGGGTGCCGCTCGTCAGAACGTCGCGTGGCCGACGGGCGCGGCGTTCGCAGAGGACATTCCAGATAAAGCGAAACGAATCGTCGCCCTCCAGAGTAGTGTAGGGCGAATCGCTCAGAATGGAGATCTGGAGCGAACAAGATTAAGATACGTGGACGAACTGTCGATTTAGCGTCCACGCTCGGTGTGGCGAAAATATAACGAAAGGATCCTCCGATGCTAAGCAGACTCCTTGGTAGCGTGGCGGTCGCCGCTGCTACCATCGCGCTTGTCCCCTGGACGGCGCTCGCCGCCGAAGACGAGGTGCCGACGTTTTCCAAAGACGTCGCCCCGATCTTCCAGGCCAAGTGTGAGGCTTGCCACCGGCCGAATTCGATTGCCCCGATGTCGTTGATCGCGTATGAAGAAGCCCGTCCCTGGGCTCGGTCGATCAAGGACCGCGTGTCAAAGCGGCAAATGCCACCCTGGCACATCGACACCACCGTCGGGATCACCGAGTTTAAGAATGATCGCTCACTGACCGATGCCGAGATTGACACGGTCGTCCGCTGGGTTGACGGCGGAGTGCCCCGCGGCAACCCGGCTGACATGCCGGCCCCGGTCGAGTGGCCCGAGGCATCAAAGTGGTATTTTGCCGATCGGTTCGGCGGTCCGCCTGACCTGGTCGTCGAGTCCGAGCCATACACCATGCCGGCAGAGGCAAACGATGCGTGGTGGAAGCCGACCGCCGAGACTGGTCTCACCGAGCCACGCTGGGTGCGGGCGATCGAAATCAGACCTGGAACCGAGGCGGGACGTAAGATCACGCACCACGCCATTGCACGTCTCGAGCAGGAAGAAACCGATCCGCTCCTCCAGAACCCCAACGCCACCGACGATGACGACCCGCTCAATAACTCGGGTCTGTTCATGGAGTGGGCGGTGGGTAAACAGGGTGCGCTGATGCGTCCCGGCAGCGGCAAGCTGATGCTTCCCGACTCTCGGATCATCTGGGATATCCACTACTCTGCGGCCGGTGAGGAGATCACCGACACTGTCCAGCTCGGCGTCTACTTCTATCCGAAGGGCGAAGAGCCGGAGCACCGCCAGGTTCTCCATCTTATGCGCGGCGGCGCCATCGATATCGAGCCGAACACCGTCTCGGTGGGCGAAGGATTCTTTCCGCTCAAGCGGGCGGCTCGCATCGAGAGCTTCCAGCCCCACATGCACCTACGGGGCAAGGCGATGGCAATGGAAGCGATTCTGCCGACCGGTCAACGGGAGATGTTGAGTCATGTTGGTGACTTCAACTTCAACTGGCACAACAGTTACGTGTATGCCGATGAGGTTGCGCCGCTTCTCCCAGCCGGCACCATCATCAAGGTGACATCGTGGCACGACAACACCGCTGCTAATCGAGCCAACCCCGATCCGAACGTCTGGGTTGGTTACGGCGACCGGACCGTCGACGAAATGGCTCACGCGTGGGTCAACGTCACCTACTTCACCGACGAAGAGTACGAGGCGGAAACGGCGGCCCGTGAGGCGGCCCGCACCGACAACAACGAATAGCACGCTGAGTTAGACCAGATTCAATGCAGGGGCCGCCGCGGCTTGCGGCGGTCCCGTAGTCGGGTGCTATCCCACCAGCCCGCCAAGTAGGAATGATCCCATGCAACGCATCTGTTTTTCCCCCAGCTGGTCCACCCTGCTCGTCGTCGTCATGCTCGGAAGCACCGCCCTGGCCCAGCCACCCCGAGCACCGTTGCCACTAGAACCTGGGGGCAATCGTGGCGAGGCCGTCTTTCCGGCTCTAGAGGGGTGGCATCGCCACGAAGACGGCTCGTTCACGATCATCTTGGGCTACTTCAATCGAAACGACGAGGCGGTCGACATACCCGTCGGTCCCAACAATCAGATTCTGCCCGGAGGACCGGATCTCGGTCAGCCTACCCGCTTCCTGGCCGGGCGCTCGTGGGGAGTTTTTGCGATCGACGTGCCGGCGGATTTCGCGGACCAACGGCTGACGTGGGCAATCAGTATCAACAACCAACGCTCAGAGGTTACCTTCTGGTTGAACCCGGCGTATTACGTCGACCCAATGCTGAATCGCGCCAATGGCAATGTGCCGCCGATGCTACGCGTGACCTCATCTGACGGCGACACGCTCCAGGGTCCGGCACCGTCTGAGCCCACTGCGTCGTACACGGCGTCGGTTGGCGAGCCGCTCGAGCTGTGGGCGCAGGTCTGGGACACTCCGCTGACCAACCCGCCACCGCCCCGTCGCCGCGGCCGGCCAACCCCGCCTCTTACCTTGAGCTGGCGTCTGTATCGAGGCCCAGCGGATGTCGCGTTCCGCGCGCCGACTGAAGACGGAGAAGCCGATACTGACGGTTATCGTCGCGAGTTTGACGACCTCGCAGGAGGTGAGACGACCACGCTCGTCACGTTCACCGAGCCGGGTGAGTATCGGCTCATGGCGACTGCGAACGACGTCTCTGGTAACGGCGGTGGTGGTGATCAATGCTGCTGGACCACTGCCCATGTCGACGTGACCGTTCGGTAGTCCCGGTGAAACTGCGGCACCGATAGCGCCAAAGCTGACTCCCCGCGCGCGCTGCGTCTGTCGGCGATGACGCCGCAGATGGTTCCGAGCGCGAAGGATGGAGTGCAGCGGCGCGGTAACGACGACGCAACCGGCGACGGTCCGCTCACGTCTAGCCCAATGCGTTGGTGACCATGTCGAGTAGCACGCCGCCCGCAATCACCGAACCCAACTGACCCGCCGTATTCGCGCCCATGGCGTGCATCAGTACGTGATTGGTGAAATCTTCCTCTTGGGCGAGCCGCTGGACGAGTCGTCCGCTCATCGGAAACGCACTGATTCCTGCGGCTCCCACCAGCGGGTTGATACGACCGCCGGTGGCCACCTTCAGCGCTTTGCCGAAGAAGAGACCGGCGATCGTGTCCACGACGAATGCCGTGAGTCCAAGCAGCAAGATGAGGAGCGTCTGCGGCTGTAAGAACGTGCTCGCCTGCATCAGACTTCCCACGGTCAGCGCCAGGAAAAGTGTAGAAACGTTGATGAGCTCGTTTGCGGCAGACTTCGCGAGTGGCTCGACGACGCCTGATTCCTTGAGCAAGTTGCCAAGCATCAGGGTTGCGATGAGCGGCGCCGAGTCAGGTACCAGCAGGCTCACGCCAACGGTCACGACGATGGGAAAGATGATGATGGCCGCGCGCGGTACCGGGCGCGGGGCATATTCCATCCGGATCAACCGCTCTTCACGAGTGGTCAGCCAACGCATGATCGGGGGCTGAATGATCGGAACCAGACTCATATACGAGTAGGCCGTGACGGCAATGGGGGCAAGGAGCTCTGGGGCCAGCACCGACGACACGTAGATGCTGGTCGGCCCGTCTATCGCGCCGATCACGGCAATCGATGCCGCCTCGTTCAGCGGGAACGCGAGCAGAGTCGCGAGCAGCAGGGTAATAAAGATGCCCAGCTGACCGGCCGCGCCCAGCAACGCGAAGATCGGCTGCGAGAGGAGCGGGCGAAAGTCCATCATCGCGCCGATACCGACAAAGATGAGCAGCGGAAATAGCTCAGTCTCGATGCCAAACTCTCTCAGGATGAACAACATCCCGCCCTCATGAAACGGATTGAGAGGGGAATCTGGGAGGTTGCCGAGCAAGACCCCAAAGCCGATTGGCAGGAGGAGCATCGGCTCGTACTCCTTGGCGATGGCCAAATAGATGAGGATGCCCCCGACACCGAACATGATCGCGATTCCGAGGGGCTCGGGCAGCATGGCAGACGGAGAATCGTTGGTGGTGACTAAGGCGCGAACGTGACGAGTAATTGCCCTTGGACGACGTGGTCACCGTCTTTGACATCCACGGACGCGATTGTGCCCTGTCGAGGCGAACGCATGACATTGAACATCTTCATCGCTTCGATGGTGAGTAGCTCGTCACCGCGTGAGACTGTCTGACCGGGTTTGACGACCACTTTGCAGACCACGCCAGGAATCGGCGCGGTCATAGCGGCGGAAGCGGCGGAAGCGGCCGACGTGCTGGGCACGCTTGACGGCGGCGGCTCGGTCGCGTCGTCTTTTGGCGAAGATCCCCCCTGGATGTCGACGGTATACGCCGTGCCGAGCAGCCTGGCGGTGACCGGACGCGCGCGTGGGTCGTCGACCTCGATATCGTAGGCCTGTCCGTCAACCGTGACGCGGTAGCGCTTCACCGGCGGGACCTCTGTCGGCGCACTGGTTGGGTGAGGCGGCGCGCACGCTGAAGCTGTCGCCACCCCGAGAGCCCGTCAGCTCGCGCCGGTGGGCGGCTAATGGAGGCACACGCGACGGCTACCGCGAGCACAACCGCCCGCTGGCGCCGGTCAGCCTCCGCCACCGCGTCCTCGGCCGGTTCGACGGCGCCGCGGTCCAACTCAGGCGACTCGGATCCGGTCTCTGCGCCGGTGTCCGCACCGGTCCGGCCATAGAACACCGGCGACGTCAATGCGTACATCAAGGCGACGAGGCCGGCCAGATAGCCAAAGAGTTGAAGCGAGCCAAAACCGGCGATCTCGAGGACAGTGGACCACGCAGGAGGCATGCGGCGGCTAGAGTGGGATGTTCCCGTGCTTCTTCGGCGTCGTCGCGGGTTGCTTGTCCTTGAGGACGTCAAGCGCGCCGATAAGCCGGGCCCGCGTTTCGCGCGGATGAATGATATCGTCGATATGCCCGGACGAGGCAGCTATGAACGGCGAGTTGAACTCCGCTTGAAACGCGTCCTCCAGCCTTGCCCGTTCGGCGTCCCGGCTCTCTTCCGCCGTTGCTGCGAGCTGCTTCGCATACAGAATGCTCACTGCGCCCTTGGCGCCCATCACCGCGATCTCGGCCGTCGGCCAGGCCAGGCAGAGATCGGTCCGGATCATCTTGCTGCTCATCACGATATAGGCGCCCCCGTAGGCCTTGCGGAGCACGACGGAAATCTTCGGCACAGTGGCTTCGGCGTAGGCGTAGACGATCTTCGCGCCGTGTCGGATGATGCCCTGATGCTCCTGACTCTCCCCGGGCAAGAATCCTGGGCAATCTATGAGCGTGACCAGGGGAATGTTGAAGGCGTCGGAGAAGCGGATGAACCGAGCCACTTTGTCAGACGCGTCAATGTCCAGCACACCGGCGAGATGGGACGGTTGGTTTGCGACCATGCTGACCACCCGACCCTCAACGCGTGCGAATCCCACCACGATATTTGGTGCGAAGTCGGCATGCACTTCGAGAAACGATTGCCGGTCCACAATCCGGGTAATCACGTCCCGCACGTCATACGCTTCCTCGCTCGTCTCGGGGATCAATCGATCGAGGGTATCCACATCTGGCTCAATGGCGGACGCGTCGACGTTCAATACCGGCGGGTCCTCCGCGTTGTTCGACGGCAGATAGCCGAGCAGGCGACGGGTCAGATGCAGCGCCGCATTCTCGTCGTCGGCCGCGAAATGCGCCACGCCCGACTGTTCGGTGTGGGTCTCGGTGCCACCGAGCGTGTCGACGTCGACACGCTCACCGGTCACCGTTCGAATAACGTCAGGGCCAGTGATGAACATGTGGCTCGTGCCCCGAGTCATGATCACGAAATCTGTCAGACCAGGGGAGTAGACGGCGCCTCCGGCGCAGGGGCCCAGCATGACACTGATTTGCGGCACGACCCCGCTCGCCTGCGTGTTGCGCCAAAAGAGGTCGCCGAACCCCGCCAGGCTCCACACCCCCTCCTGAATCCGGGCCCCGACCGAGTCGAGAAGGGCGATCACGGGTAATCCGCCGGAGGTTGCGACCTCGAGCAGGCGTCCGACTTTCAAGGCCTGGGTCTCCGAGAAGGAGCCGCCGAGCACCGTGAAATCCTGGGCAAAAAGAGCGATGCGCCGGCCATCGATATGACCGAACCCCGTCACGACGCCATCGCCCGCGTGCCGCTGACGGTCGAGACCAAACGCCGAATGGCGATGTTCGAGATATGCCCCTATTTCTTCGAATGAGTCTTCGTCGAGGAGCCGATCGATGCGCTCGCGTACGGTAAGTTTGCCACGCTCATGCTGCGCCGCGATCCGTCGTTCACCCCCGCCGACCCGGGACGCTCGCCGCCGCTCATCCAGGGAGTCGCTCGGGGCCTCCGTTGACGGACTCTCTTCGGCGCGGTCCTCGGGCGTCACTGGGGCGCCCTGACCTGACGTAGGCCCGTTCTGTAATGACGGTGGTTCAGGATTCGACATCGGCGTGGCAAATGATGCCTGACGATCTTAGCAAATCCCGCCCCCGGGCGAGTCCGGTCCTACTTTCCGATTCGCTGGCGAAAGTTGTTGCCCACCATGTTCGAGACACGTTCGCGCGAGAAGACACGGGGGAGGAACGGGCCTTGTTCTGCAGGTAGGCCCTCGGCCACGACTTCTGAAGAGTCGCCGATCCCAACTCTTGTTGAACTGATTTTCGCCCTTGAGGTCGATCTCTCCCGCGCGAACCCCTGCCTTCATTGCTGCCGCGAGCATCTCTTGAAAACGTGCGGAAAAGTCGAGTCCGAGATCCCGGCACAGCCGGTTGCTTTTCGTCATAGATCTCGCGTCCATGCGGGGACTGAGTCACGACCTCCTGGAGTCGGGCGAATCGAGCGACGAGTGCGGCTTCGACCCGAGACGCGAGGCCCGCGTGCGCCGCCGTCAGTGCACGGCGGTCAGCGAAGGTCTTCAAGCACCACGCCGCGCGCGTCAAACGCGTCGCCGGCCAGTCGGCCCGCGTTGACCGCTTTTGGCCAGCCCGCGTAGAAGTTCACGTGCAAGATCACTTCGGAGATCTCCTGCGGCGTCACGCCGTTCTCATCCAGCGCCCGGCCAATGTGGGTTCTCAGCTCACTGGTCGCGTAGAGGGCCTGGGTGACGGCCACGGTGATCAGGCTCCGGTCTCGTTTCGACAAGAGCGGACGTTCCCAGATGTTTTCGTAGAGAAGGCTGTTTCTCAGTTGGCCGAGTCGAGGCACGGCAGCATACGCCCCACTGGCAGAGGCCGGGACTCGGGTTGCGGTCGCGGCAACGGGCGCCTCAGGCAGCGGTCCCAGCGATATGCCTCGATCCTCGAATGTCTCGGCGGCGAGGAGAGAGGCTTGTACTCCGGTCGGCCACCCTGCATAGAACGTGACGTGCAGGATGATCTCGGAGATCTCTTCTGGAGTCAGCCCATTGTCGAGTCCGCGAGGTATATGGAGGCTCAGCTCGTCACGCACCAACGCTTGGAGCACGGCGACGGTGATCAAGCTCCGGTCCCGCTTTGAGAGCTCGGGGCGTTCCCAGATCTCTCCGTACACGAGCGAGTTTCGCAACTCGCCGAGATACGGCGAACCCGCATACAGGTTTCTCACAGGGGCGACTGCCGGGCTCTCGACCTCCTGCGCCGTAGGCTCGCTCGTGCCCGAGCATCCCAACATTCCGAGTCCAAGGATTGCGACGATGGGTAGACCACCAGTTCGAGTCATGCGTGCGTTTCTCCGCGACAGTCGAGTTGGCCAGTGACGTCAGACGATGCGGGCGGAGTATAGAACGGCTTATCGCCTTTCACCGTAATCCGATAGCCGTGACGGGTTTCCGGCCAGTAGTCCCAGATCGCCAAATGCTGCGTGCAGCGATTGTCCCAGAATGCCATCGAGTTCTTGCGCCACTGAAAGCGACAGTGAAATTGCGGTTGTGAGAGGTGACGAAAAAGAAACGACAGTAGCGCTTTACTCTCTGTCGCGGAGAGCTCCTTGATCCCGGTTGTAAACCCCTCATTTACATAAAGTGCCGGGCGGCCGGTCACCGGGTGTGTGCGAATAAGCGGATGCTCTGCGACTGGGTGGGTTGTGTCACGCAATGTGCCGCTCCCATAGCGATTGCGATAGTACTGCTCACCCTCGTGCACCCCAATCAAACCACTCAGCAGCTGCTGCATAGGCGGCGAGAGCCCCTCAAACGCCGCATACATGTTGGCGAACAATGTGTCGCCGCCCACGGCTGGAAGCTCCACGATACGAAGGATGCTTCCCATGGGCGGCTCGGGGTCGCACGAAACATCAGAGTGCCATTCGCTGCCAGCGACAAACTTCACCTCGCTGTCGCCACGCACGACGAGGACCTCTGGGTGCTCGGCATCTTTTGGCGCGGCGGGGTGGATGTGGAGCTCGCCAAAACATCGGCCGAACGCTGTGTGCTGCTCTTGCGTGATTGCCTGATCTCGAAAGAAGAGGACCAAGTGGTCGGCCAGCGCTGACTGTAGTTGTGCGAGGGCCTCCGAACTGACCGGTTGTGACAGATCGATTCCTGAGACCTCGGCGCCGATGACCGGCGAGATGGGGCGAATGTCTATCCCCGTAGATGTGGCAGAGGTGTTCATGAGGCACATTCTAATTCACGCGTCGGTTCACGCTAAGATGACCGTATCAATTATGGACACCCGCTCCCGAGCCGTCACGCTCTGTTGCCTCGGCTGGGTGGCGACGGCCTGCCTCATCGTATCTTCTAGTTGCAGGTCAGGGGTCGAGCGGTCCGAACTGCTGACGTCTGCCGGCCTCTCGTCGACCCGCGATCAGCGTCACCTCCTCATCGTGCTCGACGGGTTACGCCCGGACTATGTGACACCCGAGGTGATGCCGAATCTCTATGCGCTGGGGCAGCGAGGGGTCGTGTTCAGAAATCATCACGCGGTGTATCCGACCGTGACACGGGTGAACGCCTCGTCGATCTCAACGGGTTCCTATCCGAGTGTCCACGGATTGATGGGTAACTCGGTGTTTTTCCCAGCGGTGGATCCGACGCGGTTTCTCTCTACGTCGGACCGGGAAAACCTCCTGAGAATTGAAGAGACCGAGGGCGAGCTCTTGACCGCGCCCACGATGGCGGACGCGCTCGAGCAGGCGGGCAGACGAATGCTGGTGATGAGCTCAGGGTCAAGCGGGTCGTCATATCTGCTAAACCACACGGTGGCGGGTGGCGGGATCATTCACTATGACTTCGCGTTGCCCGCGTCCTTGGGCGATGCGGTGGCAAGCGTGCTGGGCGATGTTCCGCCGGCGGCGACTCCAAACCTGGCCCGCAACCGCTTTATCGTCGACGCGTTCTTTGAGGTTGGACTGCCGCAGGTCGACCCCTCTGTCACCGTGATGTGGCTGAGCGACCCAGACACTACTGCGCATCAGCATGGCATTGGAGACCCGATCTCAACTGCCGCGTTGTCAGCCGTTGATACCGAGCTTGCCCGCATACAGGAGGGGCTTCGCGAGGCGGGACTCCTTGACGAGTTCAACATCTGGGTGACGTCGGATCACGGTTTCTCGACCCATACTGGTGGGATCGACATCGCCGAGGTGCTCGCGGCATCAGGGGCCGATACGACGACTTCACCCTCTGACGCCGTCGTCGGCGCCGGTGCGATCTATGTGCGCTCCGAGGACCCGCAGGCCGTGTCGGCCATCGTCACCACGCTGCAAGCCACCGATGGCGTTGGGGCCATCTTTACCGCTGCCGCGACCCCTCGGGCGCATGAAGGCTGGGTACCGGGAACGCTGTCATTCGAGACTGCGCGGTGGACTCACGCCCGTTCTGCCGACATCCTGTATTCCGCCGACTGGACCGATGAACAGAACACCGACGGGTTTCCGGGAACTACCGCCGCGGGCGGCACGGCTGGACACGGGAGCTCGAGCCCCTTTGACATCCACAACACCCTCATTGCGGCCGGACCCGTGCTCAGAGTTGGCGCAATCAATGAGCTGCCGAGCGGGAACGTCGATTTCGCACCGACTTTTCTTTCTTTGCTCGGTGTCCCCGTGCCCGTCTCGATGGAAGGACGGGTGCTGAGGGAGGCGATGACCGAGGGTCCCGAGCCCGGGACCCTGACCGTGGAACGCCGGACGGATACCGCCGAGACGCTCGATGGTGGCTATAAGGTCAGTGCTGTGTCGTCGATTGTCGACGGCTCGGTCTATCTCGACTACACCGAGGTCGTTCGGAAACCCTAGACCAGCGTTTCCCAAAATACGGGGCTGTGCCCACCCACCACGAATCGGCGGCGCCCGACCAGATGGTCCGGCGTGTCAACAAAGAGCTGCTTGTGGTGCTCGGGTGGGGACGGGCCATCCTTCTCCAGGTGGCGCATCCGCTGGTCGCGGCAGGTGTGTCCGAGCACAGTGATTTTGGCCGCAGCGCCCGGGAATATGTCCAACGCACGCGCCAAACCATCGGCGCGATGCTGAGTCTGACGTTCGGGTCGGCTGACGAGGTGCAGCACACCGCGGACCGAATCAACACGATTCATCGTCGTGTACACGGTCAGGTGTGGACGTCGGTCGGTTCGACCCACCGGTATCCTCCCGGGACACGGTATTCTGCGACCGACCCGGATCTACTGTGTTGGGTGCACGCGACGCTCATCGACAGTCAGCTCCGAGCATACGCATTGTTTGTAGGGCAATTGACAATAGTCGAGCAAGACCAATACTGCGCAGAGGCCGCGGCTGGAATCGCGCCACTGCTCCACGTGCCGCAACACATGCTGCCGACGACTGCGGCGGACCTCAACGAATATCTTCAGGTCCGCTATCACGATGGCACGGTGCAAGTCACGGACAGGGCCAGGGGGCTGGCTCGAGCGCTGCTCCACCCCGGCGGGGTGCTCGGCGGGCCCGTCCTCGGTATGGGACGTCTGGTGACCGCTGGGTTGTTGCCGGCTCCCTTACGTTATGCGTACGGCCTCCCCTGGAATCCTAGGCGAGAACGAAGATTGAACCGTTTGTCACGAATAGTTAGGGCGTTTCACCCCTGGACTCCGGGCTTGCTCCGAGAGTGGCGGGTGGCCAGACCTGGAATTTCTATCAAATGACAAAAATATCCATGTCGGTCTTTCGTCGAATTTCCGTTGCAGGTTTTGAGGTTATTGATAGAATCAATATAAATCGGTAGAAACTAGAGACTGATGTCTGGCGTCATTGATATGTAGAGCCGGACTGATCCGTCCGTTGTCGGCTGCGGCGACGGGTGTGCCCGGGTGCGCGATAACTCGAGAGGAGCCAGTAACTTGCTGACGCAGGAAAAACAGGACATCGTCCAAGATGTTGTGGCCCTAGGGCAGGAGCGCGGCTTCGTCACGTTGGACCAAGTTCTCGAGCATGTATCCGGGGAAATTGACGCGGACGACATCAGCACGTTGCTCCAAGAGATCGAAGCCTCCGGTATCGAGGTGGAGGGCGCGACCGAGTCCGTTGACCTTCAGGCGCGTCGGCGCCCGCCGCTGCGGGTTACGCCCGAGCCAGAAGTTCACGCCCCAGGAGAAGACTCCGATCAGGGACAAGACCTTGTTCGCACGTATCTCCGTCAGATGAGCCGTGTGCCTCTGCTCACCCGGGAGGGCGAAGTCGCCATCGCGAAGCGGATCGAGCGGGGAGAAAAGCGAGTGTGGCTCTCGCTTTCCCGGAGTCTCATCGTCGCGAACCAAGTGGTCGAGTTTGGCGCCCAGCTGAAAGAAGGCGAGCGTCAGCTGCAAGATCTCATCGTCCTGCCAGACTCCGACCTGTCTGATCGGCAGCGCGCGAATCGTGTCAAACGGTTCGTCGCCGATGCGACCGCTGTGTCTGACGCCCTCAAAGAGCTGTCCCGGCGGGAGTCTCGGGCGGAGGCGAATCGGAAGCGATACCGCAAGGTGTCGGTTCGCATGAGATGGCGAGTCGCCCGCGCTAGGCTAGACGTGTCGCGTCTCGTGCGGCACATCGCATTTAGTCCGTCCGTCAAGCAGATGTTCGTCTCTTCCGTGGATGAGGCTGTTTCGTCACTGATGCGGGCAGAGCGGAAGGTTGAGCGGCTGACCCGTCAGGCAGTGTCTCCCGCGAGCGGCGCGACAAAAACGACACGACGACCGGATGTTCCAGGCCTCCGAGAAGCACGCAAGGCGTTGAAGGAACGGCGTGAGCAGTTGGTCGAAAGCCTTGAGGCTCTGCACAAGGTACAGAAGGTCATCTATCGCGGTTCGGCTAAGGCTGACCAGGCACGGCGCGAGCTGACTGAAGCCAATCTTCGGCTAGTGGTATCGGTCGCAAAGAAGTATGCGAATCGGGGGCTGGCATTTCTCGACCTGATACAGGAGGGAAACATCGGTCTCATGCGGGCGGTCGATAAGTTCGACTACCGGCGCGGCTTCAAATTCTCGACCTATGCGACCTGGTGGATCCGACAGGCTATTACCCGCGCGATTGCCGACCAGGCACGGACCATTCGGATCCCGGTCCATATGATTGAGACACTCAACAAGCTCAATCGGGCTACCCAAACGCTGACACGTGATCTGGGTCGAGAACCGACGGCCAAGGAGCTTGCCGAGCGGGCCGACCTTCCAATCGCGGTGGTGCGGAAAGCGCGGCGGATTGCGCAAACTGTTGTGTCGCTCGACTCGCCGATTGGAGATGGCGAAGAGAGTCAGTTTGGCGATTTCATCGAGGACCGCCAGGCCGTCAACCCGGCGGAGTCCACGATCGCCTATGACCTCAGACGGCAGACCGAATCCGTACTTGAGACACTGAGTCCGAAGGAGCGAGAGGTCATTCGGATGAGGTTCGGTCTGACCGACGGCGCAGAGCCGACGCTGGCGGAGCTGGGCGAGAAATTTTCTCTGACCCGCGAGCGTATCCGTCAGATCGAAGCGGCCGCTCTACGCAAGCTCCGCGAGCCTTCTCGTAGTCGACGGCTCAGCACCTTTGTCGAGCCGCGCGAGCCAACACCGCCGCGTCGTCGTCGTCGCGACGCATCGGGCGACCTCGAGCAGACCGTCGCCTAGGCATCCCGCCTGGTGGCGGTAGGCTTCGCCAGCGGATACAGAGTTCTTCCCGCTGGGCCCGGTTTGGGGTCATGAACGTTTTCTTGATCGACGGGACCTACGAGCTGTTTCGACACTTCTTTGCGGTGCCATCGGTCACGGACGCCGAGGGCCGAGAGGTCGGTGCCGTACGCGGCACGCTTGGCTCCATCCTGGCGCTTCTAGAAGACGACGTCACCCATCTCGGAGTCGCGACCGACCACGTCGTCGAGTCCTTTCGAAACCAGTTGTATTCCGGTTACAAGACCGGCGAAGGTATCGACCCCGCGCTTCGCCAGCAGTTCCGCCCGCTTGAAGATTCGCTCCGGGCACTGGGTATCACGGTCTGGCCGATGGTTGAGTTTGAGGCCGACGACGCAATGGCCTCCGCAGCGGCGCGCGCCGCACTGGACGAGCGGGTCGAGCAGGTCTTTGTCTGCACACCGGACAAAGACCTGGCCCAGTGCGTCCGCGAACGTCGCGTCGTACAGTTTGACCGGAGGGCCGGGGTAATGCGCGACGCCGAGGGTGTGCGAGCGCGCTTTGGCGTGCCACCTGAGTCGATGACGGACTATCTGGCACTGGTCGGTGATGCGGCGGACGGCTTCCCCGGGCTGCCTGGTTGGGGGGCGAAATCAGCGTCGACCCTTCTGGCGCACTACGGACACTTCGAAAACATCCCTGCCGATTCTCAGTGCTGGGACGTGCGGGTTCGGGGAGCGGTCAAGCTGGCCAAGACCCTGGTCGACGGGCGGGCTGACGCCACCCTCTTTCGAGACTTGGCGACGCTGCGAACAACTCTGCCGGTCTTCAAGACGGTCGATGAACTCGAATGGATCGGACCAACGCCAGCCTTCTTTGACGTCTGTTCTGCTCTCAACGCGCCGGGATTTTTTCAGCGCGCGAAACGGCTCGCAGAGCGTCACGGTCGCACCGGCCACTAGTGCACCGCCCCTCGACTCTGTTGCGGGATGGGTGATCCAGCGGCTAATTCAGACGGACCCGGTCAAACGCATCCCACGCGGACATATCAGACAAGACGACCTCGTCGCCAGGCGCAAGGCCCTCTCGAATCTCGATAGTGTTGACCGACGCTCGGCCAAGGCTCACCCGGACTCTGGTCGCTGTGTCTCCATCTGCATTCAGCCTAAACAGACTGACGATACTTTCTGGTTGGCCAAAGACCGGACGCGTGACAAAGACGACGTCGTCGAGCCGTTCCAGCTCGATCGTGCCATCCACTGTCAGATCTGGTCGTGCGCCGAGCGGCAACGCGCCGTCGAGCTTGACATCGACGGTCACCGTCCCGTTTTCGACTGCGGGGTCAATCCGGACAACGTGTCCGGGGATTACGCCATTTCTCGTGTCGACCAGAGCCGGCTGACCATTCTGAATGTCCCGTGCCTGGGTCTCTGCGATACGCAACTCCGCTTTGAGCAGCGATGGGTCACCGACACGCGCGAGATTCGTGCCGGCCAAGACCCTTTGCCCTTCTTCTAAGGGGACTTGCTGCAGCACTCCCGTGAGCCCGGCTTTGACGTTGAGGTCTGCGACTTGGTCGACCCGAAGTCGACTCAAGGTCCGGAGCCGGTCAACCTCCGACTCTTCAACCATCAACTGGACGTCGATAGCATCCTGGGCCATTTTGAATCTTCGGCTCTCGAGCTCCTGGCGAGTCGTCAGCTCCTCGGCTCGCGACAACGATTGCCTGAGCTGGATCGACGAGACAAGGCCTTGATCGGCGAGCTGTTGATCGGCCTCGGCTTGGAGCGTTGCCTGGGCCAGCTCTGACCGGACGGTGGCCAAGAGAGACTGTTGAGTCAGCAACGCGCTCTCGAGCTCTACTTTCCGATTCGAATACCGGGCTTCGGCGGCGCGAAGGTTGAGTCTCGCTTCTAGCGCGGTCTGCTCTAGCTCCGGGTTGCTCAGCTCGATCACGACGGTGTCGGGAGCGACTGGTGCGCCGGGCTGTATGACGATTCTTTCGACCGTGCCTTCGGTGGTTGCGGGTATCCAGCGGATCTTTTCCGGCACGAGTGTACCGGTGCCCCGCACTTGCCGGACCATCGGTCCGCGCTGCACCGTGTCGAGATATACGGTGTCACGGTCTACCCGTGGCGCGGCCGGCTCGAGGCTGCCGACCCCAATGGTGATGAGGACCACTACCACTGCCGCCACTGCGCCATAGGTACTCCGGCGTATTTTCTTCTTCCGTGCGAGGTCGGGTCGCGCGATATCAACCATGAATAATTGCTCCTGACCAGTCTAGCGCAGTGCGCATCTGCACGCCGTGTGGCAACGCGAGCGTCCCGCGCGCTCTGTAAATCGTCCAGGAGTTCGCTTAGACGGCGATATCCGGTCGGGCTGATCGGCAGACGCGTGGCGTCGGCGAAGACCGCAATACGACTCCCGGTCCCGGTCGCCTCGGTCCGGGCGAGGCGACCGACTTGCAGCAGATACCGCCGGTGGATTCGTATGAACCGTGTCGGGTCGAGTCGGTTTGCGAGCTGCGCCAGTGTCTGCTCCTTGAGGTGGGTCTTGGCGCCGACGTGGACCGCCACGTAGTCATCCTGGGCCTCGATGTAGTCGACCGAGCGGACCAGCACGATCTGCACATTGGCATTGTCCCGAATCAAGATCCGCTGGAGGGGACCCGGGCGGTGGAGCTGACCCGCGATCGCATGCGCTGGCCCACCCTCGCCACGCGCTATTCGTTGGCGCGCCTGTTCCAGCGCCTCGGCCAGTCGTTTGGGGTCGAACGGCTTGAGCAGATAATCGATGGCGTGAACGTCGAACGCCCGGATCGCATACCGATCATAGGCCGTCACGAAGATCACGGGAAACTGGTCGCCAATGAGTTCGAGAACCTCGAAGCCGTCGAGCTTTGGCATCTGGACGTCGAGCAAGATCAGATCCGGCCGATGTTGGGCTCGTGTCCTGTCTCCTGTCGTCCTTTGCAACTACGGGGTGGGTATCCGGCCGTTGCCCAAGTAACGTCTCGGTCACATGCTCCCGGTATTCTCCCTCGTCCCGCCGTGCCGGCCGTGCCCGGCGTGGGCCTCGGGCGGCACGGCATCGGCCGCAGGCATGTCGGGCTCTACGACGGCCGGCATTCGCAGCTCGAGCCTGAACTGGGCGTCCAGAGCCTGGGTCCGCACGCTTGCTTTGGCGCCGAACTCCGTGCCGAGCCGCGTGCGGAGCAGCACGAGTCCCAGACCCTGTCCGCGACGTCCGGGATTCGTCGGGTCGTAGGGGTTTGTCGATGTGACGACGAGGACGGCACCGTCCCGGCGCGCGGAGAGCGTGACGGTGCCACCATCGAGCATTTGTCCGACACCATGCACAACGGCGTTCTCCACCACCGGTTGAAGCAAGAGGGGGGGGCACGTGACAGGCGCGCACCGCCGCGCCGGCCTCGACCTCAACCCGCAGCCGGGATCCGAACCTGACTCGTTCGATTGCAAGGTATTGCGAGGCGAGCGACAACTCCTGGTCGAGCGTGATGTGATTCTGTCGGCCCGTGCGCAACGTGTCTCGCAAGAAGTCGGCGAGGAGAACGCACATCCGACGCGCACCGCTAGCGTCAGTCGTAGTCAGCGTGGCGATGGAGTGCAAGCTGTTGAACATGAAGTGTGGGTTGATTTGGGCACGCAGCGCGGCCAGCTCGGCGCGTCGGGCAAGCAACTCGAGCTCGACCGCGCGACGCTCCGTCGCCTGCGAGGCCTGAACGGCGATGACGACGTAGTGGAGTCCGGCGGCAATCAGGAAGAGCAGACCTCCAACGACCGCGCGCGCGGGCCGCTGGTTGGCATGGAGTCGCACGGCATCTCCCCCCGGAGAGGGTCGAGCGTCGCAGCCCAGACGCGGCCCACACCCACCCAGAGGGCGCTGGTCGTTACGGCCGCGGCCAGATGTGCCACCGCCGCCCGCCACGCCGCCGTGCCGGCCTCGAGCGGAAACGCCAAGCAGATGTGCCACGACGATAGCACCAAGAACGCCTGGGTGACGACAAGCGGGACCAGCAGCGCCACGCCGGTCGTCCAGTGGGTGTCGCGACCCAGCGGTCTACGTCGTCGCGACCAACGATTTCAGGACCCACGCCGTTGACCCAGATCTTCCCGGGATTGCCTGGCTGAGTGGTGCGGCTTTCTTCGTTCCGGGCTTTGTGCTCCTCACGTGGTCGATGGTCGAGAATCCATTCTTTGAAAAGACTGTACGCATCCAGTCAGACCACGGACATCACGTGATCGACCGGGGTCCGTATGCGCATATTCGCCATCCAGGGTACTCTGGCTTCACTGCGGTGCTTCTCTCGACACCGCTCCTGCTTGCTTCGACGTCGACGCTCTTCGCTATTGTGATGGTCGTATTGGTGTTGGTGGTGCGTACGGTGTTGGAGGACCGCACGCTCCAGGCGGAGCTCGCTGGCTATAAACAATACGCAACGCGAGTTCGCTTCCGCCTGCTTCCAGGCGTGTGGTGATCATGAGCCGAGCCATGCGACTCGACGGCGGTGCATTTAGTGAACTGTCACAGAGAAAACGTTCGGCCTGCTTCGGCCGGGACCCCGCGTCGGCAGCGTTCCTCGACGCTCGCCCATACACGTTACGCTCCCCCGCCCCGTCTGGCCGGCCCGGCGTGGCGGCCCGGACTAGTTACGTTTCTCCGCGACCGGCCGCGAGCTAATTCGCCCGACGCTCAAAGCGCACTTTCCACGCGCGCGGTGTGCTGGCGGTAAATCCCGCAACGGTTCCCTCGACAGCTGGGTCAAATTGAACGTACAAGCCGTCTCCGTAGAACCCTCGGTCATACGTTGGGGTCAGCTTGACGCTGCCAAACTTGCGGTGCCAGAGGGCGAGGTGGCCGTTCTCGATGTGGAAGGTGTAGACGATCCCCAACTCTCGGCTCTCGTAGTAGCCGACAAAGGGCGGGAGCTCATCGATGGTCGGCCGCCAGGGCTCGGCGCGTTCGTACACGTCCGGTGCCCCCCCTGCTGCCCGTAAGTGGAGTCGGGTCATCTGCTCCGCGACGATGAATTCGGCAGTTTCTATGGACCCCGCGGACCCCGCGACTCGGAAACCGCTCTCCCCGTGCGGGGTCAAAGTCAACGGGTTACGGCTGCCGACAGTGGTGAGGGCGCCATTCCGGGCCACGAAGTTCAGGGGGACGTCGGTCTCTTCCCGCCGATAGTAGCCGGCGAGCGCCGCGAATGCGGCCGTGTCTCCAGGTGCGACGTCCGAGCGCGTGCCTGCGGTCGCGGCCGCCGCGTGCTGCAACGTGCCGGAGGAACTTGCGACGGACGCCGTCGAGGCCGGGAGCGGCAGATAGAGGTCAGCTGTCTCCCGCGCCAACGAGTAGGGGTCCGCCGCTCGCCCATTACACAAGACTGCCACCGCCACCCGCTGGTCTGGGAAGCGCAAGATCTCACTCCGGTAACCGGCGTCGGTTCCGCCGTGGCTGATAGTGTGAAACCCGCGATGGACGCCGTGCGCCAGACCGAACGCGTAGGTCGTCAGACGTCCGTCGGTGAGTCTTCCGACGGTCTGCAGCTGGTAGATGCCGGTGTCTCCGCCGATCTCGAACGTATGAAAGTTCCGTTGCCAGCGGGCGAGGTCCCCGACAGTGGTGAAGAGGTTGGTCGCTCCGGCCAGGCTGAACGCGGGGATGCTGAGGCGATACCCACCCTCGTCCGCTGCCGCGTACGCGTAGGCCCGGTCTTTTACCAACATCCTGTGATCGTCGTGAAAGTGCGTGCGAGTCATTCCCAACGGCGCAAATATTCGCTCGTCGGCAAACTCTCGGATAGACTGTCCCGTCGTGCGCTCGACTACCGCGGCGAGTAGTGTGTATCCCGAGTTGCTATATAAATAGCGCGTGCCCGGCTCGAAATTGAGGTCGCGTTGACTCCCCAGCAAATTCAGAACGTCAGATTGTGTCACCACGTCGCCTTCGAATCGCCATCCGGCCAATCGCAGGAGGCTCCATTGGTCACGCAGGCCACTGATGTGGTGGGCGAGCTGACGAAGGGTAATGGGTATCCCGAGCGAGGCCATCTCCTGGACATGGACGGCGATATCGTCCTCCCACGAGACCCGCCCGTCATTCACCAGCAGCTGGACGGCGAGCGCGGTGAATTGTTTTGAGATTGACGCGACATGAAACACAGTGGCTGGCGTAATGGGGATGTCGTATTCCAGATTGGCTGAACCGTAGCCTTTTGAGAACACCAGCGTGTCGTCGCGGCTTACCGACACGGCGCATCCTGGACCACCGGGTGCCGCCCATTCGGTAAAGATCTCGTCGATACGCTGCACCGTGCGTTGCGGCTCGGCGGGCAGCGTGGATTGGGCGGAGCGTGTCTCACCGATGGCGAGACACAAAGCAAGTGCTGTCAGCAGCAGACGGTAGACCGCGTGGCGGTTCTTTGGCATCATCCAACGAGGGCCATGACGACCAGGCGGGCAGCATAGCATCTTGATGCCGTCTTTTTTCGCCCGCGTGAGCGAGCAGTGAGGAGGATCTTCCGTGAAAATGATGATTGAGGCACAGGGATTGAGTCGATACTACGGTCCGTTCGTGGCCGTTCGCGATATCTCGTTCGCGGTGCCAGAAGGCGAGGTCGTGGCGTTCTTGGGTCCAAATGGGGCCGGCAAGACGACGATGATGCGTATGCTCACGGGATACCTGGCCCCGAGCGGGGGGGAGGCGTCGATCGCCGGGTTCAACATACGGAAACATCGTATTGAGGCGTCCCGGCGACTGGGATACCTGCCGGAGAACGGCCCGCTGTACCCCGATATGACGCCCCGTGAGCTCCTGACGTTTTTTGGTCATGCCCGTCAGATGAATCGGAAGGTTCTCAAGCAACGGATGGACACCGTGACAGAGTCGTGTGACCTCACCCTTGTTTTTGACAAGCCGATCGGGAAGCTGTCAAAGGGACTCCGACAACGGGTCGGGTTGGCCCAGGCCCTGTTGCACGACCCGGACGTACTCATCATGGATGAGCCGACCGCCGGTCTCGACCCGAACCAGATTCGGCAGTTCCGTGAAAATATTCAGCGACTCGGACGTACAAAGACTCTGCTGATCTCGACCCACATTCTGCACGAAGCCGAGGCCACCGCAGATCGAGTATTGCTCGTCAATAGCGGGCAGCTCGTATACGACGGCGCAGTATCTGATCTCAAGGAGAACGGGTCGCTCGAAGAGCCGTTTTATCGCTTGACGGCGGACGGTGGCCTGCCTGCCGAAGCCCCCGCTGCGGCCGACGCCGCCAATGTCTGAACGGCTACCGAGCGAGTTCTAAGTCATGCCACGGTTTAACGCGTTTGTCGTGTGGGCGCTGGCCAAGCGAGACCTTTCGCTGTACTTCAGCAACCCGACGGGGTATGTCTTCATCACGCTGTTTATCTTCCTCAGCGCCGCCGCCGCTTTTTGGCAGGATCGCTTCTTTTTGCAGAACCTCGCCAACCTCGATCAGCTCAACGCGGTGCTGCCGGTCCTATTGGTCTTTTTTGTCCCGGCTCTTACGATGAGTCTGTGGTCAGACGAGAAAAAGCTTGGGACGGACGAACTCCTGCTCACGCTGCCGGCCACGGATCTAGAAGTGGTCGTCGGAAAATACCTCGCGGCGCTCGGCATCTACTCCGTATCGCTGGTGCTTGCGCTGAGCTATGTGCTGGTGCTGTTCAATCTTGGCAGCCCAGACCTGGGGCTCATGGGGAGCAACTATCTCGGATACTGGTGCGCGGGTGGCGCGCTCATCGCGGTAGGGATGCTGGCGTCGTTGATTACCGCGAACGCCACCATCGCTTTCATACTCGGCGCCATCTTTTGCGGGGCGATCACGCTTGGCCCGTCGCTAGCGGACGTGTCTCGGCCAGAGGTTGCTCGACTGGTGCGCATCCTCTCCCTGGATACTCATTTTCAGGATTTTTCCAAAGGCGTGATCAGCGCTACGGCGATGTTCTATTTCGCCAGTGTCGCCGGCGTGTTTCTGTATCTCAACGCCGTGGTCCTGGGGCGTCGTCATTGGGCCGGCCGGGCGGGTGGGGTGCCGATGTGGGTGCACTCGTCGGTGCGGGGGATTGCGCTCGTGGCCGCCTTGGCGAGTGCGGGCGTGCTCGTGGCCCGCGTCAATGCGCGCTATGACGCGACCGCCGAGCGTTTACACACGCTGTCCGATGAGACGCGTGCCCTCGTTGACCAGCTACCCGACGATCGACCGGTGTTTATCCAGGCCTATATCAGTCCGATCGTGCCGGAGCCATTTGTTCAGACCCGGTCAAATCTCGTCAGCCTGCTGGAGGAGATTGATGTGCTCGCAGGCACCCGGGTCGAGGTCGTCATTGAGGATACGGAGCCTTTCAGCGCCGCCGCGAGAGAGGCTCGCGAAACATTCGGTATTCGTCCTCGTGGTGTCACCGATGTGAGCTCGGCGAGAGCGGAGGTGGCGCAAGTCTTTATGGGATTGGCGTTCACAAGCGGTGCCGAGGAGCAGATCATCGACTTTTTTGACCGGGGACTCCCTGCCGAATACGAAATCATGCGGGGCATACGAGTGGTCGCCGGCACCGACCGTCGACGGGTCGGCGTCATCAAGACCATGATGGACCTGGCCGGGGGAGTGAACTATCAGCGGAACGAGTTCAAACCCCAGTGGCCGGTGGTCGCTGAGCTACGTAAGCAGTATGTCGTGTATTCGGTTGACCCGGACTTTCCCATAAATCCCGACCTCGATGCCATTTTGGTTCCGCTGCCGTCGTCACTGCAGACCGACCAACTACAGAACATCTCCGATTTCATCCGTGCGGGGAAGCCCGCGTTGATTCTCGTCGACCCCTTGCCCGCTATCGACCCGACGTTGTCGCCGACAGAATGGGTCGGCGACGGAAATCCTTACACCTATCCACCGGGTACGCCGCGACCGGGGCCGCGCGGGAACGTTCGTCAGTGGCTCATGGAACTCGGCGTTCGTTGGGAACCCACTCGGGTTGTATGGGATTCGTACAACCCGCATCCCGATCTCGCGCATTTGCAATCGGAGTTCGTCTTTCTCGGGGCAGGTAACGGCAACGCGCAGACGTTTGCAACCGACAACCCGATGACAGCTCAACTGCAAGAATTGATGCTGCCGTTTGTCGGGCATCTGGAACCGGTCGAGGACCAGGGGTACCAATTCGAGCCGCTTTTGAGAGCCGGTTACGCGTCGGGCAGCAACGGCTATTTTTCCCTCGTGCGGGCATCACCGACGGGACCCCAGCTCAACCCAACGCCGCCTCGGAACCAGGAAGACCGGGACTACGTGCTTGCCGCGCACGTTCGGGGTGTCCCAACCGTGACCCCGGGCTTGGATGATGAAGGCGCTGAGAACCCGCCCTCCGCCAATGGCAGTGGTGTGGCCGAAACACCCCCGGGAGCTGCCGACGACGTCGGAAGCGACACCGCGTCTGCGGTCTCGGACGAGCTGACCGAGACCCCGTCCGCGTCCGCACCCGAGGAGGCGGAGGCGAGAGAGACCCAGGCCGCGTCCGCGGGCGACGAAGCAAGCGACACTCCGGTCGGGAGACTCGACGACGAAGGCGCTGAGACGCCGCCCATGGCCGAGCCAGCAGATCTTGCCCCGATGACCCCGGTGAACATGATTGTCGTGGCGGATCTCGACTTCATTGGTGACCAGTTTTTCGCAATTCGACAGCAAGCTCCGGGTGGCTTGAGCTTCGACAATGTGACGTTTTTTCTCAACGCGCTCGATACGCTTGTCGGAGAAGACTCCTTTATAGAACTGCGTAGCCGTCGCGCGCGGCATCGGACGCTCGAGCGTCTGGAAGCCCAGACGGCCGGATTTCTCGACCAGCGCACGCGTGACGAACGGCAGGCCGAGCAAGAAGCCGAGGCGGCACTCACCGAAGCGCAGGCCAGACTCAACGAGCGAGTGGCGGCCTTGCAGAACCGCGGAGACATCGACAGCCAAACGATGCAGATCATGGTGCGGAATCTCGAAGAAGTCGAGAGCCGCCGTCTCGAGGTGCTCTCCACAAATATCGAAACCGAGAAGCAGATAAAGATCCAAGCAAGCCGCGAGACAATGGTGTCTCAGCTTCGGCGGATTCAAACAACGATCAGAATGTTCGCCATTCTCCTGCCGCCGATTCCGGTATTGCTCGGGGGAGTAGCGGTACTCGCACGCCGACGCCGTCGGGAACGGGCCGGCGCCGCTGAGGCGCGTCGGTTGAGGCAGTAAGGGATCCACGAATCATGCGTGAGCTTTTCAAGACCATCCTGATGGTAGGCATCTCAGTGTGGCTGGTCGTCACGGCGGTGACAACTGCACCTCCGCCACGGGCGGCCCCAGATGCGCTGTTTGACGTCGGCGAGCCGTTTTTCCCGGCCTTCACTGGCGCCGATGCCGCGACGACGTTGCAGGTCGTGCAATGGGACGACCAGACGGGGGCAGCGTTACCGTTTGCGGTGACGAACCGGGGCGGATTGTGGACCATACCGTCTCATCATGACTACCCGGCCGATGGCCGCGAGCGGCTCGCGACGGCGGCTGCTGAAGTCATCACTCTTGTTAAGGATGAGTTTCGCTCGGACAACATTGCCGACCACGTCCGGTTGGGGGTAGTTGACCCGCTCGACCAGACGGCGACGAGCCTTGAGGGGCGTGGCACCCGGCTCACCTTCAGAGGAAACAACGACGAAGTGCTGGCGGATGTCATTGTCGGAGATGAGATTCTCGAAAGACCGGGGTTTCGGTTTGTGCGGGTGCCGGACCAAAAACGTGTCTACACGGCGCGGTTTGATGCCGAGATATCGACCGCGTTCGAGGACTGGATCGACACGAATTTGCTCGAGGTGGAGCGGGCGCAAGTGACCCATGTGGTGCTAAAGGAGTATTTCCTCAATGAGGAGACCCGACAGGTCGTACGCCGCGGCGAGTTCATCCTCGACAAGGTGGCGCAGGACGAATGGTTGGCGAATCGGGTGCCGGAGGGGATGGAGGTCGATTTTGTCCAGGCCAATCTCCTGGTTGGCGCGATCATCGATTTGAAGATCGCGGGCGTGCGTCCAAAACCAGCGGGCATGGTTGGTAACCTGAGAGAGGCCGCGACGGCGGGCCGGATCACCCAGGCAGACGTCAGCGTGCTGACGAGTCGCGGATTTTATCCGACTCCCGAAGGAGAGTTGTTGTCAAACGAGGGTGAGTTGATCGTTCGCACTACCGAGGGTGTGCGCTATACCTTGCGGTTTGGAGAAGTGGTCTACGGCCAGGGCGACGCGGTCGTCCGTGGCGACGAGACGAGCGACGACCAAGACGTCGGGTTAGGCGAGAACCGATACGTATTTATCACGGCTGAGTTCGACCAGGACGCGTTACCCGAGCCGCCGGCAGCTGACGCGGACCAGCACGCCTCGTGGGAACGACGTGTCCGGGAGGGCCGGGAGAAGGCCGACCGATTGGCGACCCGTTTCGCTAACTGGTACTACGTCGTCGCCGCCGATAGCTACGAGCGGATGCACAAGCCGAGCGAAGAGTTCGTGCGCGAGATCCAAGATGGCACGCTGGAGTTTGGGCCAGACCACGAGCCAGGATTGGAGCCAACGTCAGAATTGGATCCCGAACTCAATCTGGAGCCTGGCTCCTGCTAGCCAACCGGCCATCTCCGAACACGAGAATCACGCGACATGGGAAAGACTCTTCTGAAGAAGGTGTGGGATGCCCACACCGTGCGCACACTTCCGACAGGGCAAACTCAGCTCTTTGTCGGCCTGCACTTGATCCACGAAGTGACGACGCCTCAGGCATTCGACATGCTCGCAGACCGGGGCGCGGCCGTGGCGTATCCCGAACGAACCTACGCCACGGTTGACCACATCGTGCCGACGTTGGACCAGAGCCGTCCGTTTGCCGACGAACTAGCCGAACGAATGATGGCGGCGCTCGAGCGCAACTGCAAGACGTATGGAATACGGTTTTCTGATCTCAGTACGAGCGACCAGGGGATCGTGCATGTCATTGGTCCGGAGCTCGGATTGACGCAGCCAGGGATGACCATTGCGTGCGGTGATAGTCACACTTCCACCCATGGCGCGTTCGGGGCGGTGGCCTTTGGCATCGGCACGTCTCAAGTACGGGACGTTTTGGCATCGCAGTGCCTGGCAATGGACCCGCTCAAGGTGCGACGCGTTACCGTGGACGGACGGCTCGGACCCGGGGTTTACGCCAAAGACGTCATTCTCGAAATCATCGCTCGACTTGGCGTGAAAGGTGGAGTCGGCTACGCGTATGAATATGGAGGATCCGCGGTCGAGGCGATGTCGATGGACGAGCGGATGACCATCTGCAACATGTCGATTGAAGGCGGGGCCAGGGTCGGTTATGTCAATCCCGACGACACGACGTTCGACTACATTTCGGGACGGCCGCACGCCCCCACTGGGGCGGCGTTCGAGCGAGCACGGACATGGTGGGCGTCGACGGCGTCGGATTCCAATGCCGTCTATGACGACACCGTGACCCTTGATGGGCACGACATCGAACCCCGCGTGACGTGGGGGATCAACCCTGGACAGTCGGTTGGCGTCACGGCGCGAATTCCGGTTCCTCACGACGGCGACGAGTCAGATGCTGCATCCGTGAGTGAGGCTCTTGACTTCATGGGTTTCCCGGCGGGCGCCCCGATAAGCGGGACGAAAATTGACGTCGCCTTTGTGGGGTCCTGCACGAACTCTCGCTTGTCCGACCTGCGTGAAGCGGCCCGCGTGGCCGCGGGGCACACGGTGGCCGGTCACGTGCGAGCACTGGTCGTACCTGGCTCAAAGGGCATCTGCCGAGCGGCCGAGGAGGAAGGGCTGGACGAGGTGTTTCGACAGGCGGGCTTTGAGTGGCGAGGTGCAGGTTGCTCGATGTGTCTTGCGATGAATCCTGACCGACTCGAAGGACAAGAAGTGTGCGCGTCGTCCTCGAACCGGAATTTCAAGGGGCGGCAAGGGAGCCCGACTGGCCGCACACTGTTGATGAGCCCGGCTATGGTCGCGGCGGCCGCGATTGCGGGCGAGGTGACCGACGTGCGAGCGTTGTTGCGCTAAGTCTAGCGACGTTGAGATAAGTCTAGCGACACGGCGCTCAGTGTTATTGACTCGAGGTAAGCGACCTCCCCACCCCAGTAGAACAGACATGACAAACGCCCAGATTGACACCATCACCGGCACGGCCATTCCCCTGCGCGGCAACAATATCGATACTGATCGGATCATCCCCGCCCGCTATCTCAAAGCCATTACGTTTGATGGCCTTGGCGAGCATGTGTTCGAGGACGATCGGGTATCCATGGCGGCCCATCCGTTTTCGAATCCGGTCTATGGTGGGGCGTCGATCCTGATTGGCAACGAGAATTTTGGGTCGGGTTCGTCTCGGGAGCATGCGCCCCAAGCGCTCAAGGGATGGGGGATTGCGGCCTGTATCGCGGAGTCGTTTGCGGAGATTTTTCTCGGTAACTCGTTGGCCATTGGGTTGCCATGTGCGACCGCATCTCACGGAGACGTCGAACAGCTGATGGCGCTGGTCGAAGAGACCTCGGGTGTCCTACTCACCGTGTCGGTGTCAGCGCGCAGGGTTCGGGCGGGGGATGCCACCGTCGATTTGTGCATATCCGACGGTGTGCGGCAGGCGCTGCTCAACGGTCATTGGGATGCGACCGGTCTACTGCTTGACCGGTTTGACGAGGTTCGCGCCGTCGCCACGCGATTGCCCTACATCGGCGGCTTCTGACCGGACACTAGCCCTCCCGGGCTGCCTCGAGAAATGCCTCCGCGGCCCGGGTCATGTCGCCGGACGCTCGGTAGATGAGTCTGACGTCTCGGGGGAGACCGAGCTGAGCGACTTTGACCGCGCTGAGCTGTCCGCGCTTGATCTCCGCGAGAGCGCAGCGCCGTGGCAAGAGTGCCACGCCGAGACCCATTTCGATGGCATGCTTTATCGCGTCCAGGCTGGGCAGGCCGATCTGGATGTTAATCGCAGCGTGACGCTGTTCGTAGATCCGCAGCACTCGTTCTCGGGCGGGGGACGGGTCGTTGTGCGCGATGATTGTCTGTCGTCCGAATTCCTCCATGTTGATTTGCCGTCGTCGGGCGAGAGGGTGGGACGGATGGGTCAGCATGACGAGGTCGTCCTGACCCAGCGACAGGCTGCGGAGGCCACGGTCGCGCGGGGGAAAGGTCAACACGCCAAAGTCGAGCGATTGGTTGAGCACCTCCGCGGCGAGTTGACGAGCGGCGGTGCGGGTGACTTCGACTTGCGCGAGAGAATGCGTGGTTCTGAATCGCTCGACGATTGGCAACAACACGTGAATCGCAGCTTCGTTGGCACCGATCAGGACGCGCCCCTCGCGCATGTCTTGCAGCTCGCGGACTGCAGTCTCGGCTTCCTCTTTGAGCCTTATGAGTCGCCGGGCGTAGTCGAGAAGCACGGTGCCCGCCTTGGTCAGCTGACCGCCCCGTGCTGAGCGGTCGAACAGCTGCTCACCCAGCTCTTCTTCCAATCGTCGGACCGACTGGCTGACGGCCGGCTGGGTCCGATTCAACAATGCGGCGGCCTTCGAGAAACTGCGCTCGGTGACGACCGCCAGAAAGACTTGCAGCTCGGACAGCTCCACGGGAGCTCAGGGAGAACGGCGATCGTGATCACGATCCCGGGGGCTCGAGACCGTGAGCTCTTCGTCACAAAACCCACCGTCGGCGGACGAGCCGATCTCTAGTCCGCGAGCCGCAGGTGTCGTTTCTGGAGCGGCGGTGCGCTGGTTTCGATACATATAATTAGTATTGATGTAATTGTAAAAAATATAACTTTGACTTTACACCAAAACGATTCTTAAATTGGGTATGGCCGAGACCGAATCACTTATCGTCTTCGACACCACCTTGCGCGACGGTGAGCAATCGCCGGGTTTTTCGATGAACACCGACGAGAAGCTCGAGCTCGCTCATCAGCTCGAGGCACTGGGGGTGGACATCATCGAGGCGGGATTTCCGATTGCGTCCGATGATGATGCTCACGCCGTCCGTCTAGTCGCGCGCGAGATCCGGGGTCCGGTGATCGCCGCGCTGGCACGTTGCAACGCAGCCGATATCGAATGCGCTGGCGAATCACTCAAGCCTGCCGCTCGGTCTCGGATCCACACCTTCATTGCGACCTCAGATCTGCACCTCGAACGTAAGTTGCGGATCACCCGCGAGATGTGTCTGGAAGCGCTGAGCGCCGGTGTGAAGCAGGCTCGTGACTATACTGATGATGTCGAGTTCTCGGCCGAGGACGCCACCCGGAGCGACATGGATTTTCTCTGCTCCGTTGTCGAACGCGCCATTGACTGTGGTGCGACGACCATCAATCTTCCTGACACGGTCGGCTATTGCACGCCCGAAGAGATTGGCGAGTTCTTTACCGAGGTCCGTACCCGGGTGACCAACTCGGACAAAGCCGTGTTTAGCACGCACTGCCACGACGATCTTGGTCTCGCGGTCGCGAACTCGCTGGCCGCAGTTGCCGCTGGCGTACGGCAGATCGAGTGCACGATCAACGGGATCGGTGAACGTGCTGGAAATGCGGCACTCGAAGAGATCGTGATGGCCGCCAGGGTGCGGCCGGATCGACTCCCATTTACAACGGCAGTGAAGACGACGGAGCTGTTTCGGACGAGTCAGCTCCTTTCGTCGTTGACAAAAGAAGACGTACAGGCGAACAAGGCAATCGTGGGGCGCAACGCGTTTGCCCACGAGGCAGGCATTCATCAGGACGGCGTGATAAAGGATCGCCGCACCTACGAGATCATGCGACCCGAGGATATCGGCGTCATCTCGACGTTGGTGTTGGGCAAACACTCGGGACGACACGCCGTAAAGCAGCGCTGTGAGCAACTCGGGCATGAGCTCACGCGTTTTCAGCTGGACCGGCTCTATCGGGCGATCGTCGCATTGGCGGACAAGCAAAAGAGCGTTGGTGACGAGGACGTCACGATGCTTATTCAACAGGTACGGCAAGAGCCCGACGAACAGCCAGCGCCGGTGACCGCAGCGGCCCAGGAGGTATCGCGCTCCGTATGAACGCCAGAATTGTCTTGCTGCCCGGGGACGGGATCGGACCCGAAGTCGTCGCTGCCGCCGCTGCCGTCCTAGACGCGGTGGCCGCCCGGTTCGACCATCGGTTCTCACTGGACCGTCATCCTATCGGCGGTGTCGCCCTCCGCGCTGGTGGTCGGGCGCTACCCGCTGCAACGCGAGCCGCGTGTGTCGAAGCCGATGCTGTGCTCTTGGGCGCGGTCGGCGACCCCGAATTCGATGGCGCCCCTCGTGACTGTCGGCCGGAGACCGCGTTACTGGAGCTACGTCAAACGCTGGGGGTCTTTGCCAACCTGCGGCCGGCCAAGGTCTGGCCGGGTCTGGAGGGCGGTAGCTCGCTCCGACCGGAGCTCATCGACAACCTCGATCTCTTGATCGTGCGGGAGCTGACAGGAGGGCTGTATTACGCTGAACCCCGAGGTCGGACGGCTGATGGCGACGCGGCGTTCAACACGATGCGGTACACGCGCTCGGAGATTCAGCGAATCGCGCGGGTGGCGTTTGAGAGTGCCCGCCTGAGAAGCGGTCGTGTGACCTCTGTCGATAAGGCCAACGTACTCGAAGTGTCTCGTCTTTGGCGCGAAGTCGTGACGGAAGTTGCGACAGAGTATCCCGATGTGATCCTCGAGCACCAGTTGGTTGATTCGTGCGCGCTACTGCTCGTCTCCAACCCGCGCAAGTTTGACGTGCTGTTGGCGGGCAATCTTTTTGGAGACATTCTGTCCGACGAAGCCGGCGCCGTGGTCGGTTCTCTCGGTCTCCTGCCTTCCGCGAGTATCGGCGGACGGGGAGGGCTGTTTGAACCGGTTCATGGCTCTGCGCCTGATATCGCAGGTCAGGATGTCGCAAATCCGGTGGCCGCCATCGCCTCCGTCGGGATGCTCTTGCGTCACGCCTTGGCCTTGGATGCCGAGGCACAAGCGATCGAGGTCGCGATTGGGCGGACGCTCGCCGACGGTGTGCGGACTGTCGATATCGCCGGCGGTGGGCCGTCCGTGTCGTGCTCGACTATGACTCAGGCGGTGCTGGAGCGACTCGCATAAAGGGCCAGCAGTCAGGTGCCGACTGTCGGTGTGACACCGGCAGCCGACGCGTAAACGATCGACGGGCCTGTGGCGTAGACCGATAGCGACGCGGCCAACCTCTGTTCGTTTCCTTTACCGTCTCTGAGATCCTCAAATATCAAAAGTGCCGTCAGACTTCTGTTCTCGACCAGCGAAACGGCGGTCCGCGTCTATCATCGCGGCAACGGCGCTGGTGTGTCTGACTGTTGGGTGGGCGGGTGTCTGGGCGCAGAGCGTGCCGGTCGTCGATGAGAGACCGGCTGACGCAGAACGTGAGATCGACGCCGGCATGGTCACCGGTGGAATCATGGTTGGTGACAATCCAGCGGACGGTGGCCGCCCCACGGCCTCCATGCACGCCGGCGCGCTCGCCGGTCGTGTGATGGTGCGGCCAGTTCGTACGCAGAATCCTCCCACGGTTGACGGCCGACTTGATGACGAAGTCTGGCGTCAGGCGGCGGTTGTCAGCAGGTTCGTGCAGAGTGCGCCTATGGACGGCGCTCCCGCCAGCGAAGACACAGACGTTTACCTGGCGTATGACAGCGCGAAACTCTATCTCGCTTTCCACGCAAAGTATCGCGATCGGACCATCATGCGGGCCAATCGCGTCGACCGTGACCAGGCCGACCGGGGCGATGATGTCGTGCGGGTGTATATCGATCCGTTCCTGGACCAGCAGCGTGCGTATGCCTTCTCGGTGAACGGGTATGGCGTACAGGGCGACTCAATCATCGGGTCACGGCGTGGGGGGGGTGGCGGGGGTGGGCTCCCTCGGGGCGACGACTCCTGGGACGCGTTGTTCGAAACCGGCGGGCAACTGGTGGACGACGGCTTCACGGCCGAGATGGCCATCCCGTTCAAGAGTCTCCGCTATCCCAGCCGAGGCATCGACGTCCCACATACGTGGGGACTTCAGATCATACGGCGCATTCGAGGCAAGGACGAGACGGTTGTGTGGTCTCCGGTGTCACGGGACATCGCGGGATTTCTGCCCCAGATGGGGGTGCTCGACGGGCTGACAGGTCTCTCGACCAGCCGAAATCTCGAGATGCAGCCGACGTTTACGGCCTTCCGGTTCGGGACGCTTGACGAAGACCTCGGCCGGGTGGTCGACGGTAAGCCGCGTCCGGAGATGGGGGCGAATTTGAAATACGGCCTGACCTCGAATCTGACGGCCGACGTGACGCTCAATCCTGATTTCTCTCAGATCGAGTCCGACCGCCCGCAGGTCGAAGTCAACCGGCGGTTCGCGCTGTTTTTCCCGGAGCTCCGGCCGTTTTTTCTCGAGGGCGCTGAGATTTTTCAGATCCAAGCCCCGGTCAATGTCGTGCATACGCGGACGATCGTCGACCCGCTGTATGGCGCCAAGCTCACGGGGAAGGCCGGTCAGGCGCAGGTTGGTGTTCTCTTTACCAACGACGAGGCCGCGAGTCTGGATATCGACAATCCAGATGACCGCGGTTTCGGGCTTTCGTCGCGGACGTTCGTGGGACGCGTGCGCTACGACCTCTATGCGGAGTCGTTTGTCGGGGCAATTTTTACGGACCGGGAGTTTGTTGATGGTTTTAGCCGACTTGCCGGGTTTGATACGAATTTCCGTCTGGGTGCCACCCACCAGATTGGTGCACGTGCGATGCGGACAGACCACCTCGATCAGGACGGCCTGCAGACCGACGGGTATCTGTTTGACTTTGGGGTGCGAAAGCGCGGGCGCAACCTGAGTTACTCGCTCGACGCGTTCACGATCTCGCCCGACTTCAAGACCGATGTTGGGTTTGTACGACGCACTGACCAGCGACAAGTCGAAGGACGTCTTGAATACGAATGGTGGCCACAGGGGTGGCTCATCAGCTGGGGGCCGCAGGCTCGCTACGGGCGGGACTACAACTTTGCGGACGATTTGCAGGACGAGACTTTTCGCGCTCGTATCTCGGGTAACTTCGCGATGAACATTAGCGCCAATGCTGACATCAACCAAGACATGGAGCGATACGAAGGTCTCAACTTCCACAAGCGACGCTACAACCTGTTTTCGTTTGTCAACACGAGCCGGATTGTTTCCGTCGGGGGCGGGTATCGATGGGGCGACGAAATCTACTTTGATGTAGCCAATCCGTTTGTGGGGAGTGAGGGCGGCCTTCGGGCCTTCATCACGTTTCGCCCCGTGTCACGCTTTACCTCCGAGATTCGAGTGACCACTAGCCGCTTCACCGACCCGCGTCGAATGTTTGTGCAGGGTGTGAACGAGGGCGTCCGCGCCGAAGACGGAGAAGTCTTTGATGTCAAGATATTCCGAGCCCTCAGCAGCTACCAGTTCACCGACCGTCTCCTCGTCCGGAACATCGCCGAGGTCAACACCCTGGACGAGACGCTCGGCCTCAACTTCCTCTTGACGTATCGTGTCAACTCAGGGACGGCGTTCTTTGTTGGGTATGATGACCATTACCGCCAGCGTGCCCAGTTCGACGACCAGGTGAACCTCACCGATACCGGATATTTGCAAACAAACAGAGCGATCTTCACAAAGTTCCAATATCTCTTCCGATATTGACCTGACCCGTCGCGGTGCGTTCAGATCACGAGGGCGGTCACGATATTGCTGCCGAATGAACGGGCGGTCGGAACGTCGTAGGAATAGACCGCCACCGTCCGCGATGGCTTCGCCGGTTGTGGTGAGCCACGGGCCTGGAGAATGATCATGAATCTTTTCTTGAACAAGAACCTCTATTGCACCGCGGGCGCGTTGGTGCTGCTGTGTGCGGCGAGCCATGTGGCGCACGCCCAGGATGAGGTCCCCCTGGACCGGTTGTCGCTGCCCGAAGGCTTCCAGGCGGAGGTGTATGTGTCGGGTATCGAGAACGCTCGGCAAATGGCTTTGACGCCGAGCGGGACACTGTTTGTCGGTTCACGTCAGGCAGGCAATGTCTACGCCGTTGTGGATCGTGACGCGGACCACGTGGCCGACGAGGTGGTCATCATCGCGAGCGGCCTAAACATGCCCAGCGGTGTTGCGTTCCACGACGGCTCGCTGTTTGTCGGGGCGGTGAACCGCGTGTTGCGTTACGACAGGATCGAAGAGACGCTGGCCAATCCCCCCGAGCCCGTTGTGGTCACCGATCAGTTGCCCACCGACCGTCCGCACGGCTGGAAGTATCTTGGGTTTGGGCCCGACGGCAAGTTGTATGTTCCCGTGGGGGCGCCGTGCAACATTTGCGACCGGACTGATGAGGATCCCCGCTTTGGAACAATCCTTCGGATGAACGGTAATGGGTCGGACGAAGAGATCTTTGCTCACGGCGTGCGCAATTCGGTCGGGTTTGACTGGCAGCCCGGGACCGGCGATCTCTGGTTCACCAGCAACGGCCGTGATCGTCTCGGCGACGAAAGCCCGCCCGACACGTTGAACCATGCGCCCGAGGCTGGTTTTCACTTCGGCTTTCCGTTTTGCCACGGCGGTGATCTCCGTGACCCAGAATTCTCCGACCGGCCGTGTAGTGAGTTTCGGCCCCCAGCCCAAAAGCTGGGCCCACACGTGGCGTCGATCGGCATGACCTTCTATACCGGAGAGATGTTTCCCGACGAATACCGCAATCAGGCCGTTATCGCCGAGCACGGTTCGTGGAATCGCACGCCCGAAGCGGGTCACACTGGGTATCGACTCACGGTTGCTCATATCGAAGGCGACCGCGTCGTCACGACCGAAACCTTTGCCGATGGGTGGCTGAATGCCGACAACACCTGGTGGGGACGTCCGGCGGACGTGGTCATGATGACCGACGGCTCACTCCTCGTGTCTGACGACACCGCGAACGCGATCTACCGGATCTCTTACGATTCGACACGGTGACCGAGCACCAGCACCCGCGGTAAGTCCCCGCCACCGTCGCGTCCTCCACCGCCGGCCTGTCCAGCGGATCGGCCGCGGTCGAGGGGCGGTGCATTGAACGCACCATGGAAGTCTTCTCGCTGATTGCGCTCTTTGTCTTCACGCTTGGCGCGTTCGCCTACGGCACAGTGGTTTGGCTGTGGTTGCGCCAGTACGCCTTCTTCCCTCGATCCGGGAAATCAGCTCTGCTGCCGACATCCAAAGAGTGGGTGATCGTCTTTGCGTTGATGGCGATGAGCCGTGTCTTTCCGGATGCGCTGGGCTATACGGTTTTCCTTGGGGCGATGGTATCGCCGCTCTTGTTCTTGTTCGTTGGCAAGTACTTTGGCAATCGCTACGAGTTCGACGACCTATTCGTCAAGCGAGGGTTGGCGCTCGCCACCGCGTTGCTGGGGCTCACCGTGTTTTTCGCGCTTGTCTTGCCGCTGTTAGACCAATTCGCAGTCGGTCCGTCCCGCCCCCTGGTATACGCACTTGCGCTACTGCCTCTGGCAATGTCGTGGCGGTGGTTGTCCGGCGTGATCGCCCGACGTCTGGACCGATTCTGGTTCGGCCGACAGCACACGCCTATCGAAGCGCTGAGACACTTTCTTTCGAGTTGCTATCCGAGCGCGACGAGTGAGGACGAGCTGGTCAAACGGGCTGAGGGCGCGCTGAGCTCGATTTTTGATGCGCCGGCCACGGTCGTTCTCGAGACCGGGCAACGGCGCGCGACGGGTATCGATGCCGGTAAGGGGATGCAAGTTGTGGTGGGGCCAGCCGCCAACCCGACCGGCACCATCTCTCTCGCACCCCGTATGAACCAAACACCGTATTTTAGCGAGGACGTCGAATTGATGACGTCGCTGGCTGACGTGTTCTGGTATCGCTTCGAGAACATCCGACTTCACAGGAGGAAGCAGGAGCAGGAGACGCTGGCGACGGAGGCCTGGGCCGGCACGACCGAGGGTCGGACCACGGCTCAAGCGATGTCGTCCTCGCGTTTACCGACGGCGTATCAGATACGGTGGAAGATGCCGGTCACGTTTTGGCCGATTGGCTGTGCCATATCGGAGCGGACGACCCCGACGCGACCGCCGCTCAGCTCCGTGATCGGGTGTTTGACGGGCTCAGGCAGCTTACCGCTGGGCGCCTGGCCGATGACGACAGAACCTTGGTCGTGGTCAAGGTTCGCAATTGATCAGTGGCGCCGCCAACCCCGCGGCGTTGAGTCTCGGTCGGATTGGACGTGCGCGGCCTGTTGACCACCCTATTCTCGCTGGTCGCGCCTTGCCAGGCTGGCGCCGCCCCGCGACTTACGCAACAAATTATTGACCGGGGACACTAGCGCGGCGTTGCGGTACGCCCACCGCCGCCGCCACCGGAGCTGCTCCCGCCACTACCACTGGAGCTGCCGCCGCTATATCCCCGGCCGCCCGAGGACGACCCGGTCCGCACCCCGCCGCCGCCCCCGCCTCGGCGCATCGGACCAAACGTCTCCCTGGCTCGCACCCGGGTGTAGCCGCCGGTTCGAGAGGCGCGCGCTTCTATGCCGTCGCCCACGTTCTCCCTGCCGGGCAGAACAACAAAGGGGCTTGCGCCAAATCCATACAGGTAGGGGTTGTAGAGTCCGCCGTTGAGATAGGAGTTGTAGCCAAACGGCGACACATAGTACGGATAAAGACGGTCATACCAGATAGAGTCATACATCCCGCCAAAGCCACTAAAGCCCCCCGACGACCAGCCCCCACCGCCGCCCCGTCTCTCGACCACGAATCGCTCTGGATACGACAACGCCACCAAGAGGTCAATCACGCCGTGGTCGATGCCGGCGTCGTCGAGAGAGATAAGGGTGTCGGCACTGAGACTCAGGTCCGGCTCGTTCTCGATCAGGAGCGCCTCAACGACCCGAGGGGTCGAGCGTGCGCTTGCGTCCATCACATCGGCCATGACGAGCGCTTCGGCGGCGCGGCGTCGGGCTCGTCGGATCTCTCTCAGGTCGAGATCGAAATCACGCATACTTCCGGACTCACTCGTGGGATGTGCGAAACGCCAGCTCGCCAGTCGTTCGGTTTCGGCGTCAGTCATCGGCGCGTATCGTCGGACCTCCAACTGTTCGCGCGCTCCGCTCTCCGTCGTCCCGGCGTGCCGGACTACCTGCACATCTACCCAGACGGAGGACGACGCCATAAAGCTGACGCCGCTGACGGTTCTATGAGGCGAGCCTTCGCACTGCAGCTCTCCCCGCGTGAACAATCGCTGGCCATCGTGCGACCATTCATTTTGCTCCCATCCACGGCAACCGTCTTCGGCCACGTCGTGTCGCACGCCGTCCGCCACGATGGTTCGCTCGATCAGGACGCGTCCATCCGCGGTCGCTCGGAGGGCGGCGCCGCTATCGGTGGGCGTCACGCAGACGGACGTCCGACCGACGATCCCACCTTCGCCGTCCGGTCCATTTTCCTCAACCTCTCGCAAGCTTTCAGGGTCTTGGAATTGTTCTTGCCAGAGGGACCAGCACCCCAGCCAGGGCGTCCACTGCGCCGCAAGCTCGTCGCTTGTGTCGGACAGGCCCTGGACCGGTGCTGTAGCCTCGGAGGCTGTGGCCAGCCCGCCACCCAAGAGCACCGTGACTATTCCCGACGTGACGATACGTCCGAGCCGTACGTTCGGTCGTTTCATGACGGTCTTCCCTCCCACGTTCCTAACACTTTAATGCACTGCCCGTCGAGACGAAGTCAATCCTCGGGCCCGCTCGCACCGCCTGGCGCCGCGTTCCCGCTTCTCGCCAGACGGCCGGCGTGATTCGACGCGGCGCCTTGCGCCATGCGGACCTCGGAACCCGAGGCTTTGACCTTATCTCGACGACAGTCTAGAAGCTCAACTGGATACCTGTTGTTAACCGCAAACCAGCCAGGTCGATATCGTCAAAGTCGACAAAGTCGCGGCTCATCGAAGCGGCCGCCCAAAGATACCGAGCCTCAACGGTGAGTTGGACGTGGTGATGCAGTCTGACGTCGACCCCGCCATAGGCGTGGGTTTCGGGCGTCCATTTGTGGTGCTCGAGGCGAGCGCTGAAGATCGAATTGTCGGCTTCGTCGACAAAATCGCCTATTTGCTCCAGCCGATACAACAGCGCCCCGAATCCCGCTCCAACATACGGCGTGACTCGGGCAGGGATCCACGCGAACTGGCCAATCGCCCGGCCGCGTGGTGTGAGTGCGAGCTCGAGGCTCCCCGAGAGCGCGACTTGGGAGAGCGACGTGGTTTGTTCTATTTCGAGCTCGACCCCGTCCACCACCTCACTAAAATTGCGAAAGCTGGACGGGATCGAGACGCGACTGAACTCGAACCCGCCAACCACGTCAAGACGAGACGTCAACGGAATACCGACGTCGACCGCGATACCCGGTGCGGTGAAATCCTCGCCACCGATTGAGCGCCTATCGGATGCCGGTTTCATCGATTCGCTGATAGGGCTGAGCCGCTCGCCGAAGAATCTGAAGATCTCGCTGTCTGCTCGCGCCAGCAACCACTGCGCGCGCACACCGATGATGACCTTGGGTCGCCCGAAGAGGAAGTCACGACTCCCCGGCGGGCTTTGCGCCTGGCTTGCCGCTGGGGCCGCAGACGCCAGAACCTCTTCGTCCGTATCGGATGCCGCGGCAGCCAGGGACGGGGTCATCGACAGTGACGCGACCGCCAGGCAGGCAAAGGCCACGCCCGGAAGAATTTGCGTCGTCGCGCTGGATGTAGCCATACGTCGAATTTGGAGAGATCGTACCACCAATTGTTTCTACGAAACTTCGAAGAATTCACAACGCGATATCACCGGAAGGTATCACCGTGTCCTCCCGACAGGACTCTTGTGGCCTCTCGGAGGCTGTCGTTGCTGGCACCTCGGTGCGGATGGTCTGCGAGACCATGTGCTATGCTGCGGCCAAGGATTCGGGGAAGCGGCTTTACGGCCTGTCTTGCGAAAGAGCGTTGTCAATCCGTTCTTCCCGTCAAGTGAGACGGGTGCCAGGACGGCGCTGCCACTCGGCTCATCTTGGCCCTTTCTATTGGAGCAGCACGTGCGGTCTAGACGCATGAAACGGCTCGCATTCGTCGCTGTGGCATTGGCTGCGGTTGGTCTCGCTTCTCTCGGGGCGGCTCCTGGCGCCGAGATCGAGGCAGAACAAACGGACTTTCGCCGAATTCTCGACCAGCGTCGCGAAATACAGAAAGACGCGAAACCAGGTCCCAGCGAGTTCTACTTCACCCGCGGGGTGTATTCATCTTGGCGAAGATATTCGTGGGCGGTTGACTACCCCAAAGCCGACGTGCAGTTCCTGGCGGCCGTGAACACCCTCATCGACGTGGACGCGTCGGACGAGGAAAACGCCGTCCGGCTGGATGATCCTGGTCTTCGCCGATTTCCCTTCCTCTATATCCTCGAGATCGCCGACATGGCGCTTACGCCACCCGAGGTGGTGGGCTTGCGGAACTACCTCTTGGCCGGCGGCTTTCTCGTTGTGGACGACTTCTGGGGCAGCTACGCGTATGCCAACTTCGAGCGGCAAATGCGTCAGGTGCTGCCTGGTCATCAGATCGTCGACGTCCCGATGGAGCATCCGATCTTCAACGCGGTCTATCGGATCGACGAGATTCTCCAAGTCCCCGCATTTGGGAACTGGTGGGGAGGTGTGACGACGGAGTGTCGTGGGTGCGACGTATTCGCCCGCGGTATCTTCGATGAGAAGGAACGGTTGATGGTGTTCATCAACGGCAACACTGATCTTGGCGATGCCTGGGAGTGGTTCGAGCGTCCTGAATATCCGCTGCAATATTCGAGTTTCGCCGTCCAGATGGGTATCAATTTTATCGTCTACTCTATGAGTCATTGAGGCCCATCGTGTTCGAGGCCCTCTTCGAATTCTTATTCAAATATCGGCCGCTTATCTTCCAGCAAGGCGAGCTGGCGTTTCGCACATCCTTTGTCGGCTATGTCTCGGTGGCGCTGGCCGGGGTGGCGGCGTTGCTCATGCTTCGCACCTACCGGCAGGTGCGCGGGAATAGCCGTCCCGCCGACCGAGTCCTGCTGACCGCGTTGCGAGTGGCGGCCCTGGCCGTGCTGACGCTGTGTCTGCTCCGCCCGGTTCTGGTGTTGTCAGCGGTCGTGCCGCAGGAGAACTTTCTGGGCGTCTTGATCGACGACTCGCGCAGTATGCAGATCGCCGATCAAGACGGACGCCCGCGCTATGAGTTTGTTGAGTCGACATTTGCCAACCCCGACAGCGAGGTCTACAGCGCCCTAAACGAGCGGTTTGCGCTGCGCTTCTTTAGCTACTCGTCGGACACCGACCGAATCAGCACCGCCGATGGCCTCGCCTATGCGGGGACGCGTACTCATCTGGGTCGGGCGCTGAACCGGGTCAATGAAGAGCTCGCGGGGGTCCCGCTGTCGGGTCTCGTCGTCGTCACCGACGGTGCGGACAATGCCGACGAGGGGCTCGGCGAGTCCCTCCTGCCGCTACAGGCATCCGGCGTGCCGGTCTTTACGGTGGGTGTGGGGCGCGAAGCGTATGACCGGGATATCCAGTTGGGACGGGTCGAAGCACCCCGTCGGGTTCTCAAGGGGGCGTCGATCTCGGTTGAGCTGATGGTGACCCATCGCGGGTACCGTGGCGAAACCGTGACGGTCCAGGTCGAGGACGAAGGTCGCATCGTCGGGACCGAGGACGTGGTGCTACCCGCTGATGGCGACCCGCAGACCGTACGGGTCCGGTTTACGGCCAGTGACGAAGGGCCGCGATTGTTCAGTTTTCGGGTGTCGCCACGATCAGACGAGATGGTCACGCAGAACAACGTGCGTGAAGCGTTGGTGGTGGTCGAAGATCGAAGCCAGGAGATCTTGTATTTCGAAGGCGAGCCACGCTGGGAGGTCAAATTTCTGCTGCGGGGCGTGCAAGACGACGAGAACCTCCGGGTCGCACTGCTCCAGCGGACTGCTGAGAACAAGTTTTATCGCCGAAATCTCGAAGGGCCGGATGAGCTCGTTGGTGGCTTTCCACGCACGCGCGCCGAGCTGTTCAGATATCAAGGCCTGATTTTGGGCAGCATTGAGGCCGGGCATTTCACGCCAGACCAGCTCCGGATGATCGCAGACTTTGTAAATCATCGAGGAGGCGGGCTCCTCATGCTCGGCAGTCATCGCTCATTTGTCGAGGGCGGGTATGCTGGAACGCCCGTGGCCGAGGTGCTCCCGGTCGTCCTCGATCAGTTGGGTGACGGACCAGAGGATGCCAGTGCCGAGCGTAGTGCGGACCCGAGCCGTAGCCGTCGAGGTGGCTTCTATCAAGAAGTCAGTGTGCAACCGACTCGGGCTGGGGCCACGCATCCGTCCACATTGATTGCCGACACCGAGGCCGCGTCGCTCGAGCGGTGGAAGACGGTACCGCCAGTCACGGTGGTCAACCCGATCACCGAGGTCAAGCCCGGCGCCACCACGCTGTTGACCACCCCTGAGGACTTGGTCGTGCTCGCGTTTCAGCGTTACGGCGCCGGCAAATCGATGGCCTTCCCGGTGCAGGATTCGTGGATGTGGCAGATGCATGCCGACGTCCCGGTCGACGACATGACCCACGAGACGTTCTGGCGACGGCTGTTGCGCTGGCTGGCCGATGGCGCACCCGATCAGGTGATGGCCAGTGTGCCGCAGGAGCGGGCAGAGCCGGGAGAGTTGGTCACCGTACTCGCTGCGGTCGGCGACGAAAACTACGAAGAGCTCAACAACAGCAATGTCGTCGCGGTCGTCAGCGACCCTGCCGGAGGTCTCGTGGAACTTCCGATGGAATGGACTGCCGAAAAAGACGGTGAGTATCGCGCGACGTTCACCGCGGCCACCGAGGGTTTCTACGACATACGCGTCGAGGCCACGGTCGGCGACGAGTTGCTGGGGGAAGACACGACCTATGTTCAGGTCGCACCAAGCGACTCGGAGTTTTACGACTCGACAATGCGCGCGTCCCTCTTGCAGCGGGTCGCGGAAGAAACTGGTGGCCGCTTTTATACCCCGGATACCGTGGACAATCTGCCGGACGACATCCAGTATGTCGGGAGCGGGGTCACGGTCGTCGAAGAGCGAGATTTGTGGGACATGCCGCTCCTTCTCATCCTGCTCGTCAGTTTGGTCCTTGGTGAGTGGGGCTATCGACGGGTTCGGGGGCTCGCGTGAGGGTGACACGGCCTAGCGTCGCTGCGGGAAGCTGGTTGTGCTGGTTGTGGATGATGGGAGGGTTCGCGTCGGCGCCATTGCAGGCGCAGGAGACCCACCTGTTGGTGGTGACCGGTCTGGGCGGAGACGACGAATATACCGAGTTGTTTCACACGTGGGCGTCGACGTTGGTCGACGCCGCGACCGTCCGTTATGAGCTTCCGCTCGAGAACGTCACGTATCTCGGAGAGGACCCTGACCTCGACCCCGCTCTGATCGCCGACCGCTCGACCCGGGAAAACATCGAGTCAGCCATTACTGCCATTGCCGAGCGGGTCGGGCCGCAGGACCATGTCGTCGTCGTGCTGTTTGGACATGGAAGCTTTACCGACGTTGCCCGCATCAACCTGCCTCGTCGGGATTTGACGGCCGAGGAGTTTTCCACGCTGATGGAGGTCTTTACCGACCAGCACGTGACCTTTGTCAATACCGCCAGCGCGAGCGGGCCGTTTATCGAAAAGCTCTCGGGATCGGGTCGCACCATCATGACGGCCACTAAGACCGGGCGCGAGCGGAACGCATCGGTGTTTGGCGGGTTCTTTGTCGAAGCGTTTGCCGACGGTGAGGAAGCCGCTGACCAGAATCGAGACCGCCGGGTGTCAATGCTCGAGGCGTTTGTCTATGCCCGCACCAACGTCGTGCAGCACTACGAGGCCGAGGGGCTCCTGGCCACCGAGCACGCGCTGCTCGACGACAACGGCGACGGCGAGGGGAGCGACGAGCCTGACCCTGTGACTGGCGACGGTGCGGATGGCATGGTCGCGCGAACCATGTTTCTGGTGACCGGCGAGGGTCTACGAGCGGAGATGGCCTTCCCCGACGATCCTGAACTGTTGGCGTTGTACAAAGAGCGCGCCGGGCTGGAGACGCGTGTGGACGAGCTGAGGCGAATCCGGGGCGGTGCCGATCCCGAGCAGTATCAACAAGAGCTCGAGCGGTTGATGGTCGATTTGGCGCTCAAGAGCCGAGAGATCCGCGTGATGGAGGCAACCCGCACGGCCGAGATCGAGTCTCAGTCGGGAGAGACGGGCGCGGACGAAAGGGCCCCGTCCGACAAATGACGCTGAGGCCTGTATCGCACATCGTCGGGGGCGTGCTTCTGGCGACCCTCGTCGTAGGGGGCGCTGTGATGAGGAGTGCCGCCGGTTCTGCGTTCACAGCGGCGGCGCGCGATACGCGTCCAGGCAACACCGCCTATGACAGTCGGTTCACGTTTGTGCGCTTGAGCTACAAAATGAGCCTCGGCGGCAGCGGGTTTCGTTTTGGTGGCCGCGATCTGCCCTGGGCGCACGACTATCCTCGTGCCGAGCAGAATCTCGTGCGGATTCTCTCCGACCTGTCGCTCTTGAATCCCGTGCAAGGACCGTTTGGCGGCAACATTCTTCCGCTCGATGACCCCGAGCTGCATCGGTATCCGTTTGCTTATATGTCAGAGCCGGGTTACTGGAGTCAAAACGATGAAGAGGCGGAGAGTCTCGGTGGCTATCTCCGCAAGGGCGGGTTTCTCATCTTTGACGATTTTCGGGGCGAGCACTGGGGCAATTTCGAGAGCCAGCTTCGGCGCGCGTTGCCGGAGGCCCAGCTCGTCGAGCTCGACGTGTCGCACCCTGTCTTTCACTCCTTCTTCGATATCAAGACCCTCGACATGGAGGAGATGTATATCGGATATACACCCCAGTTTTATGGTGTGTTCGAAGACAATGACCCGACCAGGCGATTGATGGTCGTTGCAAACTACAACAACGATATCGGCGAATACTGGGAGTTCGATGGGACGGCGTGGCTCCCGGTTGATCTCACAAACGACGCGTACAAATTTGGTGTGAATTACGTGCTGTATGCGATGACGCACTAACCGAACGGCCCCCGCGTGAAGTTCCGCGACGGTTCGAAGCGAGCGAGACCGTCTTCGACATCGTAAGGAGAGCGAGTATTGGACCCCGATCTGAAAGTCGACGAACCGAGTGACCTTGAAGCGCCTGATGACATTGCGGTGGCCGACAAGCTCAAGTCTGGGCGAGAGGAGATCCTGAGCGAGCTGCACAAGCTGATCATTGGTCAGCGTGAGGTGATCGAGCAGGCGCTGCTGACGCTGTTTGTCGGTGGCAACAGCTTGATCGTCGGGGTTCCGGGTCTGGCAAAAACGCTGTTGATCCAGACCATGGCCAAGGTGCTCGACCTAAAGTTCTCACGTATTCAGTTCACGCCTGACTTGATGCCGTCAGACATCACCGGTACTGACATCATTCAGGAGGATGCGGACACCGGAAACCGCAAGATGGTGTTCGCTCCGGGTCCCGTTTTTACAAATATCCTGCTGGCGGACGAGATCAACCGCACCCCGCCCAAGACGCAGTCCGCGTTGTTGGAGGCGATGCAGGAACACCGGGTCACGGTGCAGGGGCGCACCTACGAGCTTGAAGAGCCGTTTTTCGTGTTTGCCACCCAGAATCCGATCGAGCTCGAAGGTACCTACCCGCTTCCGGAGGCCCAGCTCGACCGGTTCATGTTTCACATCGTGATCGAGCATCCGCCGTTGGACGAGGAGCTCGAGGTTGTGCGGACCACCACTATTGTGCAGAAACCAGAGTTCAAGCACGCCGTCACGGGTGCCGACCTGGTCCGGTTCCAGGAGCTCATCCGCAAGGTGCCGGTCTCCGAAGCGGTGCTGAACTACGCGCTCAGGCTCGTGCGAACCAGCCGGGCGACAGGCGGCGATGCCCCCGACTTTGTCAAGAAATGGGTGGCCTACGGGGCGAGCGTCCGCGCCGCCCAGTATCTGATTCTCGGCGGTAAGGCTCGGGCGGTGACGCAGGGGCGGTATCACGTCAGTTTTGAGGACATTCGAGCTCTCGCCAACCCGGTGCTCCGGCACCGTGTCTTGCTCAATTTTCACGCGGAGTCAGAAGGCATCACGTCTGACCAGATTGTCACGCAGCTGCTAGACGCCGTGCCGGAACCGGCTTCTCATATGTAGAGGGCCTCCGGAGCTCCGAGCAAAATGGCGGACACAACTTCGAACGTTGTCGGCGCTCGGTTTGTCGACCCCAAGGTGCTCGCTCGGATCGGGAGCCTGGAGCTGCTCGCGCGCACCGTGGTGGACGGGTTTATCAACGGGCTCCACAAAGCGCCGTATCTCGGGGTGTCGGTCAATTTCGCGGAACATCGCGGGTATATGCCGGGGGACGACATCCGCTTTATCGACTGGCGGGTGTTTGCGAGGACCGACCGCTTCTATGTGAAGCAGTTCGAGGCCGATACGAACGCGAATTTCTCTGTCATCTTCGACATTTCGCGTTCGATGAGCTTTGGTAGCAAAGGTATATCGAAGCTCGACTACGGACGATACCTGGCCGCCTGTCTGACATATTTTTGTACCAAGCAGCGGGACCGGGTCGGACTGGTGACGTTCGACGAGGATATCGTGACGCGGGTGCCGCCGTCGGCAAAACATCTCGACGTGATCTTGCACGAGCTCGATCGGATCGAGGCCGGCCGGCCCGGGTCGCTCGCCGGGCCGTTGTTCAAAGCGACCGAGTTCTTCAAGCGGCGCGGCGTGATTGTCGTGATCTCCGACTTCTATCACGAGCCCAGCCAGGTGTTGGATGCCCTCAAGCCGCTCCGATATGCCGGGAACGACGTCATCGTGTTCCACGTGCTCGACCCGGCAGAGGTCGATTTTCCGTATGACGCGGCCTCGAGCTTTGAGGACCTGGAAACCGGTCGAAAAATTCCGGTTGTGCCGGAGAAACTGCGTGAGCAGTATCGTCAGTTGGTGCAAGAACACATCACCGCATTGACGCAGCAGTGTAGTGAGAATCGGATCGATTACGCCCTGTTCAATACCGCGACGCCCCTCGACCACGCGCTCTTCAAGTTCCTGGCGATGCGGCACAAGATGACCAAGTCTCGTTAGGAGCAAAGACCGAGGATGTCCTTTCTCTCACCGCTGTTTTTTCTCGGGTTGGTGACGCTCGCAGTGCCGGTGATCATCCACATGATCCAGCGCGAGCGAAAAGAGGTCATCGAGTTTCCCTCGCTGATGTTTATCCGCAAGGTGCCATTCCGCTCCTTTCGACGACAGCGGATCCGCAACTGGTTTCTCTTGATCCTGCGTTGTCTGGCCGTGGCGCTCTTACTCGCTGCATTTGCTCGGCCGTTTTTTCGCGTGCCCGCGCTGGCGGCCATTGCCGGGGGGGCACGCGAAGTCGTCGTGTTGCTCGACCGGTCATACAGTATGGGTTACGGCGACCGCTGGGACCGGGCGAAATCCGCCGCGTTGGCCGCTATTGACGATCTGGGACCCGAGGACGTTGCCACGACGATTGTCTTTGACAGCGGGGCTGCCGCGGGGCCGCGGTCAACCACCGACCGCGTGAGTTTGAGCGCCTTCCTGCGGGACGCGGAATTGGGTTCGGGAACCACACGTTACGGACCGGCTCTCAAGCTCGCCGAAGGCGTGTTCGAAAGTTCTGACCTCCCCCGTCTGGAAGCGGTCCTGGTTAGTGATTTCCAACGGTCGGGGGTCGAGAGCGCAACCGGCGTGCGGTTTCCGGCCGGAACCATTCTGACGCCCATTCCCATCGCTGATAGTCAGACTGAGAACGTGAGTGTCGTGGGTGTCCTGTTTGATCGTGAGTATTTCTCCGGACGTGAACGGGTGTCGGTGACTGCCCGACTCACTAATCGTGGCGACGACGCGGTCGCCAGTCTGCCAGTGACATTGGAGATCGATGGCCGCGAGCTCGAGCGGCTCACCGCGGATGTGCCGGCTCGGGGTTCGGCAACCGTCACATTTTCGCCGGTCACGATGGACGATCGGCCGGTCGCCGGTGCCGTGCGCACGCGCGAGGACAATTTGGCCACCGACGACGTCTTCTATTTCGTGGCGTCGCCAGGACAAGTCGTGAATGTGCTCGTGGTCGGCAACGAACGCGACGCCACCGAAGACGCGCTCTATGTTAGCCGCGCCTTGGCAATCGGGACGAGTCCAGCGTTCGCGGTCGAGACCGTCGGACTCGACGCGCTGTCGGTCGAGAGCATGACCGGCCGGCACGTCGTGGTTCTGAACGACACTCGTCCCCCGATGGGTCCCGAAGCCGCTGCGCTCGAACAGTTCGTACGCGAGGGGGGCGGACTGCTCGTGGTATCCGGCGAGCGAAGCGCCTGGGCCGCCGGCGGACCTGACCTCTTACCCGGAGTCGTCGGCAGTCCTGTTGATCGCACCGGCCGCGGTGGGAGCCTTGGGTTTGTCGACTACAGTCACCCGGTATTTGAGCTGTTCAGCGCGCCCCGAAGTGGTGACGTGAGGTCTGCCCGCTTCTTCCGGTATCGGCCGCTCGAACCGGTCGACTCGGCAGTCGTGCTGGCTCGGTTTGATGACGGCAACCCGGCGCTTGTCGAGCGTCGCATTGGCGAGGGACGGGTCCTGTTCTGGGCGTCGACCCTGGACAACTTCTGGAACGACCTCGCTCTCAAACCCGTCTATTTGCCGTTTTTGCATCGGGTTGTCGAGCATCTTGCCGAATACGCGCCACCCACGCCGTGGTTCTCGGCGGGACAGGTCCTGGACCTGTCCGAACAGAGGGGTTTACTGGCCGGCGCCGGACTTACCGAGGCCGACCTTATTGCCATCTCCCCTTCCGGGGAACAGGTTCCAGTGAGTCAAGGCGCTCGGTCGGGATTCTTGACTGTCGCTGAGCAAGGGTTCTACGAGATCCGAGACGCCCGCGGTGGTGCCACCTTTTCTCTCGCCGTCAACGTCGATTTGTCGGAATCCGACCTGACCACCGTCGACCCGGACGAGCTTGCCGCCAGCTTGACGGGACGGTTGGCGGCGCAGCCGACAGAAGGCGGCGCGGCCGGGGTGGGTCGGGAATTTTCGCCGACCGATCTCGAGCGTCGGCAAGACGCGTGGTGGTATCTACTGGTGGGGGCGTTCGGGTTGTTTGTCGCGGAGACCGTTGTCTCGAACCGACTGTCCCGCACGGTGGTGCAAGTCGACTAGTCCCCTAAAAGACTAAACTGAG